>JAKBWA010000112.1 GCA_021841025.1 Bacillota bacterium | reverse complement strand
TCGCGGCTTCTTCGTGCTCGCAAGCCCGTCTGCAGAAGTGACTCCCCTTCCGATTCCCGAAGGAATTCGCTTGCAAAAATAGTCTAGCTCAAAAGCCGGTACTCTTCAAGATTTTGGCCCGTTAGGGACAACGGGCTTATATCCCCAGGCTTAAAAGCCGGGGCTTTACGCCCGATTTTGGTAATATTTTTGTGGCAAGATTCTGCCGTTGCTCCCAACGGTGATCCCAGTCATTGGCTCTTGTGCCTGAGGGTTTTCAGATGTGCTATGATACTCGAGAAGATCTTTGCCCTGCGTATTTGACTCGAGGCAATCACCTTCAAAAAGTTTTGGCCACTCTTCGTGGCAATGTTTAGATAAAGGAGGTGATTCGGGTGCACCCACGATTGACACAAATGACCAGCAAGTCAGGATGAGGCTGTAAACTAGGTCCGGAGGACCTATCGAGCGCGTTAAGCTTCATTGTTCGTACCAACCCCCAGGATGAGGCTGTTCTGGTTGGCAACGACACACATGATGACGCCGGAATTTATCGTATCAATGCGTCTCAGGCCCTAGTTCAGACGGTCGACTTTTTGACACCGGTTGTTGACGACCCGGAACTATTCGGCAAAGTCGCCGCGGCTAATTCCTTGTCGGATGTCTATGCCATGGGTGGAATTCCGATCACCGCGCTCAATCTCTTAGCGGTTCCTGAGGGCGTGTTGTCAGCAGATGAAATCGGAGCCATGTTGAGAGGCGGACAAGAAATTCTCGATGAAGCCGAATGCCGTCTTTTGGGAGGACATTCGATCGACGACAACGAACCCAAAATGGGCTATTCAGTAACTGGGTTGGTTCACCCCGACCATATCTGGCGAAATAGCACGGCTCAAGCAGGTGACGTTTTGTATCTTTCTAAGCCCATCGGCACAGGTGTGGTTATCAAAGCCATTAAGGACGGCGAAACGAGCCGGGACATGATGGAAGATGTGTTGAAAGTGATGATAACCTTGAATAAAGAGGCCAGTGACACCATTCGGCTTGTGGGCGATCCCACAGCCTGTACTGACGTTACGGGATTTGGACTTCTTGGTCACGCCTGGGAAATGGCGAAAGGTGCCAATGTCAGCATGGAACTTCTTGTATCCGCCATTCCCGTTGTGTCGGGAGCGCGAGAATTAGCGCGACAAGACAAATTTCCTTCTGGCAGCCGACGGAATCTTAAATACGTGGCTCCCCATCTGACGGTCTCTCCGCAAGTGGATGAGTTCACGCTCACATTGCTTGCAGACGCTGTAACCTCAGGCGGATTGCTCGTCACGGTAAAAGAAGAAAACGCCGCTTCAATGGAAACGACGTTTTCCCGCCTTGAGGTGCCCTTGTACCGCATCGGCCGGGTTTTTCCCGGACCTGCCAGACTCAAGGTGTCGGTTTAACATGCTGTTCTGTAATTGCCGTGGCTGCGTCCAAAAGACGGGCCACGGTTTCTTCTTGACCCAAAACCTCCAGCAATTCGAACAGCCCTGGCCCGACGGTTTTGCCTGTAACGGCGAGCCTCGTGGGATGAATCAGGGCTGCTCGCTTAATCCCAAGCTGCTTGGCTTCCTCATCATAAACGGCCACTAGATGATCATGATCCCAAACACGGAGTTTCTTCAGACTCTGGGCCAATGCCCGCAGGCGCTCCGGGGTTTTTTCATCGGCAAAATGCTTCTTCACGCCTTGCTCGTCAAAGCTTCGGGGACGCTCATAAAAAAACGTCAGAGCCTCCCTTAACTCCAGCAAAGTATGGGAACGTTCGCGTCCTAACTCAATCGCCCGAGCCAGATCAGGCCCGCGGGAAACGTCAAGTTGACGAGATTTGATAAAGGGAAGTACGTAATCGATCAAAGTTCCAATCGGTATGGTACGCATGTACTGGCTGTTCATCCATACCAGTTTCTTTATGTCATATATTGCCGCCGTGTGCTGAACTCGGTTAAGATCAAACCATTCAATGGCTTGATCCAACGTCATGATTTCCGTATCATCGGAAGCCGACCACCCTAACAGCAAGAGATAGTTGACCAAAGCTTCTGGCAAAATACCCTGTTCACGATATTCTTCCACGGACGTCGCACCGTGGCGTTTAGACAGCTTAGTATGGTCTGGTGCCAAAATCATGGGAAGGTGAGCAAACTGGGGCACGGGTAGATTTAAGGCCTCATAGATTAAGATTTGCTTAGGCGTGTTAGATAAGTGTTCCTCACCCCGAATAACATGGGTAATGGCCATGTCATGGTCGTCCAGCACCACCGCAAAATTATAGACCGGAGTGCCGTCTGATTTTTGCAAGACAAAGTCATCTAAGATACGGTTTTCAAACACGACGCGGCCACGAATCAAATCATTCACGACGGTTTCACCTTTGGAAGGAACCTTCATCCGCACCACAAAAGGCTCGTCTGACTGAAATATGGGATCATTCGGCGGTCTTAAACGGCATTTGCCACTGTATCTGGGCGGAAGCTTCTGGCTTTCCAGTCTTTTTCGTTCTTGTTCCAATTCCTCGGGTGTACAATAACAACGATAGGCCAATCCTTGATCCAGAAGCCGTTTCACTGCCTGTTGATGCCGAAGGACTCGTTCTGATACGCGATACGGCCCGAATTCTCCACCAATATCAGGTCCTTCGTCCCAATTAATGCCTAAAGAACGCAAACCCGCAACCATGCCTTCTTCAGACCCTGGCACCAGCCGGGCACGATCCGTATCTTCCACACGCAATACAAACTGTCCGTGATGGTGCCTGGCAAAAAGATAATTAAACAAGGCCGTCCTGGCTCCGCCAATGTGCAGCGTGCCGGTAGGACTCGGCGCATAGCGTACCCTAATCACACGTTTCCCTCCTGAGCAGCTGATCCCCATTAACAATTTATTCACTATGTCTTTTGATTACGTGCATTTAGTGTAGCCCAGCCATCAATCACGGGTCAAGAAAGCCCATAGTGCACCGCCACCAAGCCGGCGATTCCCGGCAATCCCAGCACAAGAGAGACGACAAGGGTAAAACTGTTCACACCAATAATCCTAAATCCTTCCCAGTTGGCCAGCAAATTCCATCCAAACAGAAGCCCGATTCCTCCCAAAGCTCGCACTGTCCACCGAATCCACTGCTTTCGCCTCTTGGGTCTCGCAATCCATGCGGTGAGCAGACTAATCAACGTGTAAGCCATAAGAAGAACAAATCCCACCGCCAAGACCTGGCGCCATGCCGCTCCCCCCTCGCCTCATTGCCACAAACCCCAAACTCCAAACCCATGGGTGCTTATCCATCCAAAAAAGTGTCGAATTAGCCCTTTCACACTGTGAGCTTTAGTGAATGCATTACGCTCGAACGCCCTTTATGCCGCAGGCCCACCTGAAAGGACTCTCTGTTCAATAATGGCATATCCTTCCTATGAAACTAGGATATGCCATCACATGTCTTTTTTATTCCCTAGCTTTGTTCCACAAGTCTCTCACTCAAACCTCTTGTCGCCCTTCTAAGGCTTTGAGCAAGGTGACCTCATCGGTATAGTCCAAATCTCCTCCCATAGGCAAGCCCCGCGCAATACGCGTGACCTTAAAGCCCATAGGCTTAAACAACCGGGCCAAGTATAAAGCTGTGGCTTCTCCTTCTAAACTGGAACTCGTAGCCAAAACAATTTCTTTAGGAGGTGTTTGCTGAATGCGGACAATTAACTCTTTAATTCTAAGATCGTCCGGCCCGACTCCTTCCATAGGAGAAATAGCTCCATGAAGGACATGATAGCGTCCTTTAAACTCGCGCGTCTTCTCCATGGCAATAACATCCTTGGGGTGTTCAACCACCATCACAACCCGAGGATCGCGCGCACTATTCTGGCATATCGCACAGGGATCACTATCTGTAAAATTAAAGCATGAGGAACAATACTGAATCTGGGTGCGGGCATTCACAATAGCATCCGCCAACAGTTCGGCCTCCCCAGGGGGCATATTTAACAAGAAAAAAGCCAAACGTTGGGCGGTTTTCGGTCCTACCCCAGGTAGTTTGGCCAATTGACTCACGAGATCTTGAATAGGCTCGGGGTAAATCATTGCTATAGCAGACCAGGCATATTGGGAAGATTCACGCCTTTGGTCACTTCGTTAAGCCGGGTACTGGCTAATTCCTGGGCCTTCTTGTGCCCCTCCCTCACTGCCGTGAGAATTAAGTCCTGCAACATATCTACGTCGTTGGGGTCAACCGCCTCGGGTTGGATTGTGATGCCTTGAATCTCCCCATGTCCGTTGAAAACTGCCTTGACTACACCGCCAGTCTCCACTTCCACTGTTTCATGTTCCAGCTCTTCCTGAACGCGAGCCATGTCCTGTTGCATCTTTTGCACTTGTTTCATCATCTTCTGCATATTGTTGGAGTTAAATCCCATGTTTTCATCCTCCTTGGCCGGATTACTCAGTCGTCTTGATGGGAAGCTCTTTCCCAAACCACGTATGAATGTCCTTCTCCAGCGAGCCCCCGTCTTCTTTGGCTGGCGGCTTAGACACTGACGGTTCTGTCCTAGCCGGGGGACGCTCATTGCCTACCAATAAATGATACTGCATTTCGGGACCGTAAACGCGTTCTAATACCTGCTCCAGTAATGTCTTGTGATGACTTGACATCATTAAATCACGGTGGGCCGGAAAGGAAAATACAATTTCCAGCGATTTTTCTGTTTGTCGAATGCTTGCCTCCTGAAGCAGTGCGTATGTCGACGGCCTGGCCTGACGAATAGTCTCCAGAAATACACTAAGTTGCTGGTCATGAGATTCAGGAAGGGCTGTTGGGGAAGCATTCTCTCGTTTGCCTTCGTAATCCCAGTTCTCGCCTCTGGTTTCTGATGCTCTCTCAACAGAATGTTCGGACCGCGAGTCCAATTGTACTGTGTCATTCTCCTTCCCCGTCTTCCTGCTGTCAACAGATTCAATCGGTGCCAGAAGAGGATTGGCCACCAACTCCTCCCGAATCTTGAACAAGGCCAGCTCAACAGAAAGTTGCGCCGGAAAACCGCCTCTGAGCCGTGTTTCCGCTTCCGCCAGCAATTCTATGGCGCGAAACCACGCCGTAAAAGAAATGTTTGCTGGCAACCCTTGGTCCAGTTTTTGCAACCACTGTTGGCGGTAGCGGGGAAACAAATCTTGTCCTCCCTGCCTATACAAGACAATGTCTCGGATTTGTCTAGCAATTCCCCGCAATACCAAACGATAGTCCTTCCCTTCCTGGTAAACCCCATCGAGAATACGCATCAATTGTGCCACATCGTGCGTTTTAACCGTCATGGCTGTCATGATTTGTTCCATCATCAGTGGTTCCACAGTGCCAACCAATGCCGCCACTTGGTTATAGGTGATGCTTTGGCCTTCCACGGCCACGGCCTGGTCCAGCAAACTTAACGCATCACGCATGGCCCCATCAGCATATTCGGCGATCAATTCCACGGCCTCTGGTTCCGCTTCGACCCCCTCCTTGGCCATAACTTGCTGCAGCCGCTCCCCGATCAATGCTACACTCAGCCTTTGGAATTCATAACGTTGACACCGAGACAACACCGTAACCGGAAGCTTTTGCGGTTCGGTGGTCGCTAATACAAAAATTACATGGCTAGGGGGTTCCTCCAAAGTTTTCAACAGCGCATTGAATGCTTCGGAGGTAAGCATATGCACTTCATCAATAATATAAATACGATAGCGACCCATTACCGGTGACTGCTCAATGCGTTCTTTTATGTCCCGTATTTCATCAATACCACGATTAGAAGCCGCATCAATTTCAAAAACATCCAGGTGTTGTCCCTTCTCAACGGCTAAACATGAAGGGCACTGAAGGCACGGTTCACCTCGCGATGTCGGATTCTCACAAGAAATAGCTTTCGCCAATATTCTGGCAACACTGGTCTTGCCTGTTCCCCGGGGTCCAGAAAACAAATAGGCATGGGTCAACCGCCCTTGACGCACGGCCTGACGCAACGTTTCCACGACTCGGCTCTGCCCCGTCACTTCTTCAAAAGATCTGGGGCGATAAATCCGGTACAAAGCCTGATGTGCCACGGCAAGCGCCTCCATGAATGTAAAAAATTTAGGTCACAGAGCGGCACCGACCAGGCTGCTCCGCGGCACCACAACGTTCCCGCTTACCGCTGCTCCCTTCCGGGCCTGACGGGGTTCACAGGGGTTGTCCGCGCGGGACCCGATCGATGCGGCTCCATGGCCTACTAAAAAATGGCGGAGGAGGAGGGATTCGAACCCTCGAGGCAGGATTGGCCCACCAACACGCTTTCCAGGCGTGCGCCTTAAACCACTCGGCCACCCCTCCACATTAATTCATCTGGCGGAGAGGGTGGGATTCGAACCCACGAGACGGGATTAAACCGCCTACCCGATTTCGAGTCGGGCTCCTTCGACCAACTCAGACACCTCTCCACACCATACCTATTCACTTTTTGTTGTGACGTCGAGACTGAAAAAACTCCTGCAATAAAATCTGGGAGTTCTCCCGTCCTACACCCTCACACACTTCTACCCGGTGATTTAGCCGCTTATCCCCTAATATTTCATATAGACTTCGCACCGCACCCGCTTTGGGATCGGCCGCCGCATAAACCACACACTTAATGCGACTTAATATAATAGCGCCTGCACACATTATACATGGCTCAAGGGTCACCAGCAACGTCGTTCCCCCTAAACGCCAGCCGCCCAATTTCTGAGCACCTTCACGAATGACCAACATTTCGGCATGCGCCGAAGGATCATGGTCCTGTTCCCGGCGATTATGGTTTTTTGCCAAAATCGTGCCGTCTTCGCGAATTAAGACCGCTCCAACCGGGATTTCCCCCGATTGAGCGGCATTTTTGGCTTCCTGTAAGGCCAGCTCCATAAAGGGTTCATAATCTAGCGTGACAATAATCTCCATTTAATTGGTGCGCCCGGGAGGACTCGAACCACCGACACAAGGTTTATAGTGATAGGTAACGTTTCGTCTTTTACCTTGATGGCAGTCAGACGACCTGGTTTTCCCCCACTCCACACCGTACGTGCGGCTTTCACCGCATACGGCGTTCCCTCGAACTCAGTACATACAGACCTTCTCACAGCTTCACTATTCGATTTTCTTGGGTATCGATCATAACACAATGTTCAATGGTATTGCAGTCTGATCATGACTGGCTAAACTCTCTTCGGCATAGCTTGCGACTGGCTTAGTCCTGTGTCGTTTTGGTCTCATTATCAATTAACCTTTTTGGTGCGAAGCTGTGATCAATGTACTTTCGCTCGACTTGCTCCCTTCCCTCCACCAACTTTCATTGGTTTCCTTGGTACTACGGAGCAGCTGCCACTTACCCTTAGTCTACATGACCGTAGTATTGCACTAACAGCAAGCTTCCCACGTTCCTTTGCGAATAGCTGTTCATTTGTTGCCTTAGGTGCCAGCCTATAGGGTGAAGGCAGATGACGTAACAACCATTTTTCGCCACTACTGTAACGCAATGCGTTACGTGCAGATTCCAGCTTTCCTATACTGGTTTCCGCTGCCTTCATTGTGGATTTCTCCCAATCGGCAATCCCTGTACATTCGGCGGTTCGTCAGACACTCATCATGTCATTCTCACCATAGCAACTTTTTAGCCCCAGGCATTACTCGTCATCCTGTTGGATGCCTTTCACGCTCCTCACCGAGCTTTCAGACACATTCGGCGGTCATGCCATGTGTGCCTGTCGGGGTATTAGGGTATTGCACCGTTGGTTGTGACGGTGGGGACAAATTACATCCCGTATCTTCGCAAAAGTTGTAACTAGAATAGCCTAGTTCCCGGCGCTTTCTCTGTAGCATTTCTGCACAAACTGACGCCGGAACGTGGCGCACAGGAAACCTCTGCTCTATCCCCTGAGCTACGGGCGCATAATTTTAACCTTGCACGGTTATTAATATTACCGGTGGAACCATGCAATGTCAAGGTCGGGTGAGACTTGCAAGACACCTTTCACAGCCCCTGGCGGCGCTTTCCCTTTTTATTTTGGCTCCAATCTTTAAGTCGCAGAATGTTGACTAGATCCTCTGCTTACACGAAACGAATGCCTATCAGGGGATTCCCATTGCCCTTATAGTGTTAATCAGTGGTAGCTGTTAACCGAAAACTGGGCTGTACACTCTTTTAGCACAGGTCGTACAAGCTTTACAACCTTACTCATCTGCTCCCATGGACACCTATGGGAGTGTTCTCCTTTCCCGCGAATCCTGGTATATTGTCGCCGAAACACAAATTCTAAGCAGGCGGAATTCGACCGCTTCATCCACTGTGTTGGGAGATATCGTGAACGGCTGTTCTGACTCGCGCCACATTGGAGCTATCCCATATTTAGCATATAATAGTGCAATCGAGTGCAGAGAGGTGGATATCATTGAGCGTCATTATTTATACGCAACCCGGATGACACGCTTGTACAGAAGAGAAAGCGTGGCTTTCTCAACATCATGTGCCGTTCGAAGAACGCAATATTCGTGAGAACGTTGCCTATATCGATGAAGTCATAGCCTTGGGTTCCCAGTCTACTCCTACGACCATCATTGAAAACGAAACGGGTCGACATGTCGTTGTGGGCTTTCAAATCCAAAGTCTGAAGGACCATCTTAAAATAAAGCTATCGTGAACTGAGGCATTATGGGAGATTAATTCCTGGGACTTTGGTGTGGCTGGCTAGAGAATTGTCAGAATCGAATCCTCGGTGATATGAAACTTCCCTTAGCCGTCCTTGAGAATGCGACGTCGGGTTTCTAACCGGGGGCAAGGGTCAGAAACACTCTGAGCCTCCGACGTCTTGGGTTGCTACGGTGTAGAGCTGTTATCAAAACGGGGCGATAACTAACCGGTGTCTTCTCATTAGCTGTTGCCGTCAATATTTTCACGGCGCAACACTACCTTCTGTCAATAAATTTGATTACACTGAATTTAGCATTGGCATCTCACTCAAGGGAGATTCTACCCATGTTAGAAGATATCACTATATTGGATTTCACCACCCTGCTTCCCGGCCCACACGCGTCGTCACGGCTTGCTGAACTAGGCGCAACCGTCTGGAAGGTCGAGCCCCCGGGAGGAGATCCAGCCAGGCACATAGGACCCCAACAAGAGGGCATGGGCATTGTCTTTCATGTCCACGCTCAGAATAAAAAGTTGTGCGAAATCAATCTCAAAACCCCAGAAGGGCAAACATCGGCACGGGATTTGATCCGCCAGACAGATGTTCTGCTTGAGGGATTTAGGCCAGGTGTACCCGAACGACTGGGCCTGGGTTACGAGGCCCTGAGCCAAATTAATCCGCGTCTCATCTATTGCGCCCTGACGGGTTACGGACAAACAGACCCCCGGGCGCATTTGGCTGGGCACGATATCAACTACCTCGCCTTAAGCGGCATGTTGTCCCAACACGTCGATTGTCACAATGTTCCCATCCTGCCTTCGGTGCAGTGGGCCGATCTTATAGGAGGACAAGGTGCCGTCGAAGCCATTCTCGCGGCATTGGTGAACCGCCACCGTACCGACCACGGACAGTTTCTGGATGTGTCTATCTTAGCCCAGCTCCAAAAATTGCTGAGAGTTCATGCAGAAATTTGGCGGATCACAAAGATGCCGCGAGGTGCCCCTGAACTCATAGGGCACGTCGTGTGCTATCATTTGTACAGAACTGCCGATGACCGTTTTGTCGCGTTAGGGGCATTAGAGAAAAAGTTTTGGGAAAATTTCTGCCACGCTTTACACTTTCCCCATTGGATCCCTTATCAATTCAGCCAGGCGGATCCCATGAACCCGGTCTATCAGGAAATCCAGGATGTGTTTTTGTCCCGCAACCTACCCTATTGGTCAGATTTCGGACAAGGGGTCGATGCATGCCTGACCCCGGTTCTCTCGCTAGCTGAATCTTTGTCCCTGGAATAAGGATTATCGCTATCTCTGCGGAAAACCTGAACCGTCCTTTGATTGCTGATGCTCGAACAGAAATAGGTCCTCATCATTACACAGCGTTTGCCAAGAGATTTACCACCGTGAAAAGTCTTCTTTGGACATCACATGGCGTACCGATAAAGGAACATCATCTGACAGGCTCTGAACGCTTCGGAGCAAAAGTCAGCACAGGCATCATCAGTGTCCTCACACTAGGCATGAAATCTAGCAAAATTCAAGGAAGGCAGGTGTAAGCATGAAACTCAATAGCAAAACATTCATCGTTACCGGCGGTGCATCAGGACTCGGCCGGGCCACAGCTGAAACATTTGCTGCTGCAGGCGCCAAGATAGCCATCTTTGACACCGATAAAGTTCATGGTCAGACAGCCGCACAAGCTGTAGGAGGAAAGTTTTACCAAGTTGATGTAACCCATGACCAAGAAGTTCAACAAGCCGTAACTGACGTCCTCGGGGATTTTCATCAAATCCATGGTGCTGTAAATTGCGCAGGCATTGCCATGGCGGCCAGGGTTGTGGGAAAACAAGATGTCCACTCATTAGATGCTTTTCAGCGTGTTCTCTCGGTTAACGTTGTGGGCACGTTTAATGTCATCCGTCATGTCGCCTGGGCCATAAGTCATTCTGCTCCAGGCGAAGGAGAGGAGCGCGGTGTGATCATCAATACGGCCTCGATTGCAGCGTTCGAGGGCCAGATCGGCCAGGCTGCTTACTCCGCTTCCAAAGGAGCCGTGGCCGCAATGACCTTGCCCATTGCCCGCGAGCTTGCGCACTATGAAATACGTGTCATGACAATAGCTCCGGGCATCTTTGACACCCCTATGTTAGGGCTTTTGCCGGAAGAGATACGACAATCTTTGTCAGTACAGACACCCTTTCCATCCCGATTAGGTAATCCCAAGGAATATGCCATGTTGGCACAGCATATTGTCGAAAATCCCATGCTTAACGGTGAGATTATCCGTCTGGATGGAGCGATCCGCATGGGCCCGCGCTAAACTCACGAAAGCCAACCGGGCACACCCAGTCTTTTTTGATCAAATAGCGCCCCTTCTAATAAAGAAGAGGCGCTCGCCCGTATCTACCCACCGGTCTCAACAAATGGATCAAGCCACTTCTTACGAAATCCCGTCTGATAACGACGACAGGGCATGGGGTGCGAAATCGATAGCAAAAACTTGAGTCATTGCCCTGATTACCGCCGGTTTGACCTCATCTAGTGTCACTCTCCGATCCAACAACTTTTCCATAGAAGTCACACCCTTGTCTTGAATCCCGCACGGTACAATACCTTGAAAATGGTCCAGGTTAGGTGCAACATTGAGAGCAAAGCCGTGCTGGGTAATCCATCTGCTAGCTTTGACCCCGATGGCCGCCACTTTCTCACGCCCTACCCACACCCCGGTATTGGGCGGCATGCGTTCTGCAGTAATGCCAAATTCTTGGAGGGCATAGATCAGGGCTTCTTCCAGATTGCGAAGATACTGATGCAGGTCGCGGCGATAGCGATTCAGGTCGAAAATGGGGTAGCCAACAATTTGACCGGGACCATGGTAAGTAATGTCCCCCCCACGATCGACTTCCACAAAGCTGATACCTTCGCGCTCTCTTCGATCCTGATCCCATATCAAATTTTGCCAAGAACCTCGAGCTCCCCGTCCTAAGGTATAGACCGGGAGATGTTCCACGAAAAGGAGTACGTCGGGAATCAATTGTTGCCGGACTTTAACGGCCACGTCCTTCTGCACATCCCACGCAGCCTGATATTCCATTGTCCCTAAGTCGATAACCCATCCGCCGTTCATGTGTCTATGGGGAAATTTTTGGCTTTCCGACTTCCCGGAGATGATTTCATTGCTCATCCCCCGTTCTCCTTTCGCTTCCGCAACGTGATATTCTTGACCCTCGCCCGCCTAAATCAGATCCGATCTTTAGTAAATCGACGTAGATGGCCCCACAGCCTCCAGGTTTTCCTTAACAATCCGCACAAATTTTCCGGCTTCGGCACCATCCACCACCCGGTGATCAAATGAAATACATATATTCATCATTGACCGAATCGCAACCATGTCTTGGACTACTACGGGCCTCTTAACGATGGCTTCCATGGTGATAATACCCACCTCAGGAGCATTGATGATAGGATACGTCAATACGGTTCCAATGGCCCCGGTATTATCCACTGTAAACGTTCCCCCCGTTAGGTCATCCATGGTCAAACGCCCGTTACGGGCCCGTTTGACCAAATCTTGGGAAGATCTGGCCAGACCAACAAGGCTCTTTTCATCGGCATTTTTGATAACCGGAACAATCAGTCCGCGATCGGTTGCCGTCGCCATGCCAATGTTGATCCGTTTTTTCATAACAATACTGTCACCGTTCCACTGTGCATTCATTTCCGGCACAGCTTTTAACGCCTGGACCACAGCTTTTAGCATAAAGGGAACATAGGTTAAAGAGATGCCTTCCTTAGCCTTGAATTCCTCTTTGAGCTGTTCGCGCAAAGCCACTAAGCCACTGACATCGACCTCCATCATTAGCCAGGCATGAGGCACGGTCGTCTTTGATCGAACCATTCTTTCCGCAATCACCTTGCGTACCGACGGCAAGGGAACGATTTCGTCTTCCGGGTCGATAACGGCCGGAGCTCCTTGAAGAACGGGTGTCTCGTTTGCAGATGGGGACGACGTGGGCGATGGAGCTGCACTTGGCTCGGCCTGGGCTTCCTGGGATGGTGTACGGGCAGGTTCCGTTGCACTTTCGCGCTGTTCCGATATGGCCTTCAAAATGTCTTGACGGGTTACACGGCCCTTCGCACCCGTTCCGTCTATTGTGTCGGGATTAATATGGTTTTCCGATGCTAAACGGCGCACTGCTGGCGAATATCGTCCACGCAATGAATCCCCATTTGACGACACTTCAACGCCTTCTTGATGAGTCTGGGCCATTTCAGGTGATCCGGAGTTGGCTTGAGACTGGGACGGCTGAGCGGTCTCAGGACCTTCTTGAGCTTCAGAGCTAGGAGACTCTTCTTCTCCCGAAACAGCAATCTCGCAGATAGGGGTTCCTACTCCTACCGTTTGCCCTTCTTTCACCAAAATTTTACTCACCGTGCCGCCGACAGGCGCCGGCACCTCCGCGTTAACTTTGTCTGTCATGACTTCCAGCAATGATTCATATTTCTCGACGGTGTCCCCCACTTTCTTCAGCCACTGTCCGATCGTGCCTTCCGTCACCGACTCCCCTAATTGCGGCATTAATACAACTTCTGCCATTGTTCTCCTCCTTGCAATTCCGAGGTCACGAAAATTCCCTATCCTAAAACTTCGCTAAATCTCTAGCAGCCTCGGTAATCTTGTCACTTGTGATCATAAATGCATGCTCTAAAGGTGGGCTGTAAGGCATTGCCGGGACATCCGGACCGGCTAGCCGTCTAATGGGCGCATCAAGGTCGAACAAGGCATGCTCCGCAATGAGGGCACTGATTTCTCCGCCAATACCACCCGTTAAATTATCCTCATGAACAATGAGCACCTTGCCAGTTTTCTTAGCCGTTTCTAAAATCATCTGCACATCTAAAGGACGAATGCTGCGCAAATCCAGAATCTCGGCAGAGATCCCTTCTTTCTCCAGCGCTTCCGCTGCCTTGAGTGCGTAGTTAACCATGAGGCCATAAGTTATGATCGAGATATCCTTTCCCGACCGTTTCAAATCCGCCTTCCCTATGGGAATCAAATAGCGTTCCTCCGGCACTTCGCCTTTGAGGGATCGGTAGGCGGCCTTATGTTCGAAGTACAGGACCGGATCTTCATCCTCAACCGCCGCAGCCAATAACCCCTTAGCGTCATAAGGTGTTCCCGGAATAACTACTTTTAGCCCCGGAACATGGGCAAAAAAGACTTCTACACTCTGGGAATGATACAACGCACCATGTACCCCGCCGCCAAACGGTGCGCGAATAACCAAGGGTACCCCAAAATCCCCATTGGAACGGTAGCGAATACGGGCTGCTTCTTGTACGATCTGGTTGATGGCGGGAAAAATGAAGTCCGCAAATTGAATCTCAGGAATTGGCCTTAGTCCGTTAACCGCTGCGCCAATCGCCGTGCCAATGATTGCGGCTTCCGCCAAGGGGGAGTCCATAACCCTATCCTCACCAAATTCCTTTTGCAGTCCTTCGGTTACGCGAAAAACTCCTCCCCGCACCCCTACATCTTCACCGTAAATAATAATACGGCTGTCACGGCGCAATTCTTGCCTCAAGGTTTCACGAATTGCCTCCAAATAACTCATTACTGCCATTCTGACTCCCGGCATCCTAAATAACATTTCCCTCTTTCGCCGGGGCTGCCCTCCTTCTGGTGATTGCTCATTGCGAGCATTCAAGGGAAATGATCGAACATTTATTCTGCGTAGACATATCGTCCGAGCGTGTTAGGATCTGGCAATGGCGCCTTTTCAGCAAAATCTGTAGCGTCATTAACCTCATTTTTAATCCGTTGTTGCATAGCCTTAAGCTCATCTTCCGTCATCACTTTCTCGTCAATCAACCGTTTTTCAAAGGTCATGACCGGGTCTCTTTTCTTCCATTCGGCGACTTCTTCCCGAGAACGGTAGGCACGGTCATCATCGTCGCTGGAATGCGGAACAAACCGGTAGGTTTTCGCCTCAATCAAAGTTGGGCCTTCACCGCGTCTGGCGCGTTCGGCCGCTTCTTGGGTGACTTCATAAACCTTAATAGGATCATTGCCGTCAACAATCACACCGGGAATTCCGTAACCCTGGGCTCGAGCTGCCACATCCATAATGGCCATTTGCTTGCGCGCCGGTACCGAAATGGCATAACCGTTGTTTTCGTTCAAAAATATCACAGGCAATTTGTGAACGGACGCAAAATTCAATGCCTCATGAAATTCACCCTGACTGGTCGAGCCTTCTCCAAATGAGGCTAAGGACACGCGCCCATCCTTCAGGACTTTAGATGCCAAGGCCAGCCCTGCGGCATGAACATCCTGGGTTGCCACGACAGAGCCCGTTGTCATAATATGACGCCGTTTCAGTCCCCAGTGAGCAGGCATTTGTCTACCGCCGGAATTCGGATCCGCGGCACGTCCTAACAAATGCAACATAATCTCCCGAGGCGTTTCGCCATAGGCTATGACCATGGCCAAATCCCGGTAATAGGGAACGATCCAGTCTTCTCCGCGGTTTAAGGCCATGACCGCTCCTACTTGCGTTGCCTCATGACCATTAGAGGAGTATACGACCGGTGCTCGGCCTTGGCGGTTTAAAATCCACATTCTGTCGTCCACGGCACGGGATAATGCCATGTAATAGTATATTTCCTTAAGCAGTTCCGGGGTTAGTTTCGCTTTCGCCACAATATCCCCACTCCTTTCACAATTCGGATCCTTCTTGTTTCTTACACCTGGGGTGAATAATACACATGATCTAGCAAAGTGGATGGATCGGGGTATGGCGCCTTCTCGGCGTAATCGGTCGCATCGTCTACCACTTCACGTACCCGTTTAAGCAGCGCGGTTTCTTGCTGATCATCCCATTTTTGATATGTCGTCAGCCAGTTGCGAAACATCACGACGGGATCATCGGCTTTCTCCCGCAAAAGTTCCCCTTCCGGCCGATAACTTCTGTCATCATCATCGCTGGAATGTGGAGTGTACCGATGAGTCTTGGCCTCAATTAAAGTCGGTCCTTCACCCCGGAGTGCTCTTTCACGTGCGGCCACCGTCGCCTCATACACAGCGAGAGGATCCGATCCTTGTACGACCACACCCGGTATGCCGTAGCCTGACGCTCTGTCGGCCACGTTAATGACCGACATCTGATGCGCCTGAGGAACGGAAATGGCATACCCATTGTTTTCCACCACCACAATCAGAGGTAATTTGTGAACGGAAGCAAAGTTCAACGCTTCATGAAATTCGCCCTGGCTTGTTGAACCTTCTCCTAGGAAAGATGCGGTAATTCCCGGAACCTTGCGCACTTTCATTGCCAAAGCTAATCCGGCAGCATGCGTCACTTGCGTGGTAACGGGTGACGATCCCGTCAGAATGTGCTTGGCGCGCAGTCCATAATGTGACGGCATTTGCCTTCCTCCGGAACTAGGATCGTCCCGTTTTGCCAGAAAACCCAACATCACTTCTCTCGCAGTCATCCCAAACGCCAGCACCACGCCCAAATCTCGATAATAGGGTGTTATCCAGTCTACAGAAGGATCCATTGCTAAAGCGACCCCGACCTGCGCTCCTTCCTGGCCCTGGCACGAAATAACGAAGGCCGCCTTCCCTTGCCGGTTTAAAATCCACATGCGTTCATCGAGCTTGCGACTTAGAACCATATAATAGTACATGGTCTTTAATTTTTGCCAATCAACTGGCTGCCCAGAGAGTAGCTCTCTCTGCGCCATAGCCTCTGCCTCCCCCCACACTCCAAAATCCGGAGTTTCTCAAATATGAATGGCTGTGCCATCCACAGCCAAACCGGCCTCGTGGAGAACTTCGGAAACCGTCGGATGCGCATGCACACTTTCTCCGACTTCCCACGCTGTAGCTTCCAGGAATTTTGCCAGCGCCATCTCGTTAATAAGGTCAGAGGCGTGGGGGCCTACGATATGTGCGCCGAGCAATGCATCCGTTTTTTTATCGGCTATTAATTTTACCATGCCATCTGCTTCGCCCAAAATGAGTGACTTTCCATTAGCCCTGAATGGAAAAGTTCCCACTTTTACATCAATCCCTTGCTCTTTTGCCTCCTGTTCACTGATCCCTACTGACGCAACCTCAGGACGGGAATAGGTCACGCGGGGAACTCGGTGAGGATCAAGCAATTCTGGATCTTTTCCCGCAATGGTCTCAACCGCAATCATTCCCTCATGGGCGGCCACATGCGCCAAGAGATATCCCCCAATAACATCACCAATAGCGTAAATATGAGGAATATTAGTGCGGTAGTGGCTGTCAACGGTAATAAATCCTTTTTGCATTTCAACGCCTACGTGCTCAAGTCCCACATTTTCGCTAAGAGCCTTACGCCCAATAGCGACCA
Source organism: Bacillota bacterium (assembly GCA_021841025.1). Lineage (GTDB taxonomy): Bacteria > Bacillota > Sulfobacillia > Sulfobacillales > Sulfobacillaceae > Sulfobacillus. The sequence continues at coordinate 7,017 of JAKBWA010000112.1, read as the reverse complement.
GCAACACATCGCCCTCGACTTTAATGCGGCTTTCGTCAGATTTTACGACTTCTGCACTGATGCCCTTTGACGTGACTTGCAACGAAGCCGGATCAAACGTTGCCGACGTGTAGATCGTAATCCCCCGCCGCGTTAATAGTTTGGTGAGTTGCTGCGCTATTTCTTCGTCGTCCTGAGGAAGAATATGCGGCAACATCTCCACCATAGTCACCTTAGAGCCGAAGTCGTTATACATGGAGGCAAATTCGACCCCGATAGCTCCCCCGCCCAGAATCACAACAGACGACGGAATGTCTGGCCGGTTAAGCACGTCGTCTGAGCTCAAAATGCGTTTGCCATCGAATTCTACACCCGGTAAGGAACGAGCCGCGGAACCGGTTGCCACTAAGATGTCGTTAGCCTCCAAACGTAGCGTGGACCCGTCTTTTAGAGTCACGTTTACGGTTCTTGCAGATTCCAGTTGGCCGTATCCTTCGAAGACACTGACTTTGTTCTTTTTCAGCAAAAATTGCACGCCCCGGTAAAGCTGATCGACAACTTTGTCCTTGCGGACAATGGCTTTAGGATAATCCAGTGCCACATCTTGCGCATGAAGCCCGTAATCGCCGGCATGTTGGAAAGTGTGCAGCAGTTCCGCAGTATTAAGCAGCGCCTTAGTTGGGATACACCCTTGGTGCAAGCACGTGCCGCCGACCTTAGCTTTGTCAATTACAGCTGTTTTCAAACCGAGCTGGGAAGCCCGAATAGCTGCGACATAACCTCCGGTGCCTCCCCCTAAAACAATCAAATCAAATCGTGTTTCTGCCATCTCCGGTTAGGTCCTCCTCATGTTCGGTTGCTGTCAATCTATCTTCTAAAACTCCTTGCTTGTCCAATTCTTCTTGAACCGGATTCTCCCTGCCTAATTATCGCTGAATCCTTTAACCGTGCCGGTGTCCGTTCCTGCTATTGGAACGGGCAAGAGGTACGGCAGGATTGTGAGTAAAAGGTTTATGCATGGGGCCAGTGAGACGTGATTCGAGCAGGACATAAGATGTTTCATTGGAAATGCTTGGGTCATCAGCTGGCCCTACGCTCATTCGGGGAGTATCTTTCCACGGCAGCCCTCCCGTTTTTCGGTGCGGCTGCCGGAATAACCCCATGGTCCCAGGCACTAAAAAGGATAAGTTCTGATAAAAGGACAGAGTGGGGGTTTGAGTCCACGGAGACTTTTGAGGAATGAATTCATTTCCCAGACCCATTATGCTTTGCGTATCTGGACTTTGTCCCTTCAACATTCTTCCCACCCTTTCAGACTATTTGTAGCCTAACGCTTTGGTGGTGGACCTGCAAGCGTTGCTAGTTGCCAAAATATTTATCCTATTTTAACTTTGCCATGCATAGGCGTTAAAGTGCAGATGGTGATGGGTCATCACCTTAAAGGGTTCAGCCCGGTCCACACCGATTTTCTTCCCATTTTCCTGGGCGTGGAGCGTTAAATACATCATCAACTGAGGTCCCAAGGGCGGTGCGAATTGACTCTTATGCGCCTCTAAAGCCGCCAGCTTGCGGTCAAAAGTCCTACTCACATCGATATAAGTATTAGGCCAGGCGCTGCCGTAAAACGCAATGTTCGGAGAAGGAACAGGTGTCCCTTCTTGTTGAAACGCATACGAAAATGGAGACATAATCACCCCTGTCGCTACCGCGTGACCCAAGACCCGGTGATCCGGGTGGGCTTCGTAAGGAAGCCAAGGATCCGGAGCCATTACAAAATCTGGTTGGTATTCCCGGATTACACGCAGGACATCGATCTGAAGGGTGCTCTCGTGAGCCGCGAGCATTGTGTCCGGGTATGACCAAAAAATCACTTTTCCATCCCCCAAAATCTTTAGCGCGTCTGTCTGCTCTTGCTTTCGGATAAAGCCGAGTTCTTGGACCGTGGTGCCTATCTCCTCCGTACCGGCCTGTCCAATGGTAGCCACGACATAGATGACCTCGCATCCCTGATGAATCAGACGGGCAATGGTACCGCCGGCTCCGACTTCGTTGTCATCAGGGTGAGGGGAAAAGGCCAAAACTCGTTTGGCTTGCATCAAATCAGGAATGGGCAAAATAGCGGACAAATCCATCTCCTACCCGCCTTTCTCATCATCGGTTCCCGGGGCATTCAATTCCGAAGATTTTTTTTTCGTCCACCGGTCTTGGTCGCGCATACGAATTTTGGTCATGACCATTTCAAATACTTGTTCCAAGTCCAGCTGCAGTAAATTCCCAAAGGAGATAAGCACAAAGAGCATATCGCCCAATTCCATGGCCACTGAGCCGTCTGGCTCAGTGGGTTTTTTCGGCTTTTCGCCGAAGGCGTGATTCACTTCTCTTGCCAATTCCCCTAGTTCTTCCGCTAACCTTAAAATCATCGTCGATGGAGAAAAATAGCCCTCTTCGAATTGACTAATCCAGGCGTCCACTTGTTGTTGCATGTCTTGAATAGTCATCACACTAACACTTTGGACGGACGTTGAACGAATTCCCGGGGAAAAGCGCGATCATATTCTTGAGGCACTTGAATTGTTCCGCCCAAAGCCATGGCCGCTGTATTCGCCCAATAGGGATTGCGCAACATGCCGCGGGCAATTGCGATCAGATCCGCCTGTCCTTGTTGTAGAACAGATTCTGCCAATTCCGGGGTTTCCAGCATCCCCACGGCGATGACAGGCACCTTTAAACGTTCGCGCAGTTTGGCTGCATAAGGCACTTGGTATCCGGGAAAAGTGTTGGGCACCAACGGCGCATTGCCACCGGATGAAACATCGAACATGTCGACGCCGTGTTTTTGGAACACCTCCGCCATTTTTTCCAAATCGGCAAAGCTGTAACCCTCCTCGACATAATCTGTCGCGGACAGTCGCATAATTAAGGGCATTCCCTGGGGTAAATTGCTCTTCACAGCTTGGATGACTTCCGTACCAAATCGCACAGGATCTTGATATTCATCGGTGCGATGATTAGACAATGGAGACATGAACTGATGCACTAAGTAACCATGAGCTCCATGAATCTCTACTACGTCAGCACCGGCTTGCACCGCACGTTTGGCTGCCTGTCCAAATTGATCTACCAGTCGATGAATATCGCTAATGGTTAACTCTTGCGGAACGCGGTAACGCTCCGAAAATGCTATCGGAGAGGGCGCAACGGGTTGTAACTCCAAAGATTCCGTCTTGCGTCCAGCGTGAGCTATTTGTACACCAATCTTTGCCCCATAACCATGAACCTGGTCAATGATGCGTTGAAAGGCTGAAATTTGGTCATCGGACCATAGTCCTAAATCGCGGACGGTGATGCGCCCGTTGGGGTCAACATCTGTCATTTCCATGATAATAAGGCCTGCTCCGCCAACGGCCCGTGATATGTAATGGACATAGTGCCACTCACTGGGTTTTCCATCCTCGTCCCACACCGAATATTGGCACATTGGTGACATCATAATGCGGTTTTTTACGGTGAATTGATTGAGCGTAAAGGGCTCAAATAGTTTAGCCATACGAGATCCTCTCTTTCGCAATGATGTTGTTACCAGCTAGCTTTCGCTCACAGCCCGATCCCTATTAACAATGAGCATGCGATCCTACCTATCTTTACAATTACCCTACGCTTTGTGATAAGGGTGGTGATGAATAATGCTCAAAGCTCGATAAATTTGCTCCATCGCCACTAATTGAGCCAGAGCATGAGGCAATGTCAGTGCTGAGAGAGACCACCGCCAATCAGCACGCTCACGCACACGCTCTGACACCCCTAAGCTTCCTCCAATGACAAATGTCAGCCACGCACCTTCTTCCTGATATCGGCGAATTCGGCGGCTGAAATCCAGAGACGGAAGTTGCTGCCCTGCAATATCCAACAGGACTACGAAATTTCTTGGCTCGACCCGTTTAAATAGACTTCGCGCTTCACGTTCCAGCACCTCATTTTCTTGCCCCGGCCGATAACCTACTTCAGCAATGGCCTCCCATTCCAGTGGTTGCCAGGGTTGAAGACGGACCAGATATTCATCGATCATATGGATCATAGCAGGGTCTTTAGGTCGACCTACCGTCAAAAATCTCCAGTGATGAGCCATGTGTCTTATACGGCCTTTCTGATACTCTAGTGGGCCATACCCCATTTACAGTCTCTAGTGTACCAATTTTCTTGTCAATAACCATGGCTCAGTCCGTGTGCTTGTACTATTAGCCCGATACAAACCATAAATATTAATTGAGGTATACCAATAACTATGTCACGATTCTTGGTGCCCCGGGAAACGAGACCACCAGGAATCCTACCTTATTAAAGAGAGATAAAGTAGACAGAAATCATCAATAAAAATCCTCAATAAAAAGGGAGCCGAAATGAGGAGGCCCAAGAGTTGATACCCGAAGACAATCCTGGTGAAAACCGAATTACCGCAAGTCATGCCTTATTTTCCGCCATCGGGCTCACTTTTGGCGGCGGAGCAGCCCTCACTTTAATTGACGCTGCAATCCACGAGAAATCTTTACCTCTTTCCCACATCGTTATTCTCGTGTTATCCGCTTTAGCCAGCGGCCTGCTTTTTTCCCTGATCTGGGCTGGACACCCGGAAAGAAGTTGGCCTCTTAATCGGCACATTCTTTGGATCAGTGTTTTGGCAGTGGCTACCACGGTTCTGGCTACTACCGTCTGGCCCTGGTACTGGCATTGGGTCTTTCCTCACAATGGCTGACTCTTTGCTGATCACGCTAAATCCCACTATGATTGGAGACTGTACCGCAAGGTCTTTCTTTCTTGCTCTCGGCTGCAAGAGAATAATGTTTTTGCCGCCACAGACCAAATGCCCTTGAGTTATGGTCTGACACACCAGGCCCCCCTCCCTTCGCCGCTTGCCCAGGGGTGTTTGAGCCATTATTTCCAAGGATGTACAGAAGACAACAAGACGGATGCCCACTCCTTGCATCCGAACGGCCCCTAATGGAATTGAGCAGCCCGGGACAACCACTCCATGATTGGCGCCAGCTGCCATGCCTATTAATGCCCGCATTTTGTAAAATCTTAAATCCGTTCCCATGTAAGATCTGTTCGGCCATTTCCTTCAGATAATAAAGAAACAACGTCATATACTACCCATAAATTGCGGCGATTGTGTCAGGATACCTGACACAAATTTAACACTGTGTAATATTTATTTGCCACATTATCGATACTTGTGTAATTTATGTATTGACTTTGTAAGGTAATGCATGCTAAAATCACGCCATTGCGTGGAAGACATCTGGGGTCAAATATTAGTGTTTGTTATTTTGCCTAACAAATTTGTAAGGGAGGAAAACTCTTTGGTAGCGAACTACGTGCCCGCTCCCACATTTCTCAGCCCCGGTGACACCGCATGGCAGCTAACGGCTGCCACTTTAGTCGGGTTGATGAGCATACCCGGTTTGGCAGTCCTATATGGTGGATTAGTGAAGAAAAAATGGGCTGTAAATTCTGCATTGATGGTATTTTATGCTTTTTCGATGGTCCTCATTGTATGGGTCTTATGGGGCTATAACATGGGATTCGGTAACCCCTTGCAACTAGGACCCGGCATTTTGTCACGTATTGTGGGTATTCCTGGCCCCGCCTTGTCCTCAACGATGTTGGAGGGGAGAGCTTCCGTACCATTATTGAATGGGGGGATGCCGGGACTGCATATGCCGATGTCCTCTTTGGTCTATTTTCAATTTGTATTTGCAGCCATCACCCCAGTGCTGCTGGCTGGAAGCGTTCTGGGCCGGATGAATTTCAAAGCATGGATGTTATTTGTGCCCATATGGACCACTTTGGTCTACAGCGTAAATGCCTTTATGCTTTGGGGAGGTGGCTGGCTCGCATCTTTAGGTGTCGTTGACTTTAGTGGGGGATACGTTATCCACGTCGCAGCAGGAATTTCCGGATTTGTGGCAGCGGCTGTCGTCGGACCCCGTTTAGCAAAGGACCGGCACAGTTTCAATCCCAATAACTTGCTGGCCGTAGTGACCGGAGCAGGTCTCTTATGGCTAGGATGGAATGGATTTAACGGCGGAGATCCGTATTTCGCGAACATGGATGCCTCGGCCGCCGTGCTTAACACCAACCTTGCTGCGGCTACAGCGCTCGTTTCGTGGCTAATTATGGATATGATGGCCTACAACAAAGCCTCGTTGTTAGGAGCAATCAATGGCATGATTGCGGGATTAGTGGCTATCACCCCTGCAGCAGGGTATGTCAATGGAGTCGGAGCCCTGTTAATTGGGGTGGGGGCCGGAGTCATTCCCTGGCTTACCATGAACAAATTAGGTAAGATTGGCATCTTTAAAAAGGTTGACGATACCTTGGGCGTTGTTCACACCCATTACTTTGCGGGTGCAGTGGGAGGACTGATGACAGGACTCTTGGCCGATCCTCATGTTATGGAGTATATCGGCAAAACAGGGTTTTCGGTAACAGGGTGGGTTTACGGCAATCCCAAGCAATTCTTTCTGCAATTATTGGGTCTAGTTGTCATCACAGTCTATGATGGATTTATGACCTTTGTCATTTTGAAACTCATTGGTCTGGTCGTACCTTTACGCTCCTCGGAATCCGACTTGACCCATGGAGATATTAAAATACATGGTGAGATGGTGTATGAAGAGCCTATCCCCATTGGCTTGTTGGGCGGAGAAGATGAAGAAGTTAAGGAACAAGAGGTTTAACCAACGTCAAGATGAGATCGGCTGAAAGAGCCCGCGCGTAGCTTGCGCGGGCCTTTTTTTGCCATTTTTCGATTTTCCCGCTTGCCGTCCCGAGATTCTCCACGCGATATCGGGCGCCCCAGGACTCGATTGCTTGACAATATCCCTGTGAATCCCTCACGCACAGTACCGCCAAAGTGACTTTGACAGGTATTTTGGGACAAGGCTATTCTGGCGGAAATAAATGAACACAAATTTCCCTTTCTTACACTCCTTCATGGTTCTCAGATAATGATGGCGGATGATGCCTGAACATCCACGG
>JAKBWA010000070.1 GCA_021841025.1 Bacillota bacterium | reverse complement strand
ACTTAACGCTTTCCGAAGGGCCGTGATAATCTGGTCGATTTCCAAACGGGTGATAATAAAGGGGGGCGAGAAAGTGATCACATCTCCTACAGCTCTGACAATCACTCCTTGTTGTCGCATAAGTTTTTCCACCCTCTCCCCTTTTCCCCCACGGATTTCTCCAGGCTGGACTTTCAGTTCCAGTCGTCCTAATAGTCCTTCGCAAGCCACATTATCCACATGATCAGGAAATTCCCGGGCCAAGTCTTGCAACTTTTCTGCCAGATATTGACCTTGATTCTTCGCCGCATCCACCAGATTTTCCCGTTCTAGAATGTCTATATTCGCTAGGGCCGCCGCACAAGCAACAGGATGCGCGCTGTAAGTATTGCCATGCCGGAATTCGGGTCCGTTACCACAACTATTTTCGGTAAAGGCATTTAAAATCTTGGATGACACCGCGCTCACACCCAACGGAAAGTATCCTGACGTCACTCCCTTGGCAAAAGTCATCACATCAGGTTGAATATGATAATGTCTGCTGCCGGTCCAAGATCCTAACCGTCCGAATCCTGTCACCACTTCGTCAGCAATAAAAAGAACATCATAACGCTCACAAATAGACCAAACTTCCTCCAGATACCCAGGCGGCGGAACAATGACGCCTCCGGCAGCCTGAATCGGCTCCGCAATAAAGGCCGCTACGGTGTTGGGATCTTCAAACTGGATAACCCGCTCCAACTCTCGGGCGCAAGCCATTGTGCACTCAGTGTCATGAGGATGAAAAATGCAGTGATGACAATCCGGAGCCGGAACATGACGCACATCCGGCAATAATGGTTCGAAATCCTTTCGGTTTGGGGTAATGCCCGCAACGGACAACGCGCCCATAGTCACACCATGATAGGCATGCTGGCGTCCAATCAGTTTGGTTTTTTGAGGTTTTCCTACTAATTTCCAGTACTCGCGACTGATCTTCAGTGCCGTTTCGACGGCCTCGGAGCCGTCATTGCTATAAAATACTGCGGCCATATTATCGGGTGCCAAAAGTTGAATTAAGCGATCAGCTAATTCCAATGACGGTCGATTGGCAAATCCAGAAAACGACGAAAACCAATTCAGTTTTTCAGATTGCTTATGCATGGCCTCGATAATTTCCGTACGTCCGTAGCCCACATTAGCCAACCAGAGCCCAGCATGCGCATCCAGATATTTGTTGCCGGCCTCATCCCATACGTATGAACCCTGAGCGCGATCGATCACGATCTGGCCGGAAGATATGACGTTGCGCATATTGGTAAATGGTCCCCAACGAGAAATCATTCGCTTCCTCCACCTTTCACCGCAGTTTATAGGCAAAAACGTCTTAGCCCTTGTAGAATGAAAATAATCATTGATGAGAATTGCCATACTTATCATACCGTCACTGCCTATCGTTTGTCAGGTTAAAATGCGGTGTTTGTGACCGTTTCATGGGGGCAGAGGTCATGTCCCCCACCGCGTGCCAGGTTACTGAGGTTGCGATAAGATCCCCCCGCCTTTCGTTACGCGGTGGAATGAGGTGTGATCGACGGACAATAGTCACTATCAACCTAAATGCGCTAGTATATATGCATCACCAATCTTGTAGGATAAGGAGTCAACAAACCCCTGGTGCGACTGCAGCTTCTGGATGCACCTGAGAACAGGACCACAAACCGAAGAAAGACATGCCAGGCAGATCACAAGAACACTAAAACTAAAGTAGGGTGTGTGATTTTGCAATAACGCGTGGTCAATTATTTGTTATGCCATAACGAGTGAAGGAAGGTAATTTTGGCCGATATGTTAAAAAGCGGCGCCCAACGCATACAGGACACATTAAGAGAACTAGGTTACACCAATCAAGTCGTGGAATTGCCTCAAAGCACCCGGACGGCTAGTGACGCTGCACAGGCTATGGGTTGTGAGGTGGCGCAAATTGCCAAATCAATTATTTTTCGTCTACCCGTCAAAAATATGCCGTTGCTGGTCGTGGCCAGCGGCGTCAATCGTATCAATGAGGCGAAACTATCCCGGTATTTGGCTGAGCCCATTGGGAAAGCCGATGCGAACTTTGTTCGTGAACACACGGGATTTGCCATAGGGGGGATCCCACCTGTAGGCCATTTAGCACCCCTGACGACCATCGTGGACGAGGATCTTTTTCACTTTACAACCATCTGGGCTGCAGCTGGCCATTCTGCAGCATTGTTTGCCCTAACACCCCAGCAACTCGTGAACATGACACATGGGATAGTTATGGCGATAAAATAGGATCGCGGAAACGATCGGATTCAGTTGTCACGAAATGATGGGCAACCATTGGACAACACGATGACCCTTCTGCATCAGAATCGAGAGAAAGGCCGCATTCCTACCCATTAGGCCATGCCAGATAAAGGTGTCCAACACACAAAGGGCATCATCTATTGTGACAGGAGAAGAATCATGGGAAGATGGGTTTTCATTCCTCGGTTGCAGCAACTGACTCGCTTCACGGATATCCTCCAGGTTGGTGGCGCTATGCACTCGCGGCGCTCCCTCTTTCAATGTGTAACAGGGCTTAGCGAAGAAGAGACGGAGACTCTTCTCTATAATGGGCTCTGCTCTCTTGAGGCCCCGGTAGACATCTGGGAGAAAACTCTAGCAGATACAAAGGCTTTGGGCATCGAATCACGTGTGCGTGACACCCTGGAAAATCTTCAGTCTCACTATCCGTGCTCTGGCGATCTAGCGGTTGAACTATATCCGATGGACGCTCAGGACCAATTTGGACGCCAAAAATTAGGAGGCATTTCAGGATGGACCAATTGGGCAGGCACCACGATTCATTTAGTCATCTATCCGGCTGTCCAGGATGCACCGCTCCAATCCACGATTGTCCACGAATATCATCATTATCTTCGTATTCACGCACTGAATAATGGGCATAACCAGGTGCCGTTGTTAGAACATTTGATTCGGGAAGGTCTAGCGGAACATTTCGTGGCGGAAGTGCTTGGTGAGTCAGCCAGAGGACCCTACGCCCAGGCCTTGAACGCTTCCGAAGCCCTCATGCTCTGGCAGCAAGTCTTTCGTGACCGCGTATTCTTGACAGACGACGACACGATTAATCCCTACGTGTTCGGTAAAGGAACAAGCGGTCTTCCTCTTTGGGCTGGATATTCCATGGGATATCACTTAGTGGACTGGTACCGGAACTCCCATCCAGACTTGTCGGTATCGAGTCTAACTTCTTTGAATGGGCAATGTTTCCTCCCCTGCGCATGATTTTCCCCGCACCAACCCTACGAAGCATTCTAACTCGCTCTGAAGTTTCAAATTCATCTATGCATCTTGCTGTTGACAGCCGACCGGATAATCTGGGCGGATCGAATAAAAGCAGGGAGATTCACATCTGGATACGCGTCGGGAATTGCCCACACCGTTTGCCAAACACGGTCGTCCAATGTCTGGGGTTCCACGATCTCCAAATTCACGCTACTGTCTGAGGAGAGGGCATCAACAACTCTCGTGAGGGTATTCGTGGATGGTGTGAAACACCAGATGTGGTAGGTGCATGGGAGCTCGTACACATGTTGCCAGCGACTGGCCAAATCTATGCGATTCAAAAGGCGTGCCTTGATGGTCTTCTCTTTGGTGCTGAGATAGTAAGTAGAGAAGTCAGCAACATACAACCGTGTTGTTGACCCCCCCATTAACATAAAATTACGTGAGTCACTCTCATTAAAGGCTACCTGGGCATCCAACAGATATTGATAGTAGGCGTAGAGAAACCCGCGTTCCGCATCATCGCGCACCCACCTTGGCACTCCGTGTCGCCTCATAGCACCCGCCTCCTCAACTTATCAAAAATGTCACGTCCCGGTGTCTTTTTCTAAACCGCGTCTTGGCGGCGGCGTACTCGGTTTAAATGAATGGCCGTGAGAATGGGGGCAAGAAGTGCCACCACACCGATTATTATCCCAAAGGGCTTGGGCAAAACCCCAGGCGGCGAGCTGCAATGGACCGAGGAGGAGTTTCCTTGACAACTTGAAGACGAAGAGACGATGGGCATGGCTCCAATAATGACGGGAAACAATAATCCCCCTGGCCAGATTAGTGTCCCTAACAATTTATCCTTGAGTCGCCAAGTCCGAGATGACCAGAGCATGACAACTCCGGCAATCCATCCCAGCCAAAACACAAAAGCTCCGAGCAAAAGCAACCAAGGAACCCAAAGGTCCATTTTGCTGGGGCGGCGATGGACACCTGCTGCTTCAGCAATCTCGTCAGGACTTCCCAAATGATCCAGCAAGGTGCGCACTTCTGCCTCGTCATCAGTGGAAAAACGAGACCGAGCTTCGGTAATATGCTGAATGAGGCCCTCCATAATGTCATCGCGCCGCGATGCGCTGATATTGGTCAGCGCCAGTTTGACACGGCGCAAGTAATCTTGAACCAGTTGATCGGCCTTTGAGGATTGCATTATGAGACTCTCCATTCCACCTTATATTTCCGTTGTCCGTCATCCCTATGAGTGACCTTCATTGTGCAATATTCCGTCGACGGTGTCGCGAAAAGACTCCCATGTGATGATAAACTGCTGCAGAACGCGCTGCCCTGGATCGGTTAAAAGATAATAACGGCGCTTGGGTCCAAGTTCGGATTCCCGCCATACTGTCGTAACCATGCCTTCACGCCGCAGACGTGAGAGCAGAGGATAAATGGTGCCTTCACTGGCAATAATGCCCGTTTCAGACAATGTTCGAGCCAAATCAAATCCATACCCCTCTCCCGCTTTGAGTAGCGCCAAAACGCAGTATTCAGCCACTCCTCGCCGAAGTTGTCCCATTGCCACATTATCTACTATCATGCTTAACATGATAGTAGATAACTATCATGGACACAAGTATTGTCATCCCATTTGTCATAGGTATTTCGCAATCTGATGCGAAACGCCTATGACCTCCTCATGACTGTCGCGCAAGACGTGATCGTCTTGTCATGTTTTGCAAACAATTCTGTTGCCGCGGACACGTCTGTTTGACTGAGTAAGATTGCGGCGGACCCAAAAGACATTAACCACTATGCTTATCAATTCCTAATTCCAGGCCTATCCCGGGATATCAGATCCATAGCCCGTCCGCCGCCGACAATCGCTCCGACATAGATCCCATGCATATAGACGGGAACTGACACATCCAGCATTAAATCACCCGTTACCCGGCGATAAGCTAAAACATCGAAGGGTTTCGAATAAGGGGGCAGCATCCGTGTTTTCACATCTTTTGACGAGAGTCTGGGACGATCCCACGCAGGATCCGTGAGACCGGTCGAACGCAGAAGACTCATGAGATCTCGCGAGTCCCATAAAATCCGCTTGATAAGATTCTTAGCATCGCGGGCTGGATCCCCCACTAAATCGCCTCGGAAATCTTTGGGTTCGGCAATAACAAATCCATTAACGTCACCGAATGCCACACGCAAAACACCAGGGAAAGCCTGCTTGGCCTCCGCCGTTGCCTCATCCATCCACAACGCCAACCAGGAGTCGACATGACGATCCCATACACACGTGTACCGCGGGGGATCAAAGGTCTTCACCGGTCCAGGGTTAAAAAGATCACGAAGTTCTAGCGGTGTGATGGGTTCATAGACAAATTGCAGTTCTTGTGGGGATACAGAAGCCTCCAGTGCTTGAGTCAGTTTAACACTCCATCTCCGAAGGAGAGTGCGCAAACCCTCGGTCACCGACGCAATGGCGGGCGTCGGTACCGCCAGTTTCCAGTCCGCCAAAAGATTTTGCAAGTCATGGACAGTATCTGTCATCACCGCCACTGTGCCGACACTCACTTCCATCTCTTGGCCAATATTCTGCAGTTCCGGAGGCACCAGGGATGCCATGTGGATCGTCTCTTCAGCCGTCTGAGCCAAATCCTGAGTTGTGCCGCGAATCCCTTGGATGGTCGCCGTCATTTCTTCCACTGAAGCTGCATATTCCTCAACTGCCGCCGCCGTATTGGTGACGATTTGGGTAGTACTGTCCGTCATTTCGGCGGCCTTGGACACCTCCTTGGCCACACGAGACAAAGCGACGTTCAAAACATCCAATACTGAAGGAATCGCCCCTACGGCATCTTGTGCCGTATGAAGAGTCTTGGCACCTGCCAGCACTTCTTCAGTGGTTCGTGCTGTTTCCCTGGCCATTTCCTCAATCGCTGTTCGCATTACACCAAGAGTGGTTGCTGTTTCCTCTGCCGCTTTCAAGCTCTGCTCCGCTAACGTTCGCACGGAATGGGCCACAACCGCAAACCCCCTTCCTGCATCTCCAGCTCGCGCAGCCTCTATGGTAGCATTCAAAGCTAACATCTGGGTTTGACGAGCAATGTCTTGGATCGTCGTCACCACGGAAGACAAATCGTGCACACGTTGCGCTAGGGCCTGACTTTCTTCGTTCGATCGGCTCACCAGCTCCGGAAGCACGAGAACCTGGCTTAAAGCCTGCTCTACGAGGGCCACCGCTTCGGCAATACGCTGGTGGGCATCTTGGGCTGCCTGTGTCCCATCTTGCTGTGCCTGTCTCATACTGTCAATGCTTTGCACCAACGTCACCATGGCATGCTGGGCATTTTGCGCATCTTGAGCCTGCCGTTCAGCCGCTTGGGCAATTTGGTCGGCTGCCGTGGCCAGTTCTTCTACCGAGTGGGCCACCGTTTGCAGTGCCTTGCCATCTTCCACCGCAGCACTTTCCAAGCGATGAATCAGTGCCGCAATATGTTCCATCGTACTTTCTACGTGGATCACACTTTCCGAAGACGCTCCCGCTTGACGTACCAAGGCCGATCCTGTGTACAACACGCGAAAGAGAATCGTATTAAGTCGCCGAACCAAAGTCTCGCCTGCATCACAAAGGGATCGCACTTCATCATGGCCTTGAGGAAGGACTCGCGGCGTTTGCAGATCTCCTTCCACAACCAGACGCCAGGTGGCAATCTGTGTCACAATCGGCTCCACCACATAATGTGCGTTAGCTCGCAACGCGGTGACACCTGTAAATTCGGCCACTAAGCCCAAGAAAGCCAGGATCAAAAGCCACCCTATGCTTTGTGCTCCCGCACTAACCCACAATCCCGCTATCGCAATGATTTCTATCACACCCACCATAATCATGGCCCCACCCAGTTGCCATGCGAACTTGCGTTGCAAGGGCCAGGATAAATATCCCTTCCATGCCCGCGCGACAAAGCCTGCTGGAGTTCTCAACGAATCGATGTTCACGTCTTGTGAGCCGGGTGATGCATTGATAGCTTGCATACTCTCTGCCATATTGTCCCCTGCCATTTCTCATAATTTTTATTTTTTATATCACCACGTTTCGGGGTGTACACTTTGTGATTTCCAAATCCACCCACCGTGATTTATCCTAATTCGCTCCTGGATCAAGACGCTTCGGCAACGTGATAAGGAAATCCTTTTTTGATTAGTGAGAAAGATCAAGACGTTAAGTAAAAAAAGTGTAGGCACATCACGTTCTGTCTCGATCATGCCCCCCATGCTCTGGCACATGTGCTGCTCTGGGCGGGATAGCCGCCGCGCGCAACCACCCAACCATTCTGCCTGTAGCGCCTTAACGTCTTGAAAGAGTAGAGCCGGATTCCCCGTTCTCGCGAATTGTGCAGGCATTGCTGCTAGAAGAGAGGGCTCCAGTGCATAAGAGACCTCTCTTCCTATTAAGAAAACTTCTTGTTCTGACTCAGGCCACAAACCTTCTTCAGCCCACATCGCTTTCGCTTGCGTCTTCGCTCGACAAACTTTTTAAATAAGATCTTGAGGTTCTGATTTGTCATCGCCTTACTTTATCGTGTCAAGGGGCAACGCCCGGCCCTCCAAACACACAAATGTCGGGATTAGGACCGGCAATCCACCCCGGAACCGAACCATGATAGTGCAGAGCATCTGCACTAATCACACCTTTTGGCAATCCATCTTGCATCGGTGTCAAATTCACCACGGTTTCTACACTGACATCGCGGTAGGGATCGCCTGCGGGCAAAACCGGATTATAAAACCAAGCAACATAAGTATTAATGCCGGGACGGCGAGAAAAATGGTAAAGACGCCCGTGTTCTACCGTGGCAGCCACTACGGAGGTGGCTGTGCCATATCGACTCTTAATCATGGTTAGTCCAAAGCGGCTGTTGCCCAGTCGATAAGGAACATCAACCCCTTCACTTGTCCGAAAATCGCGATAGATATACCCGGCGGAATTCACCGGATAGGCTTTGCGATTAGGGCGCCGAGTATAGAGTTTCGAAAGCCCTGAGACTTGTGGCTTTGGGACATGGGCTATACTGGCACTTCGTGATGGCTGTACCACTCCAAACACGGGTCCTGCGCAGCCGCCGCATGCCATCCCCAAAATTGCGAGAGTCGGTAAATAGCGTCCATACTTTCGTGCCATGAAAAACCTCCTTACTCCAAACCGGTGCCAAACATGATGAATCTTGCAGCACCGTCCTCTCCCGAGTTAAGGACCGCTTTGAGAGCCCAGTAACCTAGAGCCCTGGGCAAAAAACATTTTGCTGGCTACACCTCGTAGGACTTCTCATACAGCGGCAAGCCAGGCCCTTTCTTGAACCGGCAATCTCTTGAACTCAGAATCATTGTTGATGCTGACCATCTTAGGGCGCATTGTGCGCATTAGAAATTTCCACGCTCATTTCGCCCAGAGCGCGCAGAAAAACAAGTCCCGCACAAATTCGAGCTCACGTTGAGTACCCAAAAAACCTCGGTATCAAAGAGACAGCTTCACGAGAACTTTTGGCGGTTAAACCAAAAGAAGAAAATGTTCACTATGGGGTGTCTTTCTGCATCACAAATAATGCCTGTCGCATAACTCGGGTGCTTTATCTAAGTTGTTTCACGCTTTCATCTCAATCCTGCCATGTAGCAAATAGTGAAAGAATTTCCGTATTAACCTGGGGTGTCATTACGCTTGGGATACCTTGGAGAAAAGACTCAGGCATCAATCCGAAGCATCTTGATTATAGATGGCCTTGACTGACACCTGCTGTCAGTCAACTCAGTCAACTTCTTCATTTTCTTCAAAATGTTGGGCCCACGCATGACAAAGTGCAACCATTTTTTGTCGAAGCAGATCGGGCTCAGCAATTCGAATGGCGTCTCCATAAGGCACGAGATATAATGCGACCTCATCCAACTTGGATGCAGGGATACTGAATCGAACCCACGTTCTCTTTTGTTTCACGATGCACAAGCGGAGAAACCACTGATCTGAAAGGCTCGCAATCGCCCAGGGCTTGCCTTCGACGCACACAATAACATGAGGTTCATCAGCCATGCGTGCTCTCGTGTGCTTGTCGGAAAAATAATCCTGGACTGAAAAATCGGTTGGTCGCAAGAAGACAACCTCGGTGGGAAGCAACTTCTCAATCCTGTCGACACGAAAGGTCCGTAACGCCTGCCGGTTATGACAAAAGGCCGCCAAGTACCAAACTCCGGCAGAGAAGGCCAATCCATACGGATCAACGCGTCTCCATTCTGCTTTGTCAGCGTCCAATTTGTGATAAAACATGTCGATTGTCTGAGACTGTGCCACAGTTTCTTCCAACACACCCAGCCAAGGTTCTACCGACCCTCCGCGCAGATACGGGACGACTTCGAATCCCATCATGTGTTTCTCCAACTGAGCCATTTGATCCGGAGCCAGTGTCCGTTGTAACTTCCGTAGCGCCTGATCCAGAAGCTCAGTATAGGGATATCCGGAATTCTCAGCGAATTTCGTCGCGTGAAAAAGCGCACTGATTTCACCAGAATCAAAAAACAATGGGGTCCCTCGGAATCCAGAGGCCAGGCGATATCCTCCTTCATGGCCGGAATCCGAGATAATTGGCACTCCACTCGCACATAAAGAGTCAATGTACCGATAAACAGTGCGAACACTGATTTCCAGTTCCTCGGCGAGCTGGGCAGCGGTCATTCGTTCTCGCGCATAAAGCAGCCACAACAATGAGAGCATGTTGTCAGATTTGGCCACGAAGTTTCCGCCCTTTCTGGTATATTCTTCGGCCAGCAGGTAGATTCTATCACGTTATCTGGGTTTATCGAACATATTTTCATTTCTGATTTTTTCGCCGGCAGCATTATATGCGGTTTTGGAGCATGGTTTAAGATTTCTGCAGACCGTATTTGATTTTCTCAAACGACACCCCAATATCCCATTCAACATTTACCTCGAAGTTCATAAGGAAAATATCACCAGGGTGGACATATTGAAAATCATACAATCTCGCGTGATTTACTCTTGGGTTCGCCACTTCTATTATCAATTGAGGCACTGTTTCATCCTCTCTCAAGAATACCGTAAGTATTGGCGTTGCCATTGGGCCCTGGCGCATGACGATCTCAGCGGTTCTGCTACACTGTGTACGATAGAAGTATGATAAGGATTGCGGAACTGCAACAAATGATTCACTAGAAGCGAGAGAATTCATTTTATGAAATGTTAGCGCTATGCCTTAGGTTGGATTTTCGGCTGTATCGGGTTTGTTTCTAACAACGCTCGGCGGGAAATTTGAAATCTTAAGCTCTGAAGTCACTCGCCTCGCAGCGGGCATCACTTTGGCGTTATTAATTGGACTAATCTGGGCAGTTATTGGTGTCTTGATCCAGGCTGTCACCCACTATTTGCGGTCCCATTCTCAACAGTAATGGAGCCTAACCATCCTTGCTACCACAATTCACTTGACCCCTAAGAGATTTTCCACGTCAATTCGCACTGGATCGGCAAAGATCCCCCGCAATTTTCCAGCCGTAACGTCGGTGAGACAATCGAAGGACCTAAAGTGGCCTGCAGCAACGACTAACCGTCAAATTCGTTGCCCGCAGGCCAGAAATCTTCAGTGAGGATGGGAGAGAATTTCAGCCCTAGCGGCTAAGATACTCGCGAAACCGCCAACTACCGTTAAACGCCAATGATTTGATATCCCTCTTGTGTCAGCCGCACTAATGCTTCACCGGCAGGTTCCATTCTAATTCCCTGGTCTCCCACAGTTTGAGTGACGCCATACTGTTCAGCATTAAAAGGACAGGCACCTAAGGACACCTGACCTTCTGTTAATATTTTGAGAGCTTGGGTGATAGCTTCATCATTGCTCCCTGCTAGTTGTACGCCGGGTCCAAAAAAGTAAACTTCCACATCCTGCTGGCGATTGGCCTTCAACCTTCCGGCCAAGACCATATTGGCTAAGGCTTTATCACGTAAGTCGGGGCCTGCGGTAATCCAAAATGCTATTTTGGACATCGATATCCTCCTCGCATATTTAAGACGATCCAAAAGGAATTTTCGGTGCACGATCGAAATATACTGGCAAGTCCATTCATCCTCGCTCATCGACAAGACTGGCTCACATAGGTCAATGTGACGAGTTTATTAATACTATACTTTTTATAGTATTGTTGTCAAGAATATTTGTGGCTGAACTCGTGCGCCTTACTCCTCTTGTCAAAAAAATCGGTATGTGTGATGTAGGGTATGAATCAAGAAAGAAGAGGCCAAGAATTGACGTCAGGATCGCAAAAATATATATTGTATAGTAACGACCTTGGTTATGATGATGTCAGGGACCAGAAAGAGTTTTGCACCCATGAGGACCTATGGATAATACGGCAAAAAACAAAAAAGGAATGGTAGAGTATGCTCCCCACTTCAAAAGGTTCCGAAACCTATGAGGTGAATTCCCTGCAATGGAGAGCTCTGGGTTGGATTACTTTTGCTGAGCTCTTAACCATGAGTGTCTGGTTCAGCGCTTCCGCGGTGACCATTGCTCTCGTTCATCAATGGCACCTCCCCGCTTCTCGGGCCCCCTGGTTAACCGCCTCGGTGCAGCTGGGGTTTGTGGCAGGTGCACTGTTAAGTTCCACGCTGGGTTTGGCCGATCGCATCCCGCTCAGACGACTCATGGCTTGGGGCAGTTTGGGAGCCGCTCTTAGCACTATGGCGCTATTGGCATTTTCATCCGGAGGATGGGCGCCTTTTGTGCTAAGAGCCGTCACAGGGGCCACACTGGCTGTCGTTTATCCTGTAGCCGTGCAATGGATTGCCCAATGGTTTCCTAAGCAACGTGGCCTGGCTGTAGGTATTCTCATTGGCGGACTCACCGTCGGTTCTGCCTTGCCTCATCTTTTTACCGGCATGCCGGCGATGCAAAACTGGCGGATGGTCTTGGGAGCGAGTGCAATCTTAGCCGTCATCGGCTCGGCTATAGTGATATGGATAGTTCCGGAGTATCCAGCCACGTTTCATCCACCGGCATTTCGGTGGGATCGCATTGGTTCGGTATTGCGCGACCGACCGGTGATGCTGGCCAATCTTGGCTATTGGGGCCATATGTGGGAACTGTATGCGATGTGGACCTGGCTTCCGGCCTTTCTTCTAGCCAGCGAATCCCGTTTCTGGCATGGCACCGCTCTCATTGCCATCGCAGGCAGCATCAGCTTTATTGCCATTGGTTTGGCGGGTTTTTTGGGCGCTCTACTGGGTGGATGGGTTGCCGACCGCTTTGGGCGCACCCTGGCAACCATAATGGCTATGGGAGTGAGTGGTGCGATGGCCCTCCTGATCGGTCTGACTTACGGGCACAATCCGTTCTGGACATTTTTTGTGGCCATAGTGTGGGGAATCAGTGTCATTGCGGACTCGGCACAGTTTTCCACTGCCGTCACGGAATTAAGTCCGTCTGATCTCTTGGGAAGTGCATTAACATTGCAAATGGCCGTGGGCTTTCTGATAACCATCGGATCCATCGACTTAGTCGGGTGGCTGGCTCCTCTGTGGGGTTGGAATCACGTTATGATGATCCTGGCGGTGGGACCAGTCATTGGCATCACGGCCATGACGCGTCTGCGATACCGGCCGGAAGCTATCCATTTGGCCTCAGGCCGCCTTTGATCCGGCAGCCATATATACAGGAACAATCTAACCTGCTTTAGCGAAAACACCTGTCACAACACCTTTGATACAAGATCCTCCACAATTCTCATCAATCCTTCTTCCGTCACTCTTATTGCAACCTATCCCCGGGCAGTTGACAGACTGAAATATCATCATTGCCCTCACACCAGAGAAAACGTCTATCAAAAATACCTCACCCTCACAAAACCACAGAGCGTTCTCTGTCCATTCCTTCTTTCACTTCTTAGTAGCACTTTGTCTGCCAGGGCTCCTCTCAACCGAGCGTCATTTCTCAAGGATTCTCTTGAAGCCCGACACGCAAAATCCAGGAGAATTCTTGAATCCTCCGCGTAGATCCATGGTTTTCTAACGATTTTACAGGTTTCTCGTTAAGTTCTGTGCCATTACACCAGCTCTGCCATCATGTATCATGTGAGTATACCCACAACACCGAGGTGTCGCACTATGCTTATTCTGTTCAAACGTTATCAAAACCACAGCCACAGTGTGCGAATTGTTCCCGGTTGAGGCACCAGCATGGGATCAACAGAAGAACTTAGTGCTTCTGTTGGTTCCCAAACATCGAATTCTGCCACGATTGTCCATGCGGCAAATCGTAGCGCAATGGCCTGCGTCACATAGCGCCATGTATTATAATGCCGCGCGTCGAATCTTAAGGAATTCGTTGTATTTATTTTTATGGGAAAGGGTGTCGTGACGTTGACCAAACACAAAAAGAATCCCCGTCAGAATGAGACTGAACGCCTAATTACTTTGGCCCAAGCTACCCAGAGCGATGATTTTTCACCGCAAGAGGGACGCCTGGCCGATCTGGTAAGCCGTTTAATTGCTCGCGGGTCAGATCGCTCGATTGAGCGTGCTTTGGACTACCTTGGGGTCCATGGTGATCTCGAGGCTGCCGCACGTATTCTCTTTTGGGCTGAGGATGCCGCCTCGACCATGGATATTATCGTATCGCCCGACAAGGTCTCGAGCGACCCCACTATTGCCGAACTGACTTGCTTTTTAGTTCCCCTGGTTTTCATCACGCCGTCATCTTTTACTTTGCCGTTAAATATTCCTTTAACGGAAACACTGAATCAATTAGCCCAGAGTTTTCGCCAGCACCATCTCATCGATGCCCTTCCCACCCTTATCTTGTTACCCCACCTTTATCGTCTGCAGGATTTACCGAGTACGTGGTCCGCGCGTTACCAATGGCTGCAGCAACTTTTAGCTGCTGCTTCATCCCAGCCCTATCACTTGCCTCCACCATCTCTCGAACCCGAGAACTCCAGTACCAGTGAGCATTCGGCTACAATCCATTTACGTTTTCTCCTTGGTGCCGTCGTGTTGGACTCTGAGGTTTCACATCGTCCTTTGTGGGATCAAGACATTCCGTGGGAAGAATCCGACACGATGTACTCTCATGGTTCAGCTTGGCAAGACACGGTAATTGCTTTGCTGCAGCAAGTTTTGCCTGACACCATCGTGTTACCCGATTTGCCTGACTTGTGGTCAGACGCTCTCACATCGAGTCTGAATTTATGGAATCATGTTGTCTTGGACACGACTTGGGACTGGTTTTGCCGCGAGAGTGCAGCTCCTCCGGAAGCGGTTGTCGCGGATGTTCGGTGGGTCCCTGAAGAACCTGCATGGTCTGTCACCTTTGCCACTCCCTTCTACCGAGGCCCAACTTGGTTGTGGATGTGCCCCGATGATCCGGTTCAAGAACGCCATCAGTTGCTGGATGCTCTTCATGATCATAACATATCTCGAATTCAACTAGATATGAGGGATTTATAGTGTATTATAAAAATGTTGGGCTAAAATCGACGACTTGCCTTCAACCGAAAGAGCTAAAATTGCTAAAGCCAATATTTAACCGCCGATGCCCAAAGCCATATTGTCTCGGAAAATATTATTAGATAAGGCCCAAACGGAACTTTTTCCCTAAATATTTGTAAAGGCATCATTAAGGACACTTCGACAGAAATTTTCTAAGCGTTCTGTAAAGCGTACCAAACGGAATGCTGGTGCACCAAATCGACAGATAAGAAGAAAAATTCAGTCGCAACCGTCAAGGAATATCGACATCAAAGCTTCCAACCGAAATTTGTCCTATGATAATTTTATCAGCAGACTAATATTGTGTTCTTTACGCTAAGTCTCTTGGGTTTATCTTTGCTTTTTCTTCCAGAAGCTTAAAGATAATATGCCAATTCCCAGAAGAACGAGAGTCAGATGCACAGGGGATAAAAGATCGGCCCAATCACGCACAATATCACCCTCTTTCATATTTTTCCCAGTCAATGTTAACACATCTGCCAGTCTCGGATGCTGTAGAGCAAGGGCACAATCCCCGCAAGAAGAGAAAGGAGACTGGAGAAGGGACGAACCAAAATTCATGCGACCCCAAGGATGGAAAATTCCCTTAGTGTTATTGACAACCCTGTTAATGGGCAGCACGTTTGCTGTCGGCAAACTCGGCTTCGTTTATGCGCCTCCCTTAATTTTGGCCGGGTTACGGTTTGTGTTAGCGGGAGGTATCATGATTTTGAGTCTCGGGATCATGCATCGGCCCAAACCGCAAGGGCTATCGTCCTGGTTGAAAATTGCCCTCGTAGGCTTGTTCTTAACCGCCGGTACCACAGGCCCTTCTTTTCTCAGCTTGCGGACCATTAGTGCCGGGGAATCGGCTCTTTTGTTGTTCACTAATCCCCTGCTCGTGGTAATGCTTTCCCGTCTTCTCTATGGGACCCGTTACCGTATTCGCCAGTGGGTCGGCGTGACAGCGGGACTTGCGGGCGTTGGCATCACGTTAGCCAGCCCCTTGAGTTTCAAGTCCGGTGCCTTAATCGTCCTGGCCGGCTCAGCATGTTGGGCCATTTCTACACTATTAATTGCCCACTGGCGCACCTCGATGGATGTATGGACCTTAACGGCATACCAGATGTTTTGGGGCGGAATAGTTCTATTAGGCTGGGGCACTTTCTCCGAACCCTTGACAATCGCATGGTCGGAAAACTTGTTCATGATCCTGATTTGGTTGGCTGTTATGGGTTCCGTAGTACAATTTACGATTTGGTTTTATCTGCTGAGTCACGGTGATGCGGGCAAAACGAGTGCCTTCTTATTTCTCGCACCGTTGTTTAGTGCATTGTTCGGCTGGCTCTTGCTCGCACAGCCCATTGGACTCAACGTGGCATTGGGAGGCCTCTTGATCTTAGGGAGCATCGTTTTGGTTCAATGGCCCTAAATTACGCCACCGCAGGCCCCTTCAATTCCAGGCCCCGTGGCCCTACATACCCTATGAACCCTACAACGCCATCACTTGTTGGATAATCGGAATAATCCCTTGGACGGCCATGCCCCGGTGTGACACGCGGTCCTTTAACTCCTGACTCCATTCGGCCAATGATGTGTCCCCGTCCACACTAAAGATGGGGTCGACACCGAATCCGGCCTGCCCCCTGGGCCAAGTCAGGATGTGGCCTTCCACGACGCCTTCCGAAAAAAAGACTAGACCTTGAGGCGAAGCCAAACAAAGGACGGCACGCATCATTGCGGTTCTTTTGGCCCACGGCGTCTCCATAAGACGCAACAAGATTTCGCGGCTGTTTTCCCAACTGTCGGCACTGACAAAACGAGCGGAATTTACTCCGGGCAACCCGCCCAAAGCATCCACTTCCACCCCGGAGTCATCGGCTAAAGCCCAATGTCCCGTTCTTCTCGCCACCTCTCGCGCTTTCAATTCGGCATTGTCCCGGTAAGTTACCCCGGTTTCTTCAATAATTTCTTCCGTCGAAAAATCATCCAGCCGAAGATGCACATCAGTCGATGCAAAGAGACGGCGAAATTCTTCTAACTTACCACGGTTATGGGTTGCCAAGACTATGGGTGCACTCATCTTATCCAATCAACAGCGCTCCTTCAGGCAATATTGTCTTTTCCAACGCGATCAGATCATCGATAGCGGGTTCGACAAAATCCAACAGTAAATCTAACTGAGAACGTGTGAAGAGACCGTGTTCAGCCGTGCCCTGAAGTTCAATCAACTGGTGCTGACCCGTCATAACCACATTCATGTCGACACCAATTTGCGAATCTTCATGATAGTTTAAATCCAAATACACTTCATCGTCGTGCAGCCCCACACTAATTGCCGCCATCCAGTCCTTAAGAGGCTTGGCAGAAAAAGGCGAAGTCTTGTTAATCTTTGTCAAAGCTTGCGTTAAAGCCACAAACCCCGCGGTAATAGCCGCTGTCCGGGTACCGCCGTCTGCCTGAATGACGTCGCAATCCAGCAATATGCTTCTTTCGCCCAGCGATTTCAGATTGAGAATAGCTCGCAATGATCGGCCGATAAGCCGTTGAATCTCAACGGTTCTTCCCTGTTGCCGACCTCTTGCCGCCTCTCGGAGAGTTCTTTCATGGGTAGCCCGAGGCAACATACCATATTCGGCCGATACCCATCCTTGACCACTTCCCCGCACAAATGGCGGCACTTTATCTTCCACTGTTGCCGTCACTAAAACCCGGGTATTCCCGACAGAAATCAAGCAAGAACCCTCTGCCCAGGCATTAAAACCCAACTGAAAATCTACAGGCCGAATAGCATCATTGCTTCGCCCGTCGCGTCGAATCATGAGACAGACCCCTCTCATTCAAACAGTCTAAAAAAAACTCCCACCCATTGGCGGGAGAAAAACTTGGTGGAGGCGGGGACGTGCTGCCCGTCCCGTCCGAGGATACGTCGTGCGGAACCCTACGAGCGTAGCTGTGAAATTCGTCTCACCATGCAGTGTCGTACACAGCGCGGCCTCTGCACGGCCAGTCCTAGTATTCCCTCAATATCGCGGACAAGATACCGAGGTATCCTACATTTTTACGCCACGAATCCGAAGGTAGGAACTTGGGACTCAGGCGTTAGCTGGGATTAAGCAGCTAAAGCGTAGTTTTCTTCAGTGTTGTTGGCACTTATTGTTTTCCTGCTGTTTAACGAGGCACAGGACCTCGACTCGCGTTCCAACACCCCGTTCATCCCCGTCGAATCTAGTTCGCCCCCATGCTATATCCCATCCACATCTAGACGCGCTGCTTCAGTGCCCGTTCTATACGCCGATTGGCATCACGCTTGGCTATCGTCTGCCGCTTGTCATAATGCTTTTTTCCTCGAGCCACTCCTAAAGCAAGTTTTGCGCGTCCTCTCCGGTCAAAATACAACCGGACCGGAATCAATGTCATCCCTTCCTGTTTCACGCGTGCAGACAACTCCCGCAACTGTTTTCGGTGCACTAACAGCTTACGGTTTCGATACGGATCATGGTTATACCGATTACCATGATCGTACGGAGCAATATGACAATTAAAAAGATACAACTCTCCCTTATCGAACCGGGCAAAACTATCGCGCAAGTTCACGCGTCCTGCCCTCAATGACTTCACTTCGGTCCCGGTCAGCACCATACCGGCCTCGATCACCTCATCGATAAAGTAATCGTGACGAGCTTTTCTGTTTTCGGCAATAGCTCTTTCATTTCTCGCCATGAAATCAAACCCCCGTCACGTAGTGCGTTAAAATTATATAACCCCGCGCACAAAATA
Organism: Bacillota bacterium; assembly: GCA_021841025.1. GTDB lineage: Bacteria > Bacillota > Sulfobacillia > Sulfobacillales > Sulfobacillaceae > Sulfobacillus. Next base: position 62,822 of record JAKBWA010000070.1, on the reverse strand, counting down.
TCAAATGAGCCGCGTTGGCCGTTCGCCGAATCATCGTGCCCTGATTCCGCCCGAAGCAGTTGTGTGCATAGAATGAAAGAGCGAAGACACACCAAGGACATTGTTCTTTCTGCGATTCATATTCTGAGTAAAAACAAGGGTTGATCATTCAACGGAAAAGCAACAAACCTCAAAAAGAAGATTTTTCATCGCGTCGCAAAACTTCCACGTGCAAGACCTTTAACGTAATCATCCTGAAAGACAACACGAACAGAGGCGTTCTCTCCCCAAAAACCATTTACCTGGCAATTCGCTGGTGTCGATCGGACTTCGGCTCACGAACTTTTGCTGTGCAGAGCTTATCAAAAGGCAATAGGCCACTGCACGATCCTCGTCCGGGAGGCAAAACTCCTAGCCAATCTCCTTGTGCAATCACCACAGGCGGTCGCTGACCCCGACCGACTAAAGCCACCGTCCGCCCTTTCTGCCCGCACCACCAGGTGCTGTCCGCAAATTGCAGGCGTTGCCATGACGGAGATTCTTTTTTCCAAATTATTTTACCCTCGGTCCATATGGGGGCCGACCCGAACTCGGTCCAAAGGATGCGGGTTCTATTAAAACGCAGTAAAATATGGGCCTTGTAAGGCATTGTGACATTCTTAGGATTTCCGATATGCCACGCTTTCCATAATTTCATGGAACTCACCTCTACCATTGTTAACGCCAAGCACGGCAAAAAGGTTTCATCCCCCGGCTTCCTGGCAGCCAACTTCATAAAAAATTTTTGGCAAGTCCCTTTTGACTTTTTTGCTCATACTGTCGAATGAAAAAGGAGGGAGTCCCATTGCTGTCATCCATCAATCTATGGAATCCTCATACCGGGCTTCCTGTGGCAGGCATCATCCTTACCGCCTTCTTATTAGGCATGGTCCACGGAGTTACGCCAGATGAACATACCTGGCCTATTACTTTTAGTTACGCCATTGGTGCTTATTCAACCCAGGGCGGGCTGAAAGCGGGACTCTCATTTTCCTTGGCCTTTACTGTGCAGCGCGCAATCGCTTCCGAACTCGCTTATCTGCCTCTGGCAAAGTGGATGCAAAACCCGAAAATGGATGCCCCCGTTTACGTTTTCGTTGGACTGGCTATGTTTTTGGCAGGATGGTATATTCGGTCAACCGGGCGGGTTTTTCATGTCCACGGACTGAAAGCTTTTCACCATCAGGAACAGAAGGAGAGTTTTGGGCCGATGCGAGATCTTTCACCGTGGATGGCGATGGGCCATGGTTTTATCGCCGGATGGGGATTTGGCGCCTTTGCCATCATTATCTATACCGTCCTCGCCCCCAGCATGAATAATCCATGGCTTGGATGGGTTCCCGGCACATGTTTCGGCTTGGGCACAATGACCATCCAAGCCAGTGCCGCGGCATTATTCGGTCACTGGATGGCCCGGGCCCATATCCCTGCAGAAATGGCGAAAAGCGTGGCCAAGAGCACCGCTTCGGCCACTTTGCTTTATGGAGGCATCGCTTTCGCCGTCACAGGCGTCTTGACTTTGGCTTTTCCAGGATTGGAAAAGGTGGCTTGGATCAGTCCCCTTCATATCCACAATCTGCATACTCTCGGCATGGGATTTGTTTTGGTCGCATTTACCGTGTTAATCGTAGGAGTCGGCTCTCTCATTCGGTCCCTGCACAAAGCCAAAAACCTTGTGGCGAGAAATCGTTGAGGCAGGTATTCAGCCCAATTTCATCTAAACACGCTGCCTTCGTTTAGGGTGGATGCGGCTGGAATGTTCGTGGATCAAGCGAAAATCAATGCGTTTCAAGGCCACGTCAACCCGAATAACTTCCACTCGCACCGCTTGTCCCAACAGATATTCACGTCCTGTGCGCTGACCCTTAAGCCGGTAATGCACAGGATCAAAAATCCAGTAATCTGGAGGCAAATCTTCCAGCCGCACTAATCCCTCTATCAAGTTAGGCAATTCAACAAAGAGACCAAAATTAGTGACGCCGGAAATGATGGCTTCATATTGCTCTCCTAATTTGTCCGCCATAAATTGTGCCTCTTTTAAGGCCACGGAGTCACGTTCGGCATCCATCGCCTCCCGCTCCCGTTGTGAGGTCAGTTCCGCAACCACGTTGAGCTTTGATCGCCATCTATTAAGTGTTTCTTCATCAGCGGTTCCTTGCAAATAGGCTGTGAGCACGCGGTGCACCCAAAGATCCGGGTAGCGCCGGATCGGTGAGGTAAAATGCGTGTATTCCTTGGTTGCCAGTCCAAAATGTCCCGCATTTTCACTGTGATAGCGTGCTTGTTTCATGGTCCGTAAAAGAGCCGTGTTAACAACTCTCTCTTCGGATTTCCCTTGCACATGGTTGATCAGATCCTGCAAATGCTTGGGTTTCAAGGCTTCAGGCAGTCGGTATCCAAGAACCCCGATCATTTCCCGAAACTGTTCAAGCCGTTCACCCGGAGGTTCATGGACACGAAAAAGTCCCGGCAGTTTTTTGGCAATTATTTCTCTAGCCACCATTTCATTAGCCAAAAGCATCAATTCTTCGATAATGCTTTCCGCCAGCCCCCGTTCTCGCACCACCACATCTACAACAAACCCACTGCTGTCCAAAATCACCTTAGATTCTGGAATATCAAAGTCGATGGCACCTCTCGCCATTCTCTTGGCTCGCAGTATATTGCGAACAGCCAAGGCGTTTTCCAAGAATGGCTTCAAATGATGCTCATCCTCCTGTTCATCCTTCAAAACAGCATTGACACCCTCATACGTCAGTCGGAATTTTGAGCGAATCACCGAACGGTGAAATTCAACGTGCGTAACCTCACCCGTTCGGTCCAGTGTTATCAGAGCCGACACCGTGAGGCGGGAAACGCCTGGATTTAAACTGGCAATTCCATTGGAGAGACGCTCTGGCAACATCGGAATCACCCGGTCCACGAGATACACACTCGTGCCCCTTTCCATGGCTTCCATATCCAAAAGCGAGTTCTCTTCAACGTAATAACTGACATCGGCAATGTGGACGCCGACTTCAAATCCCCCTGAATCCAAACGTTTGACCGAAATGGCATCATCCAGGTCTTTGGCATCAGCGCCATCAATCGTCACAATCAGTTCACGACTCAAATCCAGCCGTCCGGTTTTATCTTCTTCTCTAACCGCCCGGGGCAACTTTTCCGCGGCCTTTTTAACAGCTGGGGGAAAGTCTAAAGGCAAATGGTGCTCCAACGCGATCACAGACACATCAACGCCAGGCACAAAGGGATTCCCTAAATTAGTGGTCAATTCTCCGCGCACAGTGCGTTTGGGATCCAGAGGCCATTCCGTAATCGTCGCTTGCGCGATATCTCCTGGGTGCATTTTTTGGTGTTTGGAGACCGACACTTCCACAGAGGGCTTTCGGGGATCATCAGGCACGACCTTCCATCCCGACCGACTTTTTTCCAAGCGTCCGGTTACAGAAATGGTAGCGCGTTGAATAACGTCCATAACTCTGCCTTCCAGGCCGTCCGATGTCTCACGGTACCAAACCAACACCTGATCGTCATGCTGAGCACCTTGAAACCACCGGGCCGGAACAAACACATCGTTCTGCGGATAATCGGAACTGACCACAAACCCGTATCCGCGCGGATTAATGCGCAAATGACCCGTACGTACCCGGATGCTGATATGCCCCGTATCCGCGCGCATTAGCCAGCCTTCCTTGCGATACTGTGTGTAAATCCTAAACAGTGCCTTATCAAAACCCTGTCCCTTGTTCAATTTCTTGAACAATTGTTCTTCCAACAAGGGTTGTCCATTGGACAAAAGCGCAAATATCCGTTCTGGCAACCGCTTGGAATCTCGGTGCGACGGATGCACAGCGCGAGAATGGACCGGGCGGCGGGGATTGGATGCCGATTTCTTTTTCCTAGGCATATTCCACCTCCTTAGTTCATACTAGTCTCTATTTTATCAGCCTTCGAACACAGAGAACCTCTGCCCGGCTACCGCCCTTTCAGAGGTTCTAAACATACAACTCAAGATAGTATTCACATGCTACCGCCAATAATGAACCATTAACAAGGTCACGATTGCCAATGCGATAGACAGGTAAAGGGAAGCCTTTTCCAGAAGCTGGTCAACCCCTTGTTTCTTGCCGGTATATCCAGAGGGCCCGCTACCGCCGCCAAAGGCACCAGAAATACCCGCACTGTACCCAGTCTGTAAAATAATGGCGGCAATGACCGCTGCCGATAACAACACTTCCAAAATCGCTAATACCGTTATCACTGAAACATCCTTCCCCATTTTGCGCAAGCCAGGCCCGCTTTATAAGTTACTTCATTATATCACATCCCCTCTGCAACAAAAGCCACCCCCACCTCACGCCCATCAACACAGGCTATAGGCTTTATGGACTAAAGATGACGCAAGCACCTTGTGGGACAAAGCACTCTTCAATCAAAACCGCCTTCGCCTAACTTTTCTATATCTCATGACCCACGGTTTCAAGCGCCTGGCCTTTGGTTTCTTTGCCGAAAAGAGCAACGGCTAAGGCAGCAATTAACAAAATCGCCGTAAAGACCCCAAAAATGTCCCCCAGTCCCAATTTCATCGTTAACAATACTCCCACGATGGCAGGACCGACAATACCGCCCACACGGCCGACGCCCATGGCCCACCCTGCTCCAGTGCCACGGTTCATCGTAGAATATTGCTCAACCGTATAGGCGTAAGTAACGCCCCAAGCGCCCAAATTGAAGAAAGACAAGGCGGATCCAAAGAGTAAGATTTGTTCCACTCCATGCGCATGCCCAAATAGGTAAGCAAAAACGGCCGACAATATAATATAGCTCACAAGAACAGGCTTGCGCCCAATGCGATCAACTAAGAAGCCCGCGGAAAAGTACCCCGGTAACTGGACAATAGTGACAATCAAGGTGTACTTCAACGAATTGACCAACGAATACCCATGGGTGACTAAAACAGACGGCAGCCACAAAAACATGCCATAGTAGGCAAAATTCATCCCTAACCATAGAATCCAAAGCATTAGCGTCTTCTTCGTTTGTCCCGAGTGAAACAATTCCCGAAACGAGGCACCAGTCGAAGCGAGCGGCGAATCCGTGTTAGTTGCAGCCACCTCATGTCCCGCGACCAAAGACAAGACATTGCGGGCTTCTGCCAACTTGCCCGTGCGTAAGAGAAACCGAGGGGATTCAGGAATGTGCCGGCGCAAATACAAAATGTACAAAGCAGGCAGCATACCAAAGAGAAATCCTGCACGCCATCCGTAACGCGGGATCAGGAAGTAAGAGACTAAAGCAGCAATCAACCATCCCACAGCCCAAAAACTCTCCAGCAGCACGATACCCCTGCCACGATGCTTGCGAGGCAGAAATTCCGTAACCATTGTACTGGTTACAGGCAACTCTCCACCTAACCCGATTCCGACAATAAAGCGAAACACCACCAACATCCACACTGCGAAGGCAGCTGCCGAAAGGCCCGTGCCCAGACTATAGATAGCGAGGGTCAAAACAAAAATGCGGCGACGGCCCAAACGGTCGGCCATTGTTCCGGCCAACGCCGCTCCCAGGGCCATACCTACCAAACTAATCGAAGCCACAACCCCGATCATCATACTGTTTAAATGCCATGCGGCAATTAAGGCCGCCAAAACGAATGAAATGATCCCAACATCCATTGAGTCAAATAGCGTACCCAGACCCGCGACTGTAATTAAGCGGTAGTGAAAGCGGGTTAAAGGCAGTCGGTCTAGGTCTTGCTCCAATTGCATGATTTTGCCCTCCTTCGCAATACTGCATAATACGAAGGAGGGCCCGCTATGTGCGTGGTTTTTCGGAAGCGGCAAAAACCACCAGTCAATTTGGATCCTGGAAATAAAGAATAACCTGCATATTTTGTTACCCTTGTTTGGAGAATTTAGGCAAACACTGGGACAGATTATCCCCGGGAATTGACAATGACATGTTCACCACCCGTGTCCCTTAAGACGTATATTGCCGCCGCAAGTTCAGCCACTCGAGCAGCTCTCTCGCGCTCTCAGCCATAAAGTCTACTCCGCGATCCAAAAACAAAGAGTAGGCGAGAGGACCCGGAGAGCCGCCGAGAATCCCGCAAAACAAACAGGGGGGATCGTCTAAAGCGCGTTCAGCCTCATATCGCGCCTGAGCCTGCCAGTCATCCAGGTTATCACCCGCATAGATCATCAACCTTGGCGATAGTGTCTTAGCAATCGCTACCAGACCTGCAGGGTCCGGTTTGTGAATTCCTTTGTCCTCGGTAATCATCGCTTCATCATCCCAAATGCCGTCAAGACCCGCGCTATTCATTGCCACCACGGCTTCCCCTTGGTTTCGTCCCGTATACAATCCATATCGAAAGGGGGTCCTCAATAAGTCCTCACGGGAAATTAAAGGCCGTTCTTGGACAATCAACCCCGGCCCTCTAACGGTTTCATTAGGGACCCCAAAAACTTTGGGGCACTCGTCTCCCGCATAATATTCCATCGCCAAACGCATAATGCGGTCTTTATCCCAATTTTGGGAAATCGTCTCGAAATCCTTTTCGTCTACCAGTCCCTCAAGAGCCCGTACCAGCCCTCCCAGCCCGCCGCCATGTTGAGCAATAGCTCGGGATAAAGTCAGGATATCGGGAGATGACTGCTGCAGCAGCGAATAGTCACGACTTCCTGCCATAACGGCCTTGACGAGAAATACCAACGCCATGCCCTGAGCCAAAGCCCAGTCGTTATTGAATCCCCCCGCCGCCTTGAAATACGTGGTCTCCTCGGGCGTACACGCCAGATTTTCCCCCTCAAAGCCCGTTTCCTTCAGGTAATGGGTCACCGCTTGACAAATCGCCAGGGGGTATGACGAGTGAACATCAATCAACACGCCGTCCATATCAAAGATGACGGCATCCGCCACCTCTGCTTGCATCACCGCGCGATTGGTCGCAAAAACCCCTTCGCCCACCCGTCTTAATTCCAAATTCATGGGCGAAAGGCCTCCCATCCCGCATATTCGAGCGTGGGATCCATCTGTTCTATGGCCAAAAGCCGGTTATATTTGGCGATTCTCTCTCCTCTAGCTGGAGCTCCCGTCTTAATCTGCGTCCCATTGATGGCCACCGCTAAATCAGCTATAGTTGTGTCTTCCGTTTCTCCCGAACGGTGGGAGACAATCGCCTTCCATCCGGCGTGATGGGTCAACCGAATGGCTTGCAACGTTTCCGAGACCGTGCCAATCTGGTTTAATTTAATTAATACAGCGTTAGCACAGGCCTCTTCAATGCCTTTTTGAATGCGGTCGACATTGGTTACGAAGATGTCATCACCCACTAGCTGAATTTGATCGCCTAAGCGTTCGGTCATTAATTGCCAGTTCTCCCAATCGTCTTCCGCTAATCCATCCTCAATCGAAATGATGGGATAGTCACGAATCAGCCGGTGATAATAATCAATCAACTGAGGACCGGTTTTAATCGATCCTTCAAAAGCGTAGCCAGCCTCACGCTTGAGTTCTGTCGCGGCCACGTCCAAAGCCAAAACGATGTCCTGGCCGGGTTGGAGTCCCGCTCTCTCCAGAGCTTGAATCAATAAATCCAATGCAGCGCGGTTAGAATCCAAATCCGGGGCAAATCCGCCTTCATCTCCGACAGCCGTTCGCAATGTCTTTTCCTGTAAAATTTTTTTTAGCGCTTGATAACTTTCCTGGGCCATACGCATGGCTTCGTGAAAACTCGCGGCGCCCACAGGAGCCAGCATGAATTCTTGAATGTCAACATTGTTGTCAGCATGCGCGCCGCCGTTGAGAACATTCAACAAAGGCACGGGCAAGACTGACGCGTTTAAGCCGCCAAGATACCGGTATAACGGCTCGGCATGGACTTGAGCCGCAGCCCCTAGCACAGCTTGGGACACGGCCAATATGGCATTGGCGCCAAGTTTCGCTTTGCGGGGATCGCCATCTAACTCCAGAAGACGTTGATCAACGGCTGCTTGATCGGAAACGGATTGACCCACTAAAGCCGGAGCAATGACTTCATTAACATTTTTGACAGCCCCCAGCACCCCTTTCCCTCCAAAACGCGCCGGATCGTTATCTCGCAACTCCACCGCTTCATGAGCTCCCGTGGACGCCCCAGAAGGAATTCGCGAGATGATTTGTGTCCCGTCCTCCAGTTCCAAATGGACGGCCACGGTCGGATTTCCCCGTGAATCCAGAATCTCCATAGCTTGCAACGTCTTTATACGGTCTTTCGTCAAGCGCTTGTGCCCCCTCTTATCAGCAAAGACTCTCCAGTCATCTCAAAGGGCTTTGGCAACCCCATGGCATCTAGTAAGGTGGGAGCGACATCTTTGAGTCCCCCTGTAGGCCTCAGTTTCCAATGGTCCAACAAGGATTTGGGTCCCACCAAGACAAATGGCACCGGATTCGTGGTGTGTTGGGTATGCTTCTCCCCATGCTGCGCCACCATGACTTCCGCATTGCCGTGATCAGCCACAATGGCCAAAAGCCCTCCTTGTTCCAGAACCGCATCAGCAATCCGTCCGATTTGAGTGTCAACCACCCGAACGGCTTCGGAAGCCGCCTTTAGGTCCCCAGTATGTCCGACCATATCACTGTTGGCGAAATTCAACAAGATAAAATCATTTTCACCCTCATTGAGATTTTGGATCACCGTATCAGCAATACGAGTGGCACTCATCTCGGGCTGAAGGTCATAAGTAGCGACCTTAGGAGAAGGGATCAAGACACGAGACTCCCCGTCATACACCCGTTCGACACCGCCATTGAAAAAGAACGTTACATGCGCATATTTTTCAGTTTCTGCCACGTGCAATTGTGAAAGCCCTTGGCGACTCAACCACTCAGCCAGGTTATTAGTCACAGTGATAGGCGCAAAGATATGCGGCAAAACAAAATTTTCATCGTATTGGGTCATGCCAGCCAAATAATGAACGCGCTTCATGGGCCTGGAGAAGAACTCAAAATCCGGATCGGCCAAAGCCCGAGTCATTTGCCTGACCCTATCGGCACGAAAATTGAAGACCAGCACGACGTCATCTTCTTTTATCAAGACCACTGGTTTTCCCTCAGAATCGACGATGGTACTGGGGGTGATGAATTCGTCCCCCATGCCTTCCTCGTACGATGTTAAAACCGCTTCTACAGCACTGGAGGCCGGTTTGCCTTTGCCCTCGACCATAGCTCGATAGGCTTTTTCCGTCCGATCCCATCTTTTATCCCGGTCCATGGCATAATAGCGCCCGCATACGCTGGCGATACGACCCACACCTAATTCATTGAGAACGCCAGCCAAAAAATCCAAGGATGACGGGGCACTGTGGGGATCCACATCCCGCCCGTCGAGCCATAAATGCAAATAGACCTGGGTGAGACCTTTTTTAGCCAATACCTCCAACAAAGCTTTCAAATGCTCTTGATGACTGTGGACACCACCTGCCGACAAAAGGCCCATGATATGGACCGCACGAGTTTGACCATAACGAATAATGTCCTGAATGACAGGATTTTGCGATAATTCGCCGTTTTCGATGGCGTCAAAAACTCTCACCAAGTTCTGGGGAACTATTCTTCCCGCGCCCAAGGTTAAATGGCCGACATTGGAGTCGCCCATCTGTCCCGCCATAAGCCCTACGGCACGGCCGTGAGCCTCAAGCGAAGAGAATAAATATTGCTGTTGTAAAGCCTGCATATTGGAATCTGGCGCTTTGGTTATGGCATTGGTAGAGGATGGGGGGGCCATTCCCCATCCGTCCAATACCATGAGCACCGTCGGTCGCACCACGCTGGTTGTACCCTTCTTTCCCGCTATTGCTCCTGGTTGGTATTCTCGTAAGGAGCAATATCCGCCATTTTCAAAAATTCCTCCACATGCAATGATGCCCCGCCCACCAAAGCTCCGTCAATATGCGGCTGGCTGAGAAATTGATGGATATTTTTGGAGGACACGCTTCCTCCATATAAAACCGGGACATCATCACGGTCATCAGGAATCTTTTGAGCAAGAATCTCTCGTATTAATGCCGCCACGTCATTAGCTTGAGATGGCTGGGGCACTTCCCCGGTTCCTATCGCCCATATCGGCTCATAGGCCACAATAATGTTCCTCAGAGCTTCTCGCGAGGTTTCCTTAAATAACGCCTCAATTTGACGGGTAATCACGGAAATCGTGCGCGCTTCCCGATAATCGTTCAGTGATTCCCCCACGCACACAATAGGCCGCAGATGCGATTCCCACGCTTGCGCCACCTTTTGGCTGACAAGACTATCACTTTCGCCAAAATACTGCCGGCGTTCGGAATGGCCTACAATCACCCACTTTGCCCCCGCTTCATGAAGCAAATATCCCGAAACCGCTCCGGTAAAGGCTCCTTCTCGGCCCAAATCGAGATTTTGCCCTCCCAACATCACCCTGGAGCCAATCAATTCCTGTCCGACAGCCCATAGGCTCAAAGCTGTCGGACAGATTATCAACTGGGTGGAAGGAGCACTCCGAGACATGCGGCGTACGAGTTCGCGGGCAAATGCCCGGCTCTCCTCCACGGTTTTATGCATCTTCCAATTTGCAATCAAAAAACGTTCGCGCGTCCTTCCCACCTCCTTCTATTTTCTCACTGCGTCTTTGAGGGCGCGAATCCCCGGCAAGTCTTCCCCTTCGAGATACCGCAAGGTAGCCCCCCCGCCCGTGGAAATATGGGTCAGTTTGTCTTTAACTCCGGCTTTATTCACAGCCGCCACCGAATCGCCGCCGCCCACGACAACTGCAGCCGAGAGTCGGGCCAGTTCCCGGGCAACAGCCAGAGTCCCCTGGGCAAACCGGTCAAATTCAAATACCCCCATAGGTCCGTTCCACAACACAGTTTTCGCTGAGGATAAGACCTCCGTGATCGTTTGGATGGTCATCGGGCCAATATCCAGGGCCATGTCTTGCGCTTGGATGTCCTCTACCTTTGTCTGACGCAAGGGAGCATCGGCCGCAAATCTCTCGGCCACAATCAAATCGGTCGGCAAAATCACGGGAATGCCTTGGGCTTGAGACCTCTCCAAAAGCTCCTTCGCAGTGTTCAAAGCATCCGGCTCCACGAGGGATTGGCCCATGTCATAACCCTGGGCCTTCAAAAATGTGTTCGCCATGCCACCACCAATGACCAAGCCATTCACCAACTCCAGCAAGCGGCCCAAAAGCTTCACTTTATCACTGACTTTGGCACCGCCGATAATTGCCCAATAAGGACGCTCAGGGTGATTTAAGATTTGGTTCAACTGATCCAGTTCCCGAGCCATCAACAAACCGGCATAAGCTGGCAGCAATTCGGGCACACCGACAATCGAGGCATCTTCACGGTGAGCTGTGCCAAACGCATCATTGACATAGACATCGGCCAGGGAGGCTAATAATTGTGCGAACTCACGGGAATTGGTCTTTTCTCCGGGATGAAACCGCAGATTTTCCAATACCAGCAATTCACCGGGTTTCAAATCCTGGCTATCCTGACGGACTTGGTCGGATAGGATGTCCGGTTGAAAGTAGACGGGAAATGCCAGATGATCTTGCAGATAATCTGCCACCGGCCGCAGCGAATCCTTACGATTGGGTTCTTTAGGCCGTCCCCGGTGGCTGATGGCAATAACACGGCCTCCTTGTTCTAACAGACGAACGAGAGTGGGCAACGAGCCCTGAATTCGGCTGTCATCCATAATCTGGCCGGTAGCCGGATCAAGGGGAATGTTGAAGTCGACTCGTACGAGAACCCGCTTGTTTGAGATCTCCCCCATTTCCTCCATGCGGCGAAATGCATCAGCCATCTTATACACCCTTTTCCGCCACAAGCTTGGTCAAGTCTACCAGCCGATTGGCATAACCCCATTCATTGTCGTACCAGGCCATGACCTTAACGAAATGATCCCCAATCGCCATCGTCTCCAATCCGTCCACAATACTCGAGTGCGGATTTCCTCTGAAATCCGAAGAGACCAGAGGCGCTTCACTATATTGCAAAATGCCTCGCAATGACGTTTCTGCCGCTCCCTGAAAGGCTTGATTGACCGATGCCACAGAAATGGGACTCCTGGTATTGACACTCAAGTCGACAATAGACACCACGGAGGTGGGCACACGCAAGGCCATACCGTTGAGTTTGCCTTTGAGTTGAGGGAGAACCAGATGAAGCGCTTTCGCTGCCCCCGTGCTGCTGGGAATGATATTGATAGCAGCTGCGCGGGCCCGTCTCAGATCCTTGTGCGGCAAATCCAGCAACTTTTGATCATTGGTGTAGGAATGAATTGTTGTCATGAGACCCGATTCAATGCCAAATACCTCATCCAGCACTTTGGCGACAGGAGCGAGGCAATTAGTAGTACAGGACGCGTTGGAAATAACCTGATCGTGTTCCGGATCATAGAGCTCCTGGTTCACTCCCAGCACAATCGTTTTGTCTTCATGGCTGGCCGGAGCCGAAATAATGACTTTCTTAGCCCCGCCACCCTGAATATGGGATCGGGCCTTGTCAGCATTCGTAAATAAGCCCGTCGACTCCACCACAATGTCAACTCCCCATTGACGCCAGGGAATTGAAGCAGGATCTCTTTCGGCTGAGACGGCAATCGTCTGGCCGTTGACTATCAAATCAGAACCATCCGCCCAAATATCGGCGTCGAAAATTCCATAATTGGAATCATATTTTAGGAGGTGAGCAATGGTCTGGGCATCCATCAAGTCATTGATGGCAACTATCTCAAAAGTCTTTTGTTTTTGCGCAATTCGGAAAAACCTTCGGCCAATACTGCCAAATCCATTGATCCCTACTCTAATCACGGTATGACCTCCCATTTGACTTAAGAATGAACTTCCGCTCGTGAATATTGTAACGAAAAGATGATCATTCTGCATCTATTTCCTGATAGAATGCATAGAGTTTTCTCAATTTTGTATCGCATGGTGTTACTGGTTGAGCTCTTGTCGCCGTCCGGTGACCATATAAATCACCCACTCTCCAAGATTTGTGGCATGGTCGGCAACACGTTCGATATAGTTCGCCACAAACAAAAGGTAGGTGCCTTGGGCCACTGCTTCGGGCTGCCCCCTCATTATTTCCAGCAATTCTCGAAACACGCGTGCATATAAATGATCGACATCGTCATCGAGTCGAATCATTGTCAGAGCTTCCTCGATGCTGCGATGAATATACGCATTTAACGCCAAACGCACCATCGAACTGGTTAGTCTGGCCATTTCCGGGATATCCACCAACGGTTTGATCAACGGTTCTTGGTTCAGGCGCACCGTCACCTTAGCGATATCGGAGGCATGATCCGCCATGCGTTCCAAATCCGTGATAATCTTGAGCACCGTCGACACGACTCTTAGATCGCTGGCCAATGGCTGCTGCAACGCCAAAAGGGTCAGACACCGGCGTTCGATATCCATTTCCATCGCATCAACCCGGTCATCGTCTCGAATCACCTGGTGTGCTAAGATGACATCGTGTTCTGTTAATGACCGCACCGCTCGGCGCAGTTGGTCTTCAACCAAAGCCCCCATGCGAATTAATTCTTGTTCCAAATCCGTTAACTCATGATGGAAAGTCTGACGGACCATCATAGACACTCCTCTCAGTCTTTCGCCAAGCCCCCCTTACTAAACCGTGAGACGGCATTCTAATCAAAGCGCCCGGTCAGAAATTCTTCAGTTCTGCGTTCCCTGGGTGCCGTAAACATATCTTGGGTATTTCCCATCTCGACCAAACGGCCTTGTTCAAAAAAAGCCACCATGTCAGAAATCCGAGCCGCCTGTTGTAAATTATGGGTAACAATGACCATAGTGTATTGCGATTTGAGTTGAACAATTAATTCCTCGATTTTTGCTGCGGACACCGGATCAAGAGACGCCGTGGGCTCATCCAACAACAGCACACGCGGATTGACAGCCAAGGCGCGAGCAATGCACAGTCGCTGCTGTTGTCCTCCTGACAGTGTATTGGCGCCTCGGCGCAATTTTCCCCGGACTTCATCCCATAAGGCGGCCAGCTTTAGACTATCTTCCACGGTTTTCCGTAATTGCGTAGGAGATCTGATGCCAAAGATACGAGGGCCATAAGCGACATTATCGAATATTGTCATGGGAAAAGGGTTAGGATGCTGAAAGACCATGCCTACGGCTCGCCTGAGCCGGGTCACGTCAACATGCTCATCGAGCACATTAAAAGGCCCGATTCGCACCATGCCCTTGACCCTCACACTGGAGAAACGCTCGATCATCCGGTTTAAGACTCGGAGAAAAGTGGATTTGCCGCAACCCGACGGCCCGATGACAGCGAGAATCTGACCGGCCGCTACCTTGAGGTTAATGTCCTGAAGTGCGGCACTTTGATTGTACCATACCGATAACTGCCGCACTTCGATGTCGGGTGCCGCGTTGTCATCCCATTGCCCCAACGATTTTGCCTTCTTCCACCTTCAAAATTCGCAACCCCCATATGTTAAAAATATACTCTACTTCAGTTTCCTGGGTCAAAACACGGCAAACCAGGCGTTCACCCCCAAAAACCTCTGGGGCTGAAAAGAAATCCTGCGTCCTAAGATAACTGTACGCGTGGATTGTGAAATCCCGATACAGGGCTGGAAAGACGTTTCGCCCTTTTGTGCATAAGTCGTTTGCACTCTGAGCCTCTCCATAATACCGGCCCCAAAACCGATTTCACCCCGCGACAAACCAGACCAGGCATGGGCTCTCATCGTAGCATTTAGAGATTCGCGTTTTTTACCCATTCGGCAAATTTTTGACTCACCCACAGCACTGCAATCACCAGCAATAACAAGACCAGACCCGTGGCTGCAGCCTCCTGATCCGCATTCGGCATCAATCCCTCTGTGCGTATGTACCACAAGTGAACCGCCACCGTTTCACCGGGTGCCGAAAAGGCAAATCGGCCCGACACATTAATACCGGCCGTGTAAATAAGTGCAGCCGTTTCCCCCATCAGTCTGGCGGTAGCAAGACCAGTCAGTTCGATGATATCAGGCCAAATTACGGGTAAAATCAAACGCGTTATAGTCTGCCAGCGAGATGCGCCCAGTGCCCTAGACGCTTCGCGCCATTCATCAGGAATGTGCTGAAACGCCTCAATGGCCAAAGAGAGGGCGTAGGGCCAGTTAATAAGAGAAAATGCCAAAATCCCTGTTTCCACGGATACCGGCCAGTGCCAGCGAATAACCGCATAATCTACCACGATCAACCCGATGACCACCGTCGGTAAACTAAGCACAACATGCAGTGCACGATCGAACCACTGAGCCAGATGAGGGGCATGAGCATACTCCACCCGGTAAATCGCAACCATAATGGCCAACGGCAAGGAAATCCCCTGGCTTAAGCCAACCATAACGAGGGTATTGAAAATTTCTGGTCCAATGCCTCCCCGGCCTAATTCCTGAGGAGACTTGAACAAAAATTCCATGCTTAGACGAGGCAGCCCTTCGATTGCCAGTGGTATCACCACGGACAACAAGGCCAATATAGCCCCCATTCCTATGACCGCTAGCACATGATGGGCCAAACGCCCTTGAGAAACAGGTTTTAAGGTCTTAGGAGATAAATCGCCTTGGCTCATAATTCCTATTCTCCCATTCGCATTTCAAGACCCACAATGACCGTCATTAACAACATCAGGAGAAAGGCCATATAATCCAGCACAAAATGTCCGGCGGTACCCGGAGGCAATAAGGGAAGGTCAGTTAGCAATTGAGTGGTGAGTGTCGCTGCCGGATGAAGTAGACCAGGGCGTCCAAATTGACCCCCAATAACCATTTGCACTGCAATCGTTTCCCCCAGTGCTCGGGCTATTGCGATCAAGGCTGCCTGGGCCAGGCGCGGACGAGCCGTGGGCAGAATAATGTGCCACAGGGTTTGATCTTCACTCGCGCCCAATCCCACCGATCCCTCCACGTAAGATTCGGGAACCTGTCTAATTGCTTTCAATGACAGGATGCTAAAGGTGGGTAAAATCATCAGCGCTACGACAAGACTGGCTGAGAGTACCCCGTAACCCGAACTCCCGGTCAACCGCCGGATTCCGGGCACAATCACCGTCAATCCCCACCAACCATAAAGAACAGAAGGCAATGAGACAAAAACGGTCAAAAACCTCACAAAATATCTCTGCCAACTTCCTTGCAAGATCCGGGCGCCCAACACCGACAAGCCGAGACTCCAAGGCGAAACGATGACCACAGCCAACACGGTGACGGTGAGACTGCCGAGAATGAAGGAAGCTAGTCCGAAATGCCCGGTCAAGGGGTTCCAGCGGGATGACAAAATGGGAGACAAAAATCCGTGCTGACGAGTAAACCGCCACGATCCCCAAACAATTATGACGGCAATGAATCCCCATACCACGATAAACAAAGCTAATACCATATGGGTCACTTGATCCATGACCTTATCGATTTTCATCCACCGCACCTCCTTCCCCTGGCCCCGAATAAATGCCAAACCGCGATTTTTGAGAACCATGGGACAGATATTCTGCCAAATTGTACGCCAAAGGTTGTGCGTCTTCGCGCACGTAAATGCTGGGCTCGGCATAAAGCGGCCAGGAATGAGGATTTGCGGGACAATAGTGATATTGGCCTAAATCCATCACGAGAATTTGGGATAAGGGCATAACGGCCTCCACATAACCGACAGCTCCAGGGCTTCCCCTCACCGTCTTGGCTACTGCCCCGTTGGATAATTGAATAATCGCCTGAGAGGAAAACTCGGTACCTTTCATCAACCGGCTGGAAAGGACTTGTCTCGCGCCAGAACTCAAAGGCCGGGAGACCGGGATGACAGAAAGGTTTTGACCGCCAACCTCCCTCCAGTTTGCGATCGTGCCTGCAAACAATGCCCGAACTTGGTCCCGCTGAAGACCCTTTACGCCCACACCTGGGTAAGCAACAATCACAATGGCGATGCGTCCCAAGCGAAATCGGCGCAAGGGAACCGCGATGTAGCCCGGAGGCGGCTCAATATCGGATAAAGCCAGATCAATATGTCCACTGGCCACGGCCTTTAAGCCAGCATACGATCCTCCCGGGCTGAGAGCGACCCGAACAAAATCATGCTGTCTTTCCCACTGTGGCAGCGAAGCCTTGACATATCCCATTAAAGAGCTAGCACCCATGATACTCAGAAGACGGGGTCTGTCTTCTAGGCGCAATGCCTGACCCAGTGAGATCATGGCTCCAAAAAGAGGTACGCCCAGCACCCCGATGACAAATTGACGGCGTGAAATCATTCACCATCCAACTCACTCTCGAATTCCGGCAACCAGAGCAAAAATTCTGTACCCTTACCCACCACACTATTTACTTCTATGCGGCCCTGGTGGAGTTCCATGATATGTTTTACAATGGCAAGTCCCAGGCCCGTTCCGCCAGAGGCACGGGACCTGGCGCGGTCAACACGGTAAAAACGCTCAAAAATACGGGGAACATCCTGAGCCGGAATTCCGATTCCCGTATCCTTAATCGATATACCCACCATGTGATTGGCTACATCCAAAGCCATGTCCAGGGTAATGCTCCCCCCTTGTGGCGTATATTGTACGGCATTGGCAACCAAGTTCATAAATACTTCCGCCAACAAATCAGGGTCTCCTGCCACAAGCGGCATATGAGACGGAATGCGGTTTTCCAGGCGCAAATGTGCCCTGTCAATGCGCGGCTGGAGTTTCACCACAACCGAATCAATAAGCACTGGAACATCCACCCCTTCCGTAGACATCGGCATCGAATGATGTTCCATACGTGACAACGTCAGTAAATCGTCAACGAGCCGGCTCATGCGGTTGGCTTCTTCGTAGATTAATTGCAAGAACCGCTGCCGGGAGGGATCATCTGGATTATCCAACAGCGTTTCCGTAAAGCCGCGAATGACTGTCAATGGTGTCTGCAGCTCGTGGCTAACATTTGCCACGAAATCCTGCCGCATTCGTTCGACCTGCCTTTGAGTCGAAACATTTCGTGCAACCAATACGGCGCCTAAGCCGCCAATCGGCTGATTCAAAGCCCCAATTGTGACTTCCACCACCATGTTTTCGTTGTCTGGCGGGCTCCAGAGTACCGTATCACTGCCTCCTTCCCTTGTCACTTTCGTGACCGCGTCATCCAGTGCCACATCACGAATGACCTCGAGAAGGTGTTTGCCGATAACGGGTTCTTGTCCCAATCCAAATAATTCGATAGCCGCATCATTAATCAAAGTAATACTTAAGCCATGTCCCAAAATAATTATTCCGTTAGCCATGCTGCTAAGAATTGCTTCTAGCCGTTCTTTGTCCTGTTGCAAATCGCGGGTCCGTTCAGCCAACACCTCCGCTACCCGGTTCATGCCGTGAGCCAGAGAATCCAGCGGATCCGCCTGGTCTAAATAAACCCGGGCCTGCAAGTCGCCGCAAGCCCACCGATCCACCGTTTCGGTCAACTGCACAACTGTCTCATCCAGTAGTCTGTCCCGCTTCCGTAGCCAATTGGAAAAATGGATACCCCAAATCCAAGCAACCCCAAGAAGAATCACCGCCTCCAAGGGTCCGTGAGGACCGGAAATGATCAGACTGCTTACGGTAGCCACCATCAACAACATCAATGGGACCAGAAAACATTGGCGGCATTTTTTCATCTCATGGCGCGGGATCCTTGCACTATCCACCCCAAAAGGGATAGTTTCCCGCTGCTCCTTTCTTAGGTGCTAACTATTTCAATGCCTTTTTCTGCTCAACCATGCCGATTTTCTCTAACTCCTCCGATCGGGTCGGGCGAGAAAGGTTCGAAGTAAATCCTTTAGGATGAAGCCGTCGACATTTCCCTAAAGCGGTACCCCACCCCACGAACTGTCTCAATAAATCGTGGAGACTGCGGATCTTCCTGGAGCTTTTCCCGCAAATGCCGGATGTGCACATCGACGGTGCGGGCATCACCAAAAAAATCCTGGCCCCACACTTTTACCAGTAAGTCATCACGGGTAAAAGCTCGGCCAGGATTTCTGGCTAAAATCGCCAGCAACTCGAACTCTGTAAATGTTAGCTGTAGTGGAACGTTATCCAGCATCACTTCCCGCTTGTCAAAAGCAATTTTGAGTCCATGGTGCTCCACTGCAACATCGCTTTCTACCGTCTCTTTGTCCAAGGGGCGCTTGGCTCGGCGCAGAATGGCTTTGACTCTGGCCACCAGTTCACGCGGGGAAAATGGTTTCGTGACATAATCGTCTGCACCCAGCTCGAGCCCCAAAATGCGATCTAACTCATCTTTGCGAGCCGTCAGCATGATCACCGGAATATCACTTTCATGGCGAATGGAACGACAGACATCCAGACCGGATAAACTCGGCAGCATCACATCGAGCACCACCAGATCCGGTTTATCACTTAATGCCCTTTTTAATCCCTGTTGCCCGTCATTTTCCGTGATAACCTCGAACCCTTCCCGTCTGAGATTATAGGCGACTAATTCAACGATACTGCTTTCATCGTCCACGACCAATACGCGCTGTGGCATATTGCCCTCCTCCTTCATTTTTTGAAAGCCCATCACACGACCCTTTATCGGACGGCTCCTGGTTGACCGTGCCCGAGGTCTCGGCCGGGCGGGGCCAGCAATGTCTGGCTTCCACATCAAGCACTAACACATTTAAGGCTGTCATGTCTTCCACCGCCCGGCGAATTTGATTTTGCACGTCTTCGAGCATTTCAAACAGCCTGACTCGGGAAATTGCATCGATTTCCAGTGAAATGCTGAGGCCGGCTGAAGTAGTATGAACCGTGACCCGGTAGACGGAAAATACTCCCGGGTGCTGGCACGCCGCATGAACCACAATGGCCGTTATTACCGTGTCTGAAATGTAGAACCGCCCGAGTCCGGAATACGTCGGGCGTACAATCGATTTTTCCACCAAAACTGACCGACCCTTGCGGTTAAAGATAAAGCGCAACGGATCAATCAGATAACCTGAAAAACTCTTGCGCACTTCCATGGTCGGCGCAGGAATCACATGTTTGCCTTGTTGTTGGCGAATTTTTTTTGCCAAATCCCGTTCTTCCAAAGAGCTGACGGTTTCAATCGGAATCCACGTGACCGCATTGAAATCCAAATGCAGGGCATCCGTAATGTGGCGAATCATATTCATCGAGGTGCCCAAAATCAGCACAGCATTCAACTGCAAGTTGTTCATGGCTTCCCTCACCTCCGAAGCATGGTGGGGATCTAAAAAAATTGCCCGTTTGACTGCGGCTATGCGCGTCGACTCTCTCTTGGCGGAATACCCCGCTACAATTCTCCCGCCTGTGATCAATAAGCCATCATCGATGATGGCTTCCACATTCTTTTCCATGGCCACCATCGAGGCGCGGTGACTCTTTCCCGTTCCGCTAGGTCCAATTAGCGCGTAAATCCTCATCTTTTTCATCGTCCTCAGCTTGTTCCATTAGTGCTTTTAACAAGGCGTAGCGCCATTTCATAAACTCCCACCGGACATGCTCATGGGGGGCATGCGCCCCTTCACCCACGGCCCCGAGCCCGTCTAGGGTCGGTGAGAGTTTCGCCGTGAAATTGCCGTCGCTGGCTCCCCCGACATTTACCCCGGACAAGTCTTTGCCACTGATCCTCTCCCAAATTTGTTTGGCCAGACCAAACCAATCCTCACTGCGGCTGTTGTGATCCATGGGAGGTCTCGAAAAAGATCCGTGGTATTCAATCCGAACCCGGCTGTCGAACTTTGGCGGTGCACTCAATAGCTGTTCAAGACGGTTTCTTTCTTTTTTCGTCCGCACTCGAATGTCAATTAAAGCCTCTGCCGAACCCGCTATCACGTTAGGGCGGATGCCGCCTTTTACTACCCCGACATTGATGGTCGTACCCAGAACCCGGTTTTCCAAACTATGGAGCCATAATATTTGCTGTGCCAATTCCCTAATGGCACTGGCTCCTTGCTCGGGGTCCAATCCCGCATGGCTTTCCCGTCCGGAAATTATCATTCGGTAATTTCCCACTCCGGATCGGCCAATTTTTAAAGCGCCATCTTCACCCCCCGGTTCCAAAACTAAGGTCACTGATGCCTCGCGTGCGCGTTTTTGAATAATTCGCAAGCTCACCTCACTGCCAATTTCCTCATCTGGAGTAATCAACCAGCAAAAAGGCGTCTTAGCTGCCAGATCTTTTATGGCCGCAACACCAAGGACCAAACCGGCCTTCATGTCCAACACACCCGGACCGTACAGATGGTTCCCTTCGTCACGAAAGGGTCTTTGTTCCAGTGTGCCCAAAGGCCACACAGTATCGGCATGACCTAGCACAAGTGCTCCTCTTTTCCCTTCAACTTCCCGAAAGATCTCAAGAATCGGTCCTTTGTCACTCGCATGAAAACGATGTTGCAAGCCCACAGCAGATAACTCATTCACAATACGTTGGTCAACCTTTTCAATTCCCTCCATAAATCCTGAAGGAGACTCTATCTGAACGAGATCACCTAAGAGCCTTTTCCATTTATCATCGTCCCATATCACCTTTCGGGGAACCTCCTTTCGTGTTGTGCGGCGGCTGACAAAGATTCGGCAGGAACACGAAACACTTCCTCGTAAACCAGAACATCCCTAATTCTTTTCATGTCGGGAGATACACCAATCCCGGGCTTTTCAGGTACCGTCAAAGTCCCGTCCGAATTCAGTACAAAGGGATCCGTAATAATGTCATGATCAAAATAACGGGTGCTGGCAGAGGTATCCCCCGGCAGGGTAAAACCGGACAACGTCGCCAAATGCAAATTGTGTGCCCGCCCTATTCCCGTCTCGAGCATGCCTCCACACCATAAAGGAATTTGGCGGCTTCGGGCAAATTTTTCAATGGCCAGCGCGGGAACATATCCCCCCACACGTCCGAGCTTCAAATTGACTACTCCCAAAGCACCAATTTTCCAAGCTTGAGCCACGTTGTCCAGGGTACGGAGCGACTCATCCAAACAAATTGGCGTGATGATCTTCTGCGCGAGTTTGCCGTGTTCGATAATATCATCATACGCTAAGGGCTGCTCAATCATCATCAGCCCCAAGGGATCGAGCTGCCTCAAATGATCGGCCTCACCAAGGGTGTAAGCTGAATTAGCATCGGCCATGATGGGCACCTCAGACCCAAGATGCCGGCGCACTGCCGCAAGAGGCTCCACATCCCATTGGGGGCGGATTTTTATCTTCAACCGGCGGTAACCTTGTTCCCAAAAACCTTCTGCTGCTTGACACAGTTGTTGCACATCCGGCTGAATGCCAATCGCCACCCCTACGGGAATGCGCCTATTATCTCCTCCTAATATTTGGTATAAGGGGCGCGATTGGGATTTTGCCCACCAATCCCATATAGCCGTTTCCACTGCGGCCTTAGCCATAAAATTCCCTCGAATCTGCTGAAGTCGGGTGAAAACTTCCCGGGGATGGCCTATCTCTCCTCTTAACCGGGGAAGAATATGATCGCGTATGGCATAATAGCAGGAAGCATGAGTTTCCTCGGTGTATAAAGGTTGATCGAAGCTCACGCATTCCCCGTAGCCCGTAATGCCTTCGCCCGTCACGGCAACAAGCCAGGCCCGTTTGGTATCCTCCATGCCGAAAGAGGTCTCAAAAGGAGTCTTTAAAGGGAGCGAAATAAATTGCATCACCACTTGTTCAAGACGCATAACCCTTGCCTCCTTCATTGCCCATTACCGAATGGATTAAGCCTCGATGGGGGTGTCACGGCCTATTTCCCCGGGTGCTGCGAACCAGAACCATAGAGAGCGGGCAAAAGGCCACGATTCCACGGGCCACAAGTCATCTTCGTTGTGAGATTTCCAATGCCAAGCCTTGTGCCTAAAAAACTCCCGGCAAACTGACGAGCGCCCTATCCCTCCCCCCATTTCGGCTATTCAACTGCCGGCACCTCTTGCCGTGCAAGGCGCAAGACGACACTCCATCATGACAACGACCCTCAAAATTACGTATCATTGTCATCTGGACAAAGCTGACCAATAATGCGAGCACTGGCACCCCAAATAACGCCAACGTCCGTGGGATACATCATTCCCCAAGCCCCTCTCTCACTCGCCCTCCACAAATTTTCCAAGCGTATCCACAGGGCTTGCACGACTTCATGGGAATTGGGATGGGGTTCGATACGGGCGGGAACGCCCACGAGCCACGGCCATATCCAGTAGCCGGTGGGAGCAATGACAACCGGCTCAAGACATCCGAGGCATTGTGAAGTGCAAAGAGATATACCGACTTCTTCTTGAGTTTCCCGTTGCGCTGTCTCCCACAAAGTTTTGTCAGCTGCATCTCTTTTGCCACCGGGAAAGGCCAACTCGGCAGGATGTTCGCGCATCCATGATGGACGCTGAATAATCAAAGTCCACCATTGCCCTTGTTCGTGGAAAACCAAGACCGCAACCGAAGCAGCTTTCATTCCTTCGGGTTTGACCCGCACTGTGTCTTCCCCTCCCGCCTCAGTCCTTGCCTCTATTGTAACAAAGCTTGGGTTGTGCGTAGAAGATAATGCCGTGATCTGAGAAGACTCTCGGGCCTCTTGAAAAGCGCCACAACACGGGTCCAGGGAACTCTTGCCGTGATATAGTCGTAAGAGGATGTATAGCACTAAAATCTTACATAATTTTTGCCAAGGGGGCTACCGAATGAAACATATAATGCTTGACGATCTCTTCCAGTTCAAGCTCGGAGGAGACATCCACATTTGCCCGGGCAAGAACCTGGCAGTTTACGTGGAAAATCAGGCCGACCGCGTAACTAATGGCTACCAGACTCATATTATGCAAATCTGGAAGGGAAAAGATCCCGTACTCTTCACCCAAGGACCTAAGGATCATTCTCCCCGTTTTTCACCCGACGGCCAATGGCTGGCCTTCATCTCGAAGCGTAGCAATCAGGACCAGATTTGGATCATGCCGACCCAGGGAGGAGAAGCCCAGCAACTCACCTTCATCGACGGGGGGATCGACTCCTTTATTTGGGCTCCAGACTCTTTCACGCTTTATGCCACCGCTTTTCTCACTGAAGACGGTATCCGGAAAGAAAATTCCCCTGAAACCCAAGACGAATACGTGAAATTCAACCAGGATGTTAAAGTCATTACCGAGCTAGCTCACAAAATGGACGGAGTCGGCTTTTATGGCAACCGAAGGCCTCATATTGTTGCTCTCAGCCGAGACCTCAGCCAAGAACCGGTACAACTGACATTTGGCCCTTACCGCCACTCTCAGCTAGCAATTTCTCCCGATGGGCTTCGCCTCTTCTTCACTTCTCGTTATGGCGACGACTATGACCGGGAGCCCTTCGAACAACACATCTATTCCCTGAACGTTAGCGAGAGCCGCTCAACACCCCAGAGACTTTCGGGGAAAGGAATCAATGCCTATTCGCCTTGTGTCCATCCAGAAGGATCGCATCTCTTCTTTATTGGATCGCACACGGAAGATCTCGGTTACGATAATCCTTCATTATTCGTCATCCCGCTCGACCAGCCAGAAAACTACCGTCGGATTGCTCCGAATTGGGATCGTCCTTTCGCCGATGAATCGCTGTCCGATATGCTGGGGCCAGCTAGCAATCCTTTGTGTTTTGATCACGACGGAAGCCACATTTTTTCTTTGACCAGCGACAAGGGGACCGTGCAACTGGCTCGTATCGATTGGCAACATGACACCGTCGAACTCTTAACCAGAGGATCTCACGCCTATTATAGTTATGATGTGGATCCTCACCGCTCTTTAGCAATATTAGCCATGAACACGCCAACCAATCCCTCCCAGCTCGTATGGCTGGACTTCTCTTCACTGCCGACCGAACCGGCTCAGCTGACAAACCCCAACCAGGGGCTATTGCGATCAATCCAGCTCTCTTCCCCCCGACGTTTTCACTGTCGAGCCCCCGAAGGTCCCGAAATCGACGGGTGGGTCCTTCCTCCCGTCGGCCTCAGCGAAGAGAAAGATCAAAAAGACGAAAGAAAATATCCTGCAGTCCTCGCCATTCATGGCGGGCCTATGATGATGTATGCCGACAGCTTCTTTCTGGAGTTCCAGTGGTTGGCCCAACACGGTTACGCCGTGATCTACACCAACCCTCGCGGATCTCAAGGATATGGCCGTGATTTTTGCCGGGCCATTCAAAAAGAGTGGGGCCATCTCGACTACGAAGATATTATGGCGGGTCTTGACACAGCTTTAGAGAAGTACCCCTGGATTGATAAACAGAGACTGGCTGTAGCAGGAGGGTCTTACGGCGGCTTTATGACCAACTGGATTGTGAGTCATACAAACCGCTTCAAAGCCGCCATCACCATGCGCTCTGTGGTAGACTGGAAAGCTATGGTCGGCACAGGAGACGGAGGCTGGCATTGGATGCGCCGGGCAGGCGTGGCGCCATGGCAGGCTGATGACGCCTGGTACCGCCGTCAAAGTCCCATTACTTATGTGGAAAATATCACGACCCCCTTGTTGATCGAACACCAAGAAGGCGATTTACGCTGTCCCATCGAACAAGGTGAAATTCTTTATACGGCCGTTAAATACCTGAATAAGGCCCCCGTGAAATTCATTCGCTATCCTGGCGAATTTCACGGTATGAGCCGCAACGGCAAACCTTGGCATAGAATTTTTCGTCTCAACAGTTTCACGGATTGGCTAAAAGAATATCTCTAAACGTCCCACAGGTTCACGAACCCCTAGCGATGATGCTGGCTGATTCTGCCGGCTTCTCGCCTTGGGTTCGTGAACCCTCCCCTATCCAATTGCGGCTTCGGATAAAGGTTGACGCCGATCCCGCCGCAGTTCCGGCTTGGTTCAGAATCAGAAGGCTTCAATCCAAAGACATCCTGATACCCGAAAGTAAACGCCCATTTGCAAAAAGACTTACTCTCCTCAAGCCTTTTTGCCCAAAGAACGGATCTCTCAATCGCTTCGCGCTCTCTTCTCATTCTCCTTCTCGATTATCTTCTCGGCTTTCTGCAACAGACTGACAAACCCTGGCAAATCGTAATCATAGGGAAGATGACCGGCCCCCGGCAGAACTAATACGGGAAAAGCCGAATTCACCCTCTTGAGCACCTCGGGCAACGGAAAGAGAATATCATTTTCTCCGTGAATTGCCACTGTCGGCACTTGACTTTCGACAATCCGGGAGACAAATTGCGGCGCATCATAAAACTGCCGCATTCGCGCCATCTCCCGAGCTCTTCGCCACCCCCAGCGCATCCTCTGGCGCACCTCTGCAGGAATGCTTGCGGGATTGAGACCTAACGCCCTTAATATCTGATTGCCGTATATATCCACACTGCTTGCCAAAATCCCTATGCGGTTCAGCCAAGGCCAGGGCAACGTCTTCATCGCATTGCGAGGCGGAAAATATCCGGCACTGGCGACAAGAACCAATCCCCCTGCTTCCTTAGGATAATAACTCACCAACTCTCCGGCTACCATGCCTCCAAAAGAATGCCCGACTAACACAGGTTTATTTAAATCCAACTGCCTTATCAATTGGTGCAAAGCGTCGGTAAAATCCTCAAGGCTTTGAGTAAATCGAGGCAACTGAGAATCTCCAAAACCTGGCAGATCGACAGCGAGATATTGTCCGGTTACGGGGTATCTTTCCAGAAGCTCAGCAAAGGCCCAGCGAGAAGACCCCATTCCATGAATAAATACCCAAGTTTTTTCCTCAGTTCCTGGCCACAAAGACCAGGCCAGGCGCACACGACGCCCTCGCATAGTGATGGTTGTGACTCGTTTTCTGATATCGGAGAGTTTAATCGAAATTCACCACCTAAACTGCGTACTGTTGCCTGCCGCGGTCACAACGTCCACAATTTCACCAATGCGGGGCGGAGGCAAAAAACACGTCATTATTCCTTGCGCATTGGTGAAAGCTTGGCCGAGGACATAAGGCTTCGAGTGTTTTCCGGCAGCATAAATCTGAAGTGCCTCGTTTTGAATAGGCATGCCTGTTCCCGCCTGGACCACAGAAACACTCAGTTTATCTTGAGTTTTCAAGACATTGGCCGCTACGGATTCATCACGGCCCCCGGTGGTAAAATGCCACGTCAAATGAATCTGATGTTGTTTCTGGTTACTAAACTGTGCTTGCGCCGTGACGGACACATCATATCGCATGGCGGGCCACAATGGGTGCGACGGCACAATGCCTAATTGATTCCAATCCATGCCATTTTCCCCGGGATCATCAATAACCGCAGGAATAGCCGCACTGGCCTGCCGCAAGAGAACATGCACATTCATTAAACGGGCGACTGTCGGAAAATCCACCGTAATAGGATAGCCAAACTGTTTTCTTGACCCTTCTGATACGGGATCCGGATTTTCTATATCAGTCCACCCCGTCGGCACTCCCCATTGCCCTGGAAAGGGATACACGACAGCATAGGGCAAAGCTGGACGGTATCCAAAACCCAAATCCATGACCGTAGATCCGTTGACACCGGCTATTTGCCCCGCTCCCACGGCCACCACATTGGGAGAGAGAAGGGCCAGGCGGTGAAATACCGTATCGGTGAGATTTTGGATCACTCGCAACGGAATTTCGGGATGGCTCCATTCTATGCCGACCTCACCATCCAATGGACTTTGCCAGCCAAAAGTCATATCCCGGTCCCACGGCTTGGTTCCGGTAAAACCCGGTCTTAAATGTGTTTCCACATGAAAAGAGGGTGAGTTATAACCGTTTTTCCTGATATAACGGACATGAGCGGCACTAGCTAACGCTAATGACGGGCTCCATACCACAGGAGGTTCATTAAGCCCAGCACGCAAGGTGTTTAAGGCATTTAAATATGAGGGTTTCGAGGCGTTCGCTTCATAAGGCCGCAATTTTTTCCATTTATTCCTCTTCCATCTTTTCACCCGGATCTGCCAAACGGACACGGGAGTTTGAAATCCCGGAGCGACAAATCGAACCCGGTAAGATCCTACAACCAATTCTCGGATTGGGCGCACGCCTACAAACCCGTTCGCTGTGTATATGATTTTTCCTGTCGCCACTTTTCCCTTTGGATCCGATACGGTCAAACGAAAATGATCCAAAGCCAGATTTCTGGGACTATCTCGTACAAATTGCACCCCCAGAAATCCGGGAGGGGCAACAGCATCATAAGGCTGGGGAATAACAGGACTAATCATATTCAAAGATTCATAGCCATGATTGGCGAACGTGGAATAAGGGCCTAAGGCACCAGGGATCTTAAAATTCTCCGGTGAAATCTGTGGCATCATGACATAACGAGACGACCCCAAATCGAGGGCGCTACACCCTCCTGCGATCAGCAACAAGATTCCGGTTCTGCCCAGCCAATGAATTCTTCTCACCCGATCTCTTTATGACACTATTCGGTAGCTAGTCTTTCGGGGTTCTATAATCGACCCTTCGCATTCAGTTCAGCTAAAATTGCCCGAACCTGATCACTATCCAGTGGTCCTGCAGCTTGTTCAATACCGTCCACCACCCCGCATGCGCTGACCACTCGGGCCACCTGGCCCAAAGCTCCGGAAATTGCAGCCAGTTGAGTCAATATTGCTTTACAGTCTTCATCTCGCTCCAGCATTGCTTGCACTCCGCGGGCCTGCCCTTCAATTCGGCGCATTCGGCGTATTAAGTCATCTCGGTCCCAATATTTTGCAATTACTGGGCGTTTCTCTGTGTCCATGGAATACAGGTTCACCGCCCTTTGCGTCTGTAGGATATCCGGCTTAGGGTAAAAAAATGCCGTCTTATTTTACTATTATATACCCTGCCTGGTATGAAGAGGAGATGGTGATGCGTAATTGTTATCGTGTTCAGCAAATCTTTCGTGATTTGAAACAGATTGGAAACAACTAACGTGTTTAATGACAAGTAAAGACAGTGGTTGAGTGAAGAACCCATGTTTAAAAAGAGATAGCTATTTGTCTGGGAGGACCAAACGGTTTCGCTGGATTTAGGGATTTGGGTCTCAATCAAAGGAGGTTTTGGGCTGATGTTAACAATTATGATTTGTCCCAAATGCCGTCGTCATCCATTACGCACTGTGACCAATCACCTTTCTAGTGATGTCTACAAGATTTGTGACAACTATCCGATCTGCGCCTATGTGGAAGACTTGGAACCGTGGATTCCCGTAGACTTGATACAAGCGGATCGGACGAATTCTCCTACAACGCGCCACACAGCCTAAACGAGTCTCTATCTTTCCAACACAAACTCACATCCTGACCCCTTTCCCCCCTTTCCCGAGGAAAGGGGGGAAAAAAGGGGTGAGAAAGGGGCATTGCTCGTTTTCCGGTCTTTAAGAAGGCACTTTATCCTACCCGATTTCTTGCCAATCTTGATCAGCGCAATATCCCCCGTATCTTCACATAAACGAAACGTCTAGTGGTGCAAATTCAAATCTCCGGCAATTCACAAGGACATCACATGACCTCGCCCACCCTTCGTGACAGTAGTATTGTAAAATTTCTTAATGATATAATCAGAAGACAACAATTGGACATAAAAGAGACAAATTCCAAATCTAAAACAACAGAGATTATTTGTGCGCCATGTATAAATCTATGGCAAGATACTATCCGATATTTTAACGGAAGGCGGATTAATTGTGATTCTTGTAACGTTTTTTGATCCGTTTGGCAATCATTTGGTCAATGTATCGCAAGAAGTCGCCACGCGTCTTCCCCGCCTGGACGATGTGGCCATTAAAGAGCTTCACACGTCCAAGCAAGATGTTGAAGAACAACTTCCCCAGTGGATTGCCCAGGTTAAACCTGATGCGATTTTAGGACTGGGCCAAGCCCAAGGACGCTCCGTGCCTACTTTGGAACGCATTGGCATCAACCTAATTGATTCCCCACTCAAAGACAATCGCAATGCAATCCACACCGAGGAGCCTGTCGTCCGAGAAGGTCCCAGCGCCTACTTTAGCACCTTGCCTCTTGGCCCTATCCTCACTGAGGTTCATGATCACAACTTGCCTCTAGAGCTCTCTTTATCTGCAGGAACCTTTATGTGCAATCAAGCGCTGTACTTAATGCGTCATAGTGCGCCCGATATTCCCGCAGGATTTTTGCACCTGCCTGTGCTACCTAGTCAGGCAGCCCAAATGTCTCATGTCCCGAGCATGGGCCTCGATGATCAAATTGCCGTCGTCCGCATTACCCTGGATGTGATGAAGAAATGGCTAAACCATGAAGTTTAACTGCTGGTTTGTGTTCTTAGTGCCATCCTGGTGAGCACATAAAAGCGTGAACATTTTTGATACTAGAAAAATACATGTTAACGGAGCAAAACCCCTGACTTTCCCCATTTCGGAACAGGGATCAACTGAGGAGGTTTCTGATGTCTATTTCTGGCTACTACCGGTATCCGGCTATTGCGCACCATCTCATTGTCTTTGTCAGTGAAGACGATTTGTGGAGTGTCGATCAGGAAGGAGGGTTGGCTCGCCGCCTCACGGCGGGATGGGGTTCCGCCCTGCGCCCCATACTTTCTTCGGACGGGCAATGGATCTGCTTTGTAGGGCGTGAGGAAGGAGACAACGAGGTTTATATCATGCCGAAGGAAGGCGGAGAAGTCACACGGCTAACCTATTGGGGCGCAACAACCTACCCTGTGGCTTTTCATCCCGATGGATCTTTGATAATCTCATCCAATCATGCTCAGCCCTTCCGATCTCTCTTTATGCTTTACAAGCTCCCTTTGACCGGGGGAGAGCCTGAGGCCATGAATCTCGGCCCAGCCAACAATATCGCGTTTGGCCCCAAAGGTCAGATCGTACTAGGACGCAACACCGCCGATCCGGCGCGTTGGAAAAGATACCGCGGAGGAACCGTGGGCCAGTTATGGATTGATCAGGACGGACTAGGTTCATTTTATCGTTATGAAGGGGTCAATGGAAATTTTGCATGCCCCATGTGGGTCGGACACCGGATCTATTTCATTTCCGATCATGAGGGATATGCCAATATCTATTCCATTGACCCTGACGGCAGCCATTTACTCAGACATACCGATCATGAACGATATTATGTGCGCAATGCTTCCACCGATGGGCACTACATTGCCTACCATGCTGGAGGAGATTTATATGTTTTGGATCCCCAAACGGGAAAGAATTCCCGTTTGGACATTGAATATCACAGCCAACGCACCGAAATCGAGCCCTACTATGCGAAAGCGCGTAATTTCTGGACCGAATATGCCCTCAATCCGGATGGTTCCCAACTTTTAATAACCACCCGGGGCAAGCTGTATCATATGGGCAACTGGGAGGGCCCGATCAAGCCGTTAGGAGCTCAAGACGGTGTCCGTTATCGCCTCATCCACTGGATTGCGAATCATTCCCAGGTGCTGACAATTTCCGATGACGGGGGTGAAGAAGGCCTGGAAATTATCGATATCGCCACCAATGCCAGAAGGGCCATACCAGGAAACATTGGTCAAGCAGAATTGTTGAAGATCTCTGCCAACGGCCAATTCGCTATTTTGGCCAATCAGCGTCACGAATTGTGGATGGCGGATCTCAATACGATGAAGCTTACTCTTTTGGATTCTTCGGATTTCGGACCAATTCGGGGAGTGGACATTTCTCCTGACAGCCGCTGGGTCTGTTACGGCATTCACGAGTCGTCGAAAACCTGCGGAATCAAGATCTATGATCTTGTCTCTGAGGAATCACGTTGGATTTCCCGACCCGTGCTTATCGATACGGATCCGGTGTTCGATAGGGCTGGTCACTTTCTCTATTTCCTGTCCTACCGGGTCTTTGATCCCGTCTATGACAATTTGCGCTTTGATTTAGGCTTCCCGAGCGGAATGCATCCTTACGTGATTCCTCTGCGCAAGAACCAAAGATCTCCCTTTCTTCCTGAAATTCACCCGCTCTTGGAGTCCGTTGACAAAACAGACAATCAGGAGAACGACGCCAATTTGGAGGTCGTCATTGACTTTGACGGGATATTGGAAAGAGCCATCCCCTTTCCGGTTCCCGAAGGCATCTATCGCCAACTAGAAGCTGGACGTGACAAAGTGTACTGGACTACTGTCGAACCGCATGGCAGTTTAGGACGATCTTCGTTTGACACGCGCATCGCCAAGGATGCCACCTTGCACGTCTATTCGTTTAAGGACTTAAAAGAAGACGTCCTGGCATCCCGTATTACGAACTTTAGCCTCAATGCCAAACGCGATACGTTAGCTATTCGTCAAGGCAAGACTTTGCATGTGGGCAAAGCTACAGACAAACTTGAGGACAAAAATTCCACCAAACCCGGGCGCGAATCGGGATGGGTCGATCTTGACCGTATTGCCTTGTCTGTCAACCGGCGAGCGGAATGGGAACAAATGCTGCGCGAGGCGTGGCGGTTGATGCGAGACAACTTTTGGTCCGAGAGTATGTCCGGAATCGATTGGGAGGAAATCTTTCGCCGATATCAAGAGTTATTGCCAAAAGTCGCTACACGCTCCGAATTTTCCGATTTGGTTTGGGAGATGCAAGGGGAACTGGGTACCTCACATGCTTATGAACTGGGAGGAGACTACCATCCCGAGCCAAACCACCGTATTGGTTTCCTTGCCTCGACCTACCGATGGAATCAAGAATTTAACGGTTACGAGATTAGGCATATTGCACGAGGAGACAATACATATGAAGACGAAAATTCGCCGCTGTTGGCACCGGGTGTGGAAATCAGGGAAGGCGACGTGATCACTTTAGTGGATAATAGGCCTCTTGATCCGAAACTTGCTCCCGAAGCTCAACTGATCAACAAAGCTGCACGAGAAGTTCAACTGACTATTATCCGTCCTCAAGATCGCTCGGTGCACACCCCCATTGTCGTGCCGCTGACACAAGAAATGCCCGTGTATTACCGGCAATGGGTGAACGAGAACCGTGAAAAAGTGCATAAGTTGTCTCATGGCCGGTTAGGCTATGTCCACATTCCCGATATGGGGCCGCGCGGTTTTGCTGAATTTTACCGGGCTTATCTCCGTGAATGCGAATATGAGGGACTCGTTGTAGACGTTCGCTTCAATGGAGGCGGCCATGTTTCGCAGCTAATTTTAGAAAACCTGCAGCGGCGCCGCTTGGGTTACGATGTTTCCCGGCACGGACAGCCCGAACCCTATCCCCAGGACAGCGTGTTGGGTCCCATCGTGGCTTTAACCAATGAGTACGCGGGATCTGACGGGGATATCTTTTCCCATTCATTTAAGCTTATGGGCTTGGGCCCTTTGGTGGGACAAAGAACATGGGGTGGAGTCATTGGAATATCGGTGCGTCACCGTCTCGTCGACGGCAGCGTCACAACCCAGCCCGAGTTTTCGTTTTGGTTTAAAGATGTGGGATGGGGAGTGGAGAACTATGGCACTGACCCCACTATTCCCGTCCAAAACACCCCGGAAGACTATCGTGATAACAAAGACAACCAGTTGGACCGCGCCATTCGGGAAGCATTAGACCGACTGAGTTCTGAACCGCCTGTAGTACCGGATTTCACTGAAAAACCCAACCTCTCCCCGCCGCCCCTGCCACCCAGGCACTAATGACGGGTTGTGCGCGCTATCTGGCCTTGAATCCTGTACTTAATCCAGGGGCGGTGAAAGAAAAATCTTCCGGCCTTTCACCGCCTTCGCTGTTTTGAGAATAGACCCCCAGGCACAGATCGGACCACCTGGGGTTTTTCCCTTTCGCGTCATTGAGATGGCGTCTTGCATCGCTTTAGCTTGCAACCTTTTCCAGATTCTTCTGTGCCTTGAACTTGTGCAAAGAACAGGAATAGCACCACAGTGCCGCATTGCATCTCGTGCCCCATAAGCGGCAAGGGATAAAGTAGCACGTATGTCTAAGACATCTTGAGATTGTCTGCCTGACTGGCGAAAATAGGGACGGGGCAAATATTTTTGGGTATCATGGATCGGTGTTCACTTGATGTCTGGGATTAAGAGAATTGGTCTAGCCGCGCTTCTTGAGCATACACTGTGGTAGGCTTAGGGATAAGAATGGCATTGTTAAGGAGATTACTTATGTCGGGAAAATTATGGGATTTCATGCGCCCGTGGCAGTGGGGAGCAGAATATTTTCGTGTGGTTCGCCCCCGTGTCATTCATCTCATTGCCCAATTGCATCAACAGGCACAAGATATCCCTGATTCGGATTTGCGTGACCAAGCTCTCAGTTCCCTTCGGACGAAACAGTTTCATTGTGAAGGCGGCGGGGTGTATGGCGGTCCCTCACGCGATCCCCATGGGTATTTGCTGGAATTTTTAGTTCCCTATCAGAGTTTGTGCGACTATCTGGACACCGTGACGGACCGGGGACCGTCGCAAGATCCGGATAACCTGCGCTGGCTTCACCAAGCATTAGTTGATGCGACCACCCCTTACGCGCCCGTTCGCGACTATTACCGCGATCATCCCTATAATGACGACGGGGGCTATATGGCTTCGCTGGTGCTGCGTTCGCAACAAGCCCTGGCTCGGTTTCCCGGTTACGCGAAAGTTCAAGACAGGATCATGCGCTTAGTCCAGCTGTATATAGACTTGCAAGTCTACAAACATGGACCCGTATCCACACGGCTCGACAGATTAACAAAATGGTTTCACAAGGAATCGGATCCGCAAGATGGGTTATTCTGGTGGGAATTTGCAGCCGCATCAGGGAGCACCTTAGGCATTTTCGCACTGCTTACCCTGGCACTGGAACCCAGTCCCAAACGAGAGAGCATTGAATCCCTATACGATTTATATTTCCCCTGGATTGGCGCTTTACATATCTTGCTGGATTACCTGATAGACCAAAAAGAGGACTTAGAAGGCGGCGACTTGAACTTTGTCACTTACTACCAAGACCGGGAACAGGCGACACACCGTTTACAAAAGATCTATCGTCATATTGTGCATCAGGCCAAGTCAGTTCCGGATGCCGCCTTTCACCGCTACGTAGCTCGAGGTCTTTTAGGTTTTTATCTTTCTGACCGTAAAGTCCGCCGGGACTTAAACCGCCCCGCATGCCAATTACTCGCCACCGGAGGCAGTGTGAGCATTGGGGTCTGGCTTGCAGCCCACGTGGGACGAGCGCCATGATTTCTTGATCAAGGCCAGAGCTATACGCAACTCTCCGTAAGAGTATTCACCTTTTAAAAGGACAAACAGCGACTTCAGCGTCATCTCCGGGTTTTGGGTCAATATTGGCTCGAGCTTCTCCCGCACCCGGGGATGAACGATACTCTCCCCGTACCAACGCCAGGACAACGTGGTATCATATTGGATCCATTCT
Organism: Bacillota bacterium; assembly: GCA_021841025.1. GTDB lineage: Bacteria > Bacillota > Sulfobacillia > Sulfobacillales > Sulfobacillaceae > Sulfobacillus. The sequence continues at coordinate 27,455 of JAKBWA010000070.1, read as the reverse complement.
TCCAAATACCCGATGACCGTCGATGGCTTTCGATTAACCCGAAGAGCAACTTGATCCAATGGTATGCCTTCCCGAAACAAATCCCACGATTGCTCTTTGGCTGTTTTAGCACTCTCAACTCTGACTGAAAGGGGGTCATGCTGCAGCAACGCCAGAAGATCTTTCCCATAACGGGCCAATTTGATTGGCCCGATGCCAGGACATTGACGCAATTCGTCCAGAGTCTTGGGAGCCCGGCTAGCCAATAAACGCAACGTCTTATCGCTAAAAATAATATAGGGCCTGACACTGTCGCGTTGTGCTATCCTTTGACGCCATGCTACGAGTCTCGGCCATGTCTCAAGAGATGTTGTTTCGGTATCACTGCTTTTGGGCATCCCCTCCAGACAGACATCGCAACAGTCTTGATTCGCGACCCAGGACGAAGACGAGGAAGATTGTCCAAAATAGGCTAAAGTCTCTTCTCGCCGACACCTGTTGGCTTCGATATAGCTCTTCATACTTTCATATTGGCTCAGACGCTGCTTATAGCGCTGGTCAAGCCGATCCTTCATAGCTGCTGCCATCCAGGACTGAACCGGTTGTTTCACGGTAATCAGGGCCTGGTGCCCGGTTTTCGCCACGACTTCGAGTACTCCCATTTCTTCCAATGAGATTAATACGGCCTCCCCGATGCTTTCGTCCGGGCCGCTATTTTTTTCGCTGGATCCGACATCCCACCACCAGGATTTGTGCAAAGGCCCCCTGCTTAAAATGCTCATCACCCGCTCAACGGCTTGAATTTGGGGCTTTTCTTGCAAGAGCATCCGGTAACGCTGGGCAATATCGCCGGGAGTGACAATAAGTCTTGCCCAGGCTTTATTGCCATCGCGTCCGGCTCGGCCCCATTGTTGGGTGTAAGCATCCACTGATGGCGGCATGCCAATATTTAACACGCCCCTGACATCACTGCGGTCAATCCCCATACCGAAGGCCGTCGTGGCCGCCACAAGGCGCAGCGTTCCCTTAGAAAACTCTTGATGCACCTGGATGCGATCTTCTTGACTTAATCCGGCGTGGTAGATGCCAACCTTTTCCGCAAATGCACGGCTTAGCCATTGTCCCCAATATTCAGCTTGCCGGCGTGTCCAGGTATATATGATAACGGCTCCGGACTCCTGACGAATGGCTTCAAAAACGTTTCGATGTTTTTCCTGATGAGTTTGTGCCACCTGCACTCCCAAAAAGATGTTGGGGCGGTCCATGGCTTGCCGAATGATGCGGAAATTTTGTGCACTCAGTCCCAGATGCCGAAGAATATCCTCTTCCACTCGGGGAGTTGCCGTAGCCGTCAAGGCTAAAATGGGAGGATCGCCCATTTGATGCCGAAAATGACTGATTCGCCGGTAGTCTGGGCGAAAGTCATGTCCCCATTCGGAAATCGAATGAGCTTCATCGACGACCAGCAAGCTGCAAGGCAAGGTGTTGAGTTGCCGAAGCAATTCTGGATGCCTAAGCCGCTCCGGGGCCAAAAAGACCACTTGCAACTTTCGTAAACGCCAGTCCTTTAAGACGTTGCGGCGTTGTTGCGGGCTGTCCCAATGACTCCAGGTCATTGCGTTAATTCCCAGAGATTGCATGCGCTGGGCTTGTTCCTGCATCAAACTCAACAAAGGCGAAATCACCACAGTGGGCCCTGGCAACAGCACGCTGGGCAACTGATAGCAAAGAGATTTGCCAGCGCCTGTCGGCAAGATGGCCAACTGCGAATAACCCATAAAAATTTGAGCAATAATTTCCTGTTGCAAAGGGCGAAACTGGGATAGATGAAACACATGATGAAGCGTGGAGAATATTTTTTTATGCATTGACTCGGAGATGCCTATTCTGTCCATGATTCTTAATTCGCCATAAGTCCCAGAAGTTCCTGTCCCCACAGGACACCTCACCCAAAAGAAAAAGGCTAGAGCGTACGACTTCACTCTAGCCTTGCCATTCTTTTAAAGATTGAAGACGACCACACGCGGGTAGGTCATTTCCAAAATCGCATATTCCGGCCCTTCGCGCCCCAGACCGGAATCCTTAACGCCGCCATAGGGCATATTGTCGGCGCGATACGAGGATGAATCATTAATGATAACCCCGCCGACTTGAAGCTTCTCGGCACAGGTCATAGCCACAGACAAAGAGGTTGTAAAAACCCCGGCTTGCAACCCATATCGGCTCTCATTGGCCCATTCGATAGCCTCTTCAATATCGTCATAGGGAACGAGTCCCGCCAAAGGTGCAAACACTTCTTCTGCCATGACCCGCATTGACGGCTCGACGTCCACCAACACGGCTGGGGTTATCAAAGCCCCGTTTCTTTCAGGGGAAAGGACGGCCTTAGCTCCCTGGTCCAATGCCTCGGTATACCATGACCAGGCTCTTGTGGCCGCATCAAGGGAAATCATCGGTCCAACATCGGTGCGTGGATCCTCCGGATCACCCACCATCAACGCCGAAGAAGCGCGAATCAATTTGTCCTGAAAAGTCTCGAAGATTTGACGCTGAACATATATCCTCTGCACGGCAATACACACCTGTCCCGCGTACCCAAAGGCCCGGGCGGCCAGAGTTCTGGCTGCTAAATCCAAATCCGCATCTTGATGGACGATATTCGCCGAATTATTGCCCAATTCCAGAATCACCGGTTTGATCCCCGCATGCGAGCGAATATCTTGTCCGACTGTTTGAGATCCCGTAAAACTGATCAACTGAATGCCCCGATGGGCAACCAGTTCTTGGCCCAACTCCGGACCCGATGCCGTCAAAACATTCAGCCAGCCTTTAGGCAATCCCGCTTCAGTCATAATCGCGGCCAATTTCATAGCAGTCAAGGGGGTTTGCACCGCGGGCTTCAAAATTACCGCGTTGCCCCCGGCGATCGCCGGCGCAACCTTATGCAAAACAAGGTTGAGAGGAAAGTTAAAAGGCGTAATCGCCAATACAGTGCCGTACGGTTTACGCAACGTAAAAGCTAGACGGTTTTCCGACCCGGGATTGCCCCTCACCGGAACTTCTTCGCCATGCAAAGTTCTTGTGGCCACAGCAGCATATCGCAAGGTCTGTTGCCCCCGGCTCACTTCGGCTTTGGCATCTTTTAAAGGTTTGCCCGCCTCTTGTGAGATAAGACGCGCCAACATCTCGTGCTCAGCTTGCAAAAGATCCGCCGTGCGTTCCAATATTCTCGCACGTTCGTGAACACTGATAGAGTGACGTTGTGCATGCTCGGCACTATCCACCGCTAAGCGGATCGTGTCAGCATCTGCCTCTCCCGCTTCGCCGATAACTGTTTGACGATACTTATTGTAAACTGGATAGCCTCGGGGAGTCGTCACAGCTCTCCCGTCAATCCACACTTCCGCCATATCATATCGCCTCCACGATTTCTTTGGCCTTTTTTGGTCTTCCCATTCTTCGTGATTGTTTCGTTTCCCAGCCCGTGCGATTCTTGGCATACGCCAAGAATCGAAAGATTTCCATCCGAAACTCAACCCAAAAAAGTCTTAAGACAGGGCGTTATCCCAATCCTGAATCAAATCTCTGGCCTCCTCAATGCCCACAGATAGCCTGATAAGCCCCGGAACAATCCCCCTGCGATTTCGCTCCTTTTCCGGCACTGCGCTATGAGTCATGGTTGCAGGATGGCTCACCAAGGATTCGACTCCGCCCAAACTTTCGGCTACCTGAAACAACCGCAAGTTCCGCAACACCTCATAAACCTCTTCGACCGTTCCTCCTCTGAGTACGAACGCTATCATGCCGCCTCCTCGGCGCATCTGCTTATGGCTCACCGGATGCGTCGAGGGATAATAGACTTCTCCAACCCGCGCATGATTACCAAGGAATTCCACCAGTTGTTCAGCATTGCGGCAATGCTGTTCCATCCTTAAAGCCAAAGTCTTCAGACCTCTAAGAATCAACCAAGCATCAAAAGGCCCCAAAGTGGGTCCGGCGGCATTACGCAGAAATGTCAAGTGATCATGCCAACTGGGATCATTGCCGATCACAGCTCCTCCTATCACGTCAGAATGCCCAGCAATATACTTGGTCATGGAATGGACTACCAAATCGGCGCCCAGGCTCAAAGGATTTTGCAGATAAGGGGAAGCAAACGTATTGTCGATGACGACGGTGAGTTGATGACGATGGGCTTCTTGGGCCACTTTTTCTATATCACTCACTTGGAGCAAGGGATTCGTGGGAGTTTCTAACCAGACTACACGGGTTTGCGGCCGAATTTTCTCGGTCCATGTTCCGTTGCTGTCAAAATCACAATAGTCAATACCATATCCCTGGGGACGGTACACCGTCTCAAATAACCGGTACACTCCTCCATATAGATCGTGACCCGCTAAAATATGTTCACCGGGGTGGAGGCGGCGTAAAATTGCGTCGCATGCCGCCATTCCCGATCCAAATACGACCGCAAATAGACCGTGCTCTAATGATGCCAGCGTATCTTCCAAGGCTTCGCGATTGGGCGAATCACCACGCGCGTACTCATATTGCAGGGCATTGCCGTCTAGATCCCTTGTGTATGTACTGGTTTGATAGATCGGCATCGTCACCGATCGCGATTGGTCTAAAGACGACCTCGACTGATGGATGGCTTGTGTGCCGAATCCCCAGTCCTCATCAGATATGTGCGCCGTGTTCACCGCCTCTTTCCCGTTATTTCTGTTTGTCTATCAAATATTTAAACAATGCACGGACAAAAACTCAACTGTTTACCAATACCGCGTCCCATGAGACATCCAAAACCTGTCCTGTAGGCAATAACTTGAATTTGAATAATGCCAGACGAGTACTCGGGTTAAAATAGAGACGGTCATAGGCCTCATTGGGCAAAGGGGGCAAATAAATGTAAACCTGCCCTACCAGTGTCGTCGATGCGATAACGTGAGGCATATAGTGGAGACTCTTTTCGATTCCTGCTACATTAATGGGGACCTCAAGACTCACATAATAGGCATCGGACCCATTATAATAAGCAGGGCCGTAATTGTAATAACCCGGAATTTGGCCGCTCCCAATATAACTTCCGTTACCCGTAACTTTTAAAATATTGGTTCCAATGTTTTGTCCGGACAAGGTAGAAGTATTGACTATCTTGCGCACAGTCAGAGGCATATTCCCAATGGTGTTCCGGGTTCCACAGCCGGATAATCCCATCGCCAAAAAACTGATTCCCACGACAGTGGCCAGCCTAAAGTGCCGTCTCGATGACATCGCCCTCCCCTCCTCTTCCTCTATGTATATCGGGAGGAAGGTCGGACTATGTTCTTAAAACGGCATGGACAAAGGATGAATCCCTATTTGCCTTTGAGAAGGTTTTTAGGCAAAGATCCGTCTTCAAAAGCAAAACCTCGCGTCAGCATCACCCAAAACAAAAGAAGATCCGCTTCCAAGGAGAATAAGGGGAAACGCCATGTCGCCGGACGGTTTTTTTCAAAAAAAACATGGCCGTACCATGAAAATCCATAGCCCAAAACCACGGCCACCACAAAATACCAGCCATTCAAGGTCAAAACTCCTAACAACATCGCAATTAAAGCGGTTCCGCTGCCGATAAAATGCATTAAACGAGTCCTGGGCCCACGATGCTGAGAAAGATAATAGGGCCAGAATTCCTCGAATGAATGGATTCTCATCTTTTTTTCACCTCGCTATAACATTTCGCGAAAAATGTGGAAAATCCTTCCCCAAGGTCCCCTAAGATATCTTAGTTCTTCCCCTTATCCCTTCATTAACGTGCTGAAACGTGCTGAACTTGTTTCAGAGCCATAGAAAAAAAGGGCGGCGAATAAAAATTCATGCAAAAAAAAAACATGGGGGCACCGCCCCGGGCGCTCCCATGCTCTGACTATTCATGTGTTACACAGGATTATTTTCCTAACACATAGACCGTCACTGGCTCAATGCCAAAATTTGATACCGTTTGAGAATTGGCATTCATAAAGATGTCGATACGGTGCCCTTTGATGGCTCCCCCGGTATCCATAGCACGGCCTAGAAAGCCACCTTGCGGCAATCGAGGATCCGTATATCCCTTCACGTAAACATAGGACTTCAAAGGAATGAGCCTCGGGTCAACAGCGACCATGCCTCGTGCCAATGGTTGTCCGAAGGCATCGACGGGTCCATAGGGATAATTGTCTTTAAGACTGGGGCCGTATGCGGTGGCTCTCATATGATAAACGGCAATGACCGGACGTCCATCAATGGTTTTGGTCTTCCCCGAGGGAGTTTGTGAAACTTGTGAAGGAGAACTCGAGGAGGCCGAAGAGGACTTCGTCGCACTCGCTTCATCTGCCTGATGAGACGTCTGGTGCGTCTTAGGGGCGGAATTAACTCCTGACAACCGTGTTTGTGGCCCTAACACACCTAAATTTGTTAAAACTTGTTTCCAAGTCTCAAATGTCGTGTCGTTGGAAATAGCAATACCATGGGCCTTTTGAAAGGCTTGCATTGCCTGCAGAGTATTCTGGCCAAAAACCCCGTTAGCCGTCTTGATTTGGGAATATCCGAGCCACTTCAAATCGGCTTGAAATGTTGCGACCCAGTGTCCGCGAGATCCTAAAGACAAGCGCTGAAATAACGCGGGATGCGAACTGGCCGGTACGGGCGGCATATTCACACTAAATGTCATAGGGCCCATGTACTTGGGAGTCAAGTGAAACCCAGCAAGAATGTCTTGCCAGACAGGTGCGGAGGTGACTCCAGTTGGCTTAAACCCGTTGGCCTCTTGAAAAGCTTTTAAAGCCCCTAACGTTTGGGGTCCAAAAATACCATCATCTATCCCTACACTGTGATAACCCAGTTGATACAAATCGGCCTGCAACGTAGCTACCCAATGGCCGGTACTGCCTTGTTGAAGGATTTGATTCATCGCGGGATGTTTCTGGGCTAGCTGGTCTGTGGTCTGAGAAACCGAAGCGGCCTGAGCCGAATTCGACAGCACCATGCCCAACACTGCCGCGGCGCCCGTCATCACAGCCCCTTGCAAAAAGCGAGAATGCATTCACCAATCTCCCCTCGGAATTTTTGCCTCCGGAGTTAGCTGTCGGGTTCGGTTTGGGAGAACGTCCCCGTCGACAAAATCCGTCGATTCACCCCAAATGTGGTTCCCCCGGTTGTCGAGACATCGACAATTTGGCTGGCGTCAGTGTAGGAAAGATTGTTCAGGCTGTCAGCGAGCATATGAGACATTGTCGATTCGTGACGTACATTCATCTTGTTCCTGGACCTTCTGCTTTAATATTTATTCATGATTGCGATATCATTCCATTTTTTAGTTCCATAGGGTTAGGAAGGATGATGAAATGATGCAAAAACACGAGAAAAATGCCGATTATTGTTACTCGCTGGATCTTAGATGGAAAATAAATGCTAACAATTGGCAACGACACGAGCCAAACTCACCAGGCCCACTTCTCATCTTGTCGCAGCCACGTTTATTTGACCCCGCCTGCAGGCACAATATTTGTTGCTTTCGGCCATAGATATGCCTTCATGACACAATTGCACATTCCCTATCGCCAGTCGCGACGCCTGGTGATGCGCAGGTCTGCTTCATGACTCGCTTAGGGATTTTTTCCGCCGAATTTGAAGAAAAATCCCAAGGGACGTCGATACACTTTTAACAGGAAGGCCAAATTTCCTTGATAGCCGCTCAGAAAGGTTCTGGTACAAACGCCCCTGCTTCACCCTTTTGTTTTGCTCCACTGACAACTATGCCCGTGGCCTTCTCGGTAACGGGACAACCTCTTACAAGAAGGAGACCGCAAAGATTGTCCTCTTTCATGATTCTTTGCTCGACCAGGTCGTGGCGGCTCTCCTTAGGGATTTTTCTCGGTGCTTATAGTTATGGCGTGGCTGCTATATTAGATGTCCACTTCCTCCAGACACCGCTAGGTATTCTCGCTCACCTCTCCGTAGCACCTGTCGGTCTCGCCATCGGTTTGGCGATTGGAGGATGGGCCGCGGACCATCTGGGGCGAAAGCCCCTTCTCCTTGTAACTCCAGCAGGATATTTCCTAAGCGGACCTTTGATCGCCGGATTGTCCAACCGTGTCATCATTCTCATAGGCTGCACCTTGTTGCTCGTGGCAGCGGGCAGTGAAAGCATTGCCATCATGACCTATGACCAAAAACGTTTTCACCCCCTATCAGAAAATCAGCATTTTATGCAATGATGAATTTTTCCAATCTCGATAGGCTTATCTTAAGCCTGTTGGGAATTTTAACGGGTCCCGTAAACCAACCCCCCTGGCTTCTCGCGGCCATCCCGACAGGACTGGCTCCCATACTCTGGTGGATTCGCCGAAGTCCCCGGAACTCCGTTCTAGGCCAGCGAAGGTTCAAATCCCCGCACGATTGTGGCTTCGGCTCATAGTATCCGGTGTGTTTTCTTTGAACAATACCGCCAGGTTTGCATTGCTGAGCTACGCCATCGGCATCAAATTCTCTCCTGATCACTTTGCTTGGTTCTTTTTCGTCGTTATGTTAGCCGCGTTCGTCACGGGGCTCTTTGCTCCGAGTCATTGCACGGCTGGATAATATCATCCTTCATGAACTCTCCCCCCCCCCTGGCTACGCCGAGGCGGAGGGTTCCGGGATCGCTCCCAGAAGTTCCTGGTTCGCCGACCGCTGCGCTGGAGACCTGGGGCCTCCGGCGTCTTGGGTGATCTCCCCAGGCGTGACTTCGGACCGTTCCGGCCCTAGCTTCCGAAAAATCCGCGTGGTTTTGTGAGATTTCGTGAGCGGATCGCCGGACAGGAGCTTTGTGATCCCCCGCTTCGCGATCACCACGGCTGCATTGTGGTCCGCGTTATCGATGTGTCCCCAGCGGTGACAGACACACACAGCCTGTGAAGGTCGATTGTCCGGGGAAGGGAATGGGCAGACGGCACATTCCTGCGAACTATACGCGAAGGGAACTGTGATGACGAGTTTTCGGTTACGCAAGGCTATATAGGTCGTCAACAAAACGACTTGTCCCCACGCGGAGGCCAAGATGGCGCGGTTCAGCCCCGCTTTGGCTTTAACCCCATTAGAAAGAAACCTCCCGTTGGCGTCCTGTTTTGCCTTGGGCCGCTTGGTCATGTTTTGGATGAGCAGGCCTCGAACACATACCCATCATAAGCCTCATTGTCGACCAGCTGCTGACTCGTTTGATGGGCCTAGTCTTGACGGACGTTCTTTTCGTCTTGCTGAGACTTTGCCACTTTGCGATAGGCTGTCTTCTGATTTTGCGATCCTGGCTTCCTGCGAGAAGCCCGCCGCGGCCATTTTTCCTGTTGTCGTCGGGCCTTCTTAATCCGTTTTTTCTGTACGGGTAAGGCTTGGCCGTCGGAGGTCATCAAAGGCTGCGCGATACTCCGATCCCCACCGAGCGTGCGTTCAACGAGCTGGTCTACCGAAAGCTGGCGCAAGTCTTCGGCGCTCTGTTTCATGGTGGCGTCCGCTGTTGTCTCGGACATCCCTACGGTGTCATCCTCGGCTGCGAAAGACAGCCACCAATGGCCGCCTTCCACGGCAATATGAAGGGAAGACGGCACCGAATGGGGCCGATGCGCCATGTAAGGAATAACTCCTACCGGGAACTTCTTCGTACCGAGGCTGAGTTGATAGGATGCGATCGCGCCGGTCTCATCGATTGGCGGAATGACTACAAATAATTCTTTGGTAAGCCACACCGCTTGCCTTCCAGTTTTCTTCTTGAACTTGGGATGCCCTCCGAGCTTCTGGAAGAAGCGGCTGTAGGATTGTCGGAATTTGACCGCACCGTTGCGCAAATCGGTGAAAATAGCGATCTTCTTGGACCTTGGCGTTATAGATCAGTCGTGGGCATCCGATCCACGGGAGCAAGATCTGTTCCTGCTCCGGGTTAGGGTACAGACGAAACGGGTAACCGTTCAGCATGCACTCACCCTCTGGCGTTGGTTCGTATTGCCCTTATATCCTTAGGTGACTATGAAGAAAACAGAAATGATGTCTGCATCGCACGCGGTATACTCTCTTCGGTTACCTATTGTCTTTGTGACCAAATACCGGCGGACGACCTTGACGCCAGAATTGTTAGACGCCTTGCGGGAGACGTTCGCGGAGATTCTGACCGACTGGCGTTGTACCCTGATCGAATTCGGCGGGGACGCCGATCATGTCCATCTTCTGGGGGGCATCCATCCAGCACTCCATATCTCCACGTTAATCAATAATCTCAAGTCGGCCAGTTCTCGACGCATGCGCAACCGGTTTGCTCCCCCTCTCGCGAAATTTTACGGGAAACCGTACTGTTGGCACCGCGCATATTATGTCGGGAGCGTTGGCCATGCCTCTTTGGCAACGGTAAAACACTATGTGGAGGCTCAAGGGATGAAAGAAAAACCCCGCAAGGCGGCGCAGCGGGCATTATGTTCAATTTGCCTACATTGGCACTACGATCTTTGCCGGCACATTAACGTTCATTCCTTGGGCATCCCCAACGTTTCTGGTCATAACAATAGTTTTAAGCATACTCACCTCGACGGCTTTCTGCTTGGCTGAAAACGAATTTAAATCCCGGTCATGGCCAAGCCCCATACGCGCCCAGATGACTGCCGCATCCCGGGTGACAGCGCAAGCGGGGTACATGGTCGTATTACTTATCTCTAGTCATTGGAAAATTCAACATCTTCTTATAGTGATTACTGGAATGAATTTCTCATATGCTCAATCATTATTTTCCATGGGCTAATTTCAAGTGAATACAATAAGCTTCATCATGATGAAGCTGGTCAAAGACGCTAAGAACATAGCCGCCAATTTTGCAATGTTGTTAGCCATTACATGAGGAATAGCATGAACTTGCAAAACGAGAGGGGCAATCAGCCATAAAATTAGATCATTAACCACAATGTTAATCAAGGATTGAATCACAAACAAAGTCCGCTGACGGATCGCCTGTTTGCCGTGTTGCCGAACGTTCTTCCGGAAGGTCCACCGTGTGTTCCAAACATAACTGTTAGAAATGGCCGCAATTACAGCTACCGTGTTATAGACGACCAGCTGATCCACATTGCGCGTGGGAAAAATCCAGTACAGCCCATTAAACACCGCCAGGTCAATCACGGCATTTCCCATTCCCACAGAGACGAATTGAGCAAATTGCCACAACCGCCTCATTGCCGTTCCTTTGCCATGCTGATTGTCTGCCGATACAAATCCTCCAGCTCGTCCGTAGGTTCTTTCCATCCCCATTTCTCCGCTTCTACGCGTGCTTTGAGGGCTAATTCTCTTAGTTCACTGCGATTCTCTAGAAACTCGCGTGCCAATTTGGCGAGTTGATACGGTTGTGTACTAGGGAAAAGCTTACCGGCCCCGCTAGAGTCAATGAGCTCGTGTGATGGGGCCGATTCTGCCGCAACAATTGGCAATCCTGAGGCCATCGCTTCTAACAAGACCAAGCCTAGTGTTTCTGTGGTGCTAGGGAAAACAAAAAAATCAGCGGACGCATAGGCTGTGGTCAGTTCTTCTCCCAAAAGACGGCCAACAAAAGTTGTCGGTGTGTTTTGAAAGCGCTCACGAAAATAGTCCTCCGCCGGTCCTTCTCCCACCATCGCTAAGTGCAGTCCGGAATTGCCGAGAAATAGCGACAAAAGTCGCTCCAATCCCTTTTCCTTGGCAATTCGGCCCACATATAGTGCGATCAACCGATCTCCATGGCCTTCACTTACTCTCTCCCGCATCGATTCGCTGCGGAGACGCGGATGAAATTGGGTCAGATCTACCCCTCGTCTCCACACACGTGCATTTTTAATGCCATGAGAAGTGATGTCTTGCATAATTGCCTCAGAAGTCGCCAAATTAAACGCAGCTTGGTTGTGCAGCTGACGGAGAATGCCCCATATGGCCGGTTTCGTGAATCCCAAGTGGTAAAATTCCGCATATTGGGCAATATTGGTGTGATAAGATGCCACTAAGGGATAACGTCGGCGCTTAGCCGCGTACACCCCGGCTATCCCCAATATAAAAGGGTTGACCACGTGAACCACATCCGGACGAAAGTCGTCTAAGAATTTTTGCACTCTGGGCAAGGGGATCCCCCAAGGCTTTCCTCCATAGACGAATGACACAGAAAAAGTAGGCACAGACTTCACCGTAATGCCCTCAAAAGTGGACTCGCCCCCTTGGGGTGCCACAATCAGTATTTCATGTCCTCGGCGTTTCAGTTCGCGGACCGTTTCTCTCACACGTGTTACCACGCCGTCCGTCGAAGGAAGCCACGTTTCCGTCACAAACGCAATTCTCATAGGTTCAACGTCCAAAAGTGCATTGTTTGCACACCAAATCCCACCATGTATAGATCGACTCTTCTATGAACCAGCATAGTATACCATAGCCAGTCTGTCCTGTCCTTTTCCTCCTCCCCGCCGCAGTGCTGACACACTTCCCCAGCCGACTTTCTTTCCCGGCGTTCAGACTCCCCAGCTTGACTTGCAGATTTATTCTCCCCCACGTTACCATTCACCTCCTGGTTGGATATCAGCTGGTTCTATAGGGTATTCCTTGTTATTGAGCCAAGAACAGGAAAAGTCCCAGAACTAGCATACACCTCAAGGCTTTTTCTTAAATCCAGCCCCATGGCACTGCTGACCATACATATGCCCGGCACACACGTGCCGAAACAGGACAACTTGCACCCAATGCCGTTCCCCGCAATCTTCTCATGACATGCATTGACATACCAACACTACAACGAGGGGCGGGGAGGACTACTGAGTCCTCGTTTTCGGTCCCAACATGGCATTCTCGGCACAATGACTGGACACTTACCTATATTTCCGGATCGGCTGCCACTCAATCGGATACGCTGTCATTTGGCAAGAATTCGGAAAAGCTGACGACCGACTGTTATTCAGTATGAACGCCATCGCAAAAGCGCAGTCACTGCAACTAAAAGCCAGCCACTGAGGATTCTTCACCTCACGATAAGGTACTCTGAGTGTCCTCGGCACACCAGCCAGTTTAAGCCTGCGCGAAGAACAAACCAGCGCCTAGCCTCTTAACAGAAATGATGTAAACTCATGCTCTGGGGCTTTTCCATATCAGCCAGTTATGTCACAATAGGAACAAAATACATAAGGAGGCGAAACAATGAACGACCGAACATGGGATAGATTAAGCGGTTTAGTAGTGGGCGCTGCATTAGGAGTTCTCGCGGGAATTCTTTTGGCACCCAATGCTGGAGCTGAAACACGAGGAACAATCAAAAAGAAAACTCAAGATTCTTTAGACCAAATTCAAAAAAATGTTAGGGATATTCGGGATTCACTGACTCAAAAGAGTCAGTCGCTGTTCAAAAAATCCGTGACGGAAATTCCCCTCGATGGCAATGATACCTCTCCCGAGGATCAGGGTGCATGACCATTAGCACCGCGCTTACGATCATTGCGATCTGTTTTGCGGTCTTAACCCTGTTAGTCATCGGGCTGGGTATTGTGCTGTTGGTTGTGGGCTTACGTGTTATCCGTTTAGAAAAAACCATCACCCACGAAATTTCCACACTGCGCTTACAACTCGGAGAATTGATCCACACGGCACGCGATTCTTCGTCCCGCTTGGGAGAAACCCTGAAAGAATTCAAACAATCAGCTTACCGAATGGGACTGGCTGCCACTGGATTGGCCGGAATTTTAGAAGCGCGCAAGCACAGAGATAGCAAATCCTCTATTGCCCCGAAGAAATCCAATGTACGCCCGTGGTGGATATCGGGCTTGGCTTTGGGGTACTCCCTATGGAAAAGAAGGCGAAAAACCAAACGACACCCACCTTCTTCGGGTGTTTCATCTTAAACCGGCTAGCGCCTTTCTTAAACAGAAGGCGCTAGGTTTTTCGTGAAGACTCCCCTCAGGAAAGTTTGAGGGGTTTAAAGTCATTTCCTCAAAATTTTTGTCTGGTTCACCCCTAAGGATTTTTTAACATAGGGTGAACCAACGAAGAACTCGAGGAGGACAGACTATGGAAATTCATCAATCACACTCCAGCGATCCGTGGCATATCGATATTCTTTTTACCGTAATAGAACAAACCCTGGCGTCATTATCCCGAGAATATCATCAAAATCCGCAATCAGAGCCATTCTATTGTACGATTGCTGCCCTTTATGCAATGCTAGATGCTCTCGTGGTCCAAATCCCTGATCCGAATCCCTTACGGTTGCGTCCCCAGGTTCATCATCCGCATCTTCGCGCGAAACAATTGCAACACCCTGTCGTGCAGACTAAACGCGAGTGACGGTGCGTTGTCCCAATGGTAGAAACCCGCCTCCAGAGCATCACTGCCTGCTCGAATTTCACCATCAATAGGATGAGCCTGATAAAATGTAATAATGGTGTGGTTGTCAGGTGTCGACCACGTTCCAAATTGGTGATCCAATGACACCAAGACTCCGGTTTCTTCCTGCACCTCTCGCACGGCAGCCTGGGCCACACTTTCACCAATCTCAATGCCTCCGCCAGGAAATGTCAATCCTCCCGCAAAAGGCGGATAGCGGCGGGTGACCAACAAGATTTCCTGACGGGTAGGTTCAAACACGAGCACAGCGGCTGCAGGCAAGGCGCGTTCCCAATAGACAAATCCGCAATGGGCACAGTAGCGCCGTTCTTGTCCGTCCCAGATTTGGTTTGACAAGGACTCACGACATAACGGACAATACAGCCAAAGTCTGGCAGGGGCGTGTCTCCATTGCACAAAACCGTTGGTTTGCTCCTCTTTGGAATCGGACATATTACTCACCTCGGCTATTGTATCAGTTTAAGCCGATGGGGATAAAGGGATAAGATGACACACCGATGCCGGTTGCTTCACCCGCAAACTCAGGGTTTCCAAAACTCTAAACCGGTAATTCATGGCGCTGGATTCCAAAAAAGCAATTGAGGTGTCCACTCCAATAGCCAAATCCAGATTTTCCGCGGCATTAGCTACAACCAGGGCTTCATCTCTCGGCATAAACAGACTCACATAAACTCCGCCTTGGACCAGTTCACGGATTTGATTCACTTCCAAGACGCCACTATTGCCATAAAGCCGGTGCCATATGGCGAAAGTAGAAGGACTGACAATGACAGTGTATGGAGGATAAAACCCCAGGGTGCTCAAAATATTCAGAGCCTCGACCACACTCTGAAATCCTTTTCCGCCGAGGCTCCAATCTTCGTGTTCAATAACACGCCGGCCCTCAACATTTAACAAGCCGGGCAAATTGTCTGTCTTGCCTCCCAGTAAAATCAGCCGATCTTCCGCTCGGGCCACATCACTGGCCGCTCTTTCGGCTGAAGACCAATCAATTGGCGTTCCTTGAGTCCGGGAGGCTTCAATGTCTCGCCAAAAGAGAATAAAATCCCGGTAGAGCATGGGCATCTTTTGATAAACACGGCTTGAAATCGTTACAGCCTCATCACTTTGACCCAGCATGTTACTTTCGCCGGTGTCAAAGGGTAAGGAAAGATCAACAGGAACAACTTGAGAGCCGGGACCCATGGGACCAAAGAGGGACAGAAAACGGCGCCCAACCAGCTGAGCTGTGATGACCCGCCTCACGACTTCATCCACTTCAGACCATTCGCGTTCGGTTAATGGAGAATCCTTCCGCATGAGATAGTCCATGGTCAATTCTTCCTTTCTTTTTCCTGTGATACATCTTTGTGCCAGGGATTTGACACAGATTCTTTCAATGATCCTACCGTAAAGAGGCGTATATGCCGAGTAAGGTTCTGATATTGTTCGTGTCCAATAATGCGGTGAAGACGGGGGATCATCTCAGGATAGGCATTTTGTGCCCATTCGGCGAGTCTTTCATACGCTTTCACTTCGTCACTTCCATCCTCAATCGATCCGGTTTGATTGTCTTCAGGAAGCCACGAAGGCGTCGTCCCCAAAGCCACCATGGATTCCGCAATCCATCCCAAGTGTTTCATTTCTTCGATTGCCCGGTCTTCATCCCCCATGCCTATGGTCTCGTTATGCCGCTCGACGAAATACCGAAACAAAAATTCCAAAACCTGTCCATATTCGTAACTCAGCAACTTCTGCAAATTTTGCGCGACCTCTTTAGTGGCTACCATGCTAGGACCAGCCAACTCACCATCAGTCTCATCGATTTTGCTTAGCATTTCTTCGAATTGTCGCCGATGATCTCTTTCATCCAAGACAATTCGCCGCAACAAGTTTTGCACTGTCATGTCCGAAATTTGACGAATATGATCCTCATATTGAGCAATTGCTGCATTCTCTGCGGCGATATCCGCTGTTACGGCCGACTTTAAATCACTAACGGGAGAAACCATGCGTGGCGAAAAGTCCGGAGTTCCGCGCAAATGCACCACGGTGTGGGCCAACCATTTTAGATGTTGCATTTCATCTCGGGCAATGGCTTCAATTTGGGGGCCATAAACCTGGGCCACCGTCCACGCGTGCATCAAATAATGGACAACAGCATCATGTTCGCCCTGTATATCGGCATTCAATAGCTCAACCAGTTCCGTGCGATTGATGGCTAATCATCTCCCTCAGGCGGCGAAAGTGTGGACTTGTCGTCTTCCATGTGAGCTTTTAAAGCTTTAAGCTCTTGACCCATTCCCTGCATTTGACTCTCGGCCAAAGCCAAAAATTTTACCAATTCACTTTGACGGTCGCGATCCACTTCCATTATGTTGCGCACCTCGTTGTAAAGATCCAGGGCACGGTCGAGTTCCTGCCTGACCCCATCCATTCTTTCCTTCAACTGCTGGCGGTACTCCTGGTCTTTTTCATCCTTGAGTATCTGGTTGAGCAGTTGCAAAAGGACAGGGTCATCTGTCGAAATACGCACCATGACTGGTTCACTCGGGTGGTTTTGAGCAGCCTGAATCCAGACCAAGGGATCGGGCACGGGCACTCCTTTGATAAATCCTTGCCATGGTGCCAAGGGAATTTCAATTCGGCGGTGGATAGAAATGGCCATACTCAAGGTAAAGTCGTCTTTCAAGTGGTAAACGAGACGCAACCGCCTGGGATCGGCCATTAAATATCCTACAATCGTTTGAATTGAAGGGTTTTGTTGCGCAATCCTTCCGATGTAGACAAGCACTTTCTGGTTGTCTGTAGCCAAGAACCGCCCCCCCTTTCGCTGTCTAATCTGTCTGGCTGAGTTGCTTTCAGCATAGCATAAAAACTTGAGCGCGGTGAAAAAACGCCCCCAGAACGTTTCCCAAGCCCTAAGACTCACTCCCTGTTTTTCTCTCAGCATGTCAGGGAAGATTTTGTGCACGCGGCAGGTTTTATGTTAGAAAATTCGGGGAAAAATGGAACAACAGATCCAAACAGTAGTGCTATCCACTTGCAATGCCTTGTATAATAACAATACGACCCCGTGATTCCTTGACAGCCGGGGCGAAAAAAGAGGCAGGAGAAATACGAACGACCGCGAATAGTATGTTAACGGCTGGTGGCGGCAAGAACCTTATCGACCGCTATCCCATACAGTGGAGGTATACTAAGTACCTCGGCCGCAATTGAGCCATGAAGAAAGGAGCGGCGGCCATGAATACATTAACCGAGAGGCAAATTAGAGCACTGATTCATCTCTTGGGGGATGATGATATCAAAACCGCGCAAATAGCGCGACAGCGATTAATCGAATCTCGTCAGGAGGCTCAGCCATTTCTGGAAGAAGCCAGAACGTCATTAGATCCGCATGTGCGAACACGGGTCTACAGCATTCTTGAACGATTACGTCTTGACGAACTGGGAGAACGCTTCCAGCGTTTTGCTGCCATGCCGTCCGCTTGGATTGACCTGGAAGAAGGTGCCTTTCTCATAGCTGAATCCGGCTATCCAACAATTAATCGGCAACACTACCGAGATGTGCTCGATTCCATGTCACAAAACTTTAAAACTCAGGTGGATCGGCAAAATCTCAAGGGACGGGAACTCATCGAAAGTCTGAATCACTACTTCTTCGATGACCTCGGGTTTGCCGGAAACAAGGATGCCTATTACGATCCTGATAACAGCTATATCAACCAGGTGCTAGATCGTCGGATTGGCATCCCCATCAGTCTTTCGTTAGTTTATCTGCTCATTGCCCGTCGCTTGCGGATTCCGGTCGTGGGCATCAGCATGCCAGGACACTTTCTGTTGCAGTATAACGACAGTCTTTTTATCGATGCGTTTGAAAAAGGACAGTTGCTAAACCGCGGAGAGTGCGTGCAGTTCCTGATGACCAACGGTTTTGGCTTCCATCCGGCTTATCTAAGCCCGACTCCAACGCGTTTTATGCTCGTCCGCATGTTAACCAATCTCATTCAAATCTATAGTACCCAAGACCCAGATCGTGCCGACTCGCTTAGCGGGTTTCGGGATATGCTCACTCAGTCTTATGCTAAAGTCTGAGGAAACTGGAACACCTTCCGCCCCAACTGCTCTGCAACGTTACGGGGCTGTAGCAGTTGGGGTTTTATCGATCTCTAGCGCTTCCATCCTCATTCGCATGGCTTTAGTACAGGCCCAAACAATTGCTTTTTGGCGCCTATTTTTGACTACGTTGGTTTTGCTCCCCATGGTCCTAAGAAAACCCAAAGGCTGGCTGTCGTGGACCCATATGCGCGGATTTGCTTTGTCGGGTGGGTTTTTGGCTCTGCACTTCATTTTTTGGATTCAGTCTCTCATGATTTTACCCATCGCTCTGTCTACGGCCCTGGTATCGACGCACCCCATTCTCCTGGCCTTCTACGGTCGCTACTCACAAAAACACCGCCTTTCTCGCTCCACTAAAGCCGGGATGATTTCAACCATCTTGGGTCTAGGCATTCTCCCCTTCACGGCCTCATTTTCATCAGTTCAAATGACAGGAATCTTGGATGCCCTCTTGGGCTCGGTATTCGCCGGACTCTATCTCCTTTCCGGCCAGCACTATCGTCATTATCTTTCCGCCACTCAGTATTCCTTTGGCACGTATTTCATGTCAAGCCTCATTCTTCTGGCAATCAATTTCACCCATCCTGATCCTCTAGGGCCCCTCAATCCCCGGTTATTAATCCTCTATGGATTGATGGCCATTATTCCTACCTTGGGAGGGCACACCACTTTCAACTGGCTTTTGCGTTTTATGCCTGTTCGTTTGGTCTCGATGGCCATGATTGGAGAAATTCCCGGATCGGCCTTATTGGCCTGGGCCATATTGCATCAAATGCCGCCTTGGCCCGTATGGATCAGCCTTTCCCTTCTCACAGCAGGCATTATAATGACCTTGAGATCAGATTCGGAGACTGTCCCGGGTTCCGCCGATTCCCCTCTGTAATTGCCTGTGAGCTATAATCGTGAAGGGGGGACAAGAATGCAAGCCATAATTGATGGAGTGATTTTGACAGGCGGGCGGTCATCGCGCATGGGAACGGACAAATCCCAGTTGCTTTTGCCTAATGGCATGAGTCTTTTTGCCAGAGCCCAGGAGTTGCTTAGGCGTGTCGTCAATGGCTCCATATGGATTTCCCGTCCCTGGGACTATCATCCCAGCGAATCTTACGAGTTGTGTGATGACGAGCCTTATGCCGGCCCACTAGCTGGTATTGAGAAAGCCATGCGGGTATCTACGGCCGATTATTTGGCCATCTTAGCGGTCGACCTCCCATCTCTGCCTTGGGATTTTTATTCCCGGCTGTTAACCCGCTGGGCCCAACCAGACGAGGCCCTTTTGCCCCGAAGTCGTGATTTCACGCAGCCCTTAGCCGGATTTTGGTCCCTCACGCTATTAGGCGATCTCCACCGTTACCGTCAGGATGGCGGACAAAAGGTTGGCCATTTTCTAGCTTCCCATCGCATTCACTGGGTTGAAGTGCCGGAAAGCTGGCTGGTGAATATTAATACCCCCGAGGACTGGGCATCCTGGATTCCCACTCCCCGGCCCGGCAAAGGATCGTGAGAGCAAATGCAGATTATTCAGGTTGCGGGGTATTCCAATACGGGAAAAACCCGGCTTATCGAAGCATTGTGCGCAAATTTGCCCCATCCGGTCATTGTCGTGAAATTTTCGCACCATCCTCCTTCTGATCGTCCGGGATCGGATACGAGCCGATTTGCTACCCAACAAGCGGACACATTCTTGTTTCAACCGGGCCAGATGACCTGGCGAGGATCAGCCCCTTTAGCCATTGATTGGAAGAGTACGGCGCATTATTATAGGTGGATGATATGGGAGGGAGGAAAACATCTTCCCACTCCTAAAATTGTTTTGGATTCTCAACAGATTTTGGACCAGCTAGTCAATGTCCGGTTGGTAATCGGTCCTCATGAGGTGACGACACCCGGTACCGACTACTACAAAGCAGAGCTTCCTCTCAATTTGGCTGCCATCCAAGAAGTTGCGGCATACATTGTTGAGCACCAGCTCCAGCTCAGTTTTTGCTGGAAGGATCCCTCGGCCAGCGAATTTTTCCAAGGGTCCCTCTAACACTAACAATCCACGGTCCCGGTCATAGCCAGTCTAATTCTCCAAGGAATTCTGAAGAAGGGCAGAGATTATGGGTCACATTAGTGTAATGGAAGCATTGAATCTCATTAAGACCATCCGCTCCCCGATTCAAGAGATAGAAGAAGTGCCTATCGAGCACACTCTGGGCAGAACTTTGGCCCAAACAATTCGTGCACGGGCCGACGCCCCTCCGTTTCCCCGTGCAGCGATGGACGGATATGCTCTACGTTCGCAAGAGACGCCGGGAATCTTCAAAATCCAAGGACAAATTAACGCGGGTGACATATTCACCAATCCGGTCCCTGGGGGTCATGCTGTTCGTATCATGACAGGAGCTCCGATTCCTTGGGAACTGGATACGGTGATTGAACAAGAAGCTGTCATCAAGCATGATGAGTCCATTGACATCGACAAAACCGTATCCACGTCACGCAATATCAGTCAGAAAGGATCGGAAATCACGTCCGGCCAAATCGTTTTAAGCCCTGGCCAACGTCTGGCCCCGCCCGAAATCGGGATCCTGGCATTGTCAGGTTATGAATATGTAAAGGTCTACACCAGACCCCGGGTTCTTCTCATCACGACCGGCAATGAACTGCAAAACCCTGGCGAGAAATTACGACCGGCCCACATATATAATGTCAATCGCTATCTATTCACGACCTTGTTGACAGAAACCGGAGCTATTGTGGACAAAACGCCTCACGCTATGGATTGCTTACAATCCGTTGAAAAAGCGTTTGCCGATTTGTCCTCTTACGATCTCGTTATTTCGACGGGCGGCGTATCAGTTGGCGATAAAGATCACGTCATCCAGTATCTGAATGAGAATACGCACGTACTTTTTCGGTGGATTGACATGCATCCTGGCAAAGCTATGGCAGCGGCTCAGAGGGACAACGTTCCGATTCTGGCTCTATCCGGAAATCCAGGCGCAGCTTTGACGGCATGGTTCCTTGTTGTGCTGCCTTACCTGGTTTCTTTGTTTGGTGCCAGGCTTTCTGTACGCCAAGTGACGGGACGGCTTTTGCATCCGTTCAACAAAGTGACCCGGGAAACACGCTACCTAAGATCCCGGCTTGTTGTGAAGGATGGCGAAATATTTTTCGACCAGAACTTGCCTCAGGGCTCGGATATCATTACACCCTATAGACAAGCGGACGTTTTTGCCATCATTCCTCAAGGCAGTCCTAAGCTTCCCGCCAACACGATGCTCAATGCTCTCATGATTCCCGGGCTAGGCCAAACGGGGCTTAACTGGGAACCTGATAACTGAAATTTGTTGGAGTCATAGGGTTGGGATAAAACAAATGTCTAACGGCTTTTGACACGAGATTCATGTGGATTGTCTGATCAACAAAATATCGTCATTAACCTCTTAGGCCTGCCGGCATCTTAGTGCCTACGGCTACCGGATTTCAAAGAATCATCACCGAGAATCTAAACCCGGCAGGACCTAAGGCGCGTTGCTTGGAGAACTGGACTGAGAAAAACCGTTTTGCCCGCTCAGGTTCTCCTCGGCACTTTCGCAAATACACAAGGCGGTGAACCATTGAATAAATCTGAAATTTCCAAGCAAATAGAGACAATAGCCTCTGGTTTTACCGGTCATGTGAGCTTGTACGCTGAACATATGACAAGCCACGATACCCTGGAACATGACCCTTCGGCAGTCATGGAAACAGCCTCTGTTGTCAAAGTGCCAATTATGGCGGCTGCCTTTCAGTATCTCCATGATCACCATGTTTCTTGGGAGCATCCCTTACACTTGGAAAGAGAGGACATCGTAGAGGGATCGGGAGTTTTGCAGCATTTGTCTCCTGGCTTGTCTTTACCCGTTTTGGATGTCATCACCCTCATGATCATTGTCAGTGACAACACGGCTACAAACATGATCTTGCGCTGGCTGGGACTAGGTCCAGTCAACGACTTTATCGCCCTTTGCAACCTCACTGAGACAAAACTGATGAAGCGCATCGACTTTAGTGTTCCCGGACCTATCGGCCTCACGACCGCTCAGGAAATGGCCCTGTTATTAACCCGCATTTACCACCGTACCCTGGTCAGCCCCCCAGCGTCTCAAGTCATGTGGGATATCTTAACTCAGCAGCAGTACAACACCATTATGACCCGCAATCTGCCTTATGACTTGATTTGTGAAACGGACGCGCCTCCCTTGGTTCGTGTCGCGAGCAAAAGCGGTTCTCTCGAAGGGGTCCGTAATGATGTAGGGATCATAACCACTCCCTGGGGCGATTACGTGCTGGCTGTTTTTAGCGAAAAATCTAAGGACTTGCGTTTTCACGTCGATACGGAGGCATTCATTGTGCTTCCCCAATTGACCCGTCTGGTTTTTGACTATTTCACGTTCCCCAGGGAATAACCCTAAGACATACTCTCAGCCCACATCCTGGGCTTGGTCAGGATTCAAGGCCCAGGGTATGGGCTGAGTAAGGCAGAATGAACGCGAAAATCTGTTCTGCCATCCGTGCAACAAACATCGATCCTAAGGAGAAAAGTGAATGATTCAGAACACGTAGGAACAATGTGGCACAAAGAATGTTAACTGCCTGCAGAATCTAGTCGTACAGACGTGACAGTTTTCGAAATGGGCCATATCGAGGGGGTGTCGATACAATATCTTTTCCGAAAAAGCCTCGGGTTAAAGGTTATGCTCCCGCAATCCTTGCCAGGACGGCTCTGAAAACCCTACCACAATATCCCTTCCTATAATCCAAATCGGCCGTTTAATCAGCCGGGGTTCGGCCACCATATGATCAAGCCACTCTTCATCTGAGCGCACACTGTCCTTAAGTTTCCGGTAAGAAGGACTGGTTCGCGATAATAAGTTCGTGATACCGCCAACTTGTTCGGCTAACTCCTCGATCTCAGAACGTGATAAAGGGTCTTCTATCAAATCGTGTTCTTGAAAATCAATCCCGTGAGTGCGGAGCCACGCTCGCGCTTTGGCACAGGTCGTTCATTTTTTGTAACAATACAACACGGTTGTCACCGAGCCTTCTCTCCTCTCACAGGCGGCAGTCCAGAAATCTTGTTCCGTTTAGGCGCACAACGCTGACACAATCCATAAAATTTCAATTCATGATCCAGCACGTGAAATCCCCGGTCTTTAAGGATCCGGGCTTCCAGGGGATCGAGCAAATCTTCACCATACTCGTCAACATGGCCACATTCTACACAAACCAAATGATGGTGGTGATGAGTTTCCTCCTGGTTAAATTCGTAACGGGCTCGCCCGTCGTCAAAACTGATACGGGTAAGAATATCCAAATCGGTTAATAATTCGAGCGACCGATATACGGTCGCTAACCCAATATCCTGAAAACGGCTCTTAACAAGTTGATGGACCTCTTCTGCCGACAAATGCTCTCCAGGATGTTCAGCAAAGATTCGGATCACTAATTCTCGCTGAGGAGTCAATCTTTTAGTCCCTTCCTCCAGCTTCCTGTAGATAGAAGATAGGCGGACCATATGTAGCACCCTCATTCTCATGACTCTGAGAATAGTTTATCACTTCTTGTGCCACTCCCACAGCACTTCCACTTAACCTCCCCACGGATAAATCCGGGGGCTCTAAAACCTAGATTTTCACCCTCTAAAGCGGCTCTCACTCCCTCTTGGGGGCCTGCACCATACCATGAATGATTTCTTCCACATGGTAAGTGATAAACGTTCTACGGTAGTCAACATTCCCATTACAGAAATATTCCCCACGCGGTACATTAATGCTGGAAAGTCCCCAGGATAATCAGGGGAATGAGATTGACGCAGCGATGCTTACGCGGTAGTTGCTTTGTTAGATACCAGCTCAGTCTATAAGGCCATGAGAAATCCTAAGGAAGATGAGTTCATGCGATCCGAAACCCCAGCGCATTTGGCCTTGCATCGATTGTCCTCGGCATTACGGCCAACAGGAGATGGTTCAATCGGTTCATGGGCTGATGAAGGGAACGGAACTCCACGTGTGGATCCGTGTTACGTAAACACACCCGTTCTGCCCGGTATGCCGTCTATACGGCACAATTTGAGGCAAATTGCCGTAAATTACAGTCTATGCCTCTACCATTTCTTACTGCTTAGTGAGGTTTTCCATCCCACAAGGGTGTCAAAGAATTGACCAATCGTTGATAGTCGAGAAATCCTTGATCGTAGACTTTGCAATGTTCAGGGTGGTATATCGACGTTTGTTTTACGGCCATCTTGTCATGTGTGCCGGTAATTGCGCTACGCACTAACCATGCCGCCCCAACGGCGGCCCCCGGATCATCTGCAGCGATGATGTCATGGCCCATGACGTCAGCTAGGATTTGTGCCCACAGGCGGCTTTTTGCTCCTCCGCCGGTTAGGATCATACGGATTGGATTCATCAACCCGCCTGGGTTCATCGTCATGTAGCAGTGCCTGAGACTATAGGCTACGCCTTCGAGCACAGCCCTGATCACATGACTCTGGTGATGGCGGTAGGACAAGCCAAAAAATCCACCTTCCGCCGCAGGGTTCATAATAGGAGCTCTTTCCCCATTGAGATAGGGCAAGAACAACAGTCCTTCTGAACCCTGGGGCGCACTTTCGGCGATTTGGTCAAGATCTCGATATGATTTAAGTGGAAACATTTGATCGCGTAGCCATGCCAAAGACAAGGCGGCTGACTGGGTTACACTCATCCAGTGCCACGTTTTTTCCTCTGCGTGACAAAAAACGTGCACCGACGGATGGGATGGCAACTGATAACGCTCTAAGGGCCAAAATAGCACGCCGCTGGTTCCAAGGGATATCCCTAAATCACCCAGGGCAATTCCTGTTCCGACAGCGCTAGCGGCTTGGTCGCCGGATCCGGCCACCACCGGCAGACCATGAAATTCTGGCGGGCCATAGTGCATCGTCCCCACAATTTCTGCCGATTCAAATACCGCCCCCCACCACTTCTCGGGAATATCCAGCGACGACAACAACTCTCCCGCCCAGTGGCGCTTTTTCACGTTCAAGAGGTAAGTCCCTGAGGCATCGGTCACGTCAGTGGCCCATCGGCCCGTTAACTGAAATCGAATCCAGTCCTTAGCTACGGCCACATGGGAAATGTTCTGGTACACGTCATGGCGCTGTTCTTGAAGCCACAACACTCTTAATAGGGAAAAATTACTCAAAGGTTTATTGCCTGTAAGTTCAAGCAAAGCCTGTAAGCCATATCGCGTTTCCAATTGCCGGGCATAGTTCGCTGTTCTTTGATCAGACCACAGCATCGCAGGATAAAGCGGATCACCTGATTCATTGGTCACCACCGTGGTATGCATTTGACCACTGACTCCAATCCCTCGATACCGTACAGGCAAGCCTGCTGTGCTAATGTTGTGAAGAGTTTGAGTCAGGGCCTTTTCCCAATCGCGGGGATCTTGTTCTCGCCACCCTGCTTGAGGTGAGTGGGTAGCATAGGCATGAAAGGCCGTGAATACAACTTGGCCGTGATCGTCCACGACAACGGCTTTAAGACCCTGGGTTCCGACATCGATGCCGATATATCCGTCCGGATCTCTTGGTGTGCTCATCTGTCTCACCGCAATCCCAACAGCAATTCAGTCACCAGCTGGTCGAGCTCTTCGTATGCATAACCCCGTTCACGCCACCAGTTTAGACCTTCCTCGTTTCCGAGGTCGGGACCTTCTTGATTCAGGGAGCGAATACGCTCTAAAGCGGATTGAATTTCCGAGTCCTGGTAAAATTGCTGGACCTTCTCTCGATATGCCAGGTAACTGCGCATAGACGCTCTGGCAAAATCCCACACCCCTTTGGCATCTTCACTCCGGTAGGGATGCGCGTCAAAGTGACGAGGACCATTGTAGTCGCTGTCTTCGAGGAGTTTAACCAGGTAAAAGGCCCCTTTTATGTCATCTGAACCGAATCGCAAATCTTGATCAAACCGAGCAATGCGCTGATCATTAAGATCAATGTGAAAGAGTTTGTTTTGATCAATAGCTTGTGCCACTTCATGGACTGGATTCAAACCAGCCATTTTCGCGTGAGCAATTTCCGGATTCACACCCACCTTCTCGGGGTGATCCAAGGTATGAATAAACGCCAGCATCGACCCTACCGTAGGCAAATAGAGGTCGCCTCGCGGTTCGTTGGGTTTGGGTTCCAAGGCCACACACATGGAATAGCCTTGACTCACAATATACTCCACTAAGGCATTAATGCCGTCTCGATACCACCCAAGCGCGTCCCGCGGATCTTTCGCTGCATCCACTTCCGCCCCTTCTCTGCCGCCCCACAGCACAAAAATTTCAGCCCCCAGTTCTTCGCCCAAATCAATCGCCTTTTTGGCTTTATCTACGGCAAACTGTCTGACTTGTGAGGCCCTGGCCGTCAAAGCGCCGTCTTTGAAAACGGGGTCATAGAACAGATTGACAGTGACCATGGGCACATGCATGTGATAGTCTTTTAACACAGCTTGAAATTCACGCACAATGCGATCTCGTTCGGCCAAACTCGCTGACATGGGGACAAGATCGTTATCATGCAGACTGACTCCATAAGCTCCGAGTTTGTGAAGTTCTGGCACCACCGTCAACGGCGACAACACTCCCCTGACGGCATCGCCAAAAGGATCCCGACCCCTGTTGCCTACCGTCCACAAGCCAAAAGTAAAACCGTCGGCTGGTGAAGGAGTTAATGGTGAATGAATTGACATCGTGAACCTCCTCGAGTCAAAAAAATTCATACGATACAGTAATTAGTTCGCAATATAATCTAATGCACATGTTACCTTTTTCTCTCAGAATTGTCTAGGTTTTTGTATAATATTTCTACAAATCCGTCGCCACGGTCGGATCTTTGGGCCGACCGCGAGCTCTCCCTCAATCTCGCGTATCTTGTATTATTGACAGGGCACCCATAAGCTTAGGATTAACTTTAATAAAAGTAA
>JAKBWA010000089.1 GCA_021841025.1 Bacillota bacterium | reverse complement strand
ACAACGACGGGGCAACGTCCTCCGCATGTGAGATGCATTCCGGCATTTGCGCCCATGGGGCCACGTTTGACAGCCGATCACCGTTTTTGGGGACGCCAACGACGCACTTGTCACGGATTCAGGTGACAGTCTTTCCAGACCGTGTAAAAAATCTGTCGCGAGCAGTGAATAGAGAGACCCCGTTACTGACGTGATATCGGTTACAGAGTGCACCTCCGTATCAGATAACAACACTTCGGGTACAGTATCGCGCAATCAACAACCATTAACGAGCCATCCTCAACGAACTCAAAGAGAACAAAAAATTTATGCTCTCTTACAAACACGATCACAGCGCCAAATTGCCCGCGAATTGCATCTGGATTATAGCACAGTCAAAACGCATGTTCGGCATATCACTCAAAAATTGGCTGCCGATAATCCTGCAAATTCTCTCGAGTAATCCCATTAGAGTGATAACGGTGCGCATCAACGGGAATTGGGATAGTTTTAGAGGAGGAATCTCGGCCCATCAGGCGTCATCACAGGATTACTCATTGGCATCTTCTATTGTGGGTCGGGATAAGGCAGAGCAACGCTCACACTCGTCCCTTTTCTTGGAGAAGAAGCAATTTCGAGACGAGCGCCATGAGCGTCTACTATTTGCTTAACGATGAAAAGACCCAGTCCATGGCCATGAGCTTTGGTTGTGCGTCTTTCTACAAACAACGTGCGCAAGACTTCATCGGGAATTCCGGCGCCATCATCCTCAATATATACATAATGCGCCTTGTCATCCTGACGAAACCACACTCGAACTGTAGCACCAGAAGGACTAGCCTCCGCGGCATTCTTAAACAAGTTGATAAAAATTTGCTCAAATTTGTCCGGGTCCGCAAAAATTCGGCTGTCCTGCACTTGCATGTCTATAGTTAATTTTGGGATCATTCCGGTTTGTACCACAGACCAGGCCTTTTCCACCAGTGCTTGGAGATCACACCATTGCTTTCGGATTTTTTGGCTCTCAGACAGCCACATCAAATCCGAAGTTAACCGAGACAACCGATCGATTTCCGTCATGGCTTGCGTTAGTTGATATTTGGCGTCTTCGTTAGAAATCTTCATCAGTGCCAGTTCGACATAGCCGGATAGGGCCGTAAGGGGATTGCGAATCTCATGCATCATGGCCGAGGCAAATTGCACGGCGATACGATCGTCGTCTACGAGCCGTTGCGGAATAGCTTCGATGATCGCCCAGGGATAATGGGTATGGATTCGAATTTCGTATGAATCTTGGATTAACGTAAAAAAAACATGCTGTCCTCGGCGCAGCACGACATGCCATGACGGCAGCCAATAGACAGAATTCCAGGGCCTTCCCACAATTCCCTGGCCCAAAAGCATTCGGGCCGTATAGTTGCCCAGAATAAAGTGAGCATCTTGAGCTATCGCGATACCGGTTTGCAAAAAGTCACCCGCTATACCGGAAAGATTGTCCGAGATCCATATCAAATATCCTTCTACGGTTCCTGTAAGATTTCGGACCGGCTGACTCTCAACGGCAACTTCCACACCTGAGGACAAGATGACAGGAGCAATACGCTGATACTCATCTTTTTGCACAACTTGCTGCAATAACAACCGCACTGTTTTGCGGCTGGCATGAAACCAGCTCGCATAACGGTTGCGCCACAAGATATGGCGAGTGGGTGCTACGAATATCAGCGGCAACGGAAGCCGGTCCAAAACCTGCTTGCTGACCAAAAAGTCATTAGTTAAGTGTATATGGGGCAATATAGAAAAGGTGTGAGACAACGCTTGGCATCTCCTGTTCTGTGAACTTCTCATCCTGCCTATCAGAAGGAACGCATTATGATAGCTTTTTATGTGATGTTTCTTCGACGTGAAATCATAAATTCCTTCTTGGATGATGTCATGAATCGGTGACGTAGTCCTTGGTTTTCGCAAGCCTGCTAAATAGAGTACGATAGAGGACACAAATGACACAAGGGGCTGCTACGCGGTTTAGACCCAGGCATCCTAAGGAGTGAACCGATGACCAACAGCACAGGCAGGCGGACGGGATTGGCTTATGCCGATATTTTGGTGGGGGCCGTCATGATCGCCATATTATATTTTGTGATCACATGGGCAACCCACGCGCATCATTACCATCCCGAAACGGGGGGGATTTCTTTGTCTTACGCCAGGCTGCCCCTTTACGCTTTATATTCCTGGCTGCGTATGCTCGCAGCGTATCTCATTTCCCTGGTTTTTACCTTCGTCTATGCCTATTTGGCCGCCTACAATAAGCGGGCCGAAAAAATTTTGATTCCTCTTCTGGACATTTTGCAGTCCATTCCGGTGCTGTCCTTTTTGCCTGTGGCTCTGCTCGCTTTTATTGCCCTGTTTCCCCATTCTCGGATCGGTGTTAATCTGGCTTCGATATTGCTAATCTTCACGGGTCAAGTCTGGAACATGGTCTTTGGACTCTATAATGGACTGATTACCATTCCCCTCGACCTTAAAGAATCGGCTCGGGCGTTCCACCTCTCGGCATGGCAACGCTTTCGCATGCTCGAACTTCCCTATTCCATGGTGGGACTCGTATGGAATTCTATGATGTCTTGGGCCGGGGGATGGTTCTTTTTAATGGCGGCCGAAATGTTCTCATTAGGTAATCACAACTATCAATTGCAGGGACTAGGATCCTATCTGCAGACCGCAGCCAACCAAGGGAACTGGGTCAAAGAAGTCTGGGGCCTCATTGTCTTAATCTTATTGATCGTGGCTATGGACCAGTTGGTCTGGCGGCCATTATTAGCCTGGGCAGATAAATTTAAGATGGAATCCATTGACAGTTCTTTCCGCCCGCGTTCGGCCATTCTCATGATATTAAGGCGCTCAGTCCTGATCGACTGGCTAACGCAGCATGTCATATCCCCCCTAACAGAAGGGACGGACCGCCTCTTTGGCCGCACTCTTCCCACCGTGGCGGAAATGCCCCCAATCGTCTCTGTCGTGGGCATCATTCGCGCTCTTTTGCTCACGGTGTCCCTGTTCCTAGGGTTTATTGCTTGGCAAGGGGCCGTGCACCTCATATCTCATTGGACGGGGATGCAGATATTAACGGTGCTATTAGCCGTCGGGACTACATTCACCCGGGTTGTGGCCGCGCTTCTGATTTCCGTGTTATGGACAGTTCCATTGGGAGTCTTCATCGGATCCCATCCTAAATGGGCTCAGACTCTCACCCCTTTGACGCAGATAGCGGCCTCGATCCCCGCCACTGCCCTGTTTCCCGGTCTCGTCGCCTTGCTCATTGCACTGGGAGGAGGGTTAGGCATCGCATCAATCTTACTCATGGTTCTGGGAACCCAATGGTATATCCTGTTTAATGTCATTGCAGGGGCTTCCGCAATTCCTGCGGATTTGCGAGAAGCCGCTACGATGTTTGGCTTAAAAAGGTGGCAGAAGTGGAAGACTCTGATTTTACCGGCCATTTACCCCTATTTAATCACAGGGCTCATCACAGCATCGGGAGGAGCCTGGAACGCCAGTATTGTGGCAGAATACGTCAGCTATCACAGCCACACGTACATGATCTTTGGGGTGGGTTCTTTGATTGCGCAAAGCTCGCAGAAAGGCCAATTTTCTCTGCTTCTTTTGGCCACTGCCAGCTTGGCTGTCATTGTTGTAGCCATCAACCGATTTGTCTGGCGTTCACTCTACAACCGTTCATCCGCACGCTACTCTTTGTAACCCTGGGGGTGTGACATTCATGATACAGACACCATACGAACAAAAAAGCCGGCTGATCCGTCTTTTAGGAGTCACCAAGACATATACACAACCCGATAAGTACGACATTCGCATTTTAGACGATATTACTCTGGACATCTCTTCCGGCGAGTTCATCGCGCTTTTAGGACCGTCCGGATCGGGAAAATCGACGCTTTTGCGCATTATTACCGGCCTGTCCCGTCCTTCTTACGGGACAGTCTTATATCGCGACCAGCCTGTCGTTGGCCCCAATTTACATGCAGCCATGGTTTTTCAGTCCTTTGCCCTCTATCCTTGGCTGACGATCTTGCAAAATGTGGAGTTAGGTCTCGTTGCGAAAGGAATAGAACAGTCCCGGCGGCGGGAAAAGTCTTTAAAATTGCTCGATCTGATCGGATTGAGCGGATATGAAGATGCCTTGCCCAAGGAATTGTCAGGGGGTATGCGCCAACGTGTGGGATTCGCTCGGGCGTTAGCTGTCGACCCAGAACTGTTGTGTATGGATGAACCGTTTTCCGCACTCGACTTCCTCACCGCTGAAAACCTGCGTTCCGAACTTCTGGATCTCTGGCTCCAATCCAAAATTCCTACGCGGGCTGTTCTTATGGTTACCCACGGCATTGAAGAAGCGGTGTTTATGGCAGATCGCATTGTTATCTTGTCAAAAAACCCCGCACGGATAATGGCCGATTTACCAGTGCCCTTGCCTTATCCTCGCAACCGCAAATCTCCGCAATTTATTGATCTGGTGGATGAGGTCTACAAAATCGTCACCGGACGCACCACCGAACAAGAATCCGCCCCTGAGCAGACCATAAACATGGAGCCGGCTTCGAAGAGGATGAGGCTCACGCCCATTCCTTACGGTCACATATCCATGTTGACAGGTCTCTTAGAATTGGTTGCCGACCGGGGCAACCAAGATGATTTATATCACCTGGGCTCCGAGTTGTTTTTGGAAGTGGACGACTTATTGCCCGTCACAGAGACAGCTGAACTTTTTCATTTGGCCGAAGTTAAAGAAGGAGATCTGACTTTGACGGATTTGGGCAAACAATTTGCCGATGCAGATCTCACTTGGCGCAAACGGATTATTCGGGATCAATTAAAGGACATTCCGCTATTCAATCTCATCGAGCGGGTGTTAAGAAATAAAGCGAATCATGCCATGCCTAAAGAATTTTTTAATGACTTGCTCGAAGAGCATTTTTCTGTTGACGAAGCTGAACACCAGTTAACGACAGCCATAAACTGGGCGCGATTTACCGAATTCTTTCACTATGACCCCGATACGGAAATGCTGTATCTCGACACGGATTCGGAAATTCCCGATGAAAATGGTGCCTTGGCTTACAAGAAAAACGAATAGA
>JAKBWA010000027.1 GCA_021841025.1 Bacillota bacterium | reverse complement strand
ATTTTTCTCAGGCGTCGTCCCCAGTTTTGTGCACGCATGTGCCTGACATTTCGGACGCGTTGCCGCCTGATAGACTAGGCTGTGGATAACTATTCCACGACTGATCAATTTTTGGACAAGCTCCTAGTATGGGCTTCGCGATTACACTGCCTAAATAGTAGGCAGAAATGGTCCAACTTATACTAGTTGCTTCGCTATGAAAGTTCTGGAGCCAAGGCACGTAACTATAGCCCATTCATGCGTAAAATGACTCTTTCTTAATACGAAGAGAAATTCGGCAAACTCGCGGCATGTCTTGAGATTGCGCTTTGTATCCCATAGAACCCCGAGCCGACTGCATTACTCAAAGAAGAGGCGTTGGCTGTTCTTGAATCGGTATTCATACTATTGCTCCATAAACAGATTTTCTATCAATCAGTCTCCATTCCAATTTCCTTCCGAAATTCAGACAATGAGCCACAATAGGGAAGCCAGGGTCCACGATCAGCAAAAATCAGTTTGTTGTTTCACTTTCAGGCAGTGATTTCACCGCCTCGACAACATAGGTTGAAATTTCTGTAATCTGGTCCAGGGTTTCTATAGATAATGTGTCCAGTGCCTTGGCCAAAGGAGTATCATTCCACGGTTTGATGGTATCGAGCATATTGCGGCCTTCAGGAGTCAAGCTGACCCAAATTCGTCTGCGATCCTCCCGATCTATACTTCTATCCACTAATTGCCGGCTTTCGAGACGTTCAAGAACACGCGTTAAAGAAGTCGGTGACAAACTTAATTTTTTGGCTAAATCACCTGCTTGCATGGGACTTATGTATAATAGGCGCAAGCATCGAAATTGCGTTAAAGTGATTTCCAATGATTGCCATAGTTCAATCAACATGGGCTCACCGATGACGCTTATAATGTTCATAATGGATTTGTAGGCTTGTTTTTTAAGAAATTCCTGATCGTCCACTATGTCCACCTCCTTAGCTTCACACTTTACTTGACTATAGAACAATATTTACCAATTAATCAATTATAACATTTTCGTGAGTCATCGAAAAGACGGCCTTCAAGGATGAGCCTTTTCCGCTGTGGTGAACGCGTTGCTAAACGGGGTCTGGCGGGACCCCCGTAAAGATTTTTCCCCCAGAACGTGACGGATGAAGGGCGGGTTCAGGCATCGCGGAGGGTCGTCAACGCCAATTTGACCCCAATCCGCAGAGACCGCCAAAAATCCCGGAAGCCCGCATAAAGACAACAAAAACAGTCCGGGCTCTGGTAAAATTGAACAATTTACCGGAATGAGCTTGCCCCGTATGACTATCATACACACAATGTCTATTTGATTGGGATCAAATCGCCGAGTTAGGTGACTTGGAGCGTCTCCGGTTGGTCCTCGATACCCTCCCGGATGAAGTCCTCATGTGCCGCATGGAGGCCGTCCGAGGACGCGGGCGTGTCATGTGCCGGCACCGCCCAATGCCTGGTCGCGCAGGGATTCCGGATCCCCTTGGAGGCCGACCGCCGTGTATTCATGCCTATTGATCGGGCCGGTTATAAATGGGAGCGCGAATATGACCGTCGCACAGCGGTGGATCGGGTCAACAGCCGGCTCGACGTCTCGTTCGGCTTTGAGCTACACACGATCCGGGGGCTCAACAAGATGCGGTTGCGCTGTGGTTTGGCACTTATCGTGATGTTAGCCATGGCGTTGGAGCCCAATCCGGCCAAGAACGGGTGGTCCACACGCTAAGAACCGCCACAGTGCAAAAATCTCCCAGGAGATGAGGATGGAGGTCTAGCGCCAGAAATTTGAGTTCTCGCGGCCCAAGTGATATGGAATAGCTAAACGTTGTAAAAAACATCTTACTCAATAGATTCCGGGAGTTGGGAGGTGTGTTGGTTTTTGAAAGGCTTCCTTGTCAGCTCGTATCTATGGATGCCTTGGTTCGCACCCAAAGTGGATCCTCGCAGACTCCAGGATCCTTATTCGTTATTATCGAACGCGCCGTTAAACTCGTCGCTTGAGCAGGAGGGCTATAAGGCGCTCGCCGTCAGGCGAATTTGTTCCGAACCATGCCTCAGCTTGCACAATCTGATCTGGGGCAAGTGTTCGCTCCTTAAAAACTGAATACGTGAGCGGTGGTTTCTCGCAACAATCCCTCGCCTTTTAGGCGCGGAGAGTGTCAAAGGCGTTGTGTCGTATTCATTGCTTCGGCGTTAGCAGGACCGCGTAAAGCGGAACAGGCAGCTGCAATACCCATAAGAATGATTGCGATATAAAAAGCCGTGTGGATACCATGATCGAACGCCCCCATCAATTGTCCTCGCAAAGATGTCGTGCCAACAAAAATGGCGAAGGCCATCCGTTTAGGGATTCGAGTGGATGCAACCAACATGGCCAAGGCAAAACTGAGAACCATGCCAACGTTGGCAAATGTCCGCAACATCCCAGAAGCAATACCATAAGATCCTTTGGGCGATCCCTTCATAATAGCCGCATTATTCGCCGGGAAAAATCCTGCAGCTCCTGCGCCGTTGATTATGCTGATACCCATAACTTGCCATAAAGGCGTGCGAAGTCCCATGTGTCCATATAGAAAAAGAGCCACGGCTTGGATAATCAATCCTAACGTTGCAGGTAGAGTTGGTCCAGACTTATCAACGAGACGTCCGGATAGGGGTCCTAGTCCAGCTCCGAGCAAATAACCGGGCACAAGCAACAAAGAGGCATTCAGTGGTGTGAGTTGACGAAGTCCCTGAAGATACATGATCACTAGAAACAGCACGGCGAAGTTTCCAAGAGCCTGAAAAAATGCGGCTAACAATGACGCCGAAAGCACCCGATTGCGAAATAACTGAAACTGGAGCATCGGAGCTGATTGCCGGGTTTCAACCACGGCAAACACGGCCAAAAGAAGTAATCCACAAACGAGCGTGAGGGCAAGCGTGTTCGTGAATGAATGAGATGTCATGCGGATCATGCTTAGAAGCACCAAAAAGAGACCGAGACCCAAGAGGAGCATGCCAAGCCAGTCGATAGTGGCAGCGGAGCGTTCATCCCGGTCCTTTAGCACGAACCATGCCACAATGACGGAAACAATCCCGATAGGAACGTTGATAAGAAAAATATACCGCCATGAAAAATACGTGGTTAAAATGCCACCCAGCAAGATACCCACAATAGCCCCCAAATTCCACCCCACGGATGTGAATCCATATGCTCGCCCTCTGTACTCTGGCGCAAACGTGTCGGCAATCACCGCTCCGCTATTTGCGGTAATTAAGGCACCGCCTATTCCTTGAAGGATGCGAAAACCGACGAGCGTACTTTCGTTGGCTGACACACCGCAGAGAAATGACCCCAACACGAATATGAGGAAGCCCAACTCATACATTCGCACCCGGCCGAACATGTCGCCTAAGCGCCCAACTTGAGTGGCTAAGAGAGTGATGATTAACAGGTATGACATAATGACCCACACGATATGTGCCAAACTGGCATGAAGCGCACGCATCATCGTGGGCAGGGCCAAAATAACGATTGTCGTGTCGACAGCCGCAACCAACACTCCCGTAACAATCACTACTAAGGCCCAGTTTTGGCGCCTAGAAGCTATGTCATGAGTTTTCAGGGCGCGCAATACCAAAATCTCCTTTCCGGACCAATCACGTCAAATCTCTCCAAATTCCAAACGAATGCAGTTTCGTTAGAATTCTTTATGCAATTGTACCCCAACTTGAACACATGATAAGGGTCAGGCTAGACGTCCTAAAGGTGGCGCCCTGGTTCGCCAGGAACTGGACCTCAAGAACCTGCAGAAAAATCTCGATTTATCATAGGGAGGCAGTTGGTGACGAACGGTATTTGGTGTGACGTTTTGACGGGCAAATTAGAGATGGGGATGTTCGAAAGATGTTGCTCAGGTGGTGACTTCTTATGAGCGCGGCAATTCATGCGCCTGAGTCGTGGATCACGGATCCTATTTGAAAAATCCGTCAAAGGACACGAAATGACCTCGAAAAGCCCAGTATAATAGAAGGCAAAGAACGGGAAATCGAAATATGCTGAGGGGGGAACGATCATGTTTTTTCGCTTCTTGGGTTTAATGGCTATCGCCGTTGTCGTGTGGATGGTTGTTATTTTTTGGGTGTGGAGGAAGGCAACGCCCAACAAGCGACAAATCGCCCCCGCTGATCCTCTAGAGATTGCCCGGGAGCGTTTTGCGCGTGGTGAAATATCTATGGAAGAGTTTGATGCTGTAGCCGAACGTCTTGTTCGTACAGATAAATCCCTGAGATGACAGGATTATTGGCTACAGAACGGAGGTGGAGTCAAAGCTATCTAGGCTGCCTCTTTTAGGGCCTTAATTAAAGTCTCTTCTATTTTTTGCGCTGTTGTCTCCAATTCCTTGTCTTGCACCAGCTCAATGAGGGCTGTGGGTTTGGTTAGCCCGATTTTAGTTTGCCCTTGGTCTTCATAGACCACTACCTTGCAGGGAAGAAAATAGCCAACTAAGGCGTTTTGTTCCAATACTAACTTGGCTTCAACCGGGTTGCACACTTCTAGTACATGGTAAGGCTGTTTGAAGTCAACACCTTTGTTTTGCAGCGTCTTGGGAATGTCTAGATGCCATAAAACGCCAAATCCATTATCCTTTAGCCTGGCCTCCACAGATTCGAGAGCTTCTTCAATGGTCTTGGCCGAATCAAGAGTATAGTAAAACATAGTATTCATCACCTCATTGTGTCAGGGACGCAGACTCATGCCTCGCCCAGTATCTGTTTAGTGCAGCTTTTGGCCCACTACAGCCCCAGTATACTCTGGAATGTCCGAGCTTTAAAGGGCAGAACTTTTGAAGCCGTTGTCATGAGAGTGCCCAGGCCCAGAGACTGCAGTTGGGACCTTTTTGAACAATTGACTATTTTTCTCGCGGGAATTTTCTACGACCGATTTTGAGATTTGTGCTCATACACAGTATCGGACAATTGTCGAATGGGCTCCCTCAGCATCACTCTGTGCTATTTCTTCTGTGTTTATTCTTGGAAATGTTTCTTTTTTCGTTACTGTTTAGGTATCCCCAAGGCATGCCGAATAGGCACCCGATTGGCGGGTGCCCAAGGGCGAAACGGGCTAGCTAGGAATCCAAGCTTCACCGGCCAATACGGACCATAATGTCGTCAAT
>JAKBWA010000108.1 GCA_021841025.1 Bacillota bacterium | reverse complement strand
AGTGGAGCTGGCGAAAGGACTTGAACCTTCAACCTACTGATTACAAATCAGTTGCTCTGCCAATTGAGCTACGCCAGCATTGATAACGTTTTGATTATACCATAGACCATGATACGATTCCAATATCAGTAAGTGTACCGATCCCGGAATTTAGCGTCTCCCGCGCCGGTGACACTTCAGTTTTTTAACCTTTTGACTCTTTCTAGCATCTACGGCTTAAGCGATTGGTTCCTTGTCTCTTTGCATCCTCGCCTGCAATCATGGGGAAACATGTCGCCGTCCCCTTGATACGTGGTACCAATAAATTGTCAGGACCTTAAGGGCAAAAAAACCTCCTGTCAATGAAATTATAACTATAATGGCCCAGCGGTTATTGTATCATAAAAGGTAAAGTCTCCTAAGATGACAATTCGTAAACTTAAGTAGCATTGTAAGAGAGGAGCCCCTTTCTGTGAAACAATCGCCCGGACGCACCTCGAATCTGGTCAACGATCAAACGATTCATGATGAATTGCGGCCTGTTGTGGAAAACATTGAACGTGTTATCGTCGGAAAACGATCGACTATCGTAAAATTGCTTTGTGCCATGCTAGCTCATGGGCATGTTCTGTTGGACGACGTGCCAGGAGTCGGGAAAACCACCTTGGCTAAGGCGTTAGCGGCCACTTTAGATCTTCGTTATGCGCGAATCCAATTCACACCCGATCTGTTGCCGACCGATGTAACCGGAGTCAGCATTTTTGATCCAGCCCGCCAATCCTTTATTTTCCAAAAAGGACCCATATTTACGAATCTTTTATTAGCGGACGAGCTGAACCGTACATCCCCGCGCACCCAAAGCGCTTTGCTCGAAGTGATGGAAGAAAGACAAGTGACCGTTGATGGTTTAGCCCACCCCTTGCCACCTCCGTTTATGGTCATCGCCACAGAAAACCCTATAGAATATGAAGGCACGTTCCCGTTGCCGGAAAGTCAACTAGACCGTTTCTTATTCCGTTTGAACCTGGGGTATCCTTCGGTTGAAGAAGAGACGCAAATGCTGGAACGGGTAACGCACACCCATCCTTTAGGCACTATTCATTCGGTTCTTTCGCATAATCGCCTCACTGCTCTCATGAACCTTGTTCCCAACATCTATATCGCTCCTTCCATTCGCCAGTATATTGCCCAACTAGCTGTTAAGACTCGGGAACACCCCCGCATCTATCTGGGAATGAGTCCCAGGGCTGCGATATCTTTACAACGAGCCGCTCAAGCCTGGTCTTTTATCCACGGCAGAGAATTCGTCATTCCTGATGATGTGCGGTATCTCTTTGGGGATATTGTGGCTCACCGCATCATCCTAAAAGGAGGAAACCGCAGGCAGCAAACACACGTCATCGATGAATTGGTCCATGATATCTTGGAACAGGTGCCGATTCCGGACCGAGAACGGCGTGATCGATGAACAAGCTATTTTGGCGTCTGACAGTGATAAGTGCAGTGATTGGCGCGTCATGGGCCTTTTCCTACTATGAAGGCGGATATTTAGCCTACCACATTTGGGATGCGGTTCAACTCTTAGTGGTAATCACTGTGGCACAATTGCTGTTGCCCTTGCGTAAGATCCATGTCAGTCGGCGGATCATCCCGTCGACGGGTATAGAAGGCGGGGACACCATTACCGTCGAACTCACCCTCACAACCCGTAGCTTGTGGCCCTGGGGCTGGGTCTCTGTCACCGAAACCCTGCCCGAAGCATTACATGCCAACCGCAATCCCAAATTTGTTGTTGCGGTTTGGCCCAAGAGAACCGCTACCGTGCACTACCGTCTGGCTAATGTCCCCCGCGGCATACACCGGCTCAAGGCACCTATTCTGGCCACCGGCGACATGTTGGGGTTATGGACGCGATCGCGTCTGGCCGATCACGAGACGAACTCTTTGATAATATGGCCTGAAACCATTAACTTGATTCATCTGGGCTATGTATTTCGCCAATGGTCTGGCAATAGCGCCTTGTCCCGGCGCATCTCCGAAGATACGAACCTTCTCCTAGGCATTCGCGATTATGTTATCGGAGATAAGTTGTCGCAGATCCACTGGCGCACCACTGCGCGCACGGGACAATTCAAAGTCAAACAATTTGAGCCGTCAACTCAACCCCAAATTCGTATTATTTTGGATGAAATGCGCGCATTTAACAATGAGCACGAATGGGAACTCGCCATCAAAGTCGCGGCTTCTTTGGTGGCTTTGGCTGCACACTTTACGCAACCTATTGCCCTTCTTTGGGTCGATGACGGCGACGGCCGATTAGGCATGGGCACAAGCCGGACTCATTATGAAAATATATTGAACTATTTAGCATCCTTGCCCAGGTTTCACGAGGCGCAAACCATGCCTAAGAGCTATATTCCGGACGATGCGGTGCCAGTATGGATTACCCGAGCAGGTCTTCACCCAGCTTTAACGGACAGCGCGTCAATCATCCGTCTCGGAGAAGAAATGGGACAACTCGAAGATTTGCCATTTTATCTGGAACACTATTTAAATTACCCGATTTATGGCCTCTCGGATTGAGCAAGGATTGCAAGGAGGATTGTGATGGGTTCGCAAAAAGCCCAAATGGTGTTAAGAGGACTGTGGATGAGTGCTCTGTTTTGGCCCTATACACATGGGGGAGGATTTCATGACGCCGCTTTGCTGGCGTTTACTCCTCTGTGGCTATCCTTCGGGGAGGTGTTCTCCTCATGGATTCTCCTGTTGGGTTTTTGGGCCTTGGTCGTAGTCTTCGAGACAGCTATTGAATGGGCCTCATTGCCCAGTTTGCGTCATTTTTTTGCGACGTTCTCCCGATCTCTATTAGTCCTTCATCACCTGTCTTTCGCCAATTGGAATCAGATTTCTGCGCACATTGCCACCCCCTTGTTATTAATAGGAGCGGTATTAGCATGGCAGGTATTTCGCCACGCCACTAATACGCCACGGATTACTATTTTGCTCCTTATTGGCCTCATAACCTTAGCCGTCAATCACGTATTCTGGCAATTGCCGGCGGATGATCCGCTCTTTGTCTACGCTTTAATCGGTCTATTAGTGCTCTCCTATCACCGTGTTCTCAGAACGCTTGAGGCCCAGGGCCCTTCCCGGATAATAGCATCCAGCATAGCCCTTCTGAGTGTTCTGGTCCCCTTAAGTGTGTCCTGGAAAGAAGCACCGCAGCCTGGTCACGCTGCCTTAGGGTTTCTAGGCGGAAACCTTCAAAATCTCCGGTTGTTTTCCGGTGGCGCCACAACCGGATATTCGCAGGGCATCAACCAAATTGGCCACTCAGTGGTGCCAAATTACAAGCCCGTGATGATCGTGCATTCTCGTCATCCGCATTACTGGCAAGCCGAGGTGTTTACTACCTTTACAGGCAAAGAATGGCTAGACCGTCCAACCCAGGCCGTTCAAGTCACTTCTAAAGACTCTGGTATTCCTCTGTTCAGTTTGCCCTTTAATACATCTCAAATCACCACGTCGACCCAGACCTTTACTGTTCAGACGGCCGACGGACAACCCTTTCGTACGCTGTTTTATCCTGGTGTCCCTATATCTATACATACGGGGCCATCCTCTTTGGTTCTTTATCCAGGCAAAGAACAATTCGTGGCCAGTCACATCCGTTCCTACCGCGTTACCAGCATCGTGCCCCATTTCAATCCCGTCGTTTTGAACAACATTACTTTCGGCGAATATCCTAGACCCAAACTTAAGCCAGATCTGCAAACGCCCCGGAACTTGTCCCCTCGCGTGGCCACACTTGCCAGGCAAATTACCCGCCACGCAAAAGGGCCTTGGCAAGCAGCTATGGATATTAAGCAATACCTCGATAGCCATTACCGCTATTCCTTTCACGTGACACCGACGCGAACCGATGTGGTTAATCATTTTCTATTCACCAATAAACAAGGGTATTGCGATCAATTTTCCACAGCTTTTATTATGATGCTCCGTAGCGTAGGAGTACCGGCTCGGTGGGTTGCCGGTTATGCTCCCGGCCAATATAGCCCCCGGGACCATGGGTACTTAATCCGGGCCATTGACGCGCATTCTTGGGCACAGGTTTATATTTCGCCCTATGGATGGGTCCCCGTAGATCCCACACCCGGGTATAGTATTCCCACAGTTAAGAACACCTCATCGTCTTCATCCGTCTCATCCACAAAACCCATCAGCGTATCTCATACCCATGTTCTTCCCCCCGTGCACTACGCTGCTCCTCCAGGCGTAAACACGCATCAGGGTCCAGCCAAGGGTGGCATAAAACATTCGCGAACTCTGACATCACGCCGCTCCAAGTCTCAAAGTCCCTGGCCATGGCTGCTGAGTCTGGTGGGAGTCTTGGCAGCACTGGGCGTTAGTCTTTTTGCGAGAAATCGAAAAAGTAATGATAGCGAGCCCGAAAGACTATGGCGACTGATTAAGTGGTGGACCGGAATACGATTACGTGTGTCTATTGACGCCTTGACTCCTAGACAATGGTTGCGCCTGTGGATGAGTTTCTTTGCTTGTGACCCAGACGCATGTCGCAATTTGGCCCTGTCATTGGAAAGAGGTCTCTACAGCGAAAAAAAATGGTCGGAGGGTGATGCTGTGACAGCTCGGCGTCTATGGCATGGTATACGTTTTGCTCATAAAAAAAGCGCCACCTCTCCCACAGAAGAGATGTCGCAATAAATTGAGACGGTCCAAGCAACCAACACTTGGACCGTCTCGTAATTAAAAATCGTTATTGGATGAGGGCGAAAACAGTAAAATTTGCCGTCCGTCCAAATAGCGTTCCAATTTTCTCTTAACCCGCTGCAACGCATTGTCAATGGACTTGACATGCCGACTCAAATCAATCG
The DNA here is from genome assembly GCA_021841025.1 of Bacillota bacterium. Classification (GTDB taxonomy): domain Bacteria; phylum Bacillota; class Sulfobacillia; order Sulfobacillales; family Sulfobacillaceae; genus Sulfobacillus. Next base: position 21,301 of record JAKBWA010000108.1, on the reverse strand, counting down.
CGATTTCTTGATATGTGCGACCGTCCAAATAGGCCATCAGCACTTTCCACTCCAAATCACTGAGGATTTCCCCCATTTTTTCTTCAATATCTCCGAACTCTTCCCGATTAATCATCATCTCTTCAGGGTCTGCCACTTTCGCCGTTGATACCACATCATACAACGTACGATCAGAATCTTCCTCATAAATCGGTTTGTTCAAAGAAATGTATGAATTTAGTGGAATGTGCTTCTGCCGTGTTGCCGTTTTTATCGCCGTAATAATTTGGCGTGTTATGCATAATTCCGCAAACGCCCGGAATGATGATAGTTTGTCGCTGCGAAAATCGCGGATAGCTTTATATAATCCGATCATTCCTTCTTGCACAATATCTTCGCGGTCCGCGCCAATCAAAAAATACGAGCGAGCTTTAGCACGAACAAAATTTCGATATTTTTGAATCACATAGTCCAATGCATCAGTACTGCCATCTCGCGCATCTTGAACAATGTCTTCATCGGTCATATTTGTAAACTCGTCCGGAAATTCGTAAAAGGAATCTAGCACACTCACATCGCCTCCATCAACAAGGCCCCAAATGAGTCAGAATATTCTTGAACAACAACCTACACTAAAAGCCCTTCATATGTCTGCCCTATTATAGCCGGGCACGAAAATCGTCGTCAAGTATTCTGATCACAAACCGCGAAACTTTTACATTTTTTGTCTAAATTTATAATTCCTTTGCCAACACTTTCTAACCATCTATCATCTGCTCAGTTATCGGTTTTCAATTTTGTTTCGATTGTTCTATAAGAAACTGAGTCCAGTTCATAGCGAGAACATCCTAAGTCCTGCGGTGTTTGAACCTTGCACGACTGCTCCCTACGCATTAGCACAAAGAGTCAGTACGCTCTTAACTTGGGAAAAATACGGTCTCTATGTCCGCTCACGAATTCACGCGGTTATTGTCGAACTGTGATCCCCGGGGCCCCTCGAACACACTGCCTCAGGTACGATGGTCAGCGAACCCAGAGCCGCAACGAACAAATCACTCAAACCATCCACTAAGAGCACACCGGCAATACCAACCGTCTCCGTATCCGACTGCTCGGCCCCAAAGCATAGAAGACATCTGTCCACATGCCATACAGCACGTTTACTCGAGCTAGCCGCGGCCTTCAATAATTGTCGGAAAGAACGAAACTAAAGCTGAAGCTGGGTCGAAAAAAAGCTTCACACGCCGAGTAAAACACTTCATATATGACCAAATGCCAGCGCGACAGAAGAAGAACAAACCCGCCTAAAGATACAAATCCACGAACACCCTCCAAAACGATCCGCATCGACTTCTTGCTAACCGAGTCCATGTATTCACCAATCATGGGGACCCAGAAAAACTGGAATGACTAATTGTAGACTTAAGCATCAAACAGAATTTGACCGCCGATCCAGTTATGTGAAGAACATATAGATCACGCGCCGTTCCAACCATCAGAATCCCCAATATGGAGACTGTTTGTCCTCCAAGAATAATCTTTCAATCACGAGGACAACTCACCGTCTCTTTACGAGACCATCCAGGGCTTTGCATATCCATAAAAAGTTTGCGACCATTACCGATTATTCAACACATGACAGAGTGATAATACGTATGTTCGTTACCGACAAGAGACGCAAAAGTCTCCATTGGCCCCATGCGACTAATCCGTGGTCGTGTGAGATTTAGTGGATTCTGGAGGTAACGAGAATTATGCCTGCCGTCACACAGTCCCTGACCTTAACCGATCACGAAATTCCAGCAGTCCCGCAGACATCTCCATACAGGGTTTCGTTGACTAGACAGAGAAATCTTCATTCATTTCATAGCATCCAACGCAAGGGCGTGAGGGTAGATAGACTCGTGACAGTTAATTCCGATCCACATTTGCCTTAGGGTGCTGAGGATCGGGAGCGAGAAAAACGTCCCCCTAGGAGTCGTTTGTAAGGTCCATCTGATCTACAGCACATTTTCCACGCGAGATGGAAGACCTATGATAAAAGATTTAGCAACTGTGCCCATCTATCTACAGCGATATGATTGTGTGTCTTCCCAAAGACACAACATCTCAAATTTCGCCTGCATCTTTTAACTCCCGCCTTTTCTGGTCCACAAAGGCCTTGGACTCCATCAACTTCCAGCCCATTGTATCATGCACCATTCTGATCGCAAGAACGCGTTTGTTGTTCTTAATGAGAACATTTACACGCTGTGTTAAGTCTTCTATTGAATCAGACGAGAATGAATCTAAGGCAGAATTTCTCACGGCCCTTTGGGATCTTAGATAGTTATCCAATATCGCAATAAAGGAAAAAACGCCCATGGCCACCATGATGACGATCCGGGGTTTTACCACCTTCTTCATTACCTCCTCGACAAAAAGACCGAATTCTGACACGCCGAACGCTATCCCATATCGATTTGGCCTGCCGCTTCTTAAGATATAATATATTCTGTCGGCAATGAAAGAAAGGTTGCCAGATTCAGCGTGTTTTTCCAAAGCAACTAACCGAGCCATTTTGTGAACTACTCATGCACACGGCACGTCAAGGAAAAACCTCCGCCCCGGGAATAGTCGTTTGGCCAGAGAACATGAAAGTCACAGCGAATAATGTCACACCTAATAACCTGAAGGTTCCCTTACCTCCTAACCCCGCATTTTTCAGGACAAAGGTCAGGAATGTGTCTATAGCTTGTGGGCCCGGAGATCCGTTGATGGAGACGGCAAGCACTCAAGACGTCTGTCGTTGGCGAACCACCTCGAAAGCTAACACAGCACAAGCAGTAGCCGCATTTAAAGACGCCACTTGTCCTGACATGGGAAGCCTGACGGTTTGATCACACTGCTTTCTGACCAGAGGACGGATCCCCTTTCCTTCCGATCCTATTATCAAAGCCGTAGGATGGCGAAAATCACACTCGGTATAAAGCACATCTCCTCTGGGCTCAGCGCCATACACAAAGACGCCCCATTTCTTTACGGTTGCAATAGCTTGTGCCAGATTGGGCACAACAGCTATTGGAATCTCTTCTGCGGCTCCCGCCGACGCCTTTTGCACCACTCTATTGACAGGGGCTGTATTGCGCGCGGGCATGATTACCGCGTCCGCCCCAGCGGCATTAGCCACACGAATAATCGCCCCAAGATTTTGAGGGTCTTGAATCTGATCCAACATGATCAAAAAAGCATCCAGTCCTCGTTTCACAACCAGTTGATGCACGTCATCAAGGCCAACGACAGCAACCGGACTCACCAAAGCCACGACGCCCTGATGATTCGAGGATCCAGCCAATTCATCCAACTTGGCCCGTGGCACGTCATGGATGATAATCCCCTTCTCCCGCGAAAGACCCACAATTTCCCTGACACTTCCCTCGGGACGTGCGGATTTGCTAATCCATACCCGTTGAAAAGAGCGGCCGGAACGCAGGGCTTCGAGAACAGGGTGACGTCCCACAATAATGTCATCCGCCATGCCGGCAACATTCTCACTCTGCACCTGAGGACGCTGAGATTGGCCGGATCGGGGTTTTTTCTTATGAGCCGAATATGATCCGGGGCCCATTCGGGGTGTCTTCAATGGTATATCCCGCCTTCATCAAGAAACTTCGAATTTGATCAGCCTCGGCATAGTCACGGTGGTTGCGCGCTTGTTCCCGCAGTGCCAAAAGCCTCTTTGTCAAGTCATCCTGGTTCTGATTCGAGCTCTTGACTTGCGGGAGCAAACCCAAAATCATATGGGCTTGGATCAAATTGTGGCGTGCCCAGCCCAGGGCAAAATCCCTGTGATTTTGTTTCATCCCTTGGTAGGCATTGTGCATCATATCAAATACTTCGGCAAAGGCTTTCGCCGAGTTGAAATCATCGTCCAAGCAATCAAGAAACCGACCTTCGAACGTCCTCAAATTTTGTGCCCACGGCTCTTCGACCCACTCGCTCGGAGCCGGCGCAGTCTGACATTCCTCCCATAACCGCCAGATTCGCTGAAGGCCCCGCCCCCACTCGTCTAACCCCTTGAGGCTAAAATCCAACGGATTGCGGTAATGAACGCTCAGCAAGTAGGTCCTGAGGATCAAAGGATCCACGTCGTCCATAATGTCTTTTAGACCCAATCCGTTGCCTAGTGACTTTGACATTTTTACTCCGCTTTGTGTAATTAAACCATTATGTACCCAATATTGGGCGGAATCACAGCCAAACACACCCCGGGACTGCGCACGTTCATTCTCATGATGGGGAAAAATCAAGTCAATGCCGCCACCATGCAAGTCAAATTGCGATCCCAAGTAATGGGAGGACATAGCCGAACACTCGATGTGCCATCCGGGTCTGCCGTAACCCCAGGGACTCTTCCATCCCGGCTCGTCTGCCGGCGCTTGTTTCCATAGCGCAAAATCGGCTGGCTCACGCTTATTCTCGTGCACATCCACGCGAACCCCTTGATAGAGTTCAGCAACGCGTCTTGCCGATAATTGGCCATAACTCTCATCAGTATCTACGGAAAAGTAAACGTCCCCACCGGCTATGTATGCCTTTTGACGATCAATGAGGTCCTGGATAAACAGAACAATGCGCTCAATGTTGTCGGTAACCCGCGGCGCAAAATCTGGAGGCATAACCTGCAGCTGTTCCATGAGATGATTGTACTCGGCCATATAATGCTGACCCAATGCTTCAGCGGTGGTACGAGTCAATTGAGATTGTCTCACAATTTTGTCATCAATGTCCGTAAAATTCTGTACATGGTGCACAATGTAGCCACGGCGAATAAAGTGCCGCTTGATAACGTCCCAAATCACTGCGGGGCGAGCATGGCCCACATGCGCCTCGGCATAAGGTGTGACGCCGCAAACATAAATGGACACCTCTCCCGCTCGCAATGGTGCGAAGGGACGTTTTGTTCGTGTTAGGCTGTCATAAATGTGGATCATGCGGGTATCCTTTCTTGGCATTCGTCTTGCTTTCCCGCCCTTATATCTGCTCGCATTTTAAGAAAATCTGGCAATAACGTCAATGCTACGGCCTTCGTTAGCAGTGTCCCCTCTCTCCTCTCTTGGTCATACACCGCCATTCAAGAGGAAATACCCCCGAAGATCTTGCGAGCGGCGTTCTTTTACCATAAAGTAAACCTGTTGAAATGAAAAATGGGGGAGATTTTTGTCGAATACCGCTATATTCTTCATTCTTCACAGTCATGCGCTATGGGTGGGCAGAAGACCCCCCTCAACAACCTTAACAACGCGGGAAGGCAGGGTTAATTTGTGAGACAATTCACTCGTTTTACAATACTTGCCGGCATGGTAGCCGCCTTGACGGGATGCGGACTGTCTTCATCGCCTCATTCCCCAGCACCAAAAGGCGCAGTAAAACAGGCCGTTGCCCACCGTGTTGAGGTTCCGGTTGTCCACTGGCATCAAGTGGCCCTAGGTGGGCAGGCCCAATTGAAAAAAGGCTTAGCCATTTCTTCTGTTTTGCCGGGACCGTCTGGCCGCATTTATTACGGCACGGCCAATCCTTGGGGCAGCAGCAATATTATTGGGTGGTACAGTCCCAAGACTGGGCACAGCTCTTGGCGTCAAGTTCCTTCCACCGCTGCTTTTCCCCGGCAATCAACGCTCCAAGCAAACCACTTGACGTCTCTTCAATCCTCCTATTGGGGCGCGGTTGATTTGATCGTTGGGGGAGCTTATACGATATGGTACCGTCATTGGGGCTATGTCGGAGGGTTGACGGCCCAGGGACATTTTGTCCCGGGGGATTACGCCGTGGTGGGACCCACCGCGCACAAAAATTTTTCAACCGTCTCCATCCAAACTGCGTTTGGCCAAATCCCAGAGGTCCGCATAATGAATACCCAAACGAAAAAAATAGCCTTCTACCCATTGCCAAGTGATTCATCCCCCATAGCCGTTGCTTTTGACCAAAAACCGAGCCATATATGGCTGATGGATCCCAATACCTTGTGGAGGCTCAACGCCTCAACCCATCAATGGACCCCGATATCGACAGCACCTCTGGGCGGCTTTTTCGTCAGTATGGGACAATTTCCGTCGGGTTTGTGGGTTGTGAATGCCAATGGCAACATTGGCGTTATCCGCCAACAACAACATCTCATCTGGATCGGCCATGTTCCCATGCACCCTATCGCCGCGCAAACAGCCAGCGTCCATGGCCTGTGGCTAGCTTCGAAACACCACTTGGCCCTGTGGCTTCATGGTCATCCTGTCAAAGAATGGTCCTGGCCTCGCCTCAACTATCCTTTTCAGGGCTTAACCCGGGCATCATCGTCTCCTAATTGGCCGCCCCTTCCTCATATCCAAGAGGGAGCGTCTCATGTTCTGGACATCGGCTACGGTCCCTTTATTGGACAAGCCTATTTGACGACGAAAACCTTTTCCCGATCATCCTCGAACAAATAAGCAATCGGAAGAGACTCTCTCATAGTCGGATATGCCCCGCAAGATTAACCTTGGCAGGGGGGCCTCGTGTTTTTGGATTACGGGAAGACGCACTTTGATCTAGTGATTGGCGGTGAGACATGATTTCGCCGACGATTGCCTGCGAGAAGAAAGGCGGCAGACAAAAAGGCGGGGGAAGCACGTCTATTTAAGGCACGGAGCTCATAATGTGAAGAGTAGAGATCGAGACAAAGGCGGCTTTCTGATGCCATTCACCCTTTCCTGGCGAACATGGATAGCTCTGGCAGTCGTGGGGGTTGTTGCAAGTATATTGGCCGTGAGAATCAGCAGCAACCTGATTCCCGCCGCCAGCCCCGTACCGGTAGTGGTTATTGACCCGGGCCATGGTGGCCCAGATCCCGGAGCCATTGGTTCTAATGGTCTGTACGAGAAAAATATCAATCTGAGCATCGCGCTCATTTTGGCTACCCTATTGCGTCAGAAACAACTCACGGTATATTTGACTCGCTCCGGGGATCAGGCTCCCAGTCCCCCGCCCTTCCAGACTCTGAGGGATTTGAGGCACCGTGTATTATTGTCACGCCGGTGGCGGGCAACGGTTTTTGTTTCCATTCACACGAATTCTGAGCCCACCAGGACAGTCCAGGGACCCATCGTATACTACCGCAGCAATTCCGACGCATCTTTATCCCTGGCTGCAAATATCTCCCGTGAGCTCAGTCAATTAAATGGCAGAGTGACACTACCGCGTCCCATTCGTCAACTTGTTCTGACGGAAGCCGGAGTCCCTGCAATTAATGTAGAGGTCGGCTTTCTCACTCACCCCTTGGACCAATCCCGCTTGGTCAATTCCACCTACCAGACCCAAATCGCTCAAGCTATATCCCTGGGCATTCTTCAGTATTTTCACGGTGATCCCTAATCATTTTCTGATTTCGGCATCCCATCGTCAAAGCCCTCAACCTGGCGGGAACGAGACCTTTGAAAATCTCGTTCCCATTGACCCATCATTTGCGAAAATCACCCTTGATATCGCAGAAAAATTGTCAACAGAGGTTTGGGGGTGTGACTGACAATAATACCGTGGCCAGAGCAAGAATTCCTTCCTCTCTCCCTATGGCACCCAAATGGTCGGTCGTGGTCGCTTTGACGGATAGAGCATCCCCAGGGCACCCGCTTGCCTGACTTAAATTTTGACGCATGACGGGCACAAATGGGGCCAATTTGGGCCGTTGTGCGACGACAGTCATGTCTGCAGACACTATGTGATATCCTTTATCCACCATCATGGCCGCAACGATCTTTAGCAATTCGAGAGATCTGGCTCCTTGAACTTCAGGGTCATTGGCATGAAAAAAAGTTCCTATATCGCCAATGGCCAAAGCTCCAAGAATGGCATCCATATAAGCGTGAGTCAACACATCCCCGTCGGTGTCACCTTCGAGTCCCTTGTCAAAAGGAATCGCCACACCGCCCAATACCAAAATTCGATTATCCATCAAGGGATGCACGTCAAATCCTTGTCCGATCCGGTTCATATCGGGGCTTGCAACCTCCATTCAAACCATTTCAAATCATCAGGTGTGGTTAGCTTGCGGTTGTCCGGATCACCCGGCACAACACACACACGCTGACCGGCTCTTTCGGCGACTTCAGCATCATCAGTCGGAGTTCCGCCTATCCAACTGGCATGAGCTTCACAAATTAGTCTGTAGCGAAACCCTTGCGGAGTTTGAGCAAGACGCAGCGTGTATCTGGGAAGTGTGTTGATCACTTCCGTAGCCTCTTGGCCCTCTTGAACTTGCTTGACAGTATCGGTGATCGCCAATCCCGGCATAGCGGCACCGCATGACTGAGCAGCACGGCGCACTCGGTCAATAACCGGAAGAGGCACCATCATGCGCGCGGCATCATGAATTAAGACAATGTCATCGTCGTCCGCATAAGATTCAAGGGCAGCCAACCCGTTTTGTACAGACAAGTACCGTTCTTGTGATCCCTCTCTCACGATCCAATGGGTCAACCGGTAAGTCTCGAGCCACCTTTGAATGGACTCACGGTCTTCGGGTCGTGTGATGACAACTCCTCGATCGATTTGCCCTTTTACCGCAAAGTACCATAGGCTCCAGGCGATGACCGGCCGTCCCCCTATTGGCAACCAAAGCTTAGGGCCAAGGCGGCCCATCCGCCGGCTTTGGCCTGCCGCGAGTAATATCCCAAAACTTTTCACAAATACCCCCTAAATCTGTCCTGCCAGATGTCATCGATAGCATTGTACAGGAAAAGGCCCGGCCGTGGGCCGGGCCTTAAGAACAAAATGCAAAATCACGCTTCACTCAATTCAACTGCACCCAAAGTGGATTTCAATTTGGCAAATATCATGCGCCCTGCCGCCGTCTGCAGTACCGACGTCACAATTACGGTCACGGTCTGCCCGATAAACTTGCGTCCTCCATCGACCACGATCATGGTACCATCGTCCAAATAGCCTATGCCCTGGCCGGATTCTTTGCCGTCTTTGATAACATGAACAACCATTTCCTCTCCCGGCAATACCACAGGTTTGACAGCATTGGCCAGCTCATTAATATTCAAGACAGGTACACCCTGCAACTCTGCCACTTTATTGAGATTAAAATCATTGGTTATGACTTTGCCGTCTAAAATCTTAGCCAGTTTCAACAGCTTCGAGTCGACTTCCAGGCCGGGCTCTATGTCTCGCTCATACACCTGGACTTGAGTCTTCAATTCCTTTTGAATATGGTTCAAGATATCAAGACCCCGGCGCCCGCGGTTTCTCTTGAGCACATCTGCCGAGTCGGCTATATGGCGCAGTTCCTCGAGGACAAAACCGGGAATAACCAAAGGTCCTTCCAAAAACCCCGTTTGACAAATATCTGCCACTCTCCCGTCAATGATGACAGACGTGTCAAGAATTTTGGGTTTGGCACTATTGTCAGGATTCCTGTGCTTGACGCGGGGAAGCCAGCTTTGAGGGCGCATCAGCTCATCCTTTTTGCGAACGGAGACCCGCAATCCTACGTAACCAAAGCCAATGCTGATAGCCACCCGAATCAACATGCCAAACAGACCGAGCCCATTTAATTCGGATGTTAAAAGAAATGCAATTAATAGCCCAACCATTAACCCGACCGAGCCCGATAACAAATCCTGGGTAGGAATTTTTTGTAACCGTCCTTCCCCCCAGTCAATAGCCCGACTAGCTCCGCGAATGAGCCACGGACCCAAAATATATGCGATCAGACCGCCTCCAACGAGGCCTATCCCTAACAAAACAGGGCCACGATTTGATCCGATTCCACTCAGATATGGCAGCGCCTTAAGGTTATGAAGATTTTGGAATACTCCTACAATCCCCAATACCGCCCCAACAATTGTAAGAATCTGGCGCACTGTTCTCTCCATATCCGTCACCTCCCCCTTCTCCGTAATCAGATGAGTGTTAAAAGTTGTCATCCCAACTGTTAGTTTTTCCCGGAGGCGTGGAATAAATACCTTCATTTACTAGTGCAGAAAACAAATTGAACAACCTCCGCTGAATATTATCATAGCACCGAATACATGAGAAATAGCAAAGAATTTGGCAAGAAGGCACCGGGATATCCCGGTGCCTATAAATTCACATCACTTACACTTCACTGACACTGTCGTGAAGTGTTGTCCAAATCGTCTTGGCATCTTCCGCGTTTAATGCGTGAAGTTGGCGTAACTCCTCGAGATCGGCCTCGCGCAAACGGGCCAGCGACTGATATTCCAGTACCAGCGTGTCCACAGCTTCATCTCTCAAGCGGATCGTATGCAAAAACCGGTAGCCTCTTGGCGTGACACGGTAATCCATATGATCGTACCCAAGCCGCTTCGCCCAGTTTTCTTGCGACCACGAAGAAGCGTCCAACAAAACAGGCGCTGGAACCGGCGTATCATTCACCTGATAATCTTTCCATATCCAGGTCCAGTCGCGAAAAATGTCAGGATATTCTTCCAGTTGGAGATCAATCAGATGGCCATCGCGACCCAGTTCGACAACATAGCGATTAAGTTCCTGACGAATACTCAGCGCAATGTAGCCCCGCCGCAAAACCTCAATGACATCGGCCAATGGTATCTCTTCCTCTGCTTCATTTTCCGCGAGTCGCCTAAGGGCGCTGCGAAAAAGCCGATCATAGCGTCCCAACGATGCCAAAGCACTCGTCGCTTTGGTCAAGATATAACTCAAATCATGCAGTACATAACGCGATGGCCCTCTATAAATCGTCACCACACTGCGCCTCTCCGAGATGGTGATGACTGTGGCATCGCGCGTTTTGGCGATCCGTTCGGCCGTACGGTGACGCATTCCAGTTTCCGCCGATGTTGCATATTTTTTGGGTATCAGTTCCACATTCGCCTTGCGAATCCGGTGCACGTCACTGTCCAGCAAAATAGCGCCATCCATTTTGGCTAACTCGTAAACAAATTGGTGATGAAAAGGCACATCGAGGCGGAATCCCCCCTCGGAGTCCTCATCAATATCCGGTTCCCCGCCAATCACAATAAGTGCGCCGGTTCGGGCCCGGATAATATTATCTATAGCCTCCCTGAGGGCTGTCCCCGGCGCAATTCTTGACAAAACTCCAAGCAGCGGATCGTCCATCGCCTCACTCCTCTTCCGCTTTCATGCCCAATCGCCAAGCCACCTCATTCACGCGTGTGCTTTGAATGCTGACAATACCGGGTTGTACTGAAGATATTCTACCTGGGACCAGTGCGCGCGTGAAGCCCAAGGATTGGGCCTCCTTAACCCGATCAGCCAAACGGGGTACTTGGCGAATTTCGCCGGTGAGCCCAACTTCCCCGCAAACTGCCCACTCGGGTGCAATCGCCTTGCCCGTATACGATGACAATGCGGCAGCAAGCACACCCAAATCCATGCCGGGGTCATCGAGCGAAATGCCTCCTGTCACCTTGAAGTATGCGTCCATTTCCGACATCTTTATCCCTAAATGACGTTCCATGACCGCTAGGACCAATGCCATGCGGTGAGGATCTATACCCGACACCACACGCCTGGGTGTACCAAAACTGCGGACCAACAAAGCTTGAATCTCTACCATAAGGGGGCGGCCGCCATCGAAAGCGGCCACCACAACGGAACCCGGACGGTCTACCCCTCTATCCTCCAACAAGAGTCGGGACGGATCGTCTACACCGATCAAACCTTCCCCTTCCATGGCAAAAAGGGCTAACTCACTCGTAGACCCAAATCGGTTCTTAATGCCGCGCAATACCCGGAACATATGTTGGCGTTCACCTTGAAACATCAATACCACATCAACGAGATGTTCTACCACTCGTGGTCCTGCCAGCGCAAGTTGGACACTGTCTTCATCCTGCGTCACGAGGCCAAAGATATTTATTCGACGGCAAATCGCATACTAGCCACGGATAACGCTTGGGGTCAAGGATTGACACCGATTGCCATGTTCCCTGATGCCGCCAAAGCCGCGAAAGTCCCAACCATTCCTGGGATGGCGCCTTCCCCATACGAAGGGGTTGATGAGCCAAAGCGGCCAAAACCGTAGTGGCTTCAGATTTGGTGCCAAAGTCCACGGCATCACAGCGTTTTTCGGACCAGCGGCACAAAGTGAGCCATTGGCGAATTCCCAAGCCTACAGCCAACTCCCTGGATAGGGACCAGGCTAAGGGCCCCACAGATAAGGCAGGTGCTGAATGTCTATCCAACCACAGCATATGCCGGAAAAACCGGGCATTATTCTGTCCCCACCCTTTATCCACCAACACGCCCCATACCTGACCTTCCTGATCCGGAGAAATCAACACGATGGCGGGGTCGAGCGAAACAGGCAAGACAGCTACCCCATGACTAGCGATACTCTGCGCGAGTTGCCAGGTGGCCAAAGTCGTTGAGTCAAGCTGACCGTTCGTCTGGCGTCGAATAATCTTATTCCCTTGTGCCCATAACGTGAGGAGCTGAGCATATTGTCTCTGAGGATCCAAAAATTTCGCCACTTTCTTTGTTTCCTGCACGTTGATCGCTGTAGCGGGCTCTCGCGCGCCACTCTCGATGTTTCATGCATACAGCTCAGTGCTCCGCCCTAAGTTTCCCTAGGACGCGGGCCGCATTGACCCTTCTTTATTCACATGGCCCACGAGAAATATCGGACAGACTTCTTTAGCTATCCGCATCAACTTGGCCGCAATCCCTCGCACTTGGCCCACACTGCCGGGGGCTGACTCTATTTCCGGATCGTAAACCGTTTGTAATGAGTCTACCACCACAAGCCTCCAAGTTTTTCCGCGAATCGCATCTTCAATGCGATCGACATTGCCCTCTGCCATAATGTAGAGGTCCTGGGGCAAGGGACCTAAGCGCGAAGCCCGCAACTTGGTCTGAGCACGAGATTCTTCCGCGGTAACATAGAGAACGGGACCTCCCTGGCTTACATAGGAGGCAATTTGGAGCAACAAGGTGGACTTGCCAATGCCGGGATCGCCCCCCAAAAGAAAATAGCCATTAGGGACCATCCCTCCGCCCAGGACTCTATCGACCTCTAAAATGCCTGTAGAAATTCTTTCGACCGACTCAGATTCCACCGTTGTAATAGGAACAGGACCGTCTCCAGGCAGTGGAGACGATTTTGGACTTTTGGACACAATTTCCTGTTCCATGGTGTTATATCCCCCGCAGCCAGGACAGCGTCCCAGCCAGCGGGCACTCGTCGTGGCACAGACTTGACACACATATCGCGTCTTATCGCGGATGCTCATCACGTCCTTTGCTATTGTTTGAGCACAGGATCTGTTTGCTCAATTCGTGAAAATATAATCTGGCCATCTTCTGCGTCAACCAGAACATGGCTGTCTTCCGGAAAGCGTCCCGCCAGAATATCTTCAGCCAGTTGATCTTCGACGAGACGCTGGATGGCGCGTCTGAGCGGTCTGGCTCCAAAGACCGGATCATAGCCTGCATTGGCAATGACGAGCCGGGCCGCATCGGTGACAGTCAACTCATATCCGTTTTGCCGGATTCGCTCTTCAACTTCTTTCATCATAATCCCCACAATTTGTGCCAACTGTTCAGCAGACAGCTCATGGAACACAATGATCTCGTCGACCCGGTTGATAAATTCGGGACGGAAGGTATGCTTCACTTCGTCCATTAAACGGTCCTTCATTTCCGTGTAATGGTTCTCATCAGACTCGCGTCGGAAACCAATGGTATTTTGACGTTTTATCAGATCGGCCCCCACATTGGATGTCATGATGATGACGGTGTTCCGAAAATCCACTGTACGCCCTTTGGCTTCCGTGAGCCGTCCCTCTTCCAGTACCTGCAAGAGAATATTGAAAACCTCTGGATGCGCTTTTTCAATTTCATCCAATAGCACCACAGAATAAGGATGACGGCGCACAGCCTCGGTCAACTGTCCTCCCTCCTCGTAACCCACGTACCCAGGAGGCGCTCCCATCAACCGGGACACCGCGTGACGTTCCATATACTCGGACATGTCTATCGTCACCATGGCCTCTTCATCTCCAAACAACGACGAAGCCAAAGCTTTGGCCAGTTCTGACTTGCCTACGCCGGTCGGGCCCAGGAATAAAAACGATCCAATGGGCCGCTTGGGATTTTTGAGACCGGCCCGCGCGCGCCGTATAGCCCGGCTCACAGCCCTGACGGCCTCATCCTGTCCGACGACCCGGTCATGCAATTCGTCTTCAAGTTTTAATAGCCGCTCCGATTCTTCGCCTTTCAACTTCTCTACGGGAATTCCCGTCCACGATGAGACAATGTGGGCAACATCTTCCGGTGTGACATTGATAGCTTCTTTGCCCTGGCGGCTATGCCATTCTTGCGTTTGCCGATCAAGTTCTTCCTTCAGTTTTTGTTCCTCATCACGCATCTGCGCGGCCTTTTCAAATTCTTGCGCCTGGACTGCAGCCTCTTTTTCTTTGCGCACTTCCTCCAATTTCTCGGCCAGGTTCTTTAAATCTGGTGGAGCGACATAGCTTTTAAGTCTAACGCGTGACGCGGCTTCGTCAATTAAATCAATCGCTTTGTCAGGCAGAAATCGGTCTGAGACATATCGATCGGATAATCGCACGGCCGCTTCCAGCGCTTCATCCGTAATATTAACACGGTGGTGGGCCTCATAGCGGTCACGCAGCCCCTTGAGAATTTGGAGCGCTTCCTCCGCCGAAGGCTCTTCGACCATAATCGGCTGAAACCGGCGTTCCAGAGCGGGATCTCGCTCCACATATTTCCGGTATTCATCCAAGGTCGTCGCGCCAATCGCCTGCAACTCCCCTCGAGCCAACGCCGGTTTCAAAATATTGGCCGCATCTATCGCCCCTTCGGCGGCGCCAGCTCCCACAATGGTATGCATCTCATCAATGAACAAAATCACGTTTTTGGCTTCACGAATTTCGTTCATGGCCCTCTTGAGTCGATCTTCAAATTCTCCACGGTACTTAGATCCTGCCAGCATGGCACCTAGATCTAGGGCCACGACTCGACGGTCCTTTAGGATCTCGGGAACCTTGTTCTCGACAATTCGTTCCGCCAAACCTTCAACCACCGCCGTTTTCCCAACCCCTGGCTCACCGATCAATACGGGATTGTTCTTAGTCCGGCGGCTCAGGATCTGAATAACCCGCTCGGCTTCTTTGTCGCGTCCGATGACTGGGTCCAGTTTCCCGTCACGGGCCATTTGAGTTAAATCCCGCCCATAAAGGTCCAGGGTTGGCGTGTTCACCGTCTGTGGCTGCTCCGGTGCTCCAGGGGTGACCTGTCCGCCGGATTGGTTATGTAACAACTGGTGGCGCACTTTATTCAAGTCAGCCCCCGCGGCTAACAGCACTTGCGCAGCCACCCCTTCACCTTCGCGGATCAATCCCAGCAAAAGGTGTTCCGGACCAATATAGTTTTGGTTTAATGCCCGAGCCTCTTGACCCGCTAACTCGAGCACGACTTTTTTTGCGCGAGGAGTAAACGTAACCTCTTCATTAGGCCCAATGGCAGGCCCTCTTCCCGTGGCCTTCAAAACCTCTGCGCGAACCGTTTCCAGATCCAGTCCAATAGATTGCAGCACTTTCGCCGGCAATGAATTGGTCTCCCGAATCAAGCCCAAAAGCAAGTGTTCCGTTCCCACAAAATTGTGTCCCATTCGTCTGGCCTCGTCTTGCGCATGGATGACCACTCGACGCGCCTTTTCGGTAAATTGTCCAAACATCGCGATTCTCCTTCCCTCATCCTAAGCGTATTGTGTTTGGCTCTCTTTTTTTATCTTCCCTTTCTTTTCCTGAATCTTGTGCGTCAAGACTCCGATTTCCCACGCAATTTCTCACGCAAAAACTGAGCTCGCATTTGATCTCTTTCGGCAGCCTGTAACTCATGACCTGCCTGCGCCTGCAAAAATCCCGGACGCGTATAGAGTGTCAGTTGTGTAAACGTACTGTCGGTCTGGGGCAACAAACCCAAATCTTGTCCTAACTTCACTTCTGATAACAAGCGCAAGGCTTCTTCCGACGACATTATGCGAGCATGTGTCAACAGGCCCCATGCCCGTTCGACCCGGTCCGCCAACACGATTCCGGCATTGTTTTGAAGATATTGACGGGCGTGGCGTTCCCGGCCAACGATTTGCTGGGTTACAGTGGCCAGATTGTGAATAAATTCCTCCTCACTGAGCCCTAGGGACACCTGATTGGAAATTTGAAAGATGTTCCCGACAGCATCCGAGCCTTCGCCATAGAGACCGCGTACCACCATGCCAATTTGAGCCAATGTCGTAAACACTTGAGACGCCTGACGGGTTAATACTAAAGCTGGTAAGTGCACCATCACCGAAGCGCGCATTGCCGTGCCGATGTTTGTCGGACAAGCTGTGAGATACCCCGAATGATTGTCATAAGCGTAATCCAAATGCTGTTCCAATGCATCATCCAGTTGATTAACAATGGTCCATACTTCCTGTAGTTGCAACCCCGACAACAAGATCTGGATCCGCAAATGGTCTTCCTCATTTACCATAATACTAATACTTTCGTGTTCATCAACAGCCACCGCTTTATACTTGACAGGTTCTTCGATGAGTGCGGGACTGATCAAATGTTTCTCCACCAACACCTGGCGCTGAATTGGCGAGAGATTGTCCAGCTTGGTAAAACGGATATTCCAACTGGGGCCCATGCTCTTTATTGCTTCCTCAATCCTGTTGAGCATCTCCAAAGCTACTTGGTCATTTAACTGGTTAGGGAAGACCATATCCTTAAGATTTCGCGCCAAACGAATTCGACTCGACAGCACAATATCGGCATCGGGTCCTTTGGCTTGCATCCATTCACTAAAGGGTTGGATCATTGTGACCTCCCGGTTTGCTGCCCTTCAAGCGCCCGAATTTCATCCCTCCACTTTGCGGCTTCCTCAAAGGCTTCTTTGGCAATAGCCTCTTGCATCTTGTGCCTTAATTCCTTCAGCGTGCGCTCATGAAGAATATTCTCCCCAGACCTCTTGGGCACCTTGCCGTGGTGCTCTACACTGCCATGCAAACGTTTGACCAAAGGCTCCAGTTCTTCATGGAAAGCCTCATAACAATGATCACATCCGAGTCGTCCCGTTTCCGCGAATTTCTGATAGGAATAACCACAGACAGGACATGTCTCGTCCACAACGGCTTGTTTCGGCTGACCACCTGGAGTAGAGCCAATTAGCCCGCCTAACACATGCTGAATAGTAAATTGCGGGATTAGCATGAAATGATAGGCTCCTTCTTCACGCGCACATTCTTCACACAGAAAACGGTCAAATTTTTCACCATTGACGATCGTCCCTACATGTACCGATGCTGGACGCGTTTCGCAGCGCTGACACAGTCTGACGCGGTCCTGGCGTGATTCAGAATTGTGCTCCATGACTAATCTGCCTCCTTCGGACGTAAGAGCATCGTCAACATCGCCTGGAGAATCCTGGCTCTGAGAAAATCCCTTTCTGGAAGCCCAATATTCAAAACCTCCCGGCGCATGGCGACCGCCAACAAATCCCTTTCTCGTCCCGTAATATGTTGAGCCTCATAGAGTCTTTCAATAATGCTTAAGGCCCGATTTTGGTCAATGCTTTCCAACCCTTGGATTGCCTCAATAATTTCCGCAAATTCCGTAATGAGTTGAAGAACCTTAATACCGCCTCCCCCTCCACGCCGGCCTTCTACCAAATAGCCCCGCTCCGGCGTAAACCTCGTCATGAGCACATAGGTGATTTGGGATGGAACACAATCAAAGCGCCCGGCTAAATCGGCACGCTGAATTTCGATCACTCCATCCTCCGAGTTGGCTAGAAGGCGATGGATGTAGGCTTCAATCTCGTCGCTAATACTCGCCATTGCCTCAAGTCTACCCCCTCCTGATTGACTTTGTCTTTTTTTGCCCTTTATTTGCAGTATAACAGCTTTGTCAAGTCCATGCCATTTTGTTCATTTTGTACGCACATCATACCACACCCAAATCCGGATAACACTTCCAGAAAATCAGAAAATCGCCAAACCTTTCACCAGTGCTTGACCACCGCCATAGTGTGATATTGCCTACGGCTAACAAAGACAACAACTCCTAAGAAACTTGAGGTGATACCTGAAATGACTCCGAAGAATCCCCCTGAAACGCTATCCCATGAAGCGATATACCGAGCTGCCGACCGTGTTGCTGTGAGAGAAGCCCGTCTTCGCCACCGGCGGGCGCGGCTCTTGTGGCTCTTAGCGGGTCCAGGGATTCTTGTCATGCTGGGCGAAAACGATGCCCCCAGCATGTTGTCTTACGCGGCTACCGGCTCTCAGTTCGGTATTGGTTTTTTTCTTCCCTTTGTGGTTTTGACGTTTGTCATGGCTTTTATTGCACAAGAAATTACGGTACGTTTGGGCGCTGCGACACATAGTGGACACGCCGAGTTAATCTATCGTCGTTTTGGCTCGGTTTGGGGAAATTTTGCCATGATTGACCTATTATTAACCAACTTTTTGACTTTGATCACGGAATTTGTGGGAATCGTTGCGGGGGCAGGATATTTTGGCGTCCCGCCTTGGCTTGCCGTAATGCTGGGCGTTATTGCAGTCAGCACGGCTGTCTTGGTGCGCCGGTATTGGTCTTGGGAACGTTTGGTGCTGTTCTTGGCTCTGTTCAACTTGGTTTTCATTCCCGTAGCGATTATGGCCCACCCCAATGTCTCCCTAATCGGCCAGGCTTTTCTGAGCTGGAGTCCTTTGGCCGGTGGTATGAATGCCAAGACCTTGGTCATTTTATTGGCTGATATTGGTGCCACCATCACCCCTTGGATGCTTTTTTTTCAGCAAGGCGCGGTGAGTGACAAGGGGCTTACTCTCGGTGACGTTCGTCACGGCCGCATCGATACCGCCATTGGCGCAGCCCTGGCAGCTGCTGCCGCCGTCGCATGCATTATTGCCACCAGTCCTCTGTTTTTTCACCATATGAATGCCAAACAATTCGGCGCTGCCCAATTTGCTCAGGCTCTAGTCCCTTATGTTGGACATTTAGGCAGTATGCTCTTCGCTTTAGGTGTGTTGGAAGCCGGACTGGTGGCAGCGGCAACCATCTCAACATCATCAGCCTATGCTTTCGGCGAAGTTCTTCACCGCATTCATAGTCTCAATGGCTCCTTTAGTGAAGCCAAAGATTTTTACCTCATACTCGTAGGCGTAGCCCTAGTCGCTGGTCTCTTAGTGTTGATACCGCATTTTCCTCTCGAGGCTGTCGTGATTATGGTCAACGTAATTGCCGTGTTGACGATGCCCCCCGCCATGGGATTTTTATTGATTCTTGCTAACGACAAGCAAATTATGGGGTCTCTTAAAAGCACCTGGTGGCTCAATGCCATGGGATTAACGGTAGGACTTTTTATCTCCTTGGCGGGAGTGGCCTTTGCGATCTCCGTCATCTTTCCCAACTGGATCTGATTTTATGAACCTTAATAGGATTTGATACGGGAAGTGGGCATAATCGAGCCCATTTCACACTCAGAAAACACGAAAACACATTCAAAACCAAACCACCCCGAAAAGGAGGACACGTATTATGCGCCGTATGACAAATACCCCTCATTCATTGCCCCATTGCTCCGTAGACGAGGTATTGCAAGATCATCTGCGAACCCGTGAACACATTGAAAAATTGGGATTGTTGCCATTGTCCCCCATCTTAAAGGGCACGATGTGGGGTCTGCGGATTTATGTGCTGTTTATGATTTGTGTCGTCGTCATCAATATCGTGAAGCAAATGCATTAGCTATAGGCTTTAGGAAGAATAGAGGACAAGGGCTCAAAATGGGGGTCCTCTATCTCTCTTTAAACAATGGGATATCTTCGGGCGTATTCGGGAATGATGGGCATGGTAGGAGGATTGGGCTGCAAAAGTTCCGGAGCATGGGTGTGAAGGGGATAAACTACCTTCGGTTGCACCCACTCCACGATTTGATGAATGGCGTCGGGACTGCCATGTCCTCGGGTCCCCAATGTTCTTAAACCCACATGATACCGCTCTAGCCAAGCTTGCACAGATCGTCCTGGGGGAGAGCTAAGTTTAGGATCGCCGTCCGCCTGAATAAAGAGGCTTTCGGGACCAATAGGCAAGTCCATAATCCAAGGTATGTCCTTGGGAGCCATTTGCACTAGGTACTTGCAAGGACGCATATGGATGTCTTGAATTTGCTCGCGACTGTACTGTATGCTCTGAACATCCAGACCATAGGCTCTGAGAAAGGTTGCAAATTCTTTTGACCATAATATTTTTCGCCCGCGGCTCTGAGCAATCTGTATAAAAGCTTCGATACGCTCAATATTTCTAGGCCGCAAGCTAAGAAGAATCAGTCCCGAGGTGTGTTCTAAAATCGTGTCAAAAGTCCTGTCGATCTGTGCTTCGGTAGCGGGTTGTTCTGTGTCTCGCGAACGGGTTCCCAAAGTCGTTCCTTCAATAACTAAAACCTCGGCACCCTTTGCCATTTTGGCAAAATCCTTAACTCGCTCGGGATGACGGCCATGCAGGCGAATGTCTCCGGTATAAGCCACACGTCCCTGATCGGTTTCGACAATATACCCCGAAGCCCCCGGAACATCATGATCAACCAGGTACCGAATAATTCTAAAAGGGCCAAATTGCAAGGGTCCCCCTTCATTCATGGCCATGATTTGTGGTTCCTGCCCCTCCAGCATGACTTTCTCGGACAAAATGAGCTCGAAATGAGGATCGGCTTGCCACGCTTGTCCTATGGCCGTTATCGCACGGCGAATTTTCACGGTTTCCGGTGCAGCATAAATGGGAATGAGGGAATCGACCCATCCTAGTAATCCAATATGGTCGACATGGGAATGCGTAATAAATATGGCGGTTTTCCCATCGCTTCCACCTTCTAAACCTGTACCCATTACCGCATCGCTCTGGAATAGCCGGGGAATCCATGGAGCATCTCCCACCGTCAAACGGTCATGCAGCTCCTTGCCATAGCGGGGTCTCACAGGATGGTGATAGAGTTCTGTCTGCGGGTGGTCTAATCCCAAATCCAAAAGAATTCTCCACCCACGATCCTCGATCAACACTTTGCTCGATCCGCTTACGCCCACTCCACCCCAAAAGCTTACTGTGGCCATTGACTTTTTCACCTCACCGGCTGCTAAAGAAAAAAGCCCCTCATCGAGGGGCTACTCATATGAAAAATAGCGTCGGCGCGCCTGGGCCTCCCGGATCCCGACGGATCCAGTACCACCAGGGCCGGTGGGGGGGACGACCGTGTGCGGGATGGGAACGGGTCCACACCCCCCGGCTCAGGCACCGACACA
>JAKBWA010000033.1 GCA_021841025.1 Bacillota bacterium | reverse complement strand
TGAGCATGCTGAACATCAAAAATGGCAGGAGAACTGGGTGTAAAGAACGGTTACTCAGTTCTCCCTCTTTTTTTATGTCGATGAAACCAGATTCAGGCGTGATCTTGCAGTTTCCATGAGACTTTACCAGAATCGGGCATAAAGCCCCGGCTTTTAAGCCTGAGGATATAAGCCCGTTGACCCTAACGGGCCAAAATCTTGAAGCGTACCGGCTTTTGAGCTAGACTATTTTTGGAAGCGAATTCCTTCGGGAATCGGAAGTGGAGTCACTTCTGCAGACGGGCTTGCGAGCACGAAGAAGCCGCGAGAGTCTTGTGTTGCAAGAACACCCGAGAGGGTCGGAGCGGTTCGTCTGCGACCGGGATAGTAAGCACTCGATGCCGAAGAATGTTGTGTGAGGCCCAGGATGGTGTAGGGGGAACCCGAGAGCCTGGGAGAGCCAACAGGAGACCGGAACCCCCCGGATTTATCCGTGGGGAGACTCAGATGAAGGAGGTTTCATTCATGCCCGAAATGAACGTGTTGGCTGTTGCGTCTATGGCTCCGGACGAAAGGGAAGCGAAAATGGGAGAATTGTTTCAACAGTTATTACCCCTGCCAGAGCCGGATCAATTGTCTGCTTTGCAGGCATTGATTAAAGAGATGGCAGAAAAGGCCACAGATGAGCAATATAAAAACTTGTGCTTCACCAATCTGAAATTGGCGGCCGGGCTTCCTGATGAGATTTTGAAGAAGTTTTTGGTAGTACGCTTGGAGGCGGGAAGGACATTGCCACAACCGTTAGCCGAACGGGATCACATGCTTATGCAGGAATCATTAGGAGAAGTGGATGCAGGCATCCGAAACAAGATTATGGACAACATGTAATTTTGTCAAAAGCGCCAGGACACTGGATGACCAGTGCCCTGGCGCTTTTGATCAACTTGTTTGGAAAGTTAGATTCGTTTCCCCAGTTCAAATAGCGCAAGGAATCTCGATCCTGTGAAAAAGGATGAAACTCTGCCGCGAAGAGTTTTATGGTCAGTACCGAGAACTGGGGAACTGCGATTTCTGGACCGTGTTCCTGAGCGTTTATGCCCTCGAGTTGTCTACACACTGTCATCACCGTTATCGAAGCATTTCAGTCAGACGGGGGTAAGGCTTCTTTGGCGTTTTAGACCTTTCTGTGGAAAGGTGAGTTAACCTATTTGCCGATCGGAACATTCTGAGGTGTTCCATTGGGCTTCCCAAACGCAAAACCTCCCAAAAACCCGCAGAGCCCGTTAGTAGCATGTATGTGCAAGGGAACATGGTACGGCAGAAGACACTGCTACGCTCTTTTGGCAAAGAGGTGCAAGGCGCTACTCAGAGCAAACATGCCTAACCAGAGAGCAACCAAGAATATGGGAACAGGATAAGTAAACGGTTGAACACGAACGGTCCCCACCAAGGATATCGTTCCCGCAATCCATGTCGCAATAGATACCACGCTTAAAAGGCCCAGAATAGTCCAAACAATATGAGCGCGTTGTAGGAAATAGAATGACAATAGCAGACTGAGGCTTTCCAAGATGCCTAAGAGTACATAATTCCAAAAAGCATTGGAAAGCGATAAGATGATGCTTAAATTATATGGAAGCTGTGTGGCTTTGTTCCACTGAACACCCAATAACATGCCACCAGCGATTGACATAGTGCTGAGGACTATTCCGAAAAAACCGTACCTACGCAATTTTCACCATCTCCCCAGCTGTGACGTGATCTCAATTATTCTGAAAATTGTGTTCCGGGTGGTACCGATATGTTTCCGCATAACATGGTATAACGGTCAACAGCACCGCCTTTCCCATTCTTTCAATAATGGTGGAAACAGAGCCATTAAACATCGTTCGATGACTTCTGTAGACCATTGCTTGTTGAGAGTGAGACTTTGAACCTGTCACTAGGCAAAAGGTAAAAAGGGTCGAAAGATTAGCTATGTTGCTTTATCTGGCCAATCCATTATTTCCCTTCTTAAGTCAGAAAAAGACTACTTAAGTAGTATATAGCAGCATTTTTCCGGAGGAAACACCTATATCTCGGATTTTTTGGTCCAATATTTGTTATGACCCGGATGGTTACGGTCGACATAGTCAAAGCTATTCCAGAGCTGAGAAGTCATAAGTGAGTAAATTCGGGCACGGCCGAAATGAGAGTAACTGAGATGACGATGACGACAAGGGTTGCAGCAATTTTGTATTGCCGGCTCCCCATTGTGGAACTGACTTGATGAAGATTGTCGATTTTACGTGTAATTGCCAAGTGAGAGTGTGACGTTCTGATCTTGTCCGTCCTTTCATAAGCATAAGCCGAAGTGAAAACAGGAGGGATGGGCGTGAAGCTTTGGCATACCTTAACCGGCGACGAAGCTTTAATTCAACTGAGATCAGATGGCGTTCGTGGCTTAAGCGCTGCAGAGGCGCAATCGCGGTTACAGGAGCTAGGTTTGAATGCTCTGCAAGAAGCGAAAAAGAGTCCGTGGTGGAGTATTTTCTTTAGTCAGTTTCAGGATTTTATGGTTCTCGTGTTAATGGGGGCCACCGTCGTGTCATTCTTTTTGGGTGAAGTTGGCGATGCCATTACCATCGTCGCCATTGTAATAATGAATGCCATTTTGGGTTTTGTTCAAGAGTACCGAGCAGAGAAATCCGTGGAAACCCTTAAGGCGCTGACTGCTCCGGAAGCACGCGTAATTCGCGACGGGAGCCTAAAATCCATACCGGCCGAAGAATTGGTTCCCGGAGACATTCTCGCCTTCGAAGCGGGCGACCGTGTTGCAGCCGATTGTCGCCTTTTGCAGATCTTTGACTTGCAAACTGATGAAGCCCCTTTAACGGGTGAATCTCAGATGGTTAGCAAAAATACCGATCCACTTTCTCGTCCTGATATTCCGGTTGCGGATAGGCGTAACATGGTCTATATGGGTACTACTATTGCGCGAGGCCGTGGTACAGGGTTGGTTGTGGAAACTGGGATGCAGACAGAAATGGGTAACATTGCTAATTTGATTCGAGATGCGTTGGAGGATCAAACGCCATTGCAACGGCGTTTGGAACATCTTGGCAAGATATTAGTCTATCTGTCTTTGTTGATTGTGGCTGTTGTAGTGGTGACGGGATTGTTCCGGGGAGAACCTCTCTATCAAATGTTTCTTACCGGTGTCAGTCTAGCTGTGGCTGCAATTCCGGAAGGATTGCCAGCGATCGTCACAATAGCTTTAGCCTTAGGTGTCCAGCGCATGATTAAGGCCCATGCTATTGTCCGAAGACTGCCTGCGGTGGAGACTTTGGGATGTACCACAGTCATTTGCACTGACAAAACGGGCACTTTGACCAAGAATCAAATGACCGTCACCAAAATTTGGACGGATAACGATTTCATAGACATTGACTATGACTTGCCTGAAGCCACAAATTTCTCTCCTACTCTGCTGAAATTATTACGGGCGTCGGTCTATTGTAACAATGCACATATTAATGAAGGGGATCCCTTCAACCCGGATCAGGCAAAAGGGGATCCTACGGAAATCGCGTTATTGTGGGGTGCCATCAACTGCAGGATAAATCTTGAAAACCTGTATCGGGAAGAAGTCCGACTTCACGAAATTCCATTCGAGTCAGATCGCCAGCGTATGGTCGTGATGACAGTGGATGGTCACAGGAAGCACACGATTTATGTCAAGGGATCCCCGGATGTAATGCTGGGGTTATGTCGTTACATCGAGGATCGTGGTAAGGTAGTGTCTTTAACGCGGGCTATGAGAGAGAAAATTCGCAGTATTAACGATGATATGGCTGATAAAGCATTAAGAGTGCTGGCCGTGGCTTACCGTTCAGCATCCGCCAATGATCCCAAAGAGCATTGGGAAGAGGAACTTGTGTTGCTAGGACTGGTCGGCATGATGGATCCTCCTCGTCCCGAAGCAATACAAGCCATGCACGACGCAAAACGGGCAGGCCTAAAAACAGTCATGATTACCGGAGATCATCCGAAGACCGCTCGTGCCATTGGTGAGGCTATGGGGATGAGTATTGGACCAAATGAAATTATCACGGGGCCCGATCTCGATACCCTTACCGATATCGACCTGGCACAGAGAATCACAACCATTCGTATCTTTGCCCGAGTCTCACCGCCTCACAAGCTTCGTGTAGTGAGAGCATGGAAGTCACGTGGTGAAATTGTTGCCATGACCGGTGATGGTGTCAATGATGCACCGGCCTTAAAAGAGGCCGATATCGGTGTGGCGATGGGAAAAACAGGAACTGATGTGAGCAAAGAAGCTGCAGCTATGATTTTAACTGACGATAACTTTGCTACAATTGTCCGCGCAATTGAAGAGGGCCGTGCTATATATGACAATATCCGCAAGTTTATTCGCTACTTGCTATCATGTAATGTGGGTGAAGTTTTGGTGATGTTTTTAGCCGCTTTTCTCGGGTTGCCACTGCCTCTTCTTCCCATTCAAATTCTATTTGTTAATTTGGTCACAGACGGTTTGCCCGCGATGGCTCTTGGTGTGGATCCGCCAGGCCCCGGAGTCATGGATCGTCCACCCAGGCCGCCCCAAGAAAGTATTTTTGCCAGAGGTTTAGCTCAGAAAATTGGCTTTAGAGGTATTCTCATTGGACTCAGTACTTTATTAGTATTCATTTGGTCTTTGCAGGCGTGGGGAATGGGATTACGCGAGGCGCGAACTATGGCTTTGGCTACGCTAATTCTGAGTCAGCTGTTCCATGTTTTCGATGCCCGAGCCGAAGACAGAAGTTTTTTGGAGGTAGGATTATTTTCCAATTTATGGGCTGTAGGGGCAGTGCTATCGTCGGTTGTGATGTTGTTGGCGATCATTTATCTGCCGAGTCTACGGGAACTTTTCAAAACGGATCCATTGGGAGCGATGGATTGGGTGATTGTTGTGTTAGCTTCGGGATTTATTCAATTATTGGCTGCGTTACGTGATACTGTGCTTCGGCCGATTCGTCAATTTGCCAAAAGGCCAGCGTCCTAAACTAAGAATGTTGTACCCTGGGCCGGACGATCCTTTTGTTCTTGAGTTGGAAACGCTATGATAGGCCTCTTAAAGAAGGGCTGCGTTGAATATCAAGGTCCGGAGTGAGTCTAATGACTTCGGGTTCTGCTAGAATTGAGTTCGTATAGTGCGGTAAATTGATTACGTGTGTTAAAGAGACAAAAGAAATAAACGGTTCTTCTCAAGTTTGACACCAGAGATTTGCCGTGAGCTTAAGGATGGAGGGTCTTCATTGGAAGAGTTAGGAGCGTTACCGTTCACGAAAATGCATGGATTGGGCAACGACTATTTGTTTATCGATGCGCGCCATCTTAGTTTTCCAGATGACCTATGGCAAAAGTATGCGGTCGCTATGAGCAGTCGCCACTTTGGAGTGGGAAGCGACGGGATTATTTTGATTACTGAGTCTAGTAAGGCTCCTGTTGGTATGCGTATCTTTAACCAAGACGGGTCAGAATCGGAGATGTGTGGTAACGGCTTACGTGCCATGACCAAGTGGCTTTATGATAGGCAGCAATTTATTCCCGGGCAGGGTATTGAAACGGGCGCGGGGATATTGTACCCGGAAATCGTAGCCACAGAAGGATTTCGGGCGTCTGTAATACGAGTTAACATGGGTCGGCCCGGGTTAACTCGGAGGGAAGTCGGTATGGTGGGTCATCCTAATGAAAAATGTATTAATGAGCCTCTGGATGTGGACGGGACCACAGTTTATCTCACCTGTGTGTCAATGGGAAATCCCCATGCCATAGTGTTTGGCCCGCTTTGGGATGAAATGACCATGACGCGTCTGGGTCGGAAGATAGAGCACCATTCCTTGTTTCCAAAGAGAACAAATGTGCATTCCGTCGAGGTCGTGGACTCACGGCACCTGCGCATGCGCCACTGGGAGCGTGGGGCAGGGCTGACACTGGCTTGTGGGACCGGAGTTTGCGCTGCAGCGGTGGCATCGGTGCAAACGAATCAAGTTGAGCGGCAAATGTCGGTGGAAGTTCCGGGAGGAATTCTCGATGTGTCATGGGACTCTGACAACGGCAATGTGTTTTTGACTGGTACAGCACAACAAATTTGTGAGGGAACATTTGAACTGATATAGTTGCCATGGCTTACAAGATCGGTGGCATACTCCTTAAAAAGGGTTATTTCGGAGGGCAATGCTGGCCTGTTATTCTCGAATAACTGGGAGCGCCCTAAGTGCTGTTGCTGTCTTGCGTCTCAATAGTTTCTTCGTCTGTGACAGGATTCAGGACTTGCCGTTGTTTCTTGCGTCGCTCATGCCACCACCACAGGGCAGCGAGTACCACGAGCCCGGCGATCACAGGAATTTCATATTGCTTTATCGCTTTAAGTCCTGACACAACGTGCGGTCCCAGCAAATAACCTGCAGTAACTGCGATGAGAGGCCACATGATTGATCCAATTACGGTGAATAACAGAAACCGTGGATAGGGCATCTCGAACAAACCCGCGGGAAATGAAATGATCATACGGACCCCGGAAATGATGCGGCCGACAAGGACAACTTTGTCTCCCTTGGTTCGAAAGTAATTCTCCCAATAGGCGAGTCGTTCCGGGGTACGAAAGATCCACCGAAACCGCTTCAGAATTAAAGGACGTCCACCTAGACGGGCAATGAAATACGAGCCTGTGGCTCCGGTAGTGCTTCCGGCCGCGGCTATTAGGACGACGACGGGATAGGAAAAGTGGCCTAACCATACCTCATAACCCGAAAACAGCAGAATAATTTCGGACGGGCTCGGGATCCCCAGACTCTCGACCAGCAACACGATGTAAACTGCGAGATACCCGGCTTCATTGAGCCATTGGGTTACCGTATGAATAGCAGCCAGCACAAAGTAGTCTCCTTTTGCGAAAAAGTGTCGTGTTTTCAGAATCGAGTCATAGTATAACATGCGTTACCCAAGTCTCGTGTGAGAAAACGATGAAAGCTCCGAGTGGAAGTGTGTATTCACAACCTTATCCGCTTGTGTACCAAATTATGGGATACGTGGCGAGACAGATCCTCCGTTTCTTTGCCAATGGTTCTTTTGCCGTTACGGAGTGAATAAAAAAGCTGTAGGTGTCGTCGATTGTTCTTGAGACTGATCCTGTATTACTTAGATATAAGAAAAATGCCGTACCGTGTCTTGACGACGAACAGCGTAACAGTGTTCCATAATATCTGCCGTTAAGCCTTGGAATCCATTTGCTCTTTGCAAGAAAAAGGGATCAAGCAGTCAGAGAAACTTAATGTACTACACCGCATATTGACGAATACCTGGGACTGACAACAACGCCCATGGCGAAACCTACTCGTAATGCTAAGAATCCAGTACTTTTAGTGTAGCGGCTTCTCGAACGATTGTCTATGGTTCTAACGACCGGGCGTTGAGAATTCCATAGATGCTGGTCCCCTTTAGCATTATTTTGAGTTCCCTCGGAAAAAATATTCTCCGGGAGGAGAATCCTGTTATGAAAACCCAGTTATTGACAATATTAAGCGGAATCGGAGCAGTAATTTCTGGACTTGCCCTGTTGGCTTTACCGGGATTCAAAGATTCTGAGCATTTGACGGGACCGAGCACGTGGCAACTGTCTCCAAGGAGTGAATCGTCTCATACGACGGAGCATTTCAGATCGTTTTCCGATTTAGCCAGAGACAAAATGGTTTGGAATAGGAAAGGGTGGACCTTGCTAGGTGGACAGTCGGTACCCATCTTGGCCCCATTCCACACCGTAGGCCTAGATTGTTGGGGGAGCTTTCCCTTCATTGTAGCCGGAATTCACCTGGAGAAGCCGATGGGGAGGAGAACATTGGCGTTCCATGTCCATGCAAAATTCCACGGACGGTGGCCTTGGCCATCCATGCCACATATGTTTGAATCCCAATCGATGTTCGGTATACGTCCCCAGGGCATTATGGAACCCCTGTGGCGACATCCCAAAAATTCGAGACAAAGTCCTAAGTGGGATGGGCAGTTTCAAAAGATGGTCCCGCAGTATCTGGGACCGCTCAAACGAGTCAGATTCATGGACCTGGGCCACTATCTAAAGGCTCAATATGGGTACCGGGAAAATCAGGTGGACATGATAATTTCTATTGCGTCTAATTTTCGGCAACCGTTTCCCGGTCGATTAGCGATCATTCACCGACACCCGCTGTTGCGAGGAATGACGGACGGATTGGGAAGTGCGTTGGTTTTTCACCAGGGTGTCTATTATGTAGAGATTTTCGGTAACCGTTCATTGAACCGTTTGGTTCAATGAACAGCAGCTGCATTTTGGCTGCGAGGTTCACAATACAGTTCAGGTTAAAAGAGACATCTGATTTAAGGGAAAGAG
Source organism: Bacillota bacterium (assembly GCA_021841025.1). Taxonomy (GTDB): domain Bacteria; phylum Bacillota; class Sulfobacillia; order Sulfobacillales; family Sulfobacillaceae; genus Sulfobacillus. The sequence goes on along the minus strand of JAKBWA010000033.1, from coordinate 18,089 downwards.
GGCGGCGAGATTTTCTGTCTCTTGTAAGGATGTCAGTTCACAGACAAAGTTGTTTTGTTGTGGGCTATGTATGATATTATGGAACACGATAATAGAGCTAAGAGAGCCATTGGTCTGCAAGCCATATTTCTGGGGGCTACGGTTTGGATATAAAACTCGTTAATATAGGCTTTGGCAATATTGTTTCGGCGAATCGCATTGTAGCTATTGTCAGCCCTGATTCGGCACCTATTAAACGTATTATCACGGAGGCGCGTGATAAAGGCGCATTAATTGATGCGACGTACGGTCGAAGGACCCGGGCTGTGATTGTTACGGATAGCGATCACGTGATTTTGTCCGCGGTGCAACCCGAGACTGTAGCGAATCGTTTGGCTAGTCGAGAGGCTTCAGCGGTTGAAGACGATGAGGATGACGATGAGGCGGACGATTCCTAAGAGAGAAAAAGGAGTAGTGAGATGGATCAAAGAGGCTTAACAGTCAGAGAGTTAACGGATAGGCACGAAAGCAAATATGCGCTCGCAGTTGCTGCAGCACGCCGCGGCCGTGCGATAACCGAAGGAAGCCATCCTTTAGTTGAAACAAAGGCTAGTAAGCCTGTGACCATTGCATTGGACGAGATTCATCGCGGCCTGATCACTGTGGAAGTACCGTCCATCGGCATTAAATAAAGTCATGCGAGTTATATTGGGCATCGGAGGCGGCATTGCCGCCTATAAGGCTTGTGATTTAGCCAGTAAGTTAGTGCAGGCTTCGCATGAAGTATTCCCTGTCATGACAGATAGTGCAACACAATTTGTGGCGCCTTTGACGCTACGGGCCCTAACGGGGAATCCTGTCGGCGTGAAATCGACTGATGAGCCGGTGGGAACTCTTTCACATGTGAAAATGGCACATTGGGCTGAAATGCTTGTGATAGCACCGTTGACTCAAAATCTTTTGGCCCAGTTGAGCTTAGGACTGTCATCAGACTTGCTGACTCTTATCTTTCAAGGGTATTCAGGACCCAGTGTGGTAGCTCCAGCGATGGAAAGCGAAATGTGGCTGAGTCCTCAAACACAGACACGGCTGGAAGAATTGAAGCGGGCGCGTGTAGTTTCTGTTGTTGGTCCTAACACGGGGCGATTGGCTTCGGGGCGAAGTGGCCCGGGACGAATGGCAGAGCCTAGCGAGATTATGAATGCCGTGTGGAGCCTGACTCGACCTAAAACGCTTCAAGGGCGCGTTATTCTTATTACGGCTGGAGCTACGTGGGAGTACTTTGATCCTGTGCGTATCTTGACTAATCCCTCTACGGGAACAGTGGGGCTGAGTCTTTCTCGGGAATTAAGTGCAAGGGGGGCTCGTGTGATTGTGGTTCACGGGCCTAGGATGGAAGAGCCTTTTTGGCCGGGGGTCGAGTACCAGGAAGTCGTATCAGCCAAGGATATGCTTGAAGCTGTCGAAGAGAATATTTCGGAGGCCGATACGTTGATTGGGGCTGCAGCCGTGTCAGATTTTCGCCCAGCCAAACCGTTTTCGGAAAAACAGAAGAAAGAGCAACTGGATTTGCTTTGGCCTATGACAGCGAATCCGGATATTATGTCCGAGATGGGAGCTAAGTACCACGATTCAAAGGTTCTTGTCGGATTTGCTGCGGAGACCGATCAGGTTTTGAGCGCAGCGAAGGAAAAATTACTGCGTAAGCACCTTGACGCTGTTATTGCCAATAAAGTCGGGCCGAGCAGAGGATTCGGGGATTCCGAGTATGAGGCGCAGATTATTCTTCGTGAAGGCGCCTCAAGCCATTTGCATTGTTCCAGCAAAGAGGAGCTGGCAAATTGTGTGGCGGATTTGTTAGGTACTTTAAGGCCAAAAGTTGGACAAAAGTCCTATCCTTAACCGGTGTTGTGTCTGCCTGACACAAGCAGAGATGTTATTAATTTATCCTCAGATTCCCGGAGAACACTTTTCAGCATAGGTTCTCTAAAATTCTGGTCCGGCACCGTGCTATAACCACGGGTCTTTGTGTTGGCGAGGATAGACAAAAAGACTTACAGATTACTGATCATGAGGCAAATTTGATCCATGGAGTAGGACATTCTGTTATGATTGCAGATGTGGTGATTGATCGGCTTATCCCCGGGTTGGACCAGTCTTGGAGCTATAAAGTCCCCGAAGAACTGACGGTGGTCGTGGGACAGCGGGTTCGCATTCCGTTTGGCAAGTCCGAAAGTCTTGGAATTGTGACCTCTTTACGTGAAGAGACAGACGTTGATAAGAACCTTTTGCTCAAACCGATTTTAGGGGTAGTGGAACCTTATCCATTATTAAGTCCTTGGTTGGTGAAATTAGGTCTATGGATGGCACAAGAATATCTGTGCTTTCCGATGCAAGCGTACAAAGCGATGATCCCTCGGAACGTTCGGCTCAAACCTTCCTCCAGTCAAAGAGCGGAAGAAGTGTGCTATGTTGTCGGTCTCAGCCGAACCCGTGGACGCAAGGCATCCCGAAGACAGCAATTATGGGAGCTTATCCAGAGCGAAGGGTCCATGCTCAAGCGAGAGTTGTTAGAGAAGATGCCGGAGATGCGCACAACCTTGCGCGAACTAGTCAAGGAAGGAAGCGTAGCTGTAACGTACCGGGAGCGGGATACCAGACCATCTCTATCCCCTGCCCAATCCTATCCCTCTCCGCATATCCTTAACGAAGAGCAGTCACACGCTGTCGAAAAGATTTGGACAGCTCCATCCGGATCCAAATGGCTCTTGGAAGGTATAACCGGCTCGGGGAAAACTGAAGTGTATCTGCAAGTGATAGACCGAATGATTCAAGGCGGGTTGCAGGTGTTGGTGTTGGTGCCGGAGATCGCGCTGACGCCCCAAACTGTGTTACGTTTTCAAAACCGTTTCGGTAACCACGTGGGATTATGGCATAGTTCTCTGACGGATAGTGATAGAGCCAAAACGTGGCACGCGGTGCGAAGAGGGGAAGTATCCATTGTCGTGGGAGTTCGTTCAGCAATTTTCTTGCCTTTTGAGCGTTTAGGGCTGGTTGTTCTGGATGAGGAACACGAAGGCACGTATAAACAAGAAGAACACCCTCGGTACCATACCCGCGATGTGGCATTCTGGCTAGCCGATCATACTGGTGCAAAAGTAATATTAGGCAGTGCAACCCCGTCTTTGGAAACGGCATTTTATGCCCGACAGAATTTAATCGGATGGATTCGAATGACGCGGCGGATTGGGCACCGTACACTTCCCCCGGTAGAGATTGTTGACATGCGCCAGGAACTGCAGGAAGGCAACCACTCTATCTTCAGCCGGGCTTTGCAGTACGAATTGACCAGGGCCTTAAACCGTCAGGAGCAGGCCATCTTATTTTTAAACCGGAGGGGGTACGCCAGTTTCGTGATGTGTCGTGATTGCGGGCGCGCTGTACAGTGCCCCAATTGCGCCGTCACTCTGACTTATCATCAAAATTTGAACCAGTTGATGTGCCATTATTGTTTCTTTATTATGACCCTGCCAAAGGTTTGTAATCATTGCGGTAGCCACCGTATTCGGTATTTTGGGGCGGGTACTGAGAGGGTAGTAGAAGAAGTTCAAAAGTTATGGCCAGCCGCCAGGGTTTTACGAGCAGACCGAGATACTCTGACTTCTCGTCAGAGTTATTTTCAAATGTATCAGGATTTTATGGAGCAACGTGCCGATGTGCTTGTAGGAACACAAATGATTGCCAAAGGAATGGATTTTACTCATGTATCAGTGGTAGGGATTGTGGCCGCGGACGTGGCCTTGCACCTTCCGGATTTCAGGCGGTCTGAACGGACTTTTCAGTTGCTGGTACAAGCCTCTGGGCGTACTGGCCGTGGTGAGGATCCCGGTAAAGTCGTAGTTCAGGCATACGAACCGGAACATTTTGCTATTCAAAGCGCAAGGAGTCATTCTTATGATGGATTTTACCAGAAGGAAATAGAATACCGGAAAGAATTGGGATATCCTCCTTATGGTAATTTGTGGCTCTTAGAGGTAACGGATACGTCCGACGATCGTGCACAAAAAACCATGGCACGTGTCGCTGACAAGGTCGGTATCTTGAGTACTATGGGATTACAAATTCTAGGACCCGCGCCTGCGCCTGTTCCCAAGGTTCGAGGACGCTTTCGTTATCATATTTTGCTTAAAGGGTCGAGGACTCCGGAAATGATGGCAATTCTTTCAAAAATTGAGCATGAGGAACTATCTTGCAGCATTACGGTAGACCCGTATTACATGTTATAGAAAGTGCCTGGTAGAGACCCAGCCAAACTGTCCATTGGCTTAACCCGGGTTAGGCTATGGGCCATCTTGCCGCCTTAGTGTTCTTGCGGTATAGTCCTTCTCAAGCGAGTTTTCGGAATGGGATTCCTGTGTGGAACGGGATTTACGAAGACCTGGCGTTTGGAGGCAAACGGGTGAAACCGGGATGTACCGCACTCAAAACGGGCCCACACTGAACGCGGCGAATATCCTTCGCAAAAGTAATCACAGACTCGATCATGAGCGATTGGCTCGGGGGCTTTTGGCGAACCGCTTGCGAGGAAAACGGCGTAAGTCGGTTGGGACTCGCAAGAATCTTACGACTTAGCCGTGTACAGTGTCAAATATGGTGAGACAACGATACGTGAGGTGAGAAAACTGAGTATTCGAAGGGTGGGAGATTCGATATTGCGCCAGAAAGCGGCTCCGGTTCGCAAAGTGAACAGGGAGACGAGGAACTTGTTAAAGCAAATGGCCGAAACGATGTATGCCTCTGGGGGAATTGGGTTGGCAGCGCCTCAGATCGGGATATCCAAGCGGATTGTGGTGGCGGATGTAGGTAAAGGTTTGATCGAATTGATTAATCCGCAACTTCTGTACCAAGAAGGGAAACAAATTGGGTTTGAAGGGTGCTTGTCAATTCCGGAACTGGTGGGTGAGGTCGAACGATCCCAAAGTGTGCGCATCACCGCCCGGGATGCGCATGGTCATCAGATATGGGTGGATGGTGACGGCTTATTGGCTCGATGCCTTCTGCATGAAATCGATCATTTAGATGGAATTCTTTTTACGGATTTGGCCTTGAGAGTTATCGAGCGCGATAAGATTAAAGAGGATAATCACGAGGTGGTGTGAAACAAAGCGTGAGAAAAGTACTCTTTATGGGCACTCCAGAATATGCTCGGATTATTTTGGAAGGATTGCTCACGTTGAACAATTTGAATATCCGGGTAGTAACCAAACCTGATACTCCTCAGGGTCGGCACATGCGTTTAACACCTTCACCAGTAGCCAAGGCAGCCCAAGGAGCCGGATTAGCCGTAGACAAACCTGCTCGGCTTGTTGATTTGAAAGAGGCATGGAGCCAGTGGCAACCTGATCTGATTATTACTGCCGCATACGGAAAAATACTTCGGCCATGGCTTTTGAATCTGCCGCGCTATGGGGTTTATAATTTGCATGCATCGTTGCTCCCCCGTTGGCGTGGCCCTAACCCCATTGCCTGGGCTATTCGTGAAGGGGATACAGTGACCGGTGTGACATTAATGAAAGTGGACGAAGGCGTCGATACCGGAGACATTGTCGCTGCTCGGCGTGTAGCGATAACACCGGAGATGAATACCGGTGACTTGACCCTCATGTTGGCGTACGAGGCTCAAAAACTACTGAAAGCTTACTTTGACCAGCTTTGTTTGGAAAATATCCATCTGGTTCCTCAGAATGCTGATGAGACGACGTATGCTGGAAAGTTTGATCCTGCAGATAGTCATATTCAGTGGAATCAACCGGCGGAAGTAATAAATCGTCTTATTCGGAGCATGACCCCAGAACCCGGAGCTTATACTATTTGCCAAGGGCAACGCGTCAAATTGGTGCAAAGCGCTTATGATACGGGGGAGCAGCCTGTGGGATTAGCCGAATTGAAACAAAACATTTGGCGTGTGGGAACAACTGATGGTGTGGTGGTTGTCAAGAGAATACAGCCCGCCGGCAAGACAGAAATGACCCCGGGCGATTTTCAACGGGGTAAGCGAATATTGGGTAGGGTGATGTGTGAATGACGGGAGCGGGGCCGGCGCGAATTGAGGCATTACACGCATTGTTACTGGTTCGTGGAGGGGAAACGGTGGCAGAAGCCTTGGCCAAGAGAACACAGCTTGGTCAGCTGTCATCGGCGGATCGTTCATTAATGACACAAATTGTCTATGGCGTTTTGCGCAATCAAAGGTATTTGGACGCATGGATGGCGCCGTTTGTGCGGGGAGAGCTAGAACCGGTAGTGCGTGAGATTTTGCGCATGGGCCTATTCCAGTTAGGATTTCTAGACAGAGTCCCTGCTTATGCAATCGTTGACGCAGCTGTGGAACAGACTAAAAACGTTTCACCCAGGGCCACTGGGATGGTTAACGCCATCTTGCGGCGTGCCCCTCATAAAAAGCCACAAAACCTGCCCTTAGCGGTCGAATTTTCTCATCCCGATTGGCTGGTACAAAGATGGCAGGACAGATTTGGGAACGACACCACGCGGAGGATCTTGACCGTTAACAACGAAATACCGCCTGTATCGGTGCGCGTAAACACACTGAGAACGTCCCGAGATAGGGTCGTGGACGAACTGATCGGGGAAGGCATCCATGCTCAACGTTCGCAGTATGTACCCGAGGCCATCCGTATATCCGGGTCATTCTGGCTTGAAGATGTGCCGGCATTTCAAAAGGGTTTCATTACGGTTCAGGATGAGAGCAGTATGCTGGCCACTTGGGTTCTTGACCCGCATCGTGGTGAAAATATTATCGATCTAACGGCGGGATTGGGAGGAAAAACAGGACATATCCTCGAGCGCACTCAAGGTCAAATCAGTCTGAGCGCTGTGGATGTGTCCCTGGCACGACTGAACTTGCTGAAACAGAACATGGCCCGATTAGGATTCGCAGGGCAGGTGACGTTGAAGGATGCCGACGCCCGCCATTTTGCGCGAGAACATTCCCATGAATTCGACCGGGTATTATTAGATGCTCCATGCAGCAATCTGGGAGTTCTGCGCAGACGTTCCGATGCAAGGTGGAAAAAACAGGAGGAAGACCTAAAGGCACACCAAAAGGTACAAATAGAGCTGTTGGAAGCGGCGATTCGGTTGGCGAGGCCGGAGGGAGTCATTGTTTACAGTACTTGTTCCACTGAACCCGAAGAAACCTTCCATGTGCTTGAAAATATTTTGTCCCATCATACCAACATTCACCTGGAGAAAGTTAGTCCATATCTTCCGTCACCAGCTTTTGAAGACTTTATTGTGGAGAACAATCTTTTGCTGCGGCCAGGTGACTTGGGAATGGATGGGTTTTTTATTGCGCGATTAAGAACGTGAGGTGACGAGGTGAATGACTTAGTCGACATAATGTCTGTTAGCCGAGATGAGATGGCATCGTGGATGCAGCAACAGGGGTGGACTCGATACCGAGGCGACCAACTGTTTGAGTCCTTGTGGCGCCATAGAGTGGTTTCCTATGGACAAATCAGTTCTTGGCCTAAAGACATGCGGCAGAAGATGGAACAAATAGCCCCTTTTTACCGTTTGCAGACCGCGGCCGTACAAAAAGGCACACACGGAACCAGGAAAATTCTTGCCCGTCTTCGCGACGGACAACAGATCGAGACGGTTGTGCTTCCTCACTCCTATGGGTACAGCGTCTGCGTGTCTTCACAAGTTGGATGTAATATGGGATGCAATTTTTGTGCATCAGGACTTTTGAAGAGAACAAGAAACCTCACAAGCGGGGAAATCCTCGACCAGGTGCGCTTGGCCAATGATGTAATTGCTTTGGAACAGCGAGTCGTGAGTCGAGTGGACTTGATGGGGATTGGGGAGCCCCTGGACAATTATGACAACGTCATTCGCTTTATTCAGATGGCTCATGACTCTCATGGTTTCAATTTAAGCTATCGACATTTTACCATTTCAACCAGTGGACTGATTCCAGATATATACCGATTAAGCCAAGAAAAATTGCCCGTGACTCTTGCGGTGTCACTACACGCCCCGAATGATGTCTTGCGCAGTCAGATAATGCCTATTAATAAGGCGTATCCGATTGAGCCTCTTCTTCGCGCGTGCAAATCCTATTTTGATAACACGGGTAGGCGGGTAAGTTTTGAGTACGCGCTATTAGACGGGGTGAATGATTCGAACAATATGGCTCATCAATTGGCGGATCTATTGCAAGGATTCTCATGCCATGTGAATTTGATTCCTTGGAATCCCGTTCCTGAGCATCCTTTTTCGCCTTCACCAAAAAAACGCGTGGAAGAATTTCAAAGAATCGTGCAGAATCGTGGAATTTCCTGTACGATACGAAAGGAATTGGGTCAGGATATTGAAGCGGCTTGTGGCCAGTTGCGACGGCATGAGGAGGAATTACTATCACCGTGAGGACATATGGCCGTTCTGACCAGGGCCTCGTACGAAGCGAGAATCAGGACGATTTTCTCATCCGTCCTGTGGAAGCGCAGGGATATTTACTGGCTGTGGCAGACGGGATTGGCGGCGGCCCGGCAGGTAGCCGGGCAAGCCACATGGCTTTGACTGCTATGGATGATGCAGTGGGCTTAAAGGTTTCTGATGTATCGCGCCTGGCATCGGCTCTTTCTCTTGCCAACAGGCGCATTTTCGAATTGGGTAAAGACGAGCCTCGTTTTGAAGGGATGGGGACGACTTTGACCGCTGCTGTGTTGTTCCCTCATCGCTTGCTTGTAAGCCATGTTGGAGATTCACGGGCTTACCGGATTCGTCATGATCAAATTATCCGGTTGACTATGGACCATTCTGTGGCTGGAGAAATGGAGCGAGCCGGCACGATTACGCCGGAGGAAGCGCGTAATCATCCCAAGAAACATGTATTGACTCGGGCCTTGGGACCCTTTGATCATGTTCGCATTGATATGGCGGACATGCCGTGGTCGAGTGAAGATCGATTGTTGCTCTGTACGGATGGCCTGACCTCAGTGGTCTTTGATGATGAGATCCTTCGTTATGCCGAGCGTTATCGAGGCCAAGAGCTCGTCGACAAACTCGTGAATGCAGCCTTGGACAGAGGGGGTCCCGATAATGTGACCCTGGTATTGGCAGAAGTAGTTCAGCACAGTGGTGAAGGCCATGGTAGGTAAAATTCTCGGAAGCCGCTATGAAATCCTGGAACGCATCGGTCAGGGAGGCATGTCTTTAGTTTACCGATCGCGTGATATTACATTAAATAGACTGGTTGCCCTCAAGATATTAAAACATCAATGGGCTGAAGACGACGACGTTGTTCGCCGCTTCGACCAAGAAGCTCGTGCTGCTGCCTCACTTGTTAACCGGCATATTGTTCAAGTTTATGACGTGGGACGAGACGATCCGGATATTCATTATATGGTGATGGAGTTAGTATCTGGAGAAACGTTGCGGGCAAAGCTTGATCGCGAAGCACCCTTGCCCGTCGAAGAAGCCCTTAGCATTGCGGATCAAGTGGCACAAGGATTAGAGGCAGCCCATGGGCAAAAAGTTGTGCACCGCGACATTAAACCCCAAAATATTTTGATTGCTTCCGACGGAACCGTCAAGGTGACAGACTTTGGCATTGCTTATGCGGCAACGTCGGGTACGTTAGTGAATACCGGATCGTTATTGGGCACTGTCCAATATTTGAGCCCGGAGCAGGCGCGGGGAAAGTTGGTGGGACCCCAGTCGGATTTATATTCATTGGGCGTTGTATTATTTGAAATGCTAACGGGACGCTTGCCTTTTGAAGCAGAGAGTCCGATTGGCGTAGCGATTAAGCATTTGCAAGATGAAGCGCCAAAGGTCAACAGCATTCGCCCTGACATACCCGAGTCGGTTGAAAAAGTTGTCCAAAGGGCCTTATCTAAAGATCCCGCTGAACGCTATCAAAGTCCCAAAGCCATGCGAGAGGATATACAGCGTTCGGTGAAAGAGGAGCAAGACAGGAGAGCCATAGTGCCGAAAGCGACATCGGCGTCAGAACTGCCAAAGGGTTCGAAGCCCCGTCTGCGTCGCAAATGGTTGCCGTGGGTGATTCTTGCCGCTATCTTAGCAGCTTTAGCGGGAACGGGCTTGTATGTGCTTAACCGATGGATTTACAGTCCTGTGGTTACTCTTCCTAACATCAAAGGGGAATCATGGAAGACGGCTCGAACGCAACTGGGCAAACTTGGACTAATCATAAGTGTTGGAGGCCGATCGCCGTCGTCTCATCTGCCTAAGAACTACATTTTGAGCGAAAATCCTTCCCCAGGCACTCAGGTCAAGGGAGGACAAACCGTGCAAGTAGTGCTTTCGACAGGGACCCAACAGGTGGTGGTGCCTAATGTAACGGGAGAGGACGCTTTTCAGGCAGAACAAAATCTGACGACTCAAGGACTGCACACTGTAACCCGTCACATGAAGAGTCATACGGCTCAGGGACAGATTGTGAAACAAAGCCCTAGGGCAGGCACGCGGTTGGCGCAAGGTAAGACTGTGACGATCTGGGTGTCTGAGGGCCCTTCAGCAGTACGGCAGATTATGCCTGACTTGGAGGGCCTGTCCGTCTCACAGGCGGCTAGCCTTCTGATTGGTCGGAACGTTTCGGTAGGCGGCTCGACAGCCACTTACAGTACCGAGCCAGCAAATACGATAATTGACCAAAGTCCTCAACCGTATTCATACGTGTCTCACGCCACCCGGGTTCAGGTAACGGTGTCTGAAGGGCCTAGCCCTCAAAGTGCCAAGATGGCACGAAACAAAAGTTTGATCACCATGCAGATTCCCAATAACGCGCCCTCGAAATCTGTTTTGAAGGCTGTTGTAACCGACAGTGCCGGCAACAAAGAAGTATTTTATCAGCAGGTTAATCCGGGCCAACCAATCCAAATTCCTGTGATCTGGTACGGTTCGAACGGACAAGTGTTGTTGTTTCTTAATGGCCAGGCCCAGGCTCCGCAACGTCTTACGGCAACAGGAACTGCAGGCAGTCCTAGCGTAGCAAACAGCACATCGCCGTCATAAATTCAAAAGGGGTTGTGGGGGTGCAAGGATTAGTGGTTCTGTTAGAAGCGAATCGGCCCACAGTAGAAACGGAAGACGGCACGAGATTTTTATGTTATTTGCGGGGAAAGATCAAGCGGGATCAAGGTCGGATCTTGGTGGGGGATAGAGTTGAAGTGACTCCAACCGACCCGGGGGAAGCCGTGATCACCAAGGTGCTTCCACGTGCAAACGCCTTGTTTCGACCTCCCGTAGCCAATGTTTCCGGTCTTTTTGTGGTATTCACGTTGGTCGAGCCCAAAGGGAGCCTGGAACTGCTCGATAAACGTCTGGTGATGGCTGATGTACTGGATGTTGATGCCGAGATCGTCGTGACTAAGACAGATTTAGTGGAAAACAAAGAAAAATTATCGCGATTTGTTCAGCTGTATGAGGCTATTGGATACCGCGTGTGGATGACTAGTGCTCTCACACGCGTTGGAGTTTCGGAATTAATTGACGTGCTCAGAACAGGAATTTGGGTATTGATTGGGGAGAGCGGAGCAGGTAAGTCTTCTTTGGTTAAAGCGATGTTACCCGAGGAGCATGTGGCCGTTCAGGAATTAAGCCGTATAGGCAGAGGTCAGCAAACGACCCGGTGGGTTCGTTTGTTACAGGTTCACGACTTTTGGTTGGCAGATACACCGGGACATACGGCCTTGGATATGGTAGTGAGAGACCCGCACCGCATACGTTCTGCGTTTTGGGAGTGGGAAGATGCGGCTTGCCGCTTTCCCGACTGCTTTCACATTGATGAACCGGGATGTAACGTTGTGCCGAAAGTGCGTTTGGGATTGTATGACGCGAATCGTTACCGGCATTATCGGCTCATTCTTCAACAATGGGTTAAGTCTTATTGAATTGGCAATGTATTGCGGCAAACCAAATTGCTTCATTAGTAATTTGGGTAAATTTTCATGGAGAAAGAGATTCTTTTGAGTAAAAGACTACGACTCACTTATGGTTCTGCTCGCATATGATAGAGAGAAGCGGATGACTTTTCTCATTTTCTAACGTGATGTCTACCCTCTGAATTTGCCCCTCTTCGTTTATGCACCATTCGCTGTCTAAACCGTACGATGGTGATAAGCGGTGAAGGAGGTGTGAAGGGGATGAGATATCGCCATGCCATAGGGCCTAAAACTGTCCTGAGTCGACGAGTGACAGGGATAGGGCTTGCCTTAGGGGGAATCGTAATGGTAATTAAGGTATTTCCTTTATGGATTTGGCCCGTTATGGTAGGTCTGTGGATGTTTTTCGCTGGTTTGATTCCGGTGGTGATAGGCGTGGGACTGATTTGGCTGGGGTGGAGGCTTGTTTCCGGTTGGTAGAGAAGCACCCAAAACAATCGCCACAGAACAATCGAAGAGAGGATGGGTCGACTATGCAAGTGCAGGTAGTGAAAGTTCCCCGTTTCGTGGGTAAAATATTACAGGTAGTGTTGGGATTCTGGGCAAAAAAGAAATAATCAGGAGTGATGGATTACGGATTATCGACGGAAGGCGACGGCAGCAAATGATACAATTCGTATCATTGTGGCACAAACTCGGAACGTAGCGCTAGAAGCGCAGAAAGTTCACCAAGCGTCCCCAGTGGCTGCTGCCGCCTTGGGGCGGCTTCTCACCTCAGCGGCATTGTTGTCAGCTGATTTTAAGAATGCTGCACGCATTCGCATTGAAGTAGATGGTGACGGACCGATAGGTCGAATGGTGGCGGAAGCGCGTAGTGGTGGAAAACTCAGAAGTATGATAAAAAACCCGCAGGTTAGTTTGCCTCTTCGTTCCGATGGAAAGTTGGCTGTAGGGCGTGCTGTTGGCCAGAACGGACTGTTTAAGGTGACAAGAGAAGAATATGATGATGCGATTTATCAAGGACAGGTAGAGTTGGTCAGCAGCGAAATTGGACAAGATTTGGCCCAATACTATACACTGTCGGAACAAATTCCCAGTGCAGTGGCTTTGGGCGTATTGGTGGGGCGTGATTCCTGGGTTCAAGCATCGGGTGGGCTGGTAGTCCAGGCACTGCCCGGAAGTGGCGAATACATTGGTGCCGTGGCGGATCGTTTTTCAACACTTAATCATATTAGTCACCGATTGGCAGAAGGCGACAGCGTGGAGCTACTTGCCGAGGAAGTACTCTCCATGGGTTCTTTGCGTTGGTTTGATCCGGAACCTCTCTTCTATCAGTGTGAATGCAATAGAACCCGGAGCCTGGAGATTTTGTCCAGTTTGCCCCGGGAAGAAATCGAAGAATTAATAAAAGATCAAGGGGTTGAAGTCGTTTGCCACTACTGTCACGCAACCTATCAGTTTGCACCTACGGAAATGGAACAACTTCTCGATCGGGCTGCTGATTAAATAGCCCGATCGACACGTCCTGAACGCAGGCAGCGCGTACAAACATAAATCCGTTGAACTTTGCCATTGACCCGCGCACGCACGTGTTGAATATTGGGTTTCCACACACGCTTGGTTTTGTGATGGGAATGGCTGACGTTATTTCCATGTGCGGTATGCTTTCCGCAAATCTCACAGCGGTATGCCATTATGGTACCTCCTCGATGCCTTGACATTCTTAGCTATGTTAACATAGGGACAAGTGATGTGCAAGAACAGTTGTAGCGCAACAGCCGAAGACGGCAAGGATAAGGAAGGAGATAGGACAGTGGAAAAACGCACAGAGTACGGAACCTTAGCTATCAATGAAGAGGTCTTGGGGGCTATTGTGCAGTCGGCGATTCTTGAAGTTGATGGAGTGGCTGGCCTTGGTGTTTTTGGTTTGAGTGAAGGGCTTGGCGAACTAATTCGAAAAGATACCGGCACTCGGGGAATCGCCTTTCAGGAAACCAATCGAGGTTTTTTCGTGGAAATTGCGGTGATCGTGGATTATGGTGTTAAGATTCCCGAATTGGGGCGAGTTATTGTTCAAAGGGTCAGTGACGCTTTGGCTGAAGCCGTGTCTATGCGGCCCGTGGAGGTCATTGTGGAAGTGCAAGGGATACAACAAAGAAACCCAGAGCGTCATCCAGAGCACGATTAGAAGCCGAGGAGGGAATTCGAGGTGGGAAAAGGCCCTGCGGAACAAGGACTGGGCTTAGGTCCAGCAGACCTTGTGACGAAGTGGCCCGGCATCGGGCACACGCGGTCTCAGGAACTGGAGAATATGGGAGTGAGAACCTTCGAAGACTTGTTGGGATTATGGCCAAGGCGCCACGAAGACCGCTCTGTTATCACCCCCCTTCGAATGCTGCAAGATGGTGAAATGGCTACTGTACAAGGTGAAATTTACCAGGTGCGCTATGACGCGGGGAAGAAAATTCTTCGTGTACAAATTATGGAGGGAATGGATAGCCTGACAGCCATATTCTTTCATGCGGCGTGGATTCGCCGTCAGTTTCGTGAAGGGTACGTGGCGGTTTTGAGCGGAAAAGTCGAAAAGAGAGGAAAACAGCCCAACATGGTTCATCCCGAATTTCAAGTCTTGGCGGCAGGAGAGCGACCTGTCTTAGGGCTGGTGCCTATCTATCCTCTTTCTGGGTCTTTGAAACAAAACTTTTTGCAACGCCTGATGCGCGAGGTTGTTCCGCGTTTTGCTCCGCAATTGCCTGATCCGCTCCCGGAGAGCATTCGCGAACGGGAAGGATTGGCCAACCGTTCCTTGGCGATTGTTCACCAACACTTTCCACCTAATTGGCTTTCTTGGGAAGAGTCCCGAAAACGGCTGGTCTTTGATGAATTTCTGCGCATGGCTCTGAGTGTGTTGATTATGCATCAAACCGATCCAAATGCGCCGGGAATGGTTCAAAATCCCGATGGTCCTTTGGTCAAAAAATTTCTGGATTCACTACCGTTCCCTTTAACACCGGGTCAAATTCATGTGTGGAAAGAAATTAAAGAGGATTTGAAGAGTGCCAATCCCATGGCCCGATTGTTGCAAGGAGACGTTGGTTCAGGGAAAACCATTATTGCCATTCTAACGATGCTGGCAGCTGTGGATGCCGGATTTCAGGCGGCATTTATGGCTCCTACAGAACTGCTTGCCGAGCAACAATGGTTGGTATTGCAGAACTTCCTGCACCCTCTTGGCATCAATACGGCCTTTCTTGCGGGGAAGGACCGGAGTGCTGGAGAATACCGCACGGCGCTGAAGGAAGGAACCATTCCAATCGTCGTTGGAACCCAGGCCCTCATTGCCGATCGAGTCGAGTTTAAGCGGTTAGGTGTCGTGGTAGTCGATGAACAGCACCGTTTTGGCGTGAAGCAGCGAGCAAGGCTTTCTCAAAAAGGAGAATATCCTGATATGCTGGTGATGACGGCTACACCGATTCCTCGTACCTTAGCGCTGACGGTTTATGGTGATCTGCAGGTTTCTCGAATTGTTGGATTGCCCCCTGGGCGTAAACTTGTGGAAACGGTTCATTTGACCCACCGTGAGAGGCGAATCGCCTATGAAAAAGTGATGACAACAGTCAAGCAAGGAGATCAGGCTTATGTTGTTTGCCCGCTTGTCGGAGGTGATGAAGAAGACACTCAAGTGAAAGCTGCGGTGGACTTGGCAGAGGGTATGAAAAAGGTGCCAGGGTGGCGCATTGGATTATTGCACGGTAAAATGCCTTCTAAAGAGAAAACTTTGGTCATGGACCAATTTCGGCGAAAAGCGCTCGATGTATTGGTGGCCACCACCATTATCGAAGTCGGAGTCGATGTGCCCAGTGCTACGGTGATAGTCATTGAAGAGGCTGACCGGTTCGGCCTGGCGCAATTGCACCAACTTAGAGGACGCGTCGGACGTGGAGACAAAGCCGCTACGTGTTTTTTGATTGCCGATCCGAAAACGGATCAGGCCCGCGAGCGCTTGGAAGCCATGGTGCGTCACCAGGACGGTTTCAAATTGGCGGAAGAAGACCTTAAACTGCGGGGGCCTGGAGAAGTCTTAGGAATGCGGCAACACGGACTCACCGGCTTTCAATTAGCTAACCCTCTCAAGGATTTGGATTTGTTAAAAAGAGCTCGTATGACGGCCAGAGACATCATTCAAAAAGATCCTCAGCTCATGTCTTCCGAACATCAGTTGTTGCGCCAGTGGGTCAGAGATGCTTTGGAAGAGGGCATTCCAGCTCAGGTTCTGCATTAGGCTGATCTGATGGCAGGATTCTGGATGAAAGCTCGCGGGCCCCTGGGGAACTGCACTACCCTTGAGTATAATTCCTGTCGTAAATACGGGATTCGTGTCCGTCGCGCCCAAAGCTATGGCCACGGGATCGCGACGGGAGAAAAAAACCGCCGCGGGATAACCGGCTATATCACAAAAGTCGGGAGTAGGGTATCCAGGGATGTATAAAATGCCAACCCGTTGTTGCAACCATTCAATTGCAGAGCTGTTAATTCCGAGTAAGACCCCAAGCTGGCCGACTGAATAACCTGTTCCCGAGGGGAGCAGTCCGTTAGAACACCGATTAGGCAACCACTCGGCCGCAAGAATCTCACCCAGCAGTTGTTGACCCTGACGTAATTGGCGAATTGCGAATGCCAGCAATTGGGGTCATGCTATTGCCAAGCAAAAAAATGCTGCGAGCCCAGTAGAACCACCGGAATTGCGGATGAGTAAAAGCTCCGTTGGTGAATAGCGATTTAACCAAGAGCTGGATGTCCCCTCCAATTGACTCGTCCCGGTCGGGTTTCATCATCATAAATGACAGAAAGAAAATGTCGTCTTATAATTTTCTGTGGTTTATAATCAAAATATGAAAACGTGGTAAGACCGTGGTGATTTTGCTGATGGTGTCGTTGGGCATGCCGGGTGAAGTCAATGCTGATGTTTCGGTTGATTACGTGGCAACGGAACTGATGAAATTACGGGTATCCGGATTTTACGATGGATCAGCGATGTTAGGACTCCCGGCAAACATTTTCGGTCTCGGTTGATGGGAGTGATGCGTAAAGTATTTCTTAGCGTCGGCAATTAGTTGATAGATCGAATAAATACAACGGACAAAAAAGGATAATCTGCTCATTTGGTCGAATTCTGTGATATCTCATGATTGAGTGGGATGCGGGCCAGGCCGTGTTGGTTTCGGGGACCTGGTGTCAAGAGAATCGCGCCTCCGGCGAGCCCGCGTACGACCGCATCCTAGGTATCAAGAAGAGTTGTTAATAACTCTAAAGGAGGTATTCGTTATGTTGAGGAAGGTGCTTTTTATGCCCGCTGCGGCTTATTGGCAGTGCCGTGCTTCTCGGAATGGCGTCAACACCAGCAATGGCTCAGAACGTCGGCGGAGTTAGCCCGACGCTAGTTCCCACCCCTTCTTTTTCCTGCACAGTTCAGGCGGGCAAGCCCCACTATTCTGACTATTGGGGCGGCCTTGGCAAGAATTATATAGACACTCATACGTATGTCGATTGCAACTTGAAAGCTTCATCGATTACCGCCGTTGCATACTTATATTCTCTAGGGCTATTCGGCTCAACGACCTATTGGGTCCAAGAACCCCCGGGTTCCACTACAAAATACAATGTTTACAAAGTAACCTCTGCCCAATCCAAGGCGGCGTGCACTTATGGGGAAATTTGGTGGTATGGTGCGACTGGTCTCGCCTATTTGAATGGTGGTCCTGCCCAGAATGCTTCCAATTCGTACAGTAATGTTCAAGTACCCTGTGAGCCGCCTCCATATGCTTAGTCGCGAAAGGAATCTGGCGATCGGTTATGCCGCGAGCGATTCAGGAAGTAAAAGAACGGATGCTATCCGCATGGAACGACGTCGAGGTGTTAGTGGCGGAGGCCATCAAAAAAACGTATAGGGGCATGCCGCCATCCTCCCCCAATAGCCCGCGGTTTCTGGAGCCATCGGACGTGCAAATTTCCCCGTATCATTATAGGGCGTGGTGGCAAGCTCCGGAACGATGGCGCTACGACCGCGAAATACGTGGTCGGGACGTGGACGAGCGGATGACACTCTCATTCGTAGTAGATCGCGAAACATGGGCGATCAGGCGCAACGGAGAACTCCGGAGACAGGGGAGTCGCCCC
>JAKBWA010000036.1 GCA_021841025.1 Bacillota bacterium | reverse complement strand
GGCCGTAGAAGGGGCCGGCATACCATCCCAAGTCATGCCAGCCATTGAAGACCCATACTGAAGAAAAGACGTGGTAAAGTGATAACAGGGAGATTAGATGTCATAAGGAGGCACTGAAACGAATGCTCAATTCCACGTGGTCACAGACCGCTTTGATTGTTGTTGATTTTCAAAACGACTTTTGTCCGGGCGGATCTTTGGCTGTGCCCCAGGGTGACGAAATCTATCCGGTTGTTCAAGATCTGATAAATGATTTTCAAGACCATGATCGCCCCATCGTCTTGACCCGGGACTATCACCCTTTTAATCACGTCTCATTTAAAAAAAGAGGCGGACCCTGGCCTGATCATTGTGTGCAAGGAACCCAGGGGGCTGAATTCTTTCCCCAGCTGCGCGTTCCGCCTAGTGCCGCACATTTTTTGAAAGGGTATCTCGAAGATGTTGATGCTTACAGCGGTTTCGAAGGACGACTGGCCGCAAATGGCTCCATAACTGAAGTCACGCTGGCGTCGTGGCTTGGCTCACATGATGTCAAGCGCCTATACATCACCGGACTCGCCACCGACTACTGCGTCAAAGCTACCGCTATGGATGCAACTTCGGCCGGATTTGACACCACGGTTATCACCAATGGCATCAAAGGCGTTAATGTCTCGCCTCATGACAGCGATCAGGCTCTTCACGAAATGCAAGAACGGGGGGTTCATTTAATGGAATGGCCGATAAGCCATGGGTGAGAAACCGGCCGTTCTGGCCATCGACTTGCAGGAAGCGGTCGCCAGACCCCGTTCTCCTAAAGATCCCCGGCATGGAGTACTGGCGGCAAGCCAAGCTGTTATTCGCCAGGCCCGTTTGCAATCGGTGCCGGTAATATTTACTAAAACGGTCAGCCGTTCTGATCGCAAAGGTGTTGTTACGGCGATAACCGATCGAGACAGGCGCCAATCGTCAAGCGCCGTTCAATGGGATTTTGGCGAAATATTGCCGGAGCTGGGCCCTTTAGCGTATGACATTGTCATCTGCAAATTTCAGTGGAGCCCTTTTTATGCAACCTCGTTAGAATTGTTTTTACAACGTTTGGAGGTTAACACATTATTATTAATGGGGATTCCGACCAACTTGGCAGTGGAAAGCACGGCTCGTGACGCTTATGATAGAAATTATCATTGTATTGCGATAGCAGATGCCATGATGGGGACAACACCGGAGGAACATCATTTCAGTATGACCTATGTGTTTCCCAGAATTAGCCGGGTGATGACCTCGACCGCAACCATTGCCTGGCTCGCTGCAAAGCATTGAGAGGTGACTTGTATGAAACCACGCTGTTGGTTCATCATGGGGGTGCCTACCCTGGCCATTATCGTGTTGGCCTGGACACTGCCTGTGAAGAGTTGGCAATGGGCTATAGTCCTCATGGGAATCGTCGTCCCATGGGGCTTGTACGTCCGAAAAATTCCCAAAAAGTCCGCGACCTTGTTGCAAGAAGACAACTCGACAGCCACGCTCGACGCGGCCGAAACCACCTTTCAGATAGGCCATGCAGCCTTACCCCATCTGCGGCAAGGGTTGAACCGGGAAACCGCCCAGTATATCGCCAATATTATTCAACGCACAGTGGGCGTGGAAGCGGTGGCTATTACAGATACTCACATAGTACTGGGATGGGCAGGGAAAAAATGTCCGCAGCATGATCCTGGTACCTTGTTGTCTCGCACCACCAAAGAAGTCATGAAAGATAAGGTGCAGCGTATTTTGCAAACAGAAGAACTTCAAGGCGATTATGACGAATGCCAACTCGGTGTCGTTGTCATTACCCCTTTAGTCTCCCATAACCAGGCTGTCGGATCGGTCAAATTGTATGTTGCAGAGAAAAGTATGCTTCCCAAACGCGTTGGGCGTCTGGCAGAAGGAATTACTCAGTTGCTCTCCATTCTCCTTGAGGTCGCAGAAGTGGACCGTCAACGCAGTTTGGCCTCAGCAGCTCGTCTGGAGGCTCTTCAAGCTCAAATCCGGCCCCATTTTCTGTTTAACGTTCTCAATACCATCATCTCGTTTTCGCGCACGGATCCCGACAAAGCCCGGGATTTACTCATCCAGTTAGCGTCGTTTTTCCGGCGCTCCCTCTCCCACAAGGGATCCACTGTGCTATTGAAAGATGAGATTGACTATGTGCAAACCTATTTGAATCTGGAAAAGGCCCGGTACGGTGACAAGTTGCGTTACCGCCTGCGGATTCAACCTGAGTCTCTTAAGCGCTCAGTACCGGTGTTAATTATTCAGCCGCTTGTTGAAAATGCAGTCATTCACGGGATTGCCGAAAAGGAAGGCTCAGGAATGATCAGTGTCAGCATTCGCAACCGGGGAAAAGACACCATCATTTACATTTCCGATAACGGACGAGGCATTCCCGCCTCTAAACAGCAGGAAATTTTTCAAATGGGCGAGGGGCAAGGGATGGGTCTCGGGCTATCCAATGTTTCAGAAAGACTGGTTGGATTATATGGCAACAAGTACCGCTTGCGGTTGCGATCTTCTGAGAATAAAGGAACCACGGTGCGTCTGGTCATACCCGCTAGCATTCCTCAGAACCTCGAAACAGCGGAATTTGTCGGTAGCGTCCGCGGTTGAGACCATGTTTTGTTCCAGCACTACAGTGACGGAGGTTGGCCATGCTTAAAGCTTTGATTGTGGAAGATGAATATCCTGCCCGGCAAGAACTGCGCTTTTTGCTAGAACCATATCATGACGTCATCGAGATTATCGGCGAGGCCCAATCGGCTAAAGAAGCTCTGTCGCTCATAAAGGCGCTCGATTACGATGTCGTCTTTTTAGATGTCAAAATGCCGGGAATGTCTGGTGTAGAAATAGCCCGCTTGCTCAAAGAAGACCATCCCCAGCTCAAGATCGTCTTCGTATCTGCACACGAACAATATGCCGTCGATGCTTTTGCCATACAAGTGGTTGACTATTTGCTCAAACCTGTGTCCAATGAACGCATTGCGGAAACGGTGCGCAGGCTGACCCAAAGTGAAACGGCCGAACATCCGAAAGCACCGGCAGAACCTCTAACGTGGGTTCCTTGCGAATCCAACGGCCATACGATCCCCGTGAATGTCCACGATATCATCTTTATCATGGCCGAACACGAGATCATCTACATTTATACCTACCATGAACGTTATCCAACCCGATTTACCTTGCAAGAACTGCAAGAGCGTCTGTCTCCAGATACGTTTTTGCGAACTCATCGCAGCTTTATTGCTAATATGCACCAAGTAAAAGAAATCATGCCCTATTTTAACGGCACTTACCTCTTGAAAATGAAAGATCGCCAGGGCAGTGAAGTGGTGGTAAGCCGTTCTAATGTCAAGAAGGTTAAGGAGCTATTTAATATTACCTGAATGACTGGGATCGTCATGCCACTCGCTGGGTCCGTCTGCCCAGTGCTCTTTTTTCCAGATTGGCACCTCCTGCTTCACTCGGTCGATGCCAGCCTTCGCTGCGGCAAACGCTGCCTCGCGGTGAGGAGCCGACACGGCCACCAAAACACTGGCAGCACCCACAGGAAGTTCTCCAATCCGGTGAATAATTACCACGTGGCTTATGGCGAAGTCTTGCTTCAACGCCTCTCCGATTTTCTTAATACGGGCATGGGCCATAGCCGGATACGCATCATAATATAAACCCAAGGACTGGCGCCCATTATATTCGTTGCGCACTGTCCCCAGGAAAATAGCCTGCGCTCCGGTACGGGGATCATCAATCATCGTCAGAGATTCCGTAATATCGATAGAATCTTCCGTAACAAGGTAGTAATCCATCACTCTCACTCCCACATGAAGTGTATTAAACAGCCCCATCCGGGGCTTTTAGCTTTTAGCCGCCACTGACAGGTGGAACAACGGCCAAGGCATCACCGGGGCGCAAATGATACTGCGGATCCACCCATTCCTCATTCACACTGAATAGCCACGATTCCAATGGTTCTTTCAGGCTCGCAGACAAGTTCTTATGAAAAAATTCCTGAATCGACACAGGTGTCGACAATTCATAGATTTTCTCCCGAGCATTCATACGATCTGCGGCAAACGAGAAGAATAAAACCGTGATCTGGGCATTACTCACCAGTTTTCACTCCCTTTCACGATAAAAAGCCTGTCAAAGGAGGCATAGCAGTTGACCCGGCACCACCATTTTTGGACTGTGGCATTTATCATGACCTTATTGGCTGGAGGATCACTCGCTCTCGCAGGCGTACAAGGCTCGTCAAATATGCCTGTAACGGTCTCTGCCAGCCATTTCCCAGCATTTTTGCCCCATCCCCGGCGTGTGGGCATAGATTACCCCCTCATCATCCAAATGCCAACGCCTGTTCATCTCTCCTCACTCTATCATGATATCACGCTGCAGCCTTCTGAGAGCTTTCTTTTGTTCAGATTATCCCCCCACCGTTTCACTTTGCAGCCTCAAGGATTTTGGCCCCGTTCCACAGCGATTCATTTTTCCTTGACAACTGCTGACAACATTGCCAAGACCGTATTAGACACGGACGACGGCAAAATTCTCCAGGTAAATCTGTCCACCCAAAGCATGGGCGCGTATCAGGATGGCAATCTCGTTCGGGTTATGCCGATCTCAAGTGGTACTGCTCCCCGTTGGACAACGCCACGCGGCACATTCTACATTTACCGCCGGGTTCTGGATGACCATATGCAAGGAGGCATTCCCGGAACTCAGGACCATTGGAACGTGAGGCATGTTCCCTATGCCCAATATATATACGGAGCGATAGCCATCCATGGAGCCTGGTGGAACCATCATTTTGGCACTCCCCGCTCCCATGGATGCATTCAGTTGTCGACAAAGCTGCATAATCCCCATCCTGGGCAAGTCGCAGACAACGCCAAGTGGGTATGGGATTTTACCGACATCGGCACGCCCGTTATAATTTTTGGGCAGACACCTCGGGATTCGGCAACGGTTCTGCCTTACCCGGCGGAATAAGCCGGGTCGCTGACTTGCGCCACGTACGCCGCATCATTATCCACGTAAAAATCATAATGGGAGGAGTGAATAGCTGCATTAACGTGGTAAAGCCAATACCCCAGTAAGGATTGATATAGTGAATGATGTACAAGGGGTTGTCTCTGGTCGTCTCTCCAATAAAGCCCCTCAAGATCGCATAATAAAACATCGCCGACCAAAATTGATACCCAGGCGGCGGGGTACGGTGGCGTTCCAGCCAAAAATAGCGGATAATCAAGAACACCCCGATGAACGAACCCCATAGTTGCTCTGGCCAGCGCCCAAAACCCAGTTCTGTCATGCGTCCCAACACTTCATGGTTAAAAATATTCCCAATTCGCACCATGAAAATACCCAACCCAATTCCAGGGATGGTCCAGTCTACGAGATAATTGAACGTCAATGGCCTTTTCCGTAATTGGTACCATAATGCCAAAACACCAAATCCGACGGCTCCATCATAAGCCAGACCGCCGTCCCAAATCCGGAGAATTTGCATGGGATTCATCCAAATCCACTGAGGTTCATTCGCTAACACGAACACGACCCTAGCTCCAATGACTCCCCACAGGACAGTCCATAACGTGATATTGGACAAGCGGTCAGGATCCTCTCCCAATTGCCTGCCGCGTTCAATAAGGTAATACGATCCTCCTAAAATTGCCATGACCATAAAAATTCCATACCAATGGACGCCAATGGGACCAATCTTAAATGCGAATGGATGTAGTTTCGGAATGTACATAGGCTCCCTTCCTTCTGCCTTTACCCGTTACAACTCTTGGAATACGTGTTCGGCTGCCTGTAGTGTCAAATCAAGGGTGACATGAGTGTGTGCCCACGATGGAAACACGGATTCAAACGGTGAGGGCGGGAAAAATACTCCTGCCTTCAGCATACCATGAAAAAACTTTCGGTACCGGGCATGATCGCACCGGCGTACTTCGTCAAAATTCTGCGGAGGGCGGTCGGCAAAAAAGAGTGTGAACATGCCTCCAATGGCATTCGCGCTCACTGCCATTCCATGCTTTCGGCCCCGTTCTACCAATTGATTTGCCAGCTCCTGGGTCTTTTCCCCCAGTTGGGAATAGAATTCCGGCTGATGAATTTCTTCTAATTGGGCCACACCCGCAGCCATAGCCACCGGATTACCCGACAGGGTTCCCGCTTGATAAACCGCTCCCAACGGAGAAATTTGCTGCATGTACTCCCTTTTCCCCCCGAAGGCCCCGACCGGCATGCCGGCTCCGATCACTTTGGCCAGACATATTAAGTCAGGATCAAGGCCAAATAGGCGCGAAGCCCCTCCCCACGCCACTCGAAATCCTGTCATGACTTCGTCCACGATCCACAAAGATCCATAGTGCCTGGTCAATTCCCGCACCGCTTCTAAAAATTCCGGCACAGGCAAAATTGTTCCCATATTGCCTGCCACCGGTTCCATGATCACGGCCGCAATCTCCTCCCCATGATCATGAAACACGGCATTTAAAGCCTCCGTGTCGTTATAAGGAACACTGAGAGTCAATGCCGCCAATGGACTGGGAACCCCCAGGGAGTCAGGAACTCCCATCGCGGCAGCCCCCGATCCCGCTTTGACCAGCAATGAGTCCCCGTGCCCATGATACGATCCCGAAAACTTCACTATCCTGGCTCGGCCCGTGACTCCCCGAGCCAGACGTATGGCCGCCATCGTAGCTTCCGTTCCGGAATTGACCATACGAACCATTTCAAGATGAGGCACAGCCTCTGAGAGAATCTCGGCCATGCGGATTTCCAAAGGACTCGGAGCGCCATAGCTCAGTCCCTGAGACGCTTGCTGCATGACAGCCTGGACTACGCGAGGATGAGCGTGGCCTAAGATTAAGGGGCCGTAACTCATAACAAAATCGATATAACGGGTGCCGTTAACGTCTTCTAAATAGGGACCTTCACCGCGCTTGATGAAGAAAGGCTCTCCTCCCACTCCCCTAAAAGCCCGCACAGGAGAATTTACACCACCCGGCAATAATTGCTGTGCTCTTTGCCAATAATCTTCCACGATTTCGTTCTCCTCGCCAGTAAAATATTGAGATACAACGAACTTCTCCTGTTTTAAACAGGACGGAACGTGGCAGGCATATCAGACGTTAAACCGAAAATTTACCACATCTCCATCTTTCATAACATAGTCCTTGCCCTCAAGACGCACGAGACCCGCCTCTTTGGCTCGCACCATACTTCCTGTCTTATCCAAATCGTCAAAAGCGACGACTTCGGCGCGTATGAATCCCCGCTCGATATCAGAATGAATCTTGCCCGCAGCCGTTTTAGCCGTGGAACCTTGGTGAATTGTCCAAGCCCGGACTTCATCCTCTCCGGCCGTTAGAAACGACAATAGCCCAAGCTTATGATAAATCGCCTGGGCCACACGGCTCAGGCCCGATTCCTTGATACCTAAATCCTCCATAAAAATCGCCCGGTCTACCGTATCCAGCTCTTCCATTTCCTGCTCCATAGCCGCTGCCATTAAAACGACGGGAATCCCTTTGTCCCGAGCTAATGCCTCAATGGCTTCTTTATCATCATATTGCCCCGACTGAAAAGCATGGTCATCCAAGTTAATAACCCAGATCGCCGGTTTCAGGGTAAGAAACTGATAACCCCGGATTAAGCGCAAATCCTCCTCCGGCAATTCCATTTGCGCCAAACGTCTATCATTTTCCAACGCGTCCGTTAACCTCTCGATGAGGCTAAGTTCCTGCTTGAGTTCCGGTGTGATCTTTTTCCCGCTGGTAATTCTTGTTCGGCGTTTTTCCAGCAAATCCAGATCAGACAGCCCTAATTCCAGTTCCATTTCCTGAATATCCTCAAGCAAGTGCGGCGCCCCGAGTAAATCCGAGGAGAAACCCCGAACAACATGCACTAACGCATCGACCATTCTGACATCATTTAAAAACCGGTTGGGTCCGCCATTTTCCGATCGGCTTAATCCCGGAACATCCACCACCGCAATCGTTGCCGGTGTTTTTTTGCGAGGATGGTACATCTCGCTTAGTCGATCTAAACGCCAATCCGGAATTGGTGCCAATCCGCGGCGTGACTCTGTTTTTCCGGCCCCAGGGAGAGCCGTGTCAACTTTAGCGTTCGTTAACAAATTAAATACGGTGGTCTTGCCGGAAAAAGGCAATCCAATTAACCCGACATCCACGAAAGTCCCCCATTTCTTTTCCGATTATACAAAAAGAGACGGCACAAAGAAACCTCACGCCACATTGGGGTGAGGTTTTTCGTCCTTTGCCGTCTAGATGTGCTTTATCAACTCCAGATTTATCAAAATGGATTGCTTGACATCGTCTTCAGTTCCGGACATAGGCATCCCGGACTTTTATTCTCGAACTTCGGACAGAAAGTTAAGGCATGATCCGTCAGGAATTCTTACTATTTTTGATCAGATAAGGGCTTTTGATCCTGGCCGGGCTTTTTCATTTCATCCGCAGAACTTAAATCAATACCCAGTTCACGAGCCACTTCATTTTGAAACTTTTCCCGGTTGAAATGGGGCAGACGTTTTTTATGTTGCTGCACGTCGTCTGACACTTTTTCTGCCATCTTCAATCCCCCCTTGGCTGTAAATTAGCCTTAGGATCTCCTGGGAACTCGAGATTTATTCCTTCTGACTGACTTAAGAGTTGGTGGCGCTAGCCATGATTCAAAACTTCCCTCAGCTCACCATTGATAAATATCCGTGCCTCAATTTCAGCAGATTTAGCCAACATTTGGGAAACACTGCAATATTTTTCCTGACTAAGATGAACCGCTCGGGAAATCTTCTCCTGGACATCATCCGGCGTTGTAAAGCGATAATTCAGAACAATTTTGGTGTAAACCTTAGGATGTTCAGATGCCCTCTGCGCATCCATGTCCATCACAAAATTGTCTATGCTTACGCGCATCTTTTTGAGAATAGAGACGACGTCAATCCCTGTGCAGCCGCCCAAGGCCATCAACGTCAAGTCCATCGGCCGGACCCCTGAATTTTTCCCCCCGACTTCCGGCGAGGAATCGATTACCACGGAGTGCCCCGTTGGCGGTGTCGCCACAAACTGCATATCCCCCGTATATTTCACCTCAACATGCGACATTTTGACTCATCCCCTTTCTAATTGGAATGCTCTGCACAATGAGAATCAGAATCCTTGGCATGGGCCGTGACAAACCGTTCAGGCAATGACGGGTTGGGTTCCCATTGCGGGTGGCTTTGCACCATTTGCGCTCGTTCTTCGGCCGTTTTAAAACATCGCTGCCACCGATCACAATGAAGGCAGCCCAGGCTTATCTCCCTAGAAGGCAAAGTTCGTTGAAGCTGATGCTTGCGCGCCAACTGAATCCGCGTAATAACCCACGTGCTCCACTTCGGGTCAGGAAGAAGATCCCACGACAAACGCTCCTCACTGTCACGGTTGTCAACGATTAGCCGACCCCTGTCATAATCCCCCAGATTTACGTACAATGCCAGTTGTGCCCAATGATCGAATAGCGGGCCATATTCCTCAATCTGCCTGAATTTATCACCATTTACCGTCTTGTATTCCACCGCCACCATTTGACCCTTTTCTTGAATCACGGCATCAATCCGTCCGGAAATACCGAGCTCGCCATTTTTGATAGGCAGTTCCAATCCCACCACCTCAGTTTCGTGAACAAGACGGGATTGAAATGTCTTGTGCCAGGACGATCCCGTGCGCATAGCGCTTAGGGTATCCTGACTCAGCATACGCCCGAATCCCAAGAGGTCCATGACCATATATCTAAGGCACCTTCCAGCCAAGGACGGTGCGAACGTTTTCGGCTTTTTCACTCTGCTTGCCTCCAAAAAAAGCTCTCGTTCATGAGTTCGTGGGTCAACAGTACTGCTCCCCTGGTTCAAGAACTGTCAGTACAGTGGGACTGTCAGCCAACAAATCCTTCAAAGCATCCGGGCTGCCGGTGAGGGCGTCAAACGTTCCATAATGCATAGGAATCACCACCTTGGGTTCCAGCAAGCCCACGGCGTACGCAGCTTCTTTAGGGCTCATGGTAAAATGGCCGCCGATAGGCAGCAAAGCCACATCCGGCCGATACAAGTTTTTAATTAAAACCATATCTCCAAAGACATTGGTATCGCCCGCATGATAGACACAAAGACCGTTTTCCAAAGTCACCACAAACCCGCTCGCCTCGCCCCCATAGAGCAATCCGGAATTTGTGGTAATTCCGGAACTATGA
This sequence comes from Bacillota bacterium, assembly GCA_021841025.1. Taxonomy (GTDB): domain Bacteria; phylum Bacillota; class Sulfobacillia; order Sulfobacillales; family Sulfobacillaceae; genus Sulfobacillus. Next base: position 16,240 of record JAKBWA010000036.1, on the reverse strand, counting down.
TCGGCATAAACCATGGTCATTTTAATATCGCCGAATTCTACTGTTCCCCCCTTATTCATTCCCACCGTTTTGCCAACGCCTTGGGTTTCCAAATATGTAGCAATCTCAAAGTTACTAATAACTGGTGCCCCGGTTTTTTTGGCAAGCAATGCGGCACTGCCCATGTGGTCGAAATGTCCGTGTGTCACCAGAATATAATCCGCCTTGTCCCAGTTAAAAAATTCTTTCGGACATTTGGGATTGCCTTCAAGCCAGGGGTCAAAAACAATATACTTGTCTCCCGGTGTTTTTAAGACGAATGATGCATGTCCAAGCCAAGTCAGCTCTGCTCCGTCAAGACTCATTTTTGATTCCTCCCTTTCCAAAGCTTAGCTTTCTCTGCTTTGTTTTCCTGTCTGTGCGTCTCTTTTTTTCAGTGCTGTGCCTTTCGGCCGAAGGTTTGCTATCTATTCACCTGTTGCCCACCCTTTGCCCTTCTCATTGGGCAACTCCTTCGTCTGCCACAAAGCATAAAGTTCCGACCAAGAATATACAAGGGAATCTGCCCCGGAATTCACCAGCTTTTCGGGGGCAAACGTATTGTAACAAAACCCTACGGCGACACACCCGGCTGCTTTGGCGGCCATCATATCATACGGGCTGTCGCCGATATACCATGCATGTGAGGACAGCACACCCAGAATTGTGAGGGCATAATGCAATGGTTCAGGATCTGGTTTGTGCTGCCTGGTCGAATCATAATGCACAATGGTGCTGAAGATTTCATCCAGGCCGTAAAGTTTTAGCCCATGGAGCGCCATGTCCCGGCGCTTCGAAGTCACGACACCCATGGGCACTTTTTGCCCGGCCAGTTTCCGCAGCACCTTATCTGCTCCGGGAATCAGGGACACCATGCGGTCGTGATGAGCATGATTATGTGTCCGGTATAACGTCACCAACTCTTGAATTTGGTCATCGGAAAAACTTGAGCACATTGCACGGAACTCATCGTCCAGGGACTTGCCAAAATGCTCCATGACTTCTTCTCGACTGACCGTTTTTCCTAGTCCCTCACGGAATGTATGCAGAAAACTTTGGACAATCAGTTCGGTCGTGTCCAAAATCGTTCCGTCCAAGTCAAACAGCAGAGCCTCGATCACGATAATGGCTCCTGGGGAGCATTCCAGCGTTTAATATAACTGGATTCATCTTCTTCGCCGTAACCCCGTTCGGCGTGATCTTCATAGAAAGGGAGGGCAGTGATCCCCAAATCTGCCGCAAATCCCGTTTGCCGAGCCAATTCGACAGCCAGGCGGAAATCTTTCACAGGGTTGGCAACGGAAAACCCTGGCCGGTAATCGTGTCCTTTCAGCCGTTCCAAAATCTTCGCCAGTTCATAACTTTGGGCGGAACCAAAACTCATCACTGTTTCGATGTCTTCCAGCCCAAGACCTTGATTCAATGCCAATTGCACTCCCTCCGCCGCGGCCATCAGATTCAGTGCTGAGACCATATTGGATACCAGTTTGAGGGATTGCCCCTGACCTGGCTCCCCGACATGAAGTATTCGCTGACCCATTTGCTTGAAATAGGGTTCTGCCCGTTCGAAGTCTGTTTCTTGAGCTCCTACCATGATCGTTAACGTTCCGTTCTGTGCTCCTATATCTCCGCCGGTAACGGGCGCATCGGCCCATGCAGCGTCTTTGCTCTGAACGAGACGAGCCAACTCCCGAGTACCTTTGGGCGAGAGTGTGGAATGATCCATGACAAGTGTCTTAGGCTGGATCCCTGCCAATATCCCCTCATCACCTAAAACCCCATCGCGTAGAGCCTTGTCGTCCGTAACCATAATGAAGATCAAGCTGCTCGCTTCGGCGAGATCTTTTGGCGTGTTATGCCATCTAGCCCCCTGATTAATCAGCTCCGCGCCTTTTTCCTTCGTCCGGTTGAAAATATTGATCGGCTGGTGTTTAAGCAGATTACGTGCCATTTTTTGACCCATAATTCCCAAGCCCACAAAACCGATATTCTCCGTCATTGAAGCCCCCCTCGTGTCTTCACAACGTCAAATTCGTATTTGACCAAGATTTTTCTCACAACTAGCCCGGTTTATTTCTCTTTTGAAGAAAGAGTGGCAAAAGAATCCTTCCTATCTCTCAGGATACCAGATTGCTCAGGTGCCCCCGAAATTCCCAAGGGCGTCAGCACAACCACGGATTGCGCAAGTTCTCACCAGATTCTCTCCTCTTTCTTTTCCGTTGCGTTATAATAACAACCATAATAACAAAAGAAAGTTTAACGCCTTTGTACCCGAAATTAATTTTTGCTAGGGAGGGAGGATGGCTGATACGACACGATCCAAACGGCATTGGCCCCATTTTGTAGGTATTAGCCTGATTGCCATGGCGGGTTCAGTCTTGGTAGCCGGCTGTGGTCAAACATCCGGGACTTCTCACACGGTTGGCCACAAGACGGCTATGTTGGGTTCATCGGGTATCAAGATGACTCTCAGTTACCAGCCTTCCCCTCCCGTGTCTTTGAAAACGGTTCATACCCAGGTGACTCTCATGGCATCCAATGGAAAACCTGTGACGGACGCTCAGGTAACGATGCAGTTGATCATGCTGGAAATGACTATGCCACCCCGGCAAATTCATCTGAAAAATGACGGCAAAGGACACTACAGCGGGCATAGTATATTCCTAATGGCCGGTCCTTGGAGAATGATGACAGACATCACCGTAAAAGGAAAAACTATGAAGGAGTCGTTGACGGTTCATGTCAGCAATTAACACGGAGCCCTCGACTGACAACCAGTCATCCCAAACCATTATGGCTCGAGCGGTTAGAAACCGGGAATGGCGCTATATGGCTTTGATTGTGTCCCTCTTAGGGTACGCCTTAGCGGTTTCTTATCCTGTTCAGCATTTGAGCTATCTCGCTGACCGAGGCGGGTGCGTAGACAATCACACCCTGCAATACACGGGTATTTTGCTGGCAGGCTTGGTGGGGGGATTGGCCTTGGGACCATGGGTGCTAAAATGGTCGGGCACAGCGCTTCAGGCATTAATGCCCCAAGTTACCGCAAATATTCGCTACCGCCGTCTTAAAAGGCTTTCCGTAGCATTGATTTTATTGGGAATGGCCATCGATTTCTTATGGATTGTGCCGTCGCTCAATTTATTCATCGACCAACATTCCCCCTTATTGGTAGAAGTTGACTTGCTTCTCTACCTTATGGGCGCTACCTCAGGCTCTTCTTGGTATATCATCTTAGACCGCCAATCCTGGCTGGGAATTTTGGTAACGCCAGCCATGTCGCTCATGATTATTGGCAGCGTGTTGGCGGGACATGGGTGGTGCTAAAGAAAGACGCGGTATTCATAGGATTAAGTGGCTGATAAAGAAGAGGCGAAAGATTAGACATGAGTGCACTGCTGCTGTGGGCTTTAAGTATCGGTTTATTACAAGGTTTCTTGCACTGCACGGGTATGTGCGGACCATTTGTCCTGGCTTTCAGCATGTCATCCCAAAGCCGTCTGGAATCTCTGGGAATAACCCATTCGCCTCGCCGTGTTCTGGGAAATCATTTGGCCCATAATGTCGGACGTATTTTGTCCTTCACCATTTTAGGAGCGATCTTTGGTGCTCTGGGACACTTCGTCAATACAGCGGGCCGTGTCGCCGGTGTCGATACGGCAGCAGGCATATTAGGCGGCGTCATGATGCTATTTTGGGCTTTCGATGAATTAAGGACGGGCCATGGCGGCGGATTTATGGAAAAATGGTCTCTTTTGCAGTGGGGTCCGATTAAAAAGACTTTTCGGCGGCTCATGGCTTCCCCGAGCCCCAAAACATCCTTTTTCGCCGGCCTGATTTTGGGCATTCATCCCTGCGGCCTGATTTTTGCGATGCTGCTCTCCGCTGCCTCCACAGCCTCTCCTTTGTCCGGTGCCCTTATCCTCTTGGTCTTCGGCATTGGCACAACTCCCGCTTTGTTAAGCGTGGCTATTGCGGGATGGTATGGCCGCAAACGGCTGAAGGGACGCAAATTCACCTACATAGCCGCCGGGTTGGTGGCCATAAGCGGAATCATCTTTATGTTGCGGGGATTTGCGGTCCAGGGATGGATCCCGGAGGTGAATCCATGGCTGTTTTAACTTGTCACTTATGCGAGCAACCTGTCATCACGGAAGTCCCTGGCGACGGCCATATGTTTTGCTGTCACGGGTGCCGGGAATTGTGGCGTTTAATGGGCGAAGAAGAAATTCAAGAATTGAAAAGCCGCCCCGGAGTGAATTGGGAAAACTTGCGCGAAAGCATAACCACTCCTGCTCCCGTGGTGCGTCTCAATGCGGACCCGAAGACCGTAACTTTGGACATCGATGGCATGTGGTGTGCCTCATGCAGTATTTTAGTGGAGCAAGTCCTGACACGCATGCCAGGAGTTTTGGGCGCTCAAATCGACTTCGCCACGAGTACGGCGCAAGTGGCCATGGATGCATCGACTACCTCGCCACATGAGGTGCAAAGAGCCATCACCAAACTGGGTTATGAGGCAAAGGAACGAGACAGTTCAGAAGATGAGTTGGAATTCGACCGCGATTTGTCACTCCTCCGGCGATTAGGCATTTCCGTGGTGTTAACGGTGTTTGTGATGATGTTCAGCGTGCCCGTCTGGTCGGGATATTTGCCCCAATTTCCCCAGACGCTGCGCGATGCTCTCGAATACGGTTTGTGGGCACTCGCCACACCAACCGTTTTTTTCAGCGGCTGGCCATTTCTTCGCGGTGCTTGGTCATCACTGAAGCACAACGTGCCCACCATGGACCTCTTAATCTCCATTGGCTCGCTTTCCGCATACGGATATAGCATTTATACCATCTTTAACGGCGGGAGATATCTTTACTTCGACACCGCGACCATGTTCATTACCTTTCTGTTGTTAAGTCGCAATCTGGAAGTGGGCACTCGCAATCGTGCCGCCGGGGTCGTGCGGATGCTGGCCAGGCTCAGTGTCAAATCGGCATGGGTGATTCATAACGAACGGGAAGTTGAGACCAATATTGCTCAGGTTCAAGTGCACAATGAAATCGTCATTCGCCCCGGTGAGAAGGTTCCCGTAGATGGATTAGTGCTTCAAGGTCATTCGGCCATCAATGAAGCCTTTCTCACGGGCGAAGCCATACCCGTAGACAAAAGCCCGGGGGACACAGTATATGCTGGCACGCTTAATACGCAAGGCCGGCTTGTTGTCCGAGTTCTACGCGTTGCGGAAGACACGATTTTGGCGCAAACCGCCCGCTTTGTCAAAGCCGCACAAGGCGCCCAAGGACAATGGCGTAAATTAGCCGACCGGGTTTTGCGCGTTTTTGTGCCTGCTGTTCTGGTTTTCGGCATTCTGACCTTCACCTATTGGGAATTCATCGTGAAAGCCGGCACGGCTTCCTCCTTACTCAACATGATCGCGGTTTTCGTCATTGCCTGCCCCTGTGCCTTAAGCGTAGCAACGCCCCTTGCCGTGTTGGCGGGTGCACAAAGACTTGGAAGCTACGGAATGCTGCTTCGTAGCGACGATGCCTTGGAGCGGGCGAGCAATATTGATATGGTGGTCATGGACAAGACGGGAACCTTGAGTACCGGTCAAATGACCTTGACGGACTTTTGGCCTAACAATCATGAGATTGCCCAGTGGGTAGCCTCGCTGGAGCTGGCGTCGGAACATCCGGTAGCCACCGCCGTCTCTAGATATTTCGAACAGCAAAACATTTCCTTTCTCCCCGTTGAGGATGTCAATGAGGAACCCGGCTGGGGAATTCAAGGACGGGTGGCCGGCCATTGGGTTCAAATCACTCAACCAGACGGCCAGGAAGTTTGGCCCCAACCAATGAACCCGTTGCGCTTAGAATGGCAAGAAGAAGGCCGGACCATTGCCAAGGTAGTGGTAGATGGAAACATTGAAGCGATTTTCAGCGTGGAAGACCGCCCCCGGACACAGGCCAAAGAAGCCATCGTCGAATTGAGACAGCAAGGCATTGATGTCGTCATGGCGACAGGAGACTCACAGGACGCTGCGAGAGTTCTTGCCGACAAACTGGGAATCCGGCGGTATTTCTTCAGGCAAAAACCGGTAGACAAAGCGGAAATCGTGGAGAAGCTGACACAAGAAGGACATCACGTCGCATTTGTCGGGGATGGTATTAATGATGCTCCGGCTTTAGTCAAAGCCCATTTAGGCATTGCAATGGGAACGGGCTCAGATATTGCCATTGAAGCGGGCCATCTGACGATGACTCGCCCTAACTTGCTACGTCTGGCCGATACTTTAACCACCGGCAAACAAGTTACGCGCATCATTCAACAGAATCTTTTATGGGCCCTGTTTTACAATGCTTTGGCACTTCCTGCCGCCGCATTGGGATATACCGGTCCCTTTATCGCGGCTGTCGCCATGCTCTTGTCTTCCGCCTTTGTCTTGGCAAACTCGTTGCGCATCTTGGGATTTTCACCGAAACGCTATGTTGTCGGCACCAGTGTGGCATTGGGTATCGGAACAAGCCTGGCTCTACTGGCTTGGTTGGGTTGGTGATAGTAGGCCTTTTGGATGGTGTTTAAATCATGCGTAACGAGCAGGACGTGTGAGCAGTTCTTCATATCGCCTGGAAAAATTGGTGGATGATTTAAAACTACGCTTGAAACGACAAACGCCAAAGAAAAACCGCGTCCTGGCAGTGGAGCCGGAACAATATGTTGAAAGCCGTGTTTAAAGGAATATTGGCTCCAACCAGGGAATTGCCCAAAACAAATATGAAAAACAGATCTTGTGTTCTGAATGAAAATGATTATCATTATTGTTAACATTTCCATTAAACCTGTTTCCTAAGGCATTTTGTAAAGGGGCAACGACCCGTGCTTGCTGCCATGGTGATCTTTGCCAGAGAATCTCTGGAGGCCAGCTTAATCGTGGCCATTATCTTCAGCTACTTAAAGCAAGGCGCCGCCTCAAAGTCTTTATACCATCAAGTGTGGTGGGGCATAGGCTCTGCGCTTCTCATAGATTCTATCTTCGGTATAGGCATTTGGCTCACAATCCATGCATACACTGGAACAGTGTTGCAAACCGAGTTAGAGGGCACAACCTATTTTGTAGCCGCGGTGTTTTTAACGGGAATGAGCTTTTGGATGAAACGCGAGAGCCGCTCGCTCAAGCGTCGTCTTCAAGGAGCGGTGGAAAAATCACTCCACCGTAAGGGATGGGCATTAGCCTTTTTGGCTGGAATCACCGTGGGCCGCGAGGGACTGGAAACGGCTATTTTCGTCTTGGCGCTAAGTTTTCATGCCACCCCCTTGCCAATGTTGGTTGGTGCTCTATTAGGGATCGTTCTGGGCATTTATCTCAGCTATGGAGTTTACCGACTGGGAGGAGCTATTCCTATCAAAAAATTCTTTGACGTGTTTGGAACAGTCTTGTTAATTTTTGCCGCCGCATTAATTTCCAACGGCATTGAGAACTTCCAGAAAATCCGCTGGATCCCCGGTGCCCATGTTGTCTTATGGCACACAGGGATTGTCCTCTCAGAATCCAGCGTGCTGGGAGATATTCTTCACACCTTTGTGGGATACGCCCAGTCTCCTACCCTCCTGCAACTGCTCGCTTACGTGAGTTTTCTCGCTGTGACTGTTCCACGCTACCTCACATCTCGGGTGCCGCTCGCTTCAAAAACAGCCCGGGAATGAAATTCATCATTCCCGGGGACGAGATTGGAAGGGTATACGGTTTAACATACTTATGGGAAATGCATACACGGCGGTGAGAACTTAGGCATTCTCGGTGGCTGATTCTTTGTGACGGCTAAGCCAGATTTTGGCCGCGTCAATTTGTTCTTTCACCCTCTGAGGGGCCGTTGCCATAGATTGCTGGCGTTTTGCCACCAACTCAGCCGGACGGAGATGCTGAAGCCATTGTGGGTCAATTGCCGGGGCAACATCTTTGAGCCAATCACGATCCACATCGTGAAATCCTTTTCCCAAGCCTTCGAGGAAACCCACAATTTTTCCCACCAAATGGTGCGCTTCACGAAAAGTCATACCTTTGGCCACCAACAAATCCGCCAAATCTGTGGCCGCCGTATAATCGTTTCCGAGCCGCTTTAAAATCCGTTCGCGCTGAACCCGAAGGGTTCGTAACATGGCGGGCACCACGGTTAATATGCCATCCAGCGTATCGACAACGTCAAATACGGCTTCTTTGTCTTCTTGCATATCCGAATCATAAGCTAACGGCAAACCCTTCATCGTCGTAAACAGCCCCTGCATCCGGCCGATGACGCGCCCTGTTTTTCCCCGTGTCAGTTCAGCCACATCCGGATTGCGCTTTTGGGGCATTATGGAGGATCCGGTGGAATACTCGTCTGCAATCCGGATGTAACCGAATTCCTGGGTGGACCATAATACTAGCTCTTCTGCTAAACGGCTCATATGAACCATTGTCAAGGAAGCCCAGCTCAAAAACTCCATAAGAAAGTCCCGATCCGAGACCGCATCAATCGAGTTGTCATAGACCACTTTCAGTCCTAAAAGTTCCTGGGTTCTTTCCGGACGGGTGGGATAGGGCGTTCCTGTCAAGGCTCCTGCTCCCAAAGGCGAACAATTGGTTCTTTCATACCATTCTTCCAGCCTTGCATAATCGCGAACAAACATACTCTTATAGGCCATCCAATGATGCGAGAGCAAGACGGGTTGCGCAGCCTGCATATGGGTATATCCGGGAATAATCACATCCAAGTCTTCATGGGCTCGGTCGACCAAAGCGGCTATCATATCATATAGCAACGCTTTCAATCTTAACCCGGCGTCCAGCATGTATAAGTGCATGTCCAAAGCAACCTGGTCATTGCGACTGCGAGCGGTATGCAGTATGCCGCTCACCGGGCCAATAATTTCATTCAGACGCCCTTCCACGTTCATATGGACATCTTCCCATTCTAAGCGGGGAGAGAGTTGGCCTGCCTGCCATTCTTCCAAAACCTGCTTAAGTCCGGTAATTATGGTGTGAGCATCGTCAGTCTTAATGATTCCTTGTTCCGAAAGCATCGTGACATGCGCTATCGAACCTTGAATATCGAAAGGCAATAGACGCCAATCAAAGAAGACGGAAGCTGTAAAATGGGCCGCCTTCTCATCCAGCTTCATTGTCAACCGAGGTCCCCGAGCCATATCCATTATCGCTCACCTCTATTGTGCAACAAATGATAGCGCACCCTTAAGGGCAATCCAAAGAGATGGATGAACCCTTCCGCATCGCGGTGGTCGTACTGTCCGCCGTCGAAGGTCGCCAAATCCTCCGAGTATAAAGAGAAGGGCGAGTTCTCGGCATGGACCGTAGCCATTCCTTTATACAGCATCAGTTCACAGTCTCCGCTGACGACGGCATTGGCATTTTCGACAAATGCCATCAAAGATTCCCGAAGCGAGGAAAACCACAACCCATCATAAATCAGGCGAGCCATCCTTTGAGCCACACTTTGCGCAAAAGCCATAGTCTCCCGATCCCACGTCACCGATGTTAAACCCTGATGGGCAGCATAAAGAATCGTCCCGCCCGGTGTTTCATAAACTCCCCGGGATTTCATTCCCACTAAGCGGTTTTCCACCATGGTAATGCGTCCAATCCCGTGTTTCGCCCCAAGTCTGTTCACGGCTTCCATCAATTCCACCGGACGGTGGGGGATGCCGTTTATACTCACGGGAACACCCTTCTCAAACCCTATCCGCACCCACTCAGGTGTATCAGGAGCCTTCGTGGGATCTGTCGTCCAGGTATAGACGTCTTGTGGCGTTCTCGTCCCCGGATCCTCGAGGGTCCCGCCTTCGTGACTAATGTGCCACAAGTTCTGATCACGAGAGTAAGGACTCGCCGGAGTCGCGGATACGGGAATCTTGTGTGCTTGAGCATACGCCATCGCTTCATTGCGTCCGGTGATAGTCCATTCCCGCCAAGGAGCAATCACCTTCAGATCCGGAGCCCATGCCATCACTCCCAGTTCAAATCGCACTTGGTCATTACCCTTGCCAGTGGCTCCGTGACTCACAGCCGTTGCCCCTACCTCTTGCGCCACCTGTGCCAGGTGTTTGGCAATAAGAGGGCGGGCAATGGCTGTTCCCAACAAATACACATTTTCGTAAATGGCCTGCGACTTCAACATAGGAAAGGCATAGTGGGTTAAGAACTCCTCGCGCAAATCCTTAATCACCACGTCTTGGGCTCCCGATTGCAAGGCTTTTTCCCTGACTTTGGCCAAATCGTCGCCTTGTCCCACATCAGCCACAAAAGCCACGACCCCAACACCATAGTTTTCCTTAAGCCAGGGAATGATAATGGAGGTGTCGAGTCCTCCCGAATAAGCCAATACAACCGTGTCATTAGGCTTGATGCCGTCTACCATGTGTTTACGCTCCTTCACGTTGTTCTTGGAAAAATTGCAAAACCTGTCTCATGATATTGAAAAAGGCGTCAACCGCCTCTTCGTTGATAATCAGCGGGGGAAGCAGCCGAATCACATCCGGCTTGGGAGCATTAACAATAAGGCCGCGTTGCAATGCTTCCGTTGCTACCGGTGATGCCGGAATTTTGAGTAAAACTCCCCACATAAGACCTCGTCCCCGGTATCCGGCGACAAGATCAGGAAACTCGTGCTGCAACGATCTCAAGGTGTTTTCCATGACCGTTGCCATTTTCCCTATATGAACCAATCCTTCCGTCTCCAGCCAGTCTAACACTTCGAGGGCTACATGAGAGGCCAAGGGATTGCCTCCAAAGGTCGAGCCATGATCTCCCGGTAAAAAATGACGGCTGACCTCTTCTTTCGCCAGCATCCCGCCTATGGGCATGCCTCCTCCAAGTCCCTTGGCCACCGTGATAATGTCGGGCTCAATGTGTTCAGCTTGAAATCCAAACCATTCCCCTGTCCTCCCTATGCCCGTCTGAACTTCGTCGATCAAGACCAGACACCCCGCGTCAGTCGCCATCTTCCAGGCTTGGGACAAGTATCCCCTGGGCAATGGCACGACCCCTCCTTCTCCTTGAATAGGTTCCATCATCACACCACACGGGTGAAAGCGGTCAATAGCCTCTTTCAGGGCTGAAATGTTTCCCGCCTCGACCTCGTAAAAATCGGGAACCAACGGGGCAAATGGCTCTTGATAACGCGGCACAAATGTTGCCGACAAAGATCCCATGGTTCGGCCGTGAAACCCATTGGTCAAGCTCAAAATAGCCGAGCGTCCCACACTCTTTCCGTATCGGCGCATCAGTTTGATTCCGGCTTCATTGGCTTCTGTGCCGCTATTGACCCATAAAGACAGATAACCCCCGGTTAATTCCGCCATTTTATTACTCAATTCAATCCCCGGATTATGCCAAAATAAATTGGAAGTATGCAACAATGACTGAGCCTTCGCAAAGGCCGACACGATCCGTTCATGGTGATAACCTAAAGAATTCACCCCAATACCGGCGAGAAAATCCCAATAATGCTTGCCATTCTCATCCCATACTTCCGCGCCTTGTCCGTGACTTAAAGTCACCGGATATCGTCCGTATACGGAGATGAGGTGATTCTTGTCCATAATCGGCTCCTTTCTCGACACCCTTGGTGTTGTGCTGTGCTCGGCTTTACTCCATGCACCTCTCTAAAAGCGGTGGCAGCAAACTCTCAAAAAATCCTAGTCGCCGGTTCTGTTCCATAAAACGATCCGATGATAACCCCCGACACCCCACGCTCCAATGCATTCCGGGCCGCCTGCAATTTGGGAATCATGCCCTTGGTTGCCCGCCCGGACAAAATCCACTGTTCAATGTCTTTCCTAGGCACTTCTCTCACGACCTCGGCCCCCTCCCAAGGACTGACTCGCAGTCCGCCCGAGACCGTGTAAAATATCAACAACTCTGCCCCAATTCCCGCCGCAACAGCCGCAGCCACACCGTCACCGTTGCAATTGAGAATTTCTTGATGGTCTTCTGTGGGTGCCAATGGCGCGATCACGGGAACCATGGCACGAGACCAGAACATCTGCAAAAAGTCCGTATCAACATGGGTGATAGTTCCCACTGATCCCAGATCGTTAGGCGGCAAATGTTCAGCTGCCATGAAAGATCCATCCATTCCGCTCAGTCCCACCGCTTGGAATCCATGCCCAGCCAACATGTTCACCAAAGATGCGTTGATTTCCCCGCGCAAGATGCGTACGACATGCCGCAGGACTTCAGGGGTGGTAACGCGCTGCCCTTGATAAAACTCAACCGGAACTTGAGCCTTGTGAAGACTCACGGAAATTGCGGGGCCTCCCCCATGAACAATGGCTACATTGTGGCCCGCTTCCAGAAAATTGTGAAGTTCTGTCATCCACCCAGGAGTCTGACTGACTTCTGTCAGCACACTGCCTCCAATTTTCATGACGACACGCATCAATATCCACCTACTCGGTTAATGACATATCAAGTGCGGTAATGAGCATTGATTTCGACATAGCGTTCGGTCAAATCACAGCCCCAAGCTTCTTCCACATTTGTTCCTTGTCCTAAATCCACAACAATAACAACTTCCCGGTGGCCCATAGCTGCTCGTGCCTCAGATTCGTCGAAATCCACGGGAATTCCCTGGCGGAACAGTACGACTGGTCCTATGGCAATCGTCACATGATCTGTGGCAAAACCGTCGCCCACAGTTCCAATCGCGGCCAAAACTCTCCCCCAATTAGGGTCTTGCCCATAGACCGCAGCTTTGACGAGATTGGACCGCACGACTGCACGAGCCTTTTGCGCTGCATCCAGGCTAGAATGGGCGCCTTGAACTCGGCACGAAATGAGATGAGTGGCCCCTTCCCCATCAGCGGCAATCATCCGCGCCGTTTGACGCAACAGATGCGTTAGCGCGTCCCGAAAACGGGAAATCGCTTCTGGAGTCTTTACGGGAACATGACTAGCCTTATTGGCCAGCATGAGCACGGTGTCATTAGTCGAAGGATCGCCATCTACGGAAATCCGGTGAAAACTGTGATCAACGGCATGGCGCAACAACTCGTCCTGCAAAGGCTTTGCCACATCTGCATCCGTCGTGACAAAAGCCAGCATCGTAGCCATGTTCGGGTGGATCATGCCCGATCCTTTGGCCATGACTCCTAATCTGACTCGGCCCTCAGGCAAGTCAAGTTCCGCGGCCAAAACTTTGGGGGCCAGGTCAGTCGTGAGAATCGCTTCGCTCGCTTTCTTGCCGTCATCCGGCGTATGGGCCTTCCACAAGTCGAGTAGTTTATCGATTCCATAAACGACTTTATTCATAGGCAAAGGCACTCCAATGACGCCAGTGGAAGCAATGGCCACCCACCCGGGAGGCACGTTCAGCCCCTGGGCAGTTTTTTTCTGCATAATTTGGGCGTCTTGTTCCCCTTGGGGACCGCTAGCCGCATTGGCATTGCCAGCATTGACGACGATCGCCTGGCATAAGCCCTCGTCGGCAGTCTTTCGTGTCAGCAATACCGGCCACGCCGGAGCCCGGTTCGTGGTAAAAAGGCCAGATGTTACAGCCGGTGCGGCGGACCAGATCAATGCCATATCAGGACGCCCGGCAATAATACCGGCTTCAGCCGCATACGTCTGAAATCCTGCCGGAACGTTTACACTCCCCTCAAGCCACGTCATGTGTTGGAGAGGAGGTTCAATAATGTCATGAAACATCGCGATGAATTATCACTCCAAACCTAGTTCCATTGGCCAGTTCATCCAGCGGTTGACGTGTTGCACCGCTTGACCTGCTGCTCCTTTTTGCAAATTGTCCACCGCTGCGTATAATACCAGGGTGCCTGTGAGTTCATCGGTACTAGCCCCTAATTCTGCTTGGTTTGTACCCCTGACCCGGCGGGTATGCGGTTTTTGTCCTTCGGCGAGAACATTGACAAAACTATTGCCGACGTAAAACTTCTGCCAGAAGTCTAGCACGTCTCGGGCGAACAGGGGACTGTTCGGAATGTAAATCGTCAATTCAATCCCGCGTGCCATCGGCATGTAATGGGGCTGAAAGACAACATGAGAATCCGTGACCCGCTCCATTTCCAAGGTGTGACGGTGTTTGCCCGGCTCATTGTATGGCGTGACATTCTCTGCCATTTCGGCCAGCATTAAGTCTTCTCGCGGCGCTCTTCCCGCCCCACTCAAACCGGATTTGCCATCCACAATGACCAAAGGCAAGGATAGCCCCTGAGCCATCAGCGGTCCTACGGCCACATAAAAGGCTGTGGGATAGCATCCCGGATTACCCAAAATTTTCATGGTTTCGGGATAGCGCATCGCCGGATCATCTGCATACCCCTGTTGAGACAACGCTATCAACTCAGGAGCAGGATGGGCACCATAGGCCCTTTCATAAATAGCCGCATCAGGAAATCGAAAATCGGCGGATAAATCCACAATCCGCGCTCCTTGCTCTATCCATTGTGAAAAATATGGCACCGCTTGCTTTGGCGCCTGGCAGCTAAACACCCACTCAGGCTCTTTATGGCTCACATCCTCAATGCCTGTGTATACTTTTGGCCCCCGGGTTACAAATGGAAATAGGGTGCGGACATCCTCCCCTTGTTGCCTAGTGGACGTGAGAGCCACAATTTCAAACTCTGGATGTCTTGCAAGTATCCGTACAACTTCCTGACCTGCATATCCCGTAGCTCCCACAACTGCTGCACGCATGTTGTCACCTCGGGAATTATTATACATACTTTTGAATTATTATTCAAACATAGTTCGCTATCATAAAACCGCAATGGAAAACCCATTTTGCCTCAGCGAAATAAGACCTCACCCAAAGGGGGTTCATAACCCTGAGGACTGCTGTGTTCCTGCTATGGTGCTCACAGAGTTTCTGAGAGGTTCGGGACTCAGAGTTGTTTGAGCTAATGTTATTAGGCCTCTGCCTCGAAAATCTGATTGGGCCGCAAGACCATAAAGAAACAAGCCCCCCACGCCATGCCATCACGGGGCGGGCCTGCCCGTGAGGTCCCGGCCTAGCCTGTCGCGGGTAGCGGGCCAGTCGGATCCACGGTCACGCGATAGCCGAGTCGCTCCAAGCGTCGGACCGATTGATGTACGATGTGCGTGCGGTCGCGGTCGTCGTGGTAGGCGGGACCGAGCTCCTGGTAGGGTAGGCCGGTCACCATCACCTGGTAGACAATGATCAGGAGGCGATGGGCTAATGCGGTAATGGCCTTTTGCGCGGGCATCCGACGCACCCACCGGCGGTACAGCGCCCCCAGGAACGTGGCCTTCGTATGACTCGCCGCCCAAGCGGCCAACGTGAGGGCTTGACGAAGGGCGCGGTTCCCACGTCGGGTCCCCGCTTTTTTGCGTTTGCCGGCACTCTCGTTTTGGCCCGGGGCCAGCCCCGCCCAGGCCGCCGCATGATCGGCATCCGGAAAGCGCGTGAGATCCGTCCCGAATTCGGCCACGATCACCTCAGCCGTTCGCCGGCTAATTCCGGGGATCGTGCACAGGAGGGTAATCGTGGCCTCGTAAGGATCCACGCGGTGCGCAATCTCCGTATCAAGCGCTTCGATAAGCTGGGTCAACTGATCCACATGGGTGAGTAACTGCTGCAACAAAAACCGCTGATGGGCGCCCACGTGGCCCTGCAGGGCCGGAATCAAATGATCCCGCTTCGCCTTTAATCGCCCCACCGCGAGGTCCGCAAGGGCCTCGGGATCAGTCTCGCCGGCGATGAGTCGTTTCAGCATGGCCCGACCCGAGACGCCGAGGACATCGGTGGCGACCGAGGCCAGTTTAATGTTGGCACCTTCGAGCACTTTTTGGATCCGATTAGATGTTAGTAGCGCTGCCCGATCGTTTATCTCCCAGTCTTAAAGTTAACCTCTGCTGCTAATTCTTGTTTTTTGAGGGGGATTTTTTCTTTTTGACAGAAATGTCTCCTGTTGGCTCCAAACGAGCTTCGTCAATCTCATCTAATGTGATGTCATTCTTTCTGAGTTCCATATACAAATCCGGGTCGGAAACACGCTCCTTTTTCATCTCTTCTTGTTTAATATGTCCTTGCTGCACCAAAAGAGTGGATGTCCCCTGGGTAACTTTCTCCAGCCACCGGTAACGAACATTCAGCCATGTCAAGAGATATTGCAGTGCTCCCAAAAGCACGGTGATGCCAACGGCATTCATCAAAGGAGTTTTGGCATCTTCCATGCCAATGGCCACGGCTTCACC
>JAKBWA010000118.1:72663-86667 GCA_021841025.1 Bacillota bacterium | reverse complement strand
CCAGTGAGTGGACTCCCCATACCCGACAGCCCAGGGAGTTTGTTGCAACGCGACGCGGATGTCGGCGGTTAACTCAGGAGAAATTTTCGTCGGTTGTCCCGAGCTCTTGCCGGGAATAAGTGCACCGATCCGCCCCGATTCCCACTCGCAATATAGCGACTCACGGTTTCCGCCGTCATGCCTAAAATATCGGCCACAACCGTGGCCCAATAGCCTTCCCCCTACCGGACCGCCATAATCCGCAAGCGCACGCGAGACAAATGGATCCGTTTTTCCCTTTGGCGTAAGGTCTTCAACGTATCGCCGTGGGTGTTCGTGATCTTGACTATGAGGCTCATCCCCCTGGGCAGATTTATTCGCCGTCGCCTCAAGGATCTCCTTTACGATCCCCACAAAATGGAAAGGTTTCCGGAGATTGATATAGATAATCGCTCAGCCGAGCTTGACTCTCCCTTTAGTGAAGATAACTCCTGTTTCGTCTTTATCTTCACCCATTTGGATCCCCTGTCCAAATTTGATAGCATAAAGAATATTAAGAAGGGCAGGACGACATATGGCTAAATATCGACAGGCCAAAGTAAAGCGCCAGCATCATGTTTTAAAGGAGCTTGAACCTCAGTTACGGTTCCTATCGTCTTTGCCGTCTGTCTCTGGCGTCATTCCCGGTATTATTCGCCCTAAATCGGGCAGTCAAATTGGACTCACTTTTCAATACTTCACTCCCAGCGGGCTTAAACTCATTGGCCGTTCCAGCGGTGCGGCTCAGGAAGTTTTTGTTATTAGCCAAGATCCCGACAAAGTACTCTTGTCACTGCAGGAGCAAGGATATCTGATTAAAAAAGAATAAACGGAAGTGTTGTGGCCCAAACTAGAATCATAGGGGGACTGCTTCTTTGCCTTACAACGTGACGATGTTCCGTGAAATGCGTGCATTAGGGAACCACTAGGGGTTACGGACGGGAAATAAAATGGTGTGGACGCAATAAGGGCCGTAGCAAAGCTGTTGCCAATGCCAGCCCTAAAGCGAGGGCCGCGGCAGCAAATACGGCCTTAATGCCAAAAAACAATCCTTGGTTGAAGTGACTTTTGAGAAAGGCCACCATACTCTCATAGACCACATATCCCGGTACATAAGAAATAATGGCCGGCACCACAAAAATCGTCACGGGCTGTTTCTTCCATAATGCCGCAAATTCAGCTAAAGCTCCGATCACGAAAGCTCCCGCAAAGTTGCTTAAAAGCCCAGCCCCAGGCAGCCGGTTGATGGTAAAAGAGACCATCCAGGCCATAGCGCCAATTGCTCCCGCAATCCACAAGAGTGAGGTTCTGACCTGATAAAGGAGGCCAAAAGCAATGGTTGATAAGGCGGCAAACACAGCCTGCTGAAACATCATGGCCAGCGTCCACCCATATGCAGGTAAAAATATAACGGCAAACTGGCTCCTGCAGCAACAGCCCCGCCAACCAAAAGTGCTTCAAGAAGACGGCTGGATGCGGATACAAGATCCCCCGTAATTCCATCTCTTACGGCGGATGTAAACAAAAGCCCGGGAGTTAGCACCATAATGCCTCCGACCATAATGGAACCTGGCTGAAAAACAGAAAAACGCGCCAGAGACAAGGCAGGAATAGTCGCCACAATAGCTGACAACATGTCGCTAAGATTGCCAGGAACTCGAGTAAAACTCAAAGCTCGCCTGACCAGCTGAGTTAGCCCGCCGCTGACCGCAGCGGGAACCACATCAACCAAGTGCCCCCCCATAAGCTGGCTAATCAACCCAGCAGCGCCAGCGGCAAACACAATAGTCAACCATGGCGCATAGACAGCATGTTGCTTTGCCGCTTCAAGCTGCTTGCGGAATTCGTCAAGCGGAATAGGGTTTTTTGCTACGTTACGCGATAGTTGATTAATTTCGGCCACGACCGCCAGGTTGACCGAACGGTGACTGATACGCTTCACTAAGCTTCGTCCGTCGGGCCCCGCCACAAATAGCGCGGTGGGTATCGCTACCACATCGACAGGCTCAACACGATAAGCTTTCGCCAAACGTACCATGGTATCCTCAACCCGAGAAACTTCCGCACCGCTCATCAGCATGGCCACCCCTGCATCAACGACGGCTTGCAGAGCGTCTAGAGGGGCCGGCTGGGGTCCCGGCAACCGGGTTGTTGACTTCGTCATGTGAGGAAAAGCCCTCCCGCCCCCGAAAAACCCACTTAATTGACAACACAAAGCCAAGTATGGTTCCAAACGGTATCGCAATCAAGTCGGCTATAACGTAATTAACGTGTTGTCCCAGCAAAATCCGGTAAATAGTTGTCTGCACTATCAAGCCGCCAAATGACACCACATTATAACGCCACAATCCTGAAAACTGAACCCGGCTTCTAAATGTGAAAAAGGCGTTCAACATATAGTTGCTGATAATGGAAGCTTCCACGGCAATAACATATGTTAATGTCGCTTGCTCAACCCAAAAATGGCGCAAGACGGTGAGGATCCCGAGATTGACTCCCACCCCACTGGCGCCAATAATGCCGTAGCGCACAAACCGCTCAACGAACTTTCGATATTTCTGTAACATCGATCTTAGCGTATCCGTTCTCCGGCTGGATGATGCTCGCCTTCCAATCCGCTTTGTACGCGCAACTTGCCCACCATCCATAATGCTTCCATAAAAATAGCGGGAGACATCTTGCTTCTGCCTTCCCGACGTTCCTCGAAAATAATTGGCATTTCCACTACTTTAAAACCGGCTTTCAGTGCCCTATAGGTCATTTCAATTTGAAATCCGTACCCCGTTGATACCACCGTTTCGAGATTAATCGCCTCTAACACCCGCCGGCTAAAACATTTGAATCCGCCCGTAAGATCTCGGATGTTTACCCCAAGTATCAACCCAGCATAAAGCGATCCCCCACGGGATATTATCTTACGGTACAAAGGCCAACGCGTGGCGCCTCCACCTGAAACATAGCGAGAACCCAACACCAAATCAGCCTGTTCACGTGTCATAGTGGCAATAAACTGGTTCAGATATTTCGGGTTATGCGAAAAATCCGCATCCATTTCGAACATATAGTCGTATCCCATGTTTAGGCCGAACCGAAATCCACTCAAATATGCTGTCGCCAAACCCAGCTTGCCTTGACGGTGAATCACTTCCACTCGGTTGGGATATACCGTCTTTAAATGATCGGCTAGCAATCCTGTGCCATCTGGAGAACCATCGTCGATAATCAGGACATGAAACAGATCTCCCTGTTCGATGATCGCTTCTACCAGTGGTGCGAGATTTCCCAACTCGTTGTAGGTTGGAAGAATCACTAAGGCGCGCATTTAATAGCCTCCTCAAGTATTATGCAAATTCCCGGCCTTGTTGCAAAAACTCAAGAGAGATATTTGCAATTTGAAAAAACACGTCAACCAATCTCGTCTTCCTGCTTGGTCAACAGTCCTATCATATCAAACACCGGGGCAAATTCAGCACCAAGTCTTGTCGTCCATCAAACTACGCTTTTAAGACCTCCGTGGCCGACAAGCACCAACCAGCAACAGGATACCCTCATCGGCCCGCCAGTCAACAGGAAACTTCCCCCGCCCACTACACACCCCGTCATAAAACCAAGTGCTGGACATAAATCTATCATAACTGACAATTGGCTCTGGCCGCAATGGACTACCCGTTCACAGATGCCGAAAACCAGAAAAAATTAACACGTCTCACGGCCAAAAATGGACACCCAAATAGAGTGCGCCCTACTAAGCCTTAAGAACTTTCAATGCAACTCCGTTTATGCCAGGCCTGTATGCCGTTCGAATCACAGAGAAGCCGTATGCAACTCTCGGTTGATGTAATGGACAAAAATTCTTCCTGTCCATTCAAGCTGCATCGACACTTGTAATGCATCCTGGATTTGCAAGGCCGTTTTTTCACAGAGCCCAACCTGTATTCGTTTGATTCCCCAGGCCCGAGCCTCCAGCCACAAGTAATCGAGAAGCTGATGGATATAATGTCCCTCACTTCGGAAATACCGGATGTCCAATGACTCCGTGTTGCGAATGCGGTAGAGAACCAAAGAATCCACAGGCAATCGCCCGTCTTGAGGTGCTACGGCAATCCCGCCAACCTCAAACTGATTCTCCAAGCTTTGATCATCCAAAGAAGTAGGAATATGTAAATCCTTCTCGGCCCAAAACGCATTCGTCACAGTTTCCATAAACTTGCGAATCCGTTCTTTATCCACTGCCCATGCTGGACCTGCTTCAAGCGGGGGGACGTCCGGAGCCTGATATCCCTCGAAGGTTCCTACGATCCATTTTTCTACCGGCTCAAACTGAGATTCTTCTTGCAGTATGGAGGCCCAAAGTTCATCATCGTCGCCTGCCATAGCGCGAACAACATGAGCACCTAACTTTTGAGCTTCTTCCAACTGAAACGCAGCAAACTCTTTTAACGTCTCCCGATCGAGATTAGGGGATGCCAGCCGCACTTGACCAAGATATGCCTCGTGCCCTTTCGGCAGAGTCAAAACCGCCGTTCCTACCACCGCACCGTTATCATCAATCGCTAGATACAGCCCACCCTGTGTCAGACTGAGAAGTTTATCTAGTTCCTTAATTAGCCTGTCATCCTGAATACGACGCAAAAACTCTTCAACCTTTGCCTGATCCTCTGCTGAGGCACGGACATACCTTAACAAACGTGGCCCTCCCTTTCACACCATGTTCTCATTGTAACGTTACACGAAATGGACTTCAACTGAAGATTAAACACGGTAGAAGGAGAGAATCAGATATTTTTTACCGTTCGCACCACACCAAGAGAATTCTAGAGGTACCTAGGACAACCACGTCCTCGGCATTTCATGGCTCCCGGCGTTACCTACTCTAACAAGCCCATAATTCACCCCAACTCAGTTAAAGAGAGGTGTTTGTGCATTAAAGCCGTCATGGCTATAACGACTCAGCTTAATTTGAGTGTCCAACACTGGAAGGATTTAACCATGAATCGGGACCAAAATTCTGCCAAACTCGACGCCATACTTTCCATATCAGAATCATTTATTAATTCTTCTTGCTTCCCT
This sequence comes from Bacillota bacterium, assembly GCA_021841025.1. Taxonomy (GTDB): domain Bacteria; phylum Bacillota; class Sulfobacillia; order Sulfobacillales; family Sulfobacillaceae; genus Sulfobacillus. The sequence goes on along the minus strand of JAKBWA010000118.1, from coordinate 81,579 downwards.
GCTTCATCACACTCTGAGATTTGTCAAATCTCATCCAGTGTCCCAGTGTCATACGATGTCTGGCGAAGTATTGGTAACAGGGATTAGCCAGCCCAAGAAAGTCGGCAAAACGAAGAATCCATAGCATGGACCGTTGTCTAGGCAGGATCCGGTAGATTACTTTTAGGGCTGCCACTCCAGAATAAATAGTGCCTTGGTGTACCACATGAATTTGGTCCAACGCCTTCTCGCCTACAGTTTGTCGAAACTCTGGCATCCGGCACGACTGGAAACTTAGTTGTCTGTTATCGTCACACTCATTCCATTTCTTAACGGCAAACTGACAGGCGGGACAATCCTCATCAAAGAACACCATGATAGAATCATCCTGTTCCCAAGAAGAACCCGGGTCCGTAAATCGGTCCTTGGTCATCTTCAATCCCCCTTGCCCCCAGGTACTATAGCAAGTGCCGAATACATGGGGATGAACATCTGATATTTTGGATAAGTCGCAAACCCACTATCCCTTATGAGTAATTGTAGGATTTTGCAGAATAGATCATTAGAATTCTTCACGTCCCCATGCGGGAGCCCCTCTCTGGGAAGCGTTCCAGCATACCACACGAAACGAACAATTGATCTTGTCGGTATGCTATCATACGTTGAAGGCACGAGACGCAAAAGAATCACATCGAACTAAATTTTTTCTCATAGCTAGTTCGTGATCCTGGTTAATCTTCAATCTTTCTCACATTTGACACAGTACTACTGGGGTTTTCGCCGTAAACGCGCTAGAAATGGAAGTTTCGATAACTTCTTTGGAGTTGAGCGCTGACGGCCTTCCGTTTCCTGAACTAATTGGGCTGCCATATGTTGAACGGCCCGCGATAAAAGGGAGTCCGGGAACTGAACAATAAGAGGCGCTCCCTCATTAGCTGCTCTGACAGGGTAGGACCCGTCGCTAGGCAATTGGTAACTGACGGGGCTTTGCAAGACCTGGGCAATATCGATCGTTTCTACTCCAGTCTTGGAGCCACTGCGGTTTAAGACAATCCGCACTTTGTCGCGGGAATAGTGAAACCCCTCGTAGAAGACCTGCAATGCTTGTCCCACGGTGCGCAATGTGACCACGTCCGGCGTACATACCGTCAGAATCGTGTCGGCAAAATCGAATGCGGCCACGTTCATGTCAGTATAGCCCGGTGCCGTGTCGACAATGACGTAACTATGAGTTTCCCGCAACAACTGCAAAATTTGAACGATATGATCAGCACGAATATCATCTGCTTCTTCTGGGTTATTGGGAGCCGCTAAAATATAAACGTTATTGGCGACCCGCTTTAAGGTACGTTTGACCATATCCTGGTCGACATGCCGCGTCCCTTTAACCAGGTCGTATAAGGTCACCAAAGGGGCATCTCCTACCATTGGAGCCACATCGCCAAATTGAATATCCAAATCCAGAATGGCTACCGGCTGGCGGCTTGCCTTGGCCAAAGCAATCCCCAGGTTAACGCTCAACGTGGTTTTACCCACTCCGCCCTTGGAGGAAAACACCACGAAAACCCGCCCATCACGGTGCACTTCTCCTTCTAAAGGAGTAGCCGTTCGAGACAAAATCGCTGGCAAATCGTGAGTCCAAGTATCGAGACTGATAAAATCTTTGGCTCTAATGGTTAAGGCTCTGCGCGCCGCCTCGGCATCAGCAGGAGAAGCCATGACAACTACCGGATAGGGAACGCGAGTGATTTGTTCGTATAATCCAACATTTTGCGTTAATAGCGTGTCGTCAACTAATAAGACCCCTGGGTTTTCTGCGGCGCATTCCTCCAATGCTTGCCGCAATTCGGTCGAGCTGCCCGTTAATACGGCTCCGGGAATGTTTTTCACATGCTCTACTATTTGGGTCCGTAATCCCTCCTCACTCGCCACATACACCGTGAACAATACGCGTCTCCTCCCCGATTCCCCAACTTTCCACTTCCGTTAATCGTACATGAAGAATTCCTTGAATGATACGTCGCTGTATTTCGCGCTATTTATTTACACTCATCGACTTTCTTCGTACACTATAAACAATATAACCATTATTTATCTATTGCTAGCCAGTGTGCAACGCTAAGGTCAGGAGACAACCCATGTTAAAAGGGTCTAAAGCTGTCTGGCATAATCGCCGGGGCCAGGCACTTGTTGAATTTGCTCTGATAGCTCCTTTATTGCTTCTCTTTCTCTTTGCCATTATTCAAATGGGTCTGCTTTTCAGTGGCTTCATTTCCGTTGAGCAGGCAGCCCGCATCGGTGTCAGGGAAGCGTCTTTAGGCGAGCATTCTTCTCAGGTGGGCTGTTCCATTTATCATCAGCTTAACGGCGGAATGTTTCCTAATACGGCAACCGTATATTGGTCTGAAACACCCAGTAGTTCCTCGTCATCAAATTTTCCCACCGTAGAGGTTTATGTCCACACTCGCTATCCTCTCATGGTCCCCTTGCCTTTCTTAGGCTCTTCCATCCCTATCGGTCAGCACTACACCATGGTCCAAGAGTCCTCAAATTCCGCTGCCTCCACAAATAAGTCATTCACCCTCCAAAATCCTCCGTGTTAAATCGAAAGAACAGATTTTTCAATGTGTAACAAATCGCCTGTGGCAATCATATCTTGTAAATCTTGTGGCAATTCGAGTACCCAATAGGCCTTTCTCACGACGGGACCGATTTGCCAAGGATTTAGCACGATTTGCCGCAGTACCCGGAAATCCTTGGTTAAATAGGCAATGCATAGCGGATATTTCATAAAAAACATGTGGATGGAATTCGTATGGGGAAATAACATGCCCTGACCGACTGGCAGAACAGAGGTTCCCATAAGGCCTCGAAACCTCAGCCAAAAGGAGTGGGCTACGGCAACGCGTGTGCCGATGACTTTCCCTGTGCGCAAATTTGTAATCGTGACGGCAGAGATTTTCCGCACCTCTTTTGGACTCATTCCCTGTTTACCCGTGAAAGACATGGATGATGGATAATAGGGCTGGACCCAAAATGGTCAAGAAAATTGCGGGAAAGATAAAAAGCACCATGGGAAAGATAATCTTAACAGGAATTAAGGCAGCTTTTTCACGCGCTTGCGCTGCCCGGGCTTCCTTGATGTCCCTCGCTTGCACTTTGAGAGCTCCCGCTATGCCGCTCCCCGTCCGGTCGGACTGGGCTACCAGCCCGGCAAAGCGTTTTAACTCACGGGATTTCGTGCGCTCAGCCAGCGCACTCAACGCTTCGACTCGGGTCATTCCGAGCTGCATATCCGACATAACCCGGCTAAACTCGTCTTTGGCTGGTCCTGGATCGATATTTGTCACGAGCTTTCGCAAGGCACCATCAAACGCAAGTCCTGCCTCAACACTGACACTCAGTAAATCAAAAACTTCCGGCAAAGCGCGTTCTAGCGATTTCAAACGGCTTTGCGCTTGAGTGTTCACTCTTACTCCCATGAAGAGATAGCCGATGGCAGCCAAGCCGAACGGAATGGCCAAATGTTCTATTTTAGACAAGTGGGGATTTAATGTCGCCAGATAAAATCCTAATACTAACAACAATGCCGACACCAAAAGACGATAAAGGGCGAATGCTTCGGCATTCAGTTTGCTGCCAGCTTGACGCAGACGTCTTGCCCATTCGGCTTGAACCTTTTTGGGTGTGATCGTTCGAGAAATTGCCTTGAAAATTTTGTTGATGCCGGGAACAACCACACGTTGAACAAACGGAATTTCCAGTTCATCGGCTGGGGCTCTGCGGACCAACTGATAAGAATTGAGACGTTTGCTTAATGCCCGCTGGCGAGTGGATACTTTGAGGTCTTGGATCCACAATCGAAACAAAATCACACTCAAAGCAAGCAGTACGGCGATGCTGACATTTAACCAAAATAGTGGATTCATTCCCAAGCCTTTCTCCCCCCCTTTTCTACAATTCCGGAGCTCGAACCAACCGGTTTATCACAAAGCCGCCAATGATCACTGATGTCAAAGCGCTTGCCACCATAATCAAGCCAATGGTGGTATGAAAAAGCGGGGACATATACTTTGGATTTAAAAACCAAATGGCAGAAGCCAGAAAAAAGGGCAGTGCCGTCAAAATCCAGCCGCTCGCCCGCCCCTGGGCCGTTAGCGCTCTGACTTCCTGGGACAGGCGTTGTCGGGCCACGATGGTTCCAACAATATTGTCCAGGATATCAGCAAGCGATCCTCCGATTTCCCTTTGGATATTGATGACCATGACGGCTAGTGCCAAATCTTTGGACGGAATGCGCATCGTCAGTTCGCTTAAGGTTTGTTCGAGACTAAATCCAAACGATTCGCGTCTTAACACCCGACTAATCTCCGATCCCAAAGGATCCGGGGTTTCTTTGCCGACTAGGGCCATAGCCTGGGTAAGAGAGGTTCCCGCCCTAAGAGCACCCGCTACCCCCCTAAGAAAATCCGGAAGATTTTGTTCGGCCTGATGCAAAAAGCGTTGTTTCATAAGACGAAAATACAGTAAGATTCCCCCTGCGCCTACGAGTCCTAAAAGAACCCCGCCTAAAATCCCGCGAAGCCACCATCCCAATAGTCCGGGCAACACGAACCCCACAACCACCAGAAGGATATATTCGCTCATCCTAAGCTTCAGTGCTGCCGCATTTTGTCCTAGGCTCCACGTATGGCGAATGGCTCCCAAAAGACCAAAGGAATTGAAATCATGTTTGTCGGAGGTATGTGCTGATACAGAACCCATTTTGTACAGACGCCGTTGGGTTACATGATGTGTATGGGCTGATCGGTAACCAATCACCATGAGCAACACGGCCAAAGGCCATGTCACAGCCAGTAACCAGCTGAGTTCGTTCATTGAATGTCAGCCTCCCAAACCAAAGATGGCGGGGGATAAATCTACCCCCTGGGAGCGAATGCGATCGAAGTTTTTCGACCGTATACCGTTAGCGCGGTAGACTCCTAATACTCTTCCTTCTTCATCGACACCCCTTTGATCAAACTCAAAGAGATCTTGGGTTGTAATAATGCCGCCTTCCATGCCCACAACTTCCGTGATCTTGACGATGCGCCGAGACCCATCCAAAAGCCGGGCCTGTTGCACAATAATATCGATTGCGGATGCAATCTGAGTACGAATGGCGGTCAGGGGTAAGTCCGCCCCCGCCATGAGAACCATGGTTTCAATACGGGCTAAACAGTCCCTCGGTGAATTGGCGTGGACCGTTGTCAAGCTGCCTTCGTGTCCGGTGTTCATAGCTTGCAGCATATCTAAGGCTTCGCCGCCCCGCACCTCACCCACTATGATCCGATCAGGACGCATACGCAGAGCATTGCGCACAAGATCGCGGATGGCGACGCCGCCTTTGCCCTCAATATTGGCAGGGCGCGCCTCCAAAGTCACTTTGTGATCCTGTTGCAGTTGCAATTCAGCAGCATCTTCGATGGTCACGATGCGCTCCGACGAAGGGATAAAGGCGGACAGAGCGTTTAAAGTCGTCGTTTTTCCCGATCCAGTGCCCCCTGACACCACAATATTTAACTTGCCGTGAACAGCAGCTTGAATGAATTCTGCCATCTCCACCGACAGTGTTCCCATTTGAACCAATTGGGAGAGGACAAAAGGATCCTTTGAAAACTTTCTGATGGTCACAGAGTCGCCCGAAACGGCCAAAGGCCGTAATATCGCATTCAGACGCGAGCCGTCAGGCAACCGGGAATCAACCATCGGACTCGATTCATCGACACGCCTGCCAGTAAACGACAGCATTTTCTCCAAAACTGAGCGAAGGTGTGCTTCATCACGAAAAGTTACGTCCGTTTTAATAAGCATGCCTTGGCGCTCGATATAAATGCGGGAGCAACCGTTAATCATGATTTCTGAAATGTCGGGATCGTCCAAAAGTGCCTGAATAGGACCATACCCCAAAATCTCGTCCACCAATATCCGCACCAAGGCATCTTTTTCCAAAGGAGAAATCTCTTTGTCCGCTTCCACGATATTCAAAATCATGTCGCGCAATTCCTCGCGTGACAATTTTTCCGGATCCACGACTTGCGTTAACAGGGCATCCTGGACGCGACTCTTTAAAGCGAGAAACTTCGGCCCTAGATAATCAAATCCCCCAATCTTGGTGTTGGGGTGAGTAGCTTTTATGGCTTTGAAGGCCTGAGACGCTCCCGGGGACATGCTATTAATGCGATTTCTCAGTGACATAGTCTTTACCTCCTAACTTTGCCCCATTGGCCTATAACACGTCCTTGCGCACTGTTCGGCGGCTGGCCCCTTCAAATTCTTCCAACAGCATCTTTGCAATATTTTCAATCGATATACTCAGGGCGTTTGCCGGGTCCAGTACGACTAATGGTTTTCCGGTATTTGCCGACCGAACCGGAGAAACTCCGCCGCTAGGCGTCCAGTACGACACTTTGAGGGGAATAAGTTCCTGAATTCTTTCCGGAGGAACCCCTGTCCCTGAGCGGTTGATAACCATTCGAATCTTATTCGGGTCCGGATACAGCGTCTGCAATACTTTGAGGGAACGAGCCACATTGCGCAGGGTAATCATTTCTGGGGTCGCCACGACCATCAACACATCCAATTGATCCATCGCCGACAAATTTTGGTCCGTTAAAGCGGCTGGCAAATCACACAAGGTATAGACATGGGATGATTTCAATTGCATCAAAATTTCCTTGATATGATGAGATTCCACCAAATCCGCGTACTGAGGATTGAAAGGTGCCAACAGCAAGTCCAATGGCAATCCGTCGACAGCGATTAAAGCTCGTGACAATTTGTCTTCTTCCACTCGTCCTTTAGAATCTTCCACGAGGTCGCGAATGGTAATATCGGGGCTATCATGCACCATCGGTCCAATATCGCCAAACTGCAGATCCAAATCCACCAATGCGGTGGTTCGTTCTGAAAACCGGGCTAAGCTCCAGGCCAAATTGACGGCTAATGTCGTCTTCCCGACCCCACCTTTGGGTGAATAAACCCCGATAACACGATGTGGCAACGTGCCTTGCTCCGTTGACTTATCGAATGACCGCAAAAGTGGAGGGAGCAAGCTCGCAATAGCGTCCTGGGTAATCGCGTCAATAGCATGGATCGCTAAGGCCCGGCGCGTGGATTCGGCATCCGGGGCAGCAATGATCAAAATAACGGGACAAACGGCGCGCGCTAAACGATCTTGAAGTCCCCAGCTGTCACTTAAGAGACTCTCATCAATAATCATGGCATCCAACGTTTCCAAGACAGCCATATCCACGGCTTCCCGGATACTTCCCGTTGCCGTGACAATTTCCACAAAAGGCAGCACTTGGAGTGTTTGGCTAAGCAACTCCATTGTGGGAGATGCCGCACTCACTAATACGCGTACCATGGTTCTACCTCCTCACCCGCCATTTATGGAACCGGGGTGTTAAGGTTGGTCAATCCATAAGGGGTCGGCCTCTTGGCTTTGGTGTGCGGAGATTCTAAGGCCGCCGTGAAGCCCGACGAATTCTGTTCCGCAAACAAAAGCCTTTCAATTCTTGACGGCGTCATGGCCACAATAAGGTTCGGACTCTGACCCACGGCGGGAGTGGATGGAGAACTCATGGAACCGTTAACAGCCAAAACTTTGACGTGATTCATAAAATCTTCGATTTCCTTTGACCCTTTCTTGGGCGTAATGGTAATAAAGAGGGCGACATTGTCTCCCGGCATTATTAAGCCGTCAATGGCATTGGTAGAAGACAAAGGAACATCGACAGCCATATCTCCAGGACTAATCCGGGCTGCTAAAACATTGGCTGTTTTGGGAAAAAACACCTCGCCGGAAACAATGGGCACGCCCGGTGCAATCGCTTCCGTACTCCAAGCACCCGAAAGACCCTGCACAGAGGGAAAGGATCCAGCAGGCACGGCAGATGTCGGGTAGGTCTTATACGAGAGCATGGACGGATTTATTGGTTGATACGAAGAAATTGCCTGGTTAGCCACCAATACCTGCACAGTCGGCACGCGGGTCTTCGCATCGGCTCTTTGAATCGCGATCTGAACGTAGCGGGCAGAGGCATAAGCAGCTACTCCCATCACAACAATACCCGCTAAAAGCCAGCGGTTAATGCGAATGAACGACCCCATCTTTTTGGCAATTGCCATGATGACCCTCCTTGCGTCCTGACAGATCGCAGCCGATCAGCCGAAAAGAGAGCACATCTGTCGTGTGCTCTCTTTGGCAGACACTGCCAATAGATCAGGCGTTGTTGACCGCATGTGCAATATTATTGACCGTATGCTTGACTGAATTACCCAAAAACGTCAGGGCTAAAATCACAACAATGGCGATCAAAGCTAATATCAAGGCATACTCCACCAGTGCCTGCCCTTCCTTTTTTTCTTTGAAGCGGGTAAAGAACGCCACCAAAAAAGCCTGCAAATTTGCCATGAATCTATCACTCCTAATTTTAAATCACTCTAAAATACATGAGGCGTACAATATAAATCAGCAAGATGCCACATTTTCCTGCTTAATTTCCTTTACTTCGACATTAGAGGTATAATTCCTTCTTTTTTTCCGGTTTTTCTTTGTGACCTGTTGGGGATTGGCATGGCCAAACCTCGTCTCTTCTCAAAAAGTCTCATGGGATCCGGGATTACTCGTACAGCCACCCTTTCCTCAACGTGTCCTCGGGCGCTAGCGCCCGTATACCGTATCCTTTCTTGAATGATTGGGAATAAAGACCCGGTTTAAGAATTTGGCACCAGCGAATAATAAAACCAATAGGGCATGGAACTTTGAATAGCAGTAGAAGGAGAAGCCGGCACGTCATTCTCCGCCGTGTCGCTGAGAACCGTAAAAGTGAAACCTGCATGGGAACCCTCAGAATTGGGATCGACACTATCGATTTTAGCGGTGATAAAGCC
>JAKBWA010000118.1:0-72563 GCA_021841025.1 Bacillota bacterium | reverse complement strand
ACAAAGTTGCTGTTAACCGCCGCTTGGGTATCTGCTTCCAGCACCGCTGTCGACACGGGTTTCACCTGAGCCGAGGGAATGCCGAGCGCCGATCCAAAATTCATGGTTGTGCTTCCCGATGCGCTGGCCCGTATGTAAAGGGGTAGCTGAATACCTGAGGAATGGGATTGCAAGAATTGCTGAGCCGATTGATATGATCCTGTTAGCGATTCCGAATAGGTAAGTGTGACGGTGTTTAGATTGCTCGAATGAGAAATCGCAGGAAGAATATTATCTTGGTAAACCTGATTGGCTTGAGTATCGGCTGTTTGTAAGTCAGGTAACGCTACCGCAATGGTTCCGGACGACGAGCTAAAGGAAATCTGACCACTAGAACCTGTAAGACTTTGATCCAGACTTTTGGCCGCTGCCAAAACGGCCGCGCTAGTCGCTGTTTGCGATTCATTTCTTAAACCCAAAACCTTACCATAATCAATCGTCAAGGCAGCCACCCCGATAATCAAACCCATAGCCAACACTGCCAGAGGCAGCGATTGTCCCGAAGAATTTAAAAGGCCGGGTTCTTTTTTCATGACCGTCTTCTCCCCTGACTTCTATTTACTTGAATCATAAGAACACTTTTTGTCTGGTGTAAACCTTTTAGCGGCTATTTTGTGAATTTTTGTCGTACAACGATTTTTTTGTTCTGTTGGCCGAAACCTTGGTACTATATCTATAGCTGGATGAATGAAAGGAAATCGGCCTTGCGCACTATCATACGAGTCATAGCGGTATTCTTTTCAACTTTGGCTTTAGCTTCTCTTTCAATGTCAGTCACGACGCCCGCTATGGCATCAAGCAATATTCGCCTCATTGTGCGGCCTAAACCGGTTGAGGCCCCCAGTCAAACCACCTTTATTGTCGTATCCGATCAGATTGTTCCGACTCACTTAGTGCTGCAACTTAATGGCCAAAAGCCTATTCGGTTAACACTAAAAAAAGAGGCAGCGCATGACTACGCCGCCTCTCATTTTATCCGCTCTACCGGACGACTCAAGGTCGTCATAGCCGGTAAGAATCGCCGGCTATTGTTGCAAAAATCCTACACCGTAGTGAAGGGCCCCTCGGATATTGTCACCAAAGTCATTGTTGCTGCCCTCTTTTTCGGTGTGTCCTTTTGGTACTGGCGGAAGGCTCAACGATACACCCACTCCCCTAAGAGCCCCGGGAACGACTCTAGACAGTAGTGTCCGAACGTACCTGTCCCTCCAACATGCCAGGAGAATTGGCCGCGTCCGTCAGCCAAACCCAAGCCAAATAAGCCGTCACGATAGCCTTCCCATTGGTGCGGCCCAACAACCGAAGAAGCCATGTCAATCGGTGTTTCAACCGCTTGGGCAAAAGCGGATAACGAACCAAAGAGCGCGAAGCAAGTGCTGATCCCAGCCAAACCGCTCGCGTCACTCCAGCAATTTCCCCTTTTCCCGCTTCCGGAAACATGTGCATCCATCGCTTTTCCAGTGTTCGCCAAATGTGTTTTCGAGCCCGCCTGCGCCCCTCTTTGTTCTTGGACCAGCTAAGCCGCAAACTCCACCACATTAAACGCCATAGGCTCGCACGTGATTCTCGCCCTTGCCTCGTTCTCATGGTTGCTCCCCCATATTCCTTGTCTTCGGAGTAAAGATAATGAGACCAGAAGTTTTATGAGGATGTGCAACCACGAATCTAATATACCTATTCGTAGTATTTCCGTTTTAATGTGGTGTATGCATTGCCGCCAGGAAAAAATTTCTCCCAAATAAGTTGCCCTTCTCCCCTTCTTTGTCTCCTTATCTTGACTGTTGCGTGGTCCTGTCATCCTTCCCTGCCCTTGGTGACAAAGGATTCGGCCCCCTTCGCGAGTCTTCCGAGATTCACAAGGAAAATTTCTTTAAAACGCGGTATAATACCTAGTGAAACACTCGGAATATGACAGTAAACTCTCCCTTGTATTCCACCTATGAATATTCCTAGCAAGGAGGGCACGGTAATGGCTTTAAATTTCACAAAGGACCAAGTTCTCGAGGTGTTAAAAGAAGTTTCGGATCCTGAGATTGGTGTAAATGTTGTCGACCTTGGTCTTGTTTATAATGTGGAACTGCAAGACGACGGCATTGTCCAAGTCGAAATGACCTTAACGGCTCCGGGTTGTCCGCTTCATGACACAATCACCCGTACGGCGGAAATGGCCATTGAAACCCTGGATGGAGTCAAGGAGGCGCACGTCGACATTGTGTGGAATCCTCCTTGGACACCCGATATGCTGACCGACGAGGGGCGCCGGCTCTTAGGCTTCTAAATTTATTGCGAGGTGAATTTATGTTAGATCAAGCCCAAGTCTTGCAGGCCTTGGAAAACGTTTATGACCCAGAATTGCACCAAAGCATTGTCGAACTCAATATGGTTCGTCATGTCGCGATTGAACCAGGCGGCGCCATAGCGGTGGATATTGCTTTGACCGTTGAAGGCTGTCCGCTTCACCAAAAGATTACAGAAGATGTCAACCACGTGTTGCGTAAGGACCCCAATGTCACTGACGTGGCAGTCCATCTCAGCGTCATGAACGAACAAGAACGCAAAGTAGCATTTCAAAAAGCTTTTGCCAACGCTCAGAAGAACCGTGGTCAGACGCAATCCCAAAGCCCCAACGTTGCCCCGCCGTCTTCCGGCCGCAAGGCTCCTTCGATTGGCCCCTTGCCCGGTCAAGAAGCAGCTTTGGGCATGATGTCCGACGCCAACAAAACCGTGGTTATAGGCATTGCCAGCGGCAAGGGCGGCGTGGGGAAATCCACGGTCACGGCCAATTTGGCGGTCGCTCTCAAACAACTAGGCGCCCGTGTCGGCGTTATTGATATGGACATTTACGGGTTTTCGCAAGGTCGTATGTTTGGTGCGAAAGAGAAAGCCCGCGTCAACGAAAGGGAACAAATTATTCCCTGGCATGTTCACGGCATTGAGTTAGTATCCATGGGCATGTTTGTGGAGGAAGGGCAAGCTATTGTGTGGCGCGGTCCCATGCTGGGGAAAATGATGCAACAGTTTTTCACGGACGTAGCATGGCCGGAACTTGACTATTTGTTGGTTGATTTGCCTCCCGGCACTGGGGATGTGGCCCTCGATGTGGCTCAAAAGATCCGTAAGGCTAAACTGATTTTGGTGACAACACCTCAAGAAGTCGCAACGTACGTCGCCCACCGAGCGGGAGATGTTGCCGTGCGAGCACATCAGGAAATTATTGGGGTCATCGAAAACATGTCTTATGTGGTGTGCCCCCACGGTGAGCGCATGGATATCTTTGGATCCGGCGGAGGAAAATCTTTAGCGGGACGGTTCCAAGTTCCCCTATTGGGACAAATTCCATTAGAAACAACCGTTCGTCAAGGCGGCGACGACGGAGCACCCGTAGTCATTTCCGAACCGTTTTCCCTGTCCAGCCGGGCATTTTTAGAGATCGCCGACCGGATCAAACAACAAATTGACAAAGAAGCCGCAGGATAGAGCCTGCGGCTTCTTTCTAGATTATGGTGCCGATGTTCCTTCGCGTCCGTAACGATCTTCGAGCCTGACCACGTCATCCAGTTCCGGCGTAGAAACTTCCACGACTTCCACATCGGTTAGTGCTGTCAGCCGATGCTGAGTCAATGGAGGAATTTCTGTGGCGTCTCCTGGACCCATTCGTTTAACTTCTCCGTTGATTACCAACTCCGCCTGCCCTGCCACTACATACATACTTTCGTGTTTCACTTTATGGTACTGCAGGCTCAAAGATTGTCCCTGATTGACATGAATCACCTTACCGACATATTGATCTGTGACGGCCCACCATAATTCATATCCCCAGGGCTTTTCTACACGCTTCATAACGATCCACCTTCGTTTCATTAGCAGTAGAATTTCTTAACTCTGTCCATCCTTTTTCGCCGAAATGCTATACAAGAGTGGTTTTTGGTGAATGTCGACAATGCCGAATCCTGCCCTTCTCAAAAGCCCAACCATTTTTGAGAGGGAAATAAAATGCGGATCGGGCCAAAACTCCGTTATCACCAATTTTCCGCCATCATGTAAAACTCTCTTGGCCTCTTGCAGTGCATCCACGCGGTGTGTTGAAGGAATTTCCCCTAGCATAGCTACCATGACAACCACATCCATACTCTGATCGGTCCATGGCATGTCCAAAGCGTTGGCCGTAGCCAAGCCGGTTCTCGACATAAGCCCCCCTTGGCTTAAACGTTTTTCTGCTTTGGCCACGGCGTCGCTTTGCACATCAACGCCGAATGCCTGCCCGTTTTCACCGACGCGCTTAGCAATTTCTTCGAGAATTACCCCGACACCTACACCGACTTCCAATACACGCAAGCCCTTTAAATCACCAGCCAGACGCAAAGCGTCCCGATAACCGAAATAGGAAACGCGTAACGGATTCGTCAGGAAAAATTGTTCAATTTTCACTGGCATAGGTTTGGGACGAAGCTTCCCACTCACCCGCACCGCCAAAAAACCCAAACCTAATGCCCCTAGGGCACCCCATCCCCATTGACGTTTCACCCGGCACCGCTCCTTTATCTCTGGTGATTTCTAAGAGCTCTTGATCCCTAAGCATCCAGGTAACGACCTGGCTCGGTCTACTGTTATAGTTTGTCTCTCTCTATAATATCGCATAATGCCCAAAGGCTCACTCCAAGAATGCCTCTGATACCTATAAAAGCCATGTTCATGAAAAGCAGGACGGACTACATCCGCCCTGCTCACAGGTTCTTAACTCTATCCTATTCGTTGTCGTACACTGGATTTCTGGTGCGCCGCCAATTCACAAAGGTGCGGATCACATCCCAGTTGACCCGATCTTTGTGTCTTTCTATGACTCCGAATAACGACTGAATCAAGGTATCGGACAACAAATGGGGAATTAATCCCAAATCTACCAGTTTAGTGTTGCGCGCTTTATAATAGTGGCTCAAAGCTTCCGTCCGCGGGTCTTCCATCAATTCGACCTGGGCATCTCCCGGGTAGGTTTTGGCAACCAGCTCTGCCAGCTCTTTAATCGAAAATTCTTCGGTGAATTGATTAAAGACGCGGTATTCTCCTTGTTCCGGCGGATTTTCCGCCGCCAGTTCAATGCACCGGACTGTGTCCCGAATATCCAAGAGTCCCCGTTTTTGTTCCCCTTTTCCATAGACCGTGAGAGGATGACTTAAAACCGCCTCGATACAAAAGCGATTCAACACGGTTCCGAAGACGCCATCATAATCTAGGCGTGTGGCCAAATCAGGATGCAACACCGTTTGTTCGGTTTCGACCCCGTAGACAATGCCCTGGTTTAAATCTGTCGACTTCAGTCCAAAATTCTTGCAGGCAAATAAGATGTTATGACTGTCATGGACTTTAGACAAATGATAGAAAGAGCCGGGCTGCTTGGGATAAGGGAGCACATCCCGCCGTCCATGGTGTTCGACTTCCAAAAAGCCCTCTTCAATATCGATATTCGGGGTGCCGTATTCACCCATGGAGCCCAACTTAATCAAATGAATGTCCGGATTAAGATCGGCCATCGCATAAATTAAATTGAGTGTCCCCACCACATTATTAACTTGCGTGTACACGGCATGCTCACGGTCAATCATAGAATACGGCGCAGAGCGTTGTTCCGCATAATGCACAATGGTATCGGGCTTAAAATCCTCGAGCATTCGATAAACAAAACCGGCGTCAGTCATGTCGCCTACATACACGTTAATTTTGCGGCCGGTTAAATCTTGCCAGGTTTTCACACGTTTTTGTAAAGAGGCAATGGGCACGAGACTCTCTGCTCCCAATTCATAATCATATTGGCGACGGACAAAATTGTCGGCCACTGCCACCGTGTGCCCTTGATGCGATAAATAAAGCGCAGTGGGCCACCCCAGGTAGCCATCCCCGCCCAAAATCAAAATTCTCACGCGCTGTCCCCCTACATTGAAAAAGATTTGCGGTACAATCGCAAACATTATAATATGACATTGCCATCCTGCCAAATGGCCTCGGATCCCCTGAAACCAATAAAGCGTGATGGCCACCGCTTTAAAGAACAGCATGCCAATTGTTGCCAGACTGTGAAGCAAGAAGGACATTAGCCTCCTCACAAAGCTCAGGCACCCCAGTCTTACCTAGCCAACTGGCCTCTTTGTCTTGAAATTACTCACTCAACAGTTTTTCTCTCATTTTCCGCTCTTGTCCGCTGGACCCACGTCCTAATGGCGTCGAATAATTCTTCGGCCTGTGCCACTTGATAGGTCGCGGGCCCTGGGAACACACGCCTGGGACTGATGTGGCCTGTTGTCCAACCTTCTTGCACCCCCGGGGCAATATCATTGTGATAGTGGTCGCCCACGCTAAAGATCCGTTCAGGGCGGTAATCTCGGCCCGCTATCTCCTTTACTAGCTTCACAATGCCACCGGGCTTTTGAGCCTCGGTCCGAATGATGTCGAAGCAGCCCATTAATCCAAGTTGTTCCAATAGTGGCCCAGCTGCATCATATGGGCTGTTTGTGACCAAGGCCAAAAACGCCTCGCCACGGATATCGTCAAAGAGAGTTTTTATTTCTGGTGGTATCTCAAGCACACAATCTTGACTAAGCATATATTGCCGCGTATCCCTAAAAGCTTCCTGCCATTGGTCCAAAGACAGTTTTTCTCCAAAAGGCTCCATGAGTCTTACCACAGCTTCCCAGTTGTCAGCCGCTTCTAGAGTCCCGTGCCCTTGCAAATGATCATCGACCCTTCTGAGATATATCCGGGCTTCTTCATGATCAAGAAAGCGGCTCACCACCTTGGCGTAATACTGATAAGGGGCATCGCCCCGGTAAAGCGTACCGTCCAAATCAAACACGACCACAGGCCTCTCCATGTTTATCCTGTCTCCCTTGCTCACGTTAGATGAGCTATGATAGTGTCAAGAAAGCCTTTGTTGACGAGTGAGGGTAGGTAGTGTGCACACGTACTCGCATCATCATAACATGACATTATCACGTTTGAAGTGGGCTTTGATTTTAACTATTATCATCTTTGGCGCCGAGTTCCTGGGAGGTTTGGCCAGTCAAAGCCTGTCTGTGCTTTCTAATGCCCTGCACCTTTTAAGCGATGTAGGCGCGATGGGTTTGGCTTATTACGCGGCCCGCGTCGAAACGAATCCGCCCACTATGCAGCTTAGTTATGGCTATGTCCGAAGCACCATTCTTGCCTCCCTTATTAATAGCTTGATTCTGGCATTGCTGGCTCTTGGGTTAATTATCGCCGGCACTTACCGCATACTTTACCCCGAGCCCGTTCTGGGCACATCGGTGATCTGGCTGGGACTTTTGGCCCTTATCTTTAACATCTTGGTCACGGGTTTATTGGTCCAGGGCAAGCAGCATGATCTGAACCTCCGGGCCATGTTTTGGCATGCCGCAGGCGACGCTGTCGGTTCCCTCGCCGTGATGCTGTCTGGTTTCTTTATCATCTGGACCCATTGGAGCGGATTTGATGCTGTGGCCGGAATTGCCATTGGTGTCACTCTTTTTATCCCCTTGCTGCGCATAATTCGTCACAGCGTCAATATCCTTATGGAAGGGACTCCGCCTGAAATTGAGCCCGGGCGCATTGAAGACGCCTTGTTGACTCTGCCGGGGGTGCACGGGGTGCACCACTTGCATATCTGGGCATTGGGATCACACTATAATCTATTGTCAGCTCATGTCCTTATTGATGATGTGTCGCTCCATGAAGGCCAAAAAACGATCGCGGTGATTGCCCGCCATTTACAACACCACTTCCCCATTCATCACGTCACCATCCAACTGGAAACCGATTGCCGCGATGAGTTCAGCGAAGACTGCCACCCCTTTTCTCCCGGAACTTCTCGTGGAACGCATTAAGAAGTCAGCACATATTTCTCTTATCCGCATAGCCTAGAAGAAAAAGTGAGAAAGGGTTGTGAAGGGCGTGTCCACCCCCAGTCAAGAGGATTATTTGGAAGCCATTTGGCGGCTTACCCAAAAAAAGGGGTATGCTCGCGTCTCCGATATCGCCGAAGCTCTTCATATTAGCCAGGCCTCCGTCAGCAAAATGATTCGAAAATTGAAAGAAGAGGGCTGGCTGGAGGTTGAAAGATACCGAGGATTATCATTAACATCAAAAGGACACGCCAAAGGCCAACTGCTCTTAGCCCGGCACCAGACTCTCGAACGGTTTTTAGGGCATCTCGCCATCACCGATCCGGCGGTCGTCCACCACGATGTCGAAGGCATTGAACATCACTTTAGCACCGAGACTTTGAAAAAACTGTCAGATTTAGTCACCTTCATTGACCAAAATCCCGAATGGTGGAAAAAATTTATCAATCGATCGTCTCTAATCCCTTAGGACTGAGAACATTCGCCTCTGCTACAATATCAGATAACAATAAATCTAAATGCTATCCATATGCTTTAATACGCTTGTGAATGGCTACACCGTGCAGGAGGACCCAGAGCAGATGATTTCTCATTCTAAACGGCGCCGTATAGCTCCCAATATGCCGTGGGGAGGTGCCCTTATTATCTTATTGCTCATCTTGTCAGCTTGGATTAATCAGAGTTTCATACACTCTTCGCCGCCAAAACGAATCGCATCAACAACCCCAAGCAAGGCGAGCTTTCCCTATATGGTTACACCAGGCCCCTTAAACACGCCATCGTTGCCTTTTAAAATTGGCGAATCGTCAGGAATTCTCTGGAATCTCAACACACACCAACTCTTGTGGAAACTTCATCCCCATCAACCAGGACCTTTGGCCTCCACCACCAAATTAATGACATTTTATTTAATCTGGCACCATCTTGCCTTAAACCAAGTCGTGAGAGTAGGCCCACAAGCCGCTGCGACGACCGGTTCGGACATCTACATGGCCGTCGGGGAGCATTACACCGTGCATCAACTTCTCTATGCTCTCATGCTTGCGTCCGCTAACAATGCCGCTGTAGCCTTAGCCGAAAAGATGTCTGGCACGCGCGCCCAGTTTGTAGCGGCAATGAACCGACAAGCCCGTCAGTTCGGCATGAATGGCACCCATTATGCGGACCCCGACGGCCTTTCTCCTAAGTCAACAGGAACCGCATGGGACTTGTCGATCATTGTTCAGCAAGACTTGCGAATTCCGCTTTTCCGTAAGATTGTGGACACCAGGGTGGCATCTCTTCCTCACAACCCCGTCGTCCGCAATCTCAACAGCCTGCTCTTTTTAGATCCTTCTGTCACCGGCGTCAAAACCGGTTGGACCACGCAGGCCGGCTTCAACCTGGTGTTCACTGCCACCAGAAATGTTAACGGGCGCCCCGTAACGCTACTAGGCGTCATTCTCCATGGACAGCATGGGTTTCCTCCAGAAAACCAAGATGCGGAAAAAATTCTTCAGTGGGGTTTTCATCGGCTCCGGGTCAACCAGACCCACTTTAACCCTGGTGTATAAGTCCTCTGTCCTGCGGTGCTTCAGATTTCACAATTTCGACAAGGCTTCAGCTCCGCTGGATGCTTTTGAATTGCTTTAGCCAGGCCCCGGCATGGACCAATTCCTCTTCCACAACTTCATGACCCGCTGAATAGGAATGGAAGCTGACGCCAATGCCCCGTTCTAAAAGCTCATGGTGTCCTTTTTGGGCCAAAGTATAAGCCAGGACAGGGTCATTTTCGCCATGCCCCCAAAATACCGGGAGGTTTCTCCACGTTGGTTCCTGGGCGGGCAAATGGGGCAGATATCCGCTCAGCGCCAAAATTCCTGCCACCGGCACCTGAAAATCAAACAATCCCAAGGCCAAGGCTAAGGCCGCTCCCTGACTAAATCCCCCGATAACGGTAGCATCAGAAGAAACCTGGGGAAAACGGCTGGGCAATTTCTCAAGCCATTGTGTCAAGGCTTCCATACTCTGATGGAATTCGTTGAGATCCCATGCCCCCCCCGGTTCCAAGGCATACCACCTAAATCCCGCCCCTTGGCGAAAGGGTGCCCGGATCGATACGATCGCCCACACGGGATCAATGTAAGGCCTGAGCGCCATTAAATCCTTTTCATCGGATCCAAATCCATGGAGCAACACTAACATCGGATGTGGTTGATCCGTAAGCATGGATGGAGACGACAGGAAAACCAGTTCGTTGTCCAATGCATCCTCTCCTCGTTCAAAGATGTGACAATGGTAGACTGCCTCTGCACCGCATCATTAAAGATGAAACGGGTTAATTTATCCGAGAGGCCCTTTAATGCGTTCCTGTGAGAATTTGTATCAAACTCGAAGTGCTGGGACCCGGGGGAAAAATCACAAATAACAACAAAAAGACTCCCAGTCCTGTCGCGGTGGCAATGAACCAAAAAGTTGCGGTCCAGGGAGCAATTTTCTTGTGCTGGTTAAATCGCCCCTTTAAAGCCCGGCGCAGGGTAATAACGCCCATAATCGCAGCGGCCGTGGCCAAAAGCACATGGATCTGCAAAAAGACTTGGTAAGGCGCCTTAAATTTGTTCGGCCCTCCGAAATACGTATCCCCAATGACTACGGTTGCTAAAAGATAACTGACAAAAAATGACGCTCCCAGCAAAACCCCTGTCAACATAAACTTACGGTGGATATCAATACGCTTGTGCCGTATAAAATACCATCCAAAAGCCACCACCACGGCACTCGAAATCATTAACACTTCATTTACTAGGCCCCAATACCCGGCAATGCTCATCCTCTTATCTCCACCCTTCCTTGGGAATAGTAATCATAGTCACGGAGCATATTCTTTGTTTCTCCAAACGCAGCACTAATGCGAGACTCCCAAACCATCCAACTGGCAAGACGAAGCCTATATCTCACTTTACTAATAGTGCTATTATGGCACGACATTGAACTGGTGTATCGTTTACCTGTTATCCCAATCAATAATGTTCAGTGATATCAATGATATTGTAAACCTCGAGATAGAAAATTCAAAAGCAGAAAAATTATCCCAGCACACATGAGGAAGTGCCGGGAATTTTGGAAATCCTGGATATCCAGGGATTTCACTAACACATTTTGGCTCATACAATTTCTTCTTAATCATTATGCTAAGCGCTGAAAAAGTGCTGGAGCAACGGCTTTAAGACCGAATTGCTGCGCATCAAGCAAAGTCTCGGTCGCTCCAACAAATAAGAATCCCCCAATTTTGATCGCATTCACCAGATTTTCCAAGACCCGGTTCCTGGCTTCATGAGAAAAATAGATCAGGACATAGCGGCTCATCACCACGTCAAAAGTCGCTACGGGACTTTTATCCGCAAGCAAATCATGCTTCTCCCAATGAATGCTCTCGTGACAAGGCCGCAATATTGACCAGTTGCCATCTTCTTCCCATTGCCACAGGCTCCGGTATTGGTCCAAAAGCGGAATGAAGGTGTCTTTAGGGTAGCGTAAAAGTTTAGCTTGCTGAAGCGTGACGGCATCCGTATCCGTGGCCCAAATATCCCAAAAATGGCCATGCAAGCGTTCCATCAGCCAGAAAGACACCGGTTCTGCCCCCCAGGAACACCCTGCCGACCAAGCCTTGCCGCCATCTACGCCGCTGTCATGCAACCTCTCGGCCAGTCGTTGCCAATAGGAGGGATCGCGGAAAAATTCTGTAACGTGAACCGTCAGGAAATTTTTTAAACGCGATGCCAGACCCGAATCCTCGTGCAACCCGTTCATGAGATCAGGCAAAGTGATATCTTCCCTCAGTAAAAAACCCCAAAGTCTTCTTTCCACTTGATCGCGCCGGTAATATTGCAGGGACAAAAATCCTTCGCGGTTCAAGTAGCTAACCAAAGCATGCCACTCGATATCAGGAAAGCGGCTTGCCATAGTGAATCACCTCATTAATCCAAGCGCCGATTTCATCCAAGTTTCCCACAAGGTCGGCGGCTTTCTTGTTTAACACGGATTGGGGCATGCCCCATACCACGGCTGTTGTGGGATCCTGAACAATAACCTGCCCCCCCGCCTGATGACATTGATAGGCCGCCTCGGCCCCATCTTCGCCCATCCCAGTTAAAATCGCCAAGCACATTTCATGTCCAAATATCCTCACTCCATCTAAAGCTGCCGGATCGATTGCGGGAATTACACCATGGACTCTTGCCCCGGGTTCGCTCCACAGTCCATTTTCATTCATCCGAAGGTGATAGCCGCCTCGAGCCAGGATAATTTGTCCCGGATCCCAAGTCCAAATCTCAGGAGTCAAAGGGGATTCTCTAACCGGCATACCAATGATTTGAGAGAGCCGCTGAGCCAAAGACGCCGTAAAATTGGGGGGCATGTGCTGGACTATCACGACGGGGGCGGCCCATGGGGCCTTAAGCTGTCTCAACACCTGGCCTACCGCCTTAGGCCCGCCGGTGGACGCCCCAATGACCACGACTCTTGCGCTGGCCGCAGAAGAAGACCTCTTCGGATGCGCCGTCAGCATCGGTTTCCCGGAAAATGGCCGGTGCAATACCTCATATTTTTCAATAATCTGCGCGATAACCTGATCCAGGGGTTCTTGCGGAGACGGTTTGCCGACAAAATCTGACGCTCCCGCTTCCAAGGCGCGCCAGGTCATATCCTGTCCCCCTTGCGTCGCCTGAGACACCATAATAATGGGCCCATCCCACCAAGAACGGATAGCCTTGAGGGTTTGAATACCATCCATATTGGGCATCAGCACATCCATGGTAACCAGATCGGGGTGCAAAAGAGAGCATTGCCGGACCGCCTCCTCGCCGCTGGAGACGCCTACGGCTTCCCATCCCCGCCTTTTAAACCGGTCTTTCAGCACAAAACGCACGTAAGCTGAATCATCAACGATCATTACCGTCGGCATAAGGCGCGAGGCTCCTTTGTATGCGTAAAATCCTTTCGCCACTCATGAAAGAACTTTGCTTAACGACGTCAGGACGCGAGTAGGCTCATAGGGTTTGACAATAAAATCCCTGGCACCTTGCTCAATAGCCTGGATGACCATAGCTTGCTGCCCCAATGCCGAAACCATGATCACCTTGGCTTCGGAATCATGGGCCTTAATAGCCTTTAAGGCCTCAATACCGCTCATTTCCGGCATGGTTATGTCCATTAAGACGCAGTCGGGGTGAAGAGTCTGATACTTGTCCACCGCTTCCTGGCCATTGCCGGCTTCTTCTACCTCATAGCCTTCTTGTGTCAAGAGTTTCTTTAACCTCAGCCGCATAAAAGCCGCGTCATCGACAATCAGTATCTTCATTGCGCTGATCCCCCCTTGTGTTCTGCATCTTGATCAGTCCTCGTGGGGACAATCAGAATTTCTCCCGTCAGGGCCTGTCCCGTGACGCGAAATATGGCCTCCGTGACCAGTACGCGTCTCGTGCACGCAAACTCCGGAAACACCTGTCTGCCCCGACCATGCAAGACGTGCGGAATGGTTGGCTCGAAAGTGGTGCGGAACAAATTGGCAAATACATTCAAAAATGCTGTGCCCACGACATTGCCAATTTCGGCTAAAGCGGATAAACCGACGTCATCCAATGGCAGTTCCACCTCTTCTCCCATCATCGTCGAAATGAGGCGGCGACAATGGTCGGGAGAAAAAATCAACATGATCTGCGCCGTGACCAATCCCCTGGCGCCCAAATGCACCAAACAGTATTCAGGTTCATCCCGGGAATTGAATCGCTCCAGTACATCCCCCCAATTTTCCTCGTTCACCGCTCTGTCTTCCATCGTAAATTCCAAGCCAGTCATCTGGCTTAAAGCACGGCCAGCTTCATCAAGACCGGGACCACAAATTTTTCCCCAAATCGTCAGCACTTCGTCCACTTGAGACATAAGCTTCCTCCCCCATTTTTGACTGGGCCTCTTACGCGGGCCACAGTCGTTCACGGTAAATATCCGTGATGACGCGGTTTTGCTGATTGGCCTCTCTAAGATCAACAATGGTTCCTTTTTCACTGCCGCTCAATAAGCCGATCGTAGGTCTGGCAGGCCAGTCCCAAGGCACGTTTCGGACGACGGCCACATCATGGTTGTCCACGATGACCACTTGTCCCGTGGCATAGGGCGCCACAATTCTTTGCAGTTTCTTGACAGCTTCCAGGGAGAAATCCATACCAGCCCCCCCAATGATCCATTCCAACGCCTCATGAGCGGGCAAAGATTGGCCATCGGTGCGAAACACCCAGATCAAAAACTCCTCGGCTAAACCCAAAATCATGGCTCCTCGGTAAATTTCTCCTCCTTTTAAGGCAGGTACCCCACTGCCGTCATAGCGGGCATGGTGCTGTAATAAACTGGTGATGCAAGGAGCCGGTATTTGGAACTGTCTCAGTTGATCCACCAGTGGCTGAGCGTGATTGGGGTGGGGTTCCACCACTTCCGTCAATGTCATTCGGGCGTGATAAAATCCCATCAGCGTCGCAGCAAGGGCATACGACTGTGCCCATTCCGGAGCCAGTTCATAACCCAGCCGCAAAACCAGTGCCACCAAATTGACATAAAATGTCCAGAAAGGAGTTCCCACTTGGTAGACTCCGATTAATTCAAAAGCCTGGCGATGCCGATCTAAGACTTGATCCCACATCTTGCGGACGATTCGCTGAGCTTGTCCAATCACATCCCAATTGAGTTCTCCGCTGGTACCGGCCCAGTGGGTCATTTCATCAATGATTGTTTGAGGCAAGGCCGCCGCCGTATCAATATCTTTAAATCCCGGCCACTCAACCGGCAATGCCGGAATACCCCAGCGAGAAAGAGTTTCGATCATTGATTGTGTTAATGTGACTCCTTCGCGCAATAAAATTCTTCCATCGGTGCTGCGTAATGTATCCGCAGTAATGTCTCCTGGCTGCAACTGGTTAATCGGCAATAAGCGCATGTCCTCTCCCTCCTTGGTCGTCTACTCCTTGGTGCGATGCCAGACTCACACGCCGAACCAGTTCTCCGACGTCCCACTTGGTGAGGACAAAGTCAGCTCCGAGTTCTAGACAGTGTTCTTTTGACAATCTTCCGTCTAGTGAGGTATGAACGATGACTGGGATCTGGGGCAATTGGGCTTTCACTTCTTCCAGCACTTGATATCCATTCATTTTCGGCATTTCGACATCGGTGACGATGACATGCGGCAAATGACCTCCTAGGGTTAATCCGGCCATCAAAGCTTGCCCCTCTTCAAATGCACTGACCTCGGCCCCTGATGCGGTTAGGGCAGAAACCAGTTTCTGCCGGGCAAGGCGGGAGTCATCCGCCAAAAATACCCGCACGCCGTCGAGAGACTCCAGCTTGTCTTTCTTTTCTGGAGCACCGGACTCAGAAGGCAA
Source organism: Bacillota bacterium (assembly GCA_021841025.1). GTDB lineage: Bacteria > Bacillota > Sulfobacillia > Sulfobacillales > Sulfobacillaceae > Sulfobacillus. The sequence goes on along the minus strand of JAKBWA010000118.1, from coordinate 57,229 downwards.
GACCCCAGAAATCACGGCATCGAGGTCAATCAACTGAATAGCTGCGCCTTCGACCTCGGCCAATCCCATAATCACTTCCATTCCATCTTGATGAGGAACCGGCTGAATCTGTCGCCAGGGTACGGAAACAATTTCTTTCACGGTATCAACCGACAACACAAAAAGGTGCTGACTCATGTGAATCACGATAAAATAGCCGCCTTCTGATGAATCACTGGCATCCAGCAGCTTATGACCTGAAAGAACAGGATAAGAGTCCTCGCGGATAATGGCTACCCCCTCGATCAAGGCGTGCTGTCCTACAATCCGGTTGACCGAACTTCTCACCAGCACCTCTTGCACTTTTTCGACGGAAATTCCGTAAAATTGTGATCCCACACCAAATATCAGCCAGGTCGAAGTGGCGACAGATTGGTTACTTTCTGCACTCTCAGTGGGTTCCGGAAGTTGTGTGCCGTCACTATGGCCTAGGCGTTCAGCCAGTCGTTTGATATCGACCATGAGGGCCACCCGGCCGTCTCCCAGCAAACACGCTCCCGTCATCCACGGCATGAGAGGCATTACCCGGCCTAGCGGTTTTATGACAACATCCTGCTGACCCAGTACGGCATCCGCAACCAACGCCATCTTTAAGGATCCATCTTGAACCCGGATAATCATCTGCGGATCGGTAGGGCCGATTTTTAACAGTTCACCCAAAATCATTACCTTGCGAGGATGGCCGTTGTCACCGATCATATCTGATCCTAGAGTATGCTTGATGTTCTGTTCCTGCCAGGGTTCAATCCGTTCCACATTCAACACCGGAATTCCTAATACTACAGGCCCCACACTAATTAAAAGCGCCGACAAAATAGCCATAGTCATAGGAAGTTCCATGATAAAACGGCTCCCCTGCCCCGTTTCCGATTCCACTCGAATGTCTCCGTGCAGCTGATCGACTGTGTCTTTAACGACATCGAGTCCGACACCTCTTCCGGATAGATCCGTCACTTGCTCTTTAGTCGAAAAACCGGGAAGAAAGAGCAAAGAGGCCAAAGCCTCCGGCGAGGCATGCCGCGCTTGATCGGCTGTCATAACTTCTTCGGCTACCGCCTTATTCCGTAATGAATTCCAGTCAATTCCACGTCCGTCGTCGCCTACCACAATCTCAACCCGTCCCTTTCGGGAACTCGCTTTCAGAAAAATATGGCCAGCGGCAGGCTTTTTTTTCCGAAGGCGTTCTGACGCCGTTTCAATGCCGTGATCGGCCGCATTGCGTATGAGATGAAGCAAGGGTTCATGCAACCGATCCATAACCAGACGATCCAGCTGCGTGTCCCCTCCTTCCACCGAAAGCGTAATATCTTTGGATAATTTTTGAGCGATATCATGAACGGCTCGGGGATATTGGTGAAAGAGGGTCGACAATGGCAACATGCGCGCTCGCAAGGTCATATCCTGTAAATTCATGGCAATCTGTTTTACGCCATCCAATGCTTCTTTGACGGCAGGCGACTGATCAGTCAGGCGGTGTGAAAGCTCGGCGTGACGCATCAATAATTCACCTAATCCGTCCAGCAGATCTTCCAACACCTGGGGATGAATGCGAATCATGTCTTCTCGCCTTTTGGCGACATTCACACCGGGTACAGGATTTTTCGGTTCTTCCTCGGCCTGTGCGATCTCTTCACAGTGCTCAACTTCCGGAATCGACAGCAATACGCGAGACCAATCGATTGATTGAAGAGGCATCTCTTCAAACACCACATCGATGGCATTGCCGTCGAACCGTTCCATCTCATCTTTATTCTCCCATGATGGCTGAGAGGTGATAATTTGTGCTTGGTCGGCGATGGTCTTAAGAATCTGAAATGCCCGCGCGCCCTTCAAGGTGCAGTCGGCTGCCAAAGTAATACGCCAGTGCTTCTGGGATAACCCTTTATCCGGGATTTGGGGAGGGCTGAGTTGTTGACGAATGAAGTCCACAAAATCCAAGACGTCCTCACGCAAACTGTCTTCGATAGGACTCTCGGGATTCTGACGGATCTGATCGAGACGATCCTCAAGCCGGTGAGCTTTTGATGACCAATCTTCGAGTCCCACCATAGCCGCCGATCCTTTTATGGTGTGCGCGGCTCGAAAGGCCGCTTGCACATCTGGCTCTTCCGACAGCCAAATGTCCTCCAGCACCTCGAGCAAATCACTCAGTTCTGCCACAAAAAGCTCTTGTTCTTCGACTGACTCCCAGGAAAGTTCATAAAAGGTCATGACTGCATCTCCTTGCCCGAGCTCATAAAATCCCATAAGAGAAAGGGGCCGTAGGTATGCCAAGTAAAAACAAAGTCTCCCTGCGACGGAAAATAGCCGTAAATGAGAGGCTGCAACTCTTCATCCACCATATCCGGCACCCCTTCGTGCACGGATATGTCGACAATCCCTTCCACTTGTTCGACCCCCAGGCCCATTAATTCGCCGTCTTTCGTCACGACTATCACGTGTCCAAGATTCCGGGAGGTGTCAAAATCTAAATAAAATCTAGGATCCACGATAGGAATCATGCGTCCCCGCAAATTTATTAGCCCCGTCAATCCTGGGGGTGCGCCTGGAAGAATAGTCACTTCCGGTATGCGAATGACTTCAGAAACTGCCTCAATGGGTAAAGCAAAGGTCGAGTGTTGGAATGTGAAGGTTAGCACCTGCATCACCTGTCCTCCTTCCTACAACCGATATTGCGATACCAGTTGATCGAGCCGGGACGCCACTTGTGACAGTTCCTCGGTCTTTTGGGCCACGGTTGCGACTGATTCCGCCACGTGCTGACTGGTAGTCGCCACTTCTTCTGTGGATGCGGCCGTTTCTTCTGATATCGCGGCCAGTCCTTCTATGGTGTCGGTAACATCCCGGGAAGAGGCAGCCATTTGATGAGCCGCTGCCGAATTGTCTTGAGCAATTTTGGAGATTTGTCTAATCCCTTGGTCCACACCTTGGCTCTGACTATCTAAACTCGCGATGGCCTGGCTCAGTTGGCCGATTTCTCCGGCCACCTGGGTGACGGATTGTTCCATGTCTTCTAGGGCACTCCGAGTTTGTTCACCCAAGGCCTGCCCAGTTATCACTTCCTTTTGGCCCATTTCCATAGAAGACACCGAGTCGTTGACGGTACTTTGAATGGTGCGAATAAGCTCCCTGACATTTTTCGCTTCTCTAGCCGACTGCTCGGCCAGTTTTCTTACCTCATCCGCGACAACAGCAAATCCACGGCCGTGTTCTCCTGCGCGGGCTGCCTCAATGTTAGCATTCAAAGCCAAGAGATTGGTTTGGGCCGCAATTTCTTGAATGGTACCGACAATGGTTCCAATTCTCTCTGAATGTTTTCCAAGTTCCGTGATGGACTCAGCGCTTATGCGTGTAACATCGGCAATTCGGGTCATAGCCGATAAGGTTTCTTCGACTTGCTGACGGCCTACTTGGGCCGCTTGGCGTGATTGCAAGGACAGTCGTTCCATCCGTTTAGCCGTATCTTGGACACTTAACCGCGCCGATTTCATTTCGCCCAGGGCCTTCTCGCCGCCTTGGGCTTGATCTGCCTGCAACAGTGCCCCGCTTGCCACTTGCTCCACTGCCGCTTTCAGTTGCTGCATCGAAGCCGCAATTTGTTGCAAACCCTGTGATGATTCGCCTGTGGCCTGGGCACTCTCGGCTATCGCCTCCGAAATTTGATGGCTCGCGTCAGTGGTTTGTGAAGCTAGGCTGATGAGCTCCGTTACATGCTCATGAATCAAATGTCCCATATCCTGCATAGCCGAAATAATTTCTCGCAACCGCCTGTGCATAGTGACGATGGCATGGCCCAACTTGTCCTTAGGGCCTTTAGTTTCGGAAACAACGGTCAAGTCCCCGTCCCCAATGGATTCAGCGATACGCCCCCACTCAGACAAATAACTCATCGTACTCCGAAACGCATTCGCAAGATCGCCCAGCTCATCTGTGGAGTGATAGCCCACAACATCCTCAATATTGCCTTGGGCAAGATGTTCGGCGACCTTGCTCAAAGATTTCAAAGGACGAATAGCCAAATACTGCATCCCCACAACCAAAAGGGCCAGCAATACCAACTCCACACCGGTAACAATCCACATCAAAAGGACCGTGGATTGTTGATTTTGACTCACACCCGCCAAAGCATCATTCATGTTGGCGTTGCCGATTGCCATTAACTGACTCAAAGTCGTCATAATCTCAGCAGACACGGCGGTATTCCCCGAACTTTGAAGCTTCGTCGCCTGATTAATGTGATGTGAGGCAATATCCTGTTTTACCCTTTTGGCGTCGGCCTGGTAGCTGTTAAAGGCGTGATTCAGTCGGCTAAGCAATAAAGCTGTCTTAGGATTGTTACCGCGGACCGCTTCAGCCTTCTTGAGGTCGGCAGAAAATTTTTTTTGAAATCCTATCGCCTGGTTATATGTGCGAGCAGCCAGAGTAGTTGTGTTTCCGGATTTTTCCATCAGCACGAACATATTCATTTGGTCGTCATACCCATAAAATGCCGTTTGCATGTCATGCAAAGCTTTACTGAAAACCAGATTGCGCTGTCTGATATCCACAATATGGCGTAGCGTATTTTGAGAATGGGAGATGATTAACGAGTTTTGAGCAAGAGTAACGGCCATAACCGTCCCAGCAAAAATTGAAATTTTTGCAGTCCATTTCATCGTTATTCGAGTCCTTTCGCGTCAGTTAATGTCGAATCCATTCGACAATTTAGTATGTTTCTACGTGGTTTTCGACACAGGGATTCTCGAGTCCTTTTTTCTCCGGGTAAAAAAATGACCCGGCTGAAAGCCGGGCAAAACACAAGCACACACATTCGCCTAACATTGTTCCCATTCTAACGAGGCTTAAAGGTATAACAGGCTGTTTCCGCCATAGACGGTGAAGGGGTTTCGCCAATTTTCTCAACGAGATTATCCCAGGACTCCTGGCCCAAGGCCATAGTCGAATGAGCTCCTGCCACTTTGTCAGCTGTAATAAGGATGTTATCCGCAGAACAAATATTGTCCTGCGCCCAAAAGTAGCAGTTGCTCACAGTGCAACTTACGTTGGTGACCAAAGACTTGCCCTCCTTTCCCATGCCCTAGCACACTTAAGCAGCACGGTTCCGTAAGGTATCATGTCCTAAATCTATGGCCACTATCCTTATTGCCAAGAAACCCGGTTTTCTAGGCGTAGTCGCGGATCCAGCAGCGCATCAACTCCGCCATAAGCATGACTCCAAAGCCCGTTGCTCCTTGGTCATTAATAGCCATGCCGGCAATGTCAACGTGGGCCCAAGGAACAGAGCGTGCAAAATGTCCTACAAAAAGCCCTGCGGAAATGCTTCCCCCGTAGCGTCCGCCTGAGTTTTTCAAATCGGCAACAAGGCTCTTATTCATGTCTTGATAGCCTGGGTCATGAGGAAGTTTCCAGACTTTCTCCAAGCTATTCTCACCCGCTTGATAGATCGATTCCGCCCAGCTTGCATCGTTGGATACAAGCCCTGCCCGAATCCCGCCCAAGGCCACAGCGTTAGTTCCAGTGAGAGTGGCAATGTCGATGAGATGAGAGACAGGATTTTTTAAGGCATAAGTCATAGCATCACCCAACACTAGCCGCCCCTCGGCATCGGTCGAGACAATTTCTACGCTTGTTTTGTCCATCATGGTAATCACATCACCTGGTCTGTATGCTGCGCCATCAGGCAAATTTTCGGCTAAAGGAGCAAGAGCCACAATATTCATAGGCCAATTCATTTCTGCGGCGAGTTGCAATGAAGCCATCGCGACAGCCGCTCCCGCCATATCCGCTTTTAACCGTCCCATATTCTCCGCGGGCTTTAAGGAAATTCCTCCCGCATCAAACGTAATGCCTTTACCCACGACCCCTAACCAAGGCGCGCCACGCTTTCCTTCATAGCGGCCTACCAAGAGCACGGGCGGATTGATTGATCCTTGGCCAACTGCCAGAATGCCGCCCGCTTCGATCCCTTTCAAATCGTCCAGCTCCAGCCTTTCCCAAGTGATAGGAAGCTTATTGTCTTGAGCTCTGTTCTGAAATAGATCTGCTAAGACTTGAGGGGCTTTCCGATTAGGCGGCCGATTCACCAGATCTTTTACCCAAATCACCAGATCCGCCAGAGTTCGGGAAAAATGCCATGATGTCTCGCCAGGACTCACATAAATTGTGTAGTCTTTGCTGCGGTGAGGATAAGAAACAGTATAAAGAGACTGTGCCACTTTAACCAAGATGCCTGGCCACCAGGTGTCAGGAGTTTCGTCCATATTACAGTGCAGTCGGGAAAAGTCACGTTCCTTAATAAAGCTCAGTGCCGATAACAGGCCTTTTAACAACTCTTCCAAATCTGCGCCTTTGCATACAATCATCATCGGCTTCGTTTGCGTGTTGATCTCCACGGGGTTATCACTAGGGTCTTTGGTCTTCGTGTAGCGGCAGACCAGATCTATATCATATGGCGTATGAGCCGACTTCTTTTGCCAGGAAATGGCCATCAAAATCCTCCTAAGTCATACATTAGCCAGCACGTTAGAGCACATGTGCTTACTGAAGTTCAGTTCGATTTTAAAGCACCAGGTTCCTGCATCAAAATGGGAGCTATTCACCACTTCAACGAGTCTTTGTCTAATCTTTCATCTTTTTACTTGTGCTGGAAGAGGTAAGGGAGCGAGAGGAATTGCGTCTGTTTTCGGATACGGTATCTTCTAATTGGCGAAAACGCTTTTGCACAGCTGGCGATCCTTCCAGGTGCTTCGCACTCTTCTCCGCTATTTCCCGCGCCAGTTCAGGATCCGCGTCCAGAGCAACCTCCAACGCCTCTTCCAAAAGTCCTATCAGGGCATGGATGTGATTTTGCTGTTCGGAACGGCGTAAAGACCACGCATGCGAGCGGAGTAACAAAAGCCGTTGGTTGTCATGCGCACTGATAAAATACTCGCCACCCACGTCCTGCAGTCGTTCCACTGCATTTTCCGCCACTTCGGCGTTGGGAATGAAGACAAGCATCACCTCATTTTCTTGTCCCGCCTCAACCTTCTGTCTAATCATATCAATTTCGTCATTATTGGCCGACGCAATCGTCAACCAATTCGCATATTCCGTTCGCAGCATGCCTTCCTCTCCTTCAGATTTTTTCTCGTCTCCATAACATTCAGTGCCACAAATGAACATAATTTTGCCTGCTATATCATGCTTGCCGAAGGCGCCGCTGCACTGTTTGAGAGGCTTTGTTTTTCCCACGGGAGAGGATGTAGGTTGATAGGAAACCTTGAAATTCAGTCCTTGGCAGTAACTATAGCAAAAATTCTTAATTCATGGGCGTAAAATAGCCCTTGCCATCAAAATAAAGAGCAAAATCAACGCACCCGAATGAGACTCCAAGCATTTACCAGAAAAATTTGGCAGTTAATGCGGCGTAGCCCGGTATGGATCTGAGATGTTTTAGGTGTCATGACCGGAACCTACCAGCCTCCCTGTGTGGCAGGATTCAATGCGGTTTTGTACCCACACTTCTATGGGAATGGTATATGTTGACCCATCTGCTATAATCATAATCAAGATCAAGCGATGAGGGCATTCAAGTAGCCGAAGGGGGAAGTCTAGTGGACATCCTTTATTGGATTGTTTTAGCGCTGCTTATGTTGCCAGCCTTTTGGATCTTAGCCGGAGTTATTTTGTGGATTCTTCCCGGGGGGCGTTCAGATCCTCCCAAGTTATTTTGATGACCCATTCCCCTCATGACGGTGAAAGAGACGAGCAAATGGTCCGAGATGGCGAAAAACAAAACCTGCCGCATGCCGGGCACCAGCTATGATAGTGATTCTCATTTTCGCGACTTCGCCTGGCGCTTGTCTCTCGATGAACGCCCTCAAATCCTCCCCTCGCATGGCCTTTGCCACGAACTCACGGTTTGTCTGGTTGCTTGTTCGTCAGTGGGCGGGCAGCGTGGTTTTCGGGGATTTATTGCGATTGGCCGTTTCTATTTATCCATCACGGGTTTTTGGAGGTTGTCCGGCTTGTCACATACATTTTTGTTTTGGCAGCTGGAATTCCTGGTTAAGCCCAAAATGGGTTAAATATGGGGCTGCGACCAGGTGCTGGCATTCCGGTGGGCTTTTAGCGTCTGCCTCAGCCAAAGTCGTGCCGTGTTGTTGTGGGCCTGACTTTTTATCCTCTGTTCTCTATCCAGTCTTTTGATCAGCTGTTCTGTTTCTATCTTAGACAGCTTGGAAACCCAAGACGCCAAAGTCTCCTGCCAATCAAACTCCCCTTTCGCTGTCCAATTTTGACGCCAGGTATTCAAATTGCGGATAAACCGGAACAATTTTTTGCCAGTAATCTCCTCGGGCGCTATGACCACACTTTCCTCCAGCCAATCTCCCATCACCGCTTCCTTCGGAATGGCATTATCCATGAACTGATCAATAGACCGTTTGTAAGGTAAAGGAAAATATTTTCTGGCTATGTCCCCGTATTCGCTTCCGGGAGGACAACGCACATCGACATGCCACTGGCCTTGGTATAAGACGGGCCAGGGACATAGGGACCGATTATGGAAGATCGACTCCGGGAGGATTTGGTCCACTGCATCCGCAACATCTTGAAATCCCGAAACCAAATCGTCTGCCGGAGTCATACATACCATTTCTCCACACTGAGGACACCGGCGCCGGTGTCCTCCATGTCCTGTATCAGCAATCAGACACAAACACCCTTCGCAAATGCCTACACAAGACGCGCGCGTAAGCGATCCTTCTTTTTCCACTGCCATCAGTCCTTCGGGGTTGGCGTTTTACTGCCTGTTGTTAATCATCATATTCGCAAGACTTCTCGTTGGTGCCTGGCAGCCCCAAAGATCCCATAACGGACGATAAGGGTCTGGGGCAGGAACTATTCTTCAGGTCCACGAAACTGTCCAGCTCTGCTTCATCTCCTTGAACTAGCGGTCAGAAAAATTCCTCAAGGAGCGCCCACAACAACCCTGATTCCCTCTTCTCTGAAGTTTCCCTTCACTCTTCTCTTCACATACACCCTGTCATCTTCACGCAGCGGTCGGTTTAAGGCATTACATCCGTTGTCGATTAATATCAAAATACCCCCGTCAGCACTAATTAAGCTCCCATGACCTGCACATAAAACTTCCTCGTTCGCGGGCCATCAAATTCACAGAAAAAAATACCCTGCCACTGCCCTAAAACCAGTTCCCCGTGGTCGATGAGAACTGTTGTGGAAGCGCCAATCAAATTCACCATGAGATGACTGTCTGAATTTCCTTCTCTGTGCCGAAAACCGGGATACTTCGCGGGAATTCTTTGTTGGAGGAACAAAAGGACATCGTGAATAACGTCTGGATCCCAACTCTCGTTGATGGTCACGGCGGCCGTAGTATGTGGCGAATAGACTACAACAGCACCCGACTCGACTCCATGGCTTTGAACAACTTGCCGCACAGAGTCGCTCACATTTATCATCTCAAATCTCTCGTGGGTCTCTAGATGCAGTTCATGCATGATCGTTCTCCCTCTCCTCATAATATTTCCCCATAAAATCCGCATCTGCGTAGCTTTTCGACGGTTCATATCCCATCATAGATGGTAGCGCCCCTTTTCGCATCCTGCAGGGCTGTGCTTCCTTTCCGACTCAATGCAGAATTGCCAGAAAACACGCAATGAAGAGAAGCCGTTTATGCCTGGGAGCGTGAACTCTCTAGACTACCCTCCTCGTTTCATTCCCGAACGGCCCATTTTTTGCCTGGAAGAAAGATCCGAGGCTCCGGTCGTGCACCATCTTTCTCGCTTCCGTCAAGACCCATGCGACGGCCATAGACCTCTAAATACGTCAAAGCGGGACACCTGACTGGACACTCCCCATGCCTTGAGTTATCTATAGTCAGATTTTAAAAACTCTTAAGGAATAAGCCCTTTTGACGTCGTAGAAATGTCTGCCACATACAACACGAAAAATTAAGGACTTCCTCAAAAGGTCAGACATTCATGACTTTGGGCCTTCGACGGATAGGGTTTCTTCGTGAGAGAATCCCTAACGATAATGATTCTCCGACGGTGTTTTTCGTCTCATTAGGCTACATTGTTTACGGCGTAGAAGGCATTAAGGCATTGTGATCCCTCAAGATAACTGAAGCTAGGGAATTTACGGCGCATTTTGATAAAACTCGGAGCTCAATTTGCAGATATGCTCTCTTTGTTCCTGACAATGACAAACTTTGTCGCGATCCGTGACCAATATAATAGAATAGAGTTTAGACCCCGGCAGATTCCAAGTCCGGGGGTTGCCACAGGAGGAATATGGGTGAATTCGCGCTTTAAACTTTCTCAAGGTGCCCTATGGCTTTTATTGACATTTTCCGGGGCCCAGACAGCCAATGCTGTTGCCACGGTCTTTGTAAATCTGTTCATGTTGGTGCTAGCGCATAATCTATCGGGGTTGATCCTATTCAACATCGGTTACTTCGTGCCCTTAACCGCAACTTTTTACGTTGCGGCCAAGATTTTTCATGATAAGCCGCCCTTGCTTCCCTACCGTATCGGCCTGCTTTTGACGATGGTGTTTTATGCCACATTGCTAGGCTTGTCCCACCATGCCAATCAGTTGATCTTTGTTCTCGGATTTTTCTACGGGGTTGCCCAAGGCTTTTACTGGTTTGGGTTCAATCTCATGACCTTTGATACCATTGACCCCATGCTTCGTATGCGTTTTTTTGGCATGAGTGGCGCCATCAACAGCGTAACCGGCATTGTGGCACCTTTGTTTTCAGGTTTCGTCATCAGCACCTTGCCCGGGCTAGGCGGCTATTTGATTGTGTTTGCTGCCGCCTTGGCTCTATATTCCGCAGCATTCGTGTTAAGCCAAGGAGTCCCCAAGGGCCCGCCTATGCAGTTGCGGCCGGTCATGGACAGCTGGCATATTATTACTGAACGCCCTAAGTGGGCCGCGATTATCAAAACCGTTGTCGTTCGCGGCACACGCGAAGGTATTGCCAATCTTGCGGGGTTGTTCCTTATTTTCGTGGCTACTCACAACGCAGCTTACGTGGGAGTCTATACCGCTCTAAATGCATTGGCCCGCATGACATCCTCTCTTCTCATCACGCGTCATGTCCGTCATGGCAGGCAGATTGCTTTTATGACCACAGGGATTGCTGGCGTTTCCGGGGCAGGCATGTTGCTATTGGCAGGCCAGACTTGGCCATGGATTTTGGCGTATGGTGTCCTCTTTGGGTTGTCTTTGCCCTTTTACATGGTCCCCAGCGAAAATATCCCTTTAAGCATTATGGATCAAGATCCGGAAATTACCCAGCGGCGGGTCAGCTACACCTTAAGCCGTGAAGTGGCTCTTAACATAGGCCGATTGTTTACCCTGGCACTTTTGGCTCTGGGCACTTTGTGGTTGACGCCCCGAGTCATGATCATCGGATTGATTATTCTAACGTCCGTGGCACAGTTTTGGAATGTCCCTGTCATGCACGCCATGGTTCCCCGGACTCGCGATGCCGTCGCCACCTCAAAAAAATAAAAATGAGCCAATGTGGCTCATTTTTTGAATCGTTGGGCCATTTCCTTGTTAACATGGTTGCGGTCGAATGCCCAAGGGTCAAATGCTCCTCCTGCCCAATCTATCAAATGATTGGCCTCAGGATCTTCACTGTCATAGATTGTTTGAAGGAACTGCTCATATCCGTAGGGCCCGCCTACATCCTCCGGGGGACACGCCCCCTCACCGCCCGTGCAGCGCACTGCCAGTTCGCGGTGTTCCAATGGCCTCACTCCCTTAATATGAAGCAAATGTACCCAATTGTCCCCGAAATCATACAAATAGGATAAAATGTCAGAAGTTGACAGATTAAGAGATGATAGCTTCTTCCACCGGGCGTCATAATGAAAATCATCAACCAAGAAATCCTCATCGGGTATCGAAACAGCAATAGGTCCGTACCGGAACTCAAAAAGATGATAATTTTGCCATCCCATTGCAATTTGTATGGCCTCATGAAACTTTTTAAAAGTGATCGTGCTCGGCACCAAGAGGCGCCGCCATACCGGCCAAGGCATGTCAAGCAAAGTAACCTGAATATCATATAGAAATGAACGCGTTGCCATGAGACCCCTTCAACTCCTCTTCTACCCGTAAAACACAGAACTTATTATAATGTTTATCATAACTGCAGTCGATCGCGCGGACAAGTTCTCTCCACCACTTACTTTAGTACTGACATTTTTTCACATTGCCTCTTTTCTCCTTCCCTCCGCCTAAAAGCACACTTCCGGTTTCATCTGGAAAATCCCCGCGCCTTAAGCATAAGCTTTCTTCCCGCATCTTGGGTCAGCAGGGAGGGATTCGTTCTTGCTCTCAATTCGCTACATAACATATTGCCGACCGCTTCTTCTTAATGGGATCTCACTGGTGTAAATAACCGTGGGCTAAATTCGGTCCGCATGGACCGAAATTTAAAAGCTGAGGGTCTCAATGTCATCATGGTTAAAAGCCATATTTCGTGAGACCAATATTTATGAGGAAATGACGCGACGAAAGGCGATGAAACCTTGAACAATCTGAAACTCGATCGTGCGCCACCTGAGCACGGTCAGAATGGATTCCCTCCCCGGAAGTTTTTACGACGCGTACCATTGCCGGAAGTCCCCCACTAAAGTTATGTATGGTGATTCCTGACTATTCTGTTGAACGGAATAACACAATAAACCTAACTTTCTTCCATATTGGTGGCAGGGTCCGTTGGTGCCTTGCGAGACCATAAAGCCCAGTGCATACTGCCGTCCTTACGTGATTCCGGAAATGGTTCGACAAATTCTAGGACAAAGCGGCAATAGCTGCGGGTATCCCGTTTGTTCCTATGCGATTTTACCGATCTCATCAATCGCGCTATCACACTACTCCATATTCTAAAATGAAATGCCGCGTCCTCAGGACTTTCCCAGAATGTCTCGGCTGTCTTCGCGATCTCTTCATTAACATCTGGATCAAATGCGGAGACAAAGCGGGTTGCTAGCGCCACGACGTTTGCACTCAAATAATCCCAACTGCGGGGAGGTTTTTGCAACAGCTTGTCTACAGCATCTAGCCCAGCTGCAGCTAAAGCTTGCATCACCTCATCGTCCGAAGTAATTGTGCCTTGATTGAGCATGAAAGCAACTTGACCTTCCAAACACTCAAACCCTGCCAGACCACTGTTTTCAATGTGTTCAACACCGCGAAACTCGTTTTCTGCACGGATAAATTCCTTGACGATATTGGTCGAACGCAAAACTTCCGCCACGGCCGCATCCTCCTCATTAATGTTTTCACAACAAGATCTGTTAACTACTAATATTTAAACCCCTATTGCAATTTTCCGCCATCCACATTTCTTCTCTACGAAAAAGATCCCGGGGCCGGGTCATTTGCATGCCCTTGGCTCTACGCCTTGTAGAGACTGTCTTAATGGCGATCGATGAAAAGTGGCAATTCGGCCACAAATATCTGAACGTAAAAGAATATTTCGCCCGCGGAACAGAAAAGTCCCGAGGAACAAGCGCCCGCCAAAACGGGTGACACGGCAGTGCCACGACCAAAGGGCGAATTTAGCGCAACGTTTCGAACTTGATCGTACGGAGAATGGAATCGTTATCCTCTTAAACGTAGGCATTTCCTATTTTTATGTGAATATTCGTATAACAAATGAACGACTTTCCTGTTGCTTGATAAGAGTTCGCGTTTTATTTATAATGGCACCACGTGATGGAGTTCACGCTATGCCCCGAGGGCTAATAACTCCTACCCCAATCAAGGGAGGAGTTATTAGCCCTATACGTTTGCTTGAGACTCTATAACCGGAACATCATTGCCATTGCGTCGGGGTTTGTGCCGCTTAGAGAAATCTCTCCTCCCTGACAAACAGTTCAAACGCAGCACCCGTACTGCAAAAAACTGAAAGAGTGAATATTTTTGTCAATTAGGGGGCGTCGGCGTGGCCGTTCACATCTTGTTCAATCTATGTCAAGTGTTCGTGGTGCTTTTACTATCTCCCTTTTTTCAAGGTTTCTTAACTCGCATCGAAGAGCGAATGCAAGCCAAACAGGGTCCTAGCGTATGGCAGCCATATTATGACTTGTGGAAACTCTTTCACAAAAGTGAAGTGGTATCCTCACAATCTACCTGGATATTTCGCTTTGCTCCGTATATCTACTTCATCTCACCGCTTCTCGTCACCCTGTTGATTCCTGTTCTCACCGATTACCCTCTATTCATGGCATTCATGGGAGATATGGTTGCTGCAGGATTTATCCTTTCCGCCGGAGCCTTTTTCCTTTTACTGGCGGCTATGGATGCAGGTAGCGTTTATGGTTTTATGGGTTCCAGCCGAACTCGCATGGTCAGTTCCTTGGTAGAGCCCATTTTCATCATTGTCTTTTTCTCGGTGTCCTTTGCTGCGAATTCCACCATCCCTTATATCGTACAAGCGCATTGGGTATCAACGCCCGCCGCGTTTTATTCTCCCACCCATCTTTTGATTGTAGCCGCGTTTATCATGATCATCTTAGCGGAAACGGGAAGAATTCCCGTCGATAACCCTGCCGGTCATTTTGAGCTGGCCATGATTGACGAGGCAAGAACTCTGGAATTCTCGGGTTCATCACGGGCGCTGATCAAATGGGGCGGATACATGAAATTTATGGTTTTAAGCATCGTTTTATTAAACGTCTTGCTCACACCTTGGGGCTTAGCTACGCACCTAAGCGCGCTCGATCTGTTAGCGGCCATCTTGCGAATAAGTCTAAAAATCACAGGATTTGTCATTGTCATTGCCGTCATCGAAACGTCTTTGGCCAAATTGCGGTTGTTTAGGATTCCAGATTTTCTTGGCATCGCTTTTGTGACCGCAGTGATCGCCATGATTGTACAGCCATTCCATTTCTAATAAGAGAAAGGGAATACCTATGAACCAGCCACTAGTCATAACTGATCTGCTCACCAACGTAAACAGCGTGGTAGGCGCCTTGTTTTTACTCAGCGCAATCGTGCTGATGACCCAGCGCCAGGCCCAAGCCGTGTTACGATGGTTCATCCGCCAATCGATTCTTTTGGCTCTATCGGCTTTTATTCTAGGATGGATCCATCATTCGGCAGAACTGATAATCGTAGGTCTTATTACCATCGGCGCCAAGTCAATCGTCATTCCTCGGTTGCTCACCACGACTTTCGGTCCCGAGATTCGTTCCCGCCGGGAACTCGAATTCGTTGTCAATACCCCCATGTCTCTTGTCATTGCCATTGTTCTCAGCATCTTGTCGTATTTCTTTGTGGCTCCTCTTTTGCATGGAGCCAATCAAAGTGTCTTAGTGAATCTTCCGGTAGGCCTGGATGTCCTTCTCATCGGTGTTTACACCTTAACTGTCCGGGGCGAAGCAATCCCGCAAATGCTTGCCATGATGACCATTGACAACGGGGCATTTTATGCAGGCATTGCCATTACCACCTCATCAGCCATTGTGGAATTGGCAGCAGGCTTGGAAGGAGTAATGGTCGTATTGGTTGCGGCTATTTTAGCCCGTACACTGGCACAACATATTGGATCCACCGAGGTGTCGGAACTGACCGTTCTCAAAGAAGGCGAAGAAGAAGGTGAATCCCGATGATCATTATCGCCGTTCCTCTGATACCCGTTTTGGCTGCGTTGGTCGCATTTTTTAGCCGCCGCCTTAATATCGTTCGGATTGTCTCAGTGTTGGGAAGCGCCGCGACATTGATTCTCACACTTATTGTCGCTCAGCAAATCACCCAGCATTTTCGCATTACGGTTTTGCCTCATTGGGTTGGCGTAAACGGTCTCAGTGCATTAATTCTCGTTTTGCAAAGTTTTGTCGCCTTCACCGCAACCGTGTATTCGTGGGGATATATGAAACGGGTCACGTCGCTTCGTCCTCAGCGCCAACAACACTTTTATGTGAATCTCAATTTGTTCCTGGCCTCCTTGTTTATGGTCCCTATTTTTCTGCAACCAGCCTTGACATGGGTCGCCGTGGAGCTCACGACAGTTCTATCCGTTTTCTTGGTCGGCTTTGAAAATACCCCCAAGGCGCTCGAAGCGGCTTGGAAATACGCTGTCATCACTATCATGGGGGCCACCGTTGCCGTGCTGGGAATTTTTCTCTTACTTTGGGGTCTGTTGAACTTGCACGTATCCATTCAAACTTGGAACACGCTCAAACTAGCAGCTCCTAGGATACCACTCATTCAGCTGAAATTGGCTTTCGTACTGATCTTTATCGGCTTTGGCACCAAAGTAGGCATCGTGCCCATGCATACTTGGCTGCCCGATGCCCATTCCCAGGCTCCCACGCCCGTATGTGCCCTGCTGTCGGGCATTGAAGTCAGCACCATTTTGTACGTGATTATGCGACTTTGGCCGGTCTTTGAGCAAATTCCGGGGGGATTTGCTCAAAATTGGGCGCTAGTCTTCGGACTCATTTCGGTGGGAACCGCGGCATTGCTGATGATCCAAGTGCGCGATTTTAAACGCCTGTTTGCCTTTTCTACCGTGGAACAAATGGGAATTTTGCTCGTGGGATTGGGCTTAGGTCCAGCGGGTCATTATGCCATGTTATATCAATTACTAACCCATGCATTCACCAAATCCTTGGTCTTTTACAGTGCCGGCACGGCATTTCTAGCGACTTCCACACTGGATATCGCATCCGTCAGAGGATTGATACGCATATCACCCATAGCAGCGGGGAGTTTGCTTTTGAGCGGCTTGGCAATCGCCGGGGCGCCGCCTTTTGCTGTGTTTCTCAGCGAGCTTTCCATTTTCCGTGCCGCCTTGATATCTCGCCACGTGATCGTGCTCGCCCTGTTGCTGGCGTTTTTAACCCTAGCATTTTTCGGCGTTATGCGCCATCTCAATCACATGGTCTTTGGCCAGCCGTCTCATCCACCGATCACTTTGCCCCACTCTGTGGTGTTGACTCTGGTTATTAGCTGGATTCCGGTCTTGGCATTTGGTCTGTATCTTCCCATTTCAGTTCATCATCTGTTAACGCTAACAACGTTAGCCTTAAGGAGGTAGTTCTTATGACAGCAGCACAAGAACTAGAGATGATTCTCACACAACATCAAGACATAAACAGGCGAGTCGAATCGAATGGGATCCGCCTTACAATCCCAGCCTCCCTGCTCCCTCAATTGGTGAGTCAGTTAAGTCCTCAGTGGACGTTTGTCGGCATTGTCCCCGAAGATGATGCCCGAACCCAAAGTTTGCGGCTCCTTTACGTATTTTACACGCCAAAAGGTCCATGGCTGGGAATGGAAGTGAGAAACCATGACCAAGTCATTCCCTCCATCAGTAACATTCTATTTGCCGCGGATTGGCAGGAACGGGAGATGGAGGACTTGTTCGACGTTAGCTTCGCGGGTCATCCGCAACTCGGAGATTTCGTTTTGCACGATAGTCACTGGCCTGAGGGTACGGCGCCGATGAAACGTCATTCGTGGGAGATTCACCAAAAAGCAAACGGATTTGAAGATTTGGGAACACACCGCATTGTTGATGCCTCAGGCTCCTTTGTGATGCCGATTGGACCTGTTTTCTCAGGAACAGCGGAATCGATTCAATTTGGCCTCGAAACAGTGGGCGAAGAGATTGTGTTTGCCCACATTCGGCCATTTTATAAATACCGGGCGGTAGAAAAGCTTATGAGAGGGCAAACACCCATGGGATCTCTCTTAATTGCCGAGCGTATCGACGGCCTAACAGCTTTTTCCCATGCTCTCGCAATGGCTCAGGCTTGGGAGACACTGGGAGATCTTCAAATTTCACCTCGAGCACAACTCTTGCGCGTATTTTGGGCCGAAATTGAACGCATACGCTCTCATTTGCAAGTGCTGTCCGGCATTTTAGAATCGACTGGGTTGTCCGTTCCCCAAAATTTGCTCCAAGCTCAAGAAGAAGAGTTGTTGCAAATCTCGGGAGCTTTTAGCGGACACCGCTATCTATTCGGTCTCATCCGACTAGGAGGCCTCAGCCGGGATTGGAGTGCCGAAGACATCCAACACATTGTGAAGCGGCTGGAAACCCTCGTCCACCACTCACAAGAGATTTTGGATGCGTTAACCTTTGACAACAGTTTTTTGGACCGTTTAGAAGCCGTAGGCACTCTCAGTGGTGAGCGTGCCCGAACTCACGGGTTGGTGGGCCCGGTGGGGCGGGCTTCGGGGATCCACCGGGACGTAAGAATTCATCAACCTTATGCCGCTTATGATAACGTCGTCTTCGACGTGCCAGTGCAAACCGAAGGGGACGGGTATGCTAGGTTTCGACAGTTGGCTCAGGAAATGACGCAGTCAATCCGCATTATCCAACAGATTCCTTCCATGCTAACACCGGGTGAAGTCGTTCCCACAGATAAATTCCACCCAGCGCTAAGGACAGCTTTCGGGTATGTTGAAAGCCCTGGCGGATCCGTTTTATGTGCCGTGTCATCGAACAATCAGGGGATGGTGGAACGCTGCCGCATCATTACCCCTGGGTTAGTGAACTGGCATGCTTTTCCCGATGCGATCAGGCATTTTGCCTTTCAAGATTTCCCCATCATCATGGCAACTTTTGGGCTCTCCGTAGCCGATTTGGATCGTTAGCAAGAGACTTGCCAAGATTTGACACCCCTATATGGATAAATGATTTACCGAGGAGGAAATTTGCTATGTTGTGGCTTCGCATGGGTCTGACTCATCCCAAGAAGACCGTAAGCTCCAAAGCACCGTCTCCATTGAATGGATTGTCGCCTGGCCGTCCCGCCCCCACGCCGCTTCTCGATGCGCCCCCAGAGACCATTTGCCCAACTCAGGCGTTAAAAGAACACGGAAATGTCATGACGGTGGATTACACCCGGTGCATTCACTGTCGTTTGTGCCACCAACAGCCCGACCAAAACCGAATGTCATGGGAAGAAGGCTATCAATGGGCCCAAATGACATCACCAAGGCTTCCTCACTCTTTCCGCCATTCACTGCATATTAGAGTCGTGGATGCAGGCGATTGCGGGGCCTGTCTCAACGAGCTGCATCAGTTGGCCAGCCCTGTATACAGTCTGCACCGCTTGGGAATTGCCTTCACTCCGACACCGCGCGATGCCGACGTGCTCGTCATCACCGGACCCATAACGGTGTCCATGAAGGAGGCCGTGCAAGAAGCTTATCAGGCCATGCCCAGTCCTAAACGCGTTGTGGCCGTGGGAACTTGCGCTCTTTCGGGAGGACTTTTTGCTTCGAGTTTTGCGCTCGCCGGTCCGCTCGAAAAAATACTTCCCGTGGATCTTTCCGTACCGGGATGCCCACCCCCGCCTTTAGCCCTGCTCCATGCTTTTCAACTGCTTATGGGTGCAAAGTCGGAAGAGATGAGAACACAGGGGGTGAGAACATGATAGGCTTTCTCGTGTTTATGGCAGTGTCCCTACTAGCCACAGTGCTGCCATTCACAATAAAAAGTCATAGGGTGACGCGCGCAAGCAGCGTGATGGGGTCACTGGCTGCTGCCGCCTTGCTTTACAGTGGAATCGTCTCCTTCTTCATACACTCCTGGTCACTGAATTTGTGGTTTCTGCAAGGCTGGGGCTTTCTCGTAGTCGGAGAACCCCGTCTGAGCGCATTTTTCATCTTGATTACCGGGCTCGTCTTTTTGCCGGTTTCGTGGTTTTCTCCAGCATACCTCAAACGTTTGCACGGACATTATGATTTGCGATATTTTTCTCTTCTCTATCATGTCCTAATGATGGCGATTGTCTTGACATTCTTGGCGCAAGATGTCATCACCTTTCTTTTTGCTTGGGAGATCATGTCGATAGCCAGTTACCTCGCTGTAAATTTCGAACATCTCCATGATTCCCATACGCAAGCCGGGTATATGATGCTTGGGGCCAGTGAAGCAGGGTTTCTTTTGACTTTGGGGGCCTGGCTCCCGTTAATTGACGTATCCCACAGCATCGATTTCTCTGCCATTCAAGTTGCATCAGCACAGTATCATTCCGCATCCTTGGGTCTAGGATGGGCTGTAATGCTTTGCTCATTTTTCGGCTTTGGAGTCAAAGCCGGGCTATTCCCCAGTATGAGCTGGCTGCCGAGAGCCCACCCGGCGGCTCCCGCAAATTTTTCAGCAATACTCTCGGGGGTCATTTTAAATCTCGGCATCTACGGCATTATCGAAATTAACGCCGTGCTCTGGCCCATTCATGATCCCCTTCAGGGCCTTCTCATCTTGGTCATAGGAAGTGTCACGGCTTTAATTGGCATTTTGTACGCAAGCACCGAAAATCACTTGAAACGTATGTTGGCTCACAGTTCCATTGAAAATATGGGTCTCATCACGACGGCTCTGGGAGCCATGTTTGCATTTCGTGCGGATCACTTGCCAGAGCTCGCCTGGATTGCAGGCGTGGCCGCCCTTTATCAGATTTTAAATCATTCGGTGTATAAGTCGCTTTTGTTCCTGGGAGTCGGCTGGATCGACGTCAGTACAGGAGATTTGGAAATGGATAGGCTAGGCGGCTTAGCCAGGCTGATGCCCTGGACGTCGGTTTTTATGTTAGTGGGAGTCATGGCGATTTCCGCATTGCCTCCGTTTAATGGATTCATCAGCGAATGGCTCATCATTCAAAGCCTGCTTCGCAGCGTGGTCCTAAAATCCACAATTGATCAAGTGATTTTTGCCTTCAGTGGAGTGATAGTTGCTCTCACCGCAGGTCTTGCGGCCACAGCCTTCATCAAATTGTACGGAATGGTCTTTTTAGGCCGAGGCCGCTCCCCTGGCGCCACCAATGCTCATGAAGCCGGGCATGGGCCAAGATGGGCGTTGGGAATGCTGGCATTAGGCTGTCTAATCTTGGGTGTGACGCCGACTTACGTGGCCACGGGATTGTCCTTTCTCGCGGTAGAACTCGCTCAAGGCGGCACCCAAAGTGGATTAATTCCGGCGTTTTTTTCTCCGCAGCACTTGCCTCAAGCCTTGGCTCGGACTTTTGGCCCTTTAGGTGCAGAACTTGGGAGTCATATCCTGCCGGGCCCCGGATTGGTATTTCTATACCAAAGTCCCAAACCCCTGCAAAATGTCGTATTCGCGAGTTCCCCCTCCTATTTGGCCATAGCCATGGCCATCTTGCTAGGCCTGGTATATGTCGTTATTCGCATAGCCAAACGGCACAAGCAGATCGTCCGTCATGAACCCTGGCAAGGCGGTGTTAAAGAATTGCCAGCCGATGCCCATTACACGGCAACCGGTTTTTCAAATCCGATCGTGGTCATATTTCGCGCCATTTTGCGTCCCTATCAACCGGTGGAACACGAGCAGTTCTCAGCCGCTCATTTTCATACCATGGTGCGGCGTGAAGTCAGAGAATCCTACGTCGTCGACCGTCTCGTATTTTTCCCCCTGGCCACTTTAGTGCAAAGTGCAGCCCAAATGCTAGCTCGCATTCACCATGGAAAAATCAATGTCTATATTGCCTATGCTCTCATCACGCTCTTATTGGCTATTTCCTTGTCTTTATGGGTCGTCCCTTGACAAAAGAGCGAGCGATCCCCCCATCTTGTTGTTGTTCATTAGAACCCAACCTATCCTATATGGCACGCCACTCACGTCTGACGGAGACGCCTGTTTTCATGGGTCTGAGTGCCTCGCAGCGCGAGGCATAGGCGTCTCCCTTGAAAAGACAAATGGCTGAAACAGCTTCTAAGGATTTGACACAAAGCCGGCGATCAGGGATTGTCCATCCCTCCCATGAGCCGGAAAACCATGTATGTCCTGTGGGAAATTTTTTGCACCGGAAAACTCAGAGATATCGCCACCGGGTACCAGCCAAAAAGCATTCGCCCACAGTCATGAGAGGGTGACTTTTTCCGTTGCGGTCTCTCGCTTTAGGTTTTCCATGGCCATCGCGAGCCGATTTTTACACACATTCGGTCATACTTCAGTGGGATTTGGGCACGTGTGGGTCTTCTGGCCGCAAGACACGCAACCTGCGCCGCCTTTGCCACTTTCTGCATGATTCAATACTGACAGCATCCACTAAAAATAAGGCGATTAGAGGCAATAGGCCAAAAAACAGCAAGGCGCTTAATCCTACCACGTTATGAAAACTCCAATGCTCCCGGACATGAAGCCAAATCACTCCGGCCATCACCATATTGATCAGCAAGGGCAAGAACACAATTATCAGTAGAGAAGACCCTTTAAGGCGGCCTGAGAAATATTTTAGGAATCTCATTTTCCTCTGCATGGCACGCATGCTACCACCCCCCTTCTCCCTTGTACATGAAAAACTGGCGAAGTAGAAAACGTGAGTCCCCGGGGACAAATCCGCGTTCCTCCCGCTACACGAAAACTTGATAAATGGGTCTTTCCACCGTCACCAGTCCGGGATATGTTGAAGAAGTCCAGACAGCCCCGCAATATGCCACTCCGTAATTCTCACATTACTGAGGATCTCATATAACTGGTAGTTGAGACTGGCTGCCCAACTTGACCAAATACCATCCCATGCCGCACAACCTATCTCACTGTCCGCGGCACCGACATGATAGCCCAGGCCCAAAGCCATGCGGGTAAGACCGTCTTCCGCACTCTGAAGTTCGGGGAGCTCAACACTAACCACCTCGGGAAGTTTAGGCATCCGAAGCCCCCGATCTTCTTTGTGCGTCCATTCTACTAACCGTTCTTCTTCCTTAAGGCGCCAGTAATACCGCCATATGGCCTCTTCCCACTGAAGCCACCGTGATGACCACTGACGAATATGTCCGAGCCAGAATCCTTCAAATCCCGGAAGAGTTCCGGCACCGAGGTGACTTTGTCCCAGTCGCCACATTTTCTCCCAGTCTATCGTTCTCTCTCTAGTCGCCACGTGCGCCCGCTCTAAAACTTCTCGCGGCACCCGAACATATTTCGCGAGCCAATTAGACCAATGCCATATCCTCACAATGGCCTCATCCACTAAAGGATCCCGTCCTAACCATCTCTGACACGCCTTCAACCAAGAGGGATCATGCCACCAGCGCGGATGTTGCACGCCGCGCAAGGCTAAGGAGAAGTCGTTTTGGCTCAGGAGAGTCTCTTGCAATTCGGCCGCATTGTCTACATCGCCGAGTATCCAATAAGATGACAATGCTATTTCCCGAACCGACTCATCATACTGACGATTACCGATAAGATCGCGAAGGTGAGGAAGACAAGAATAGCATTGAGTATGCCCAGCTCTCCATGCCCACCAACCCAACTGTACCGGATCGGCATGAGGGGAAAATAGCGGAAGGTCATTTCCCATATTCCACACCGCCTCTAAAGATCATTATTGGCCCGCCGATCAGCTCGTGCCGATCGGTTCCGCCGCTATTTATTCACAGAGATGGGAGCAGTGGATTAGATTATCAGCAAGCCACAAAAATACACCCACCCTTTGGTAGGTGTCATCATCCTGAGAATCAGGCACATCAAAACCACGGTCAACACCATGACCTTCTATAATTTTACCATTTTTGTCTCTGTGAGATCACCCATCGCAACATCCTCGGTCAATATTTGACACAATCCATGAAGAGGTGCTAAGCACATTCGAGTGGCGTTCAAGTCTTGGGAAACATCAGAATCGGTTGGCCCGCAAGGGTCAAAATCTTGCCGTAGTGTGAGCATTGCGCTAAACTCATAGTGTTCTCGGAATTCGTCTAAGAAGTGAGGTCATTTCGAGAAGCCTATGCGCCTAAAGAAGAAGGGTCAAAATTTTAGTGGTCAATTAAGGAGGCCAGTAATTGACTTTAGCGATCTTGCTGGTCAGACATGGAGAAAGTGAAGCCAATACCCGTAATATGCTCGTTTCCGACCGTTTCGATCCCCAGTTGACGGACCGTGGGCGAAAGGACACCGAAGCCCTCGCGAAAAGATGGGAAGCACAACCTATTCGAGCCATTTACGCCAGCCCTTTAGCCAGAACTATTGAAACAGCCCGCATCTGGGCAGATAGGTTACATATCGACACGGTACACACTGATGACCGTCTGCACGAAATTCACCTCGGAGCCTTTGACGGACGCACTATCGACGATCTCATGCAAAATCAGTTGCAAGATTATACACGCTGGAAACAAGATCCCGAGTCACCCCCTTTAGGCGGGGAACAGTTGAGTACCGTGTGGACACGTATGCATGAGTTCTTGCTAACGCTAACAAGAACTCACGACAGGGGATTGGTTGTTGGCATTACCCATGCCGATTGTCTGAAAGCAGTGAGCTTAGGCATTCTCCGGGCACCCTGGAATTCGGCTCAATATCTACATTTTGCCAACGTCGCAGGACTATTGATCGAACATGTCAATGAACACTTTCAACTCCATGCACTGCCTGCCATTCCTCTGTGAATAGCCACCCTCAGGTGAACAGGTTTTTTGCTGTAAGATGAGAAGCTCAGACGCTCAGAGATTTCGGCGACACACTCCTACGGTGGAGTTGAAGCCGTGAGTCTAACCAGTGACTGGGCCAAGGTCATCGAAGGTTTGGCCGAGAGGGAGGCAGTGCTAACGGTAACAATCCAGCGGGTGTGCAATATCACCAATGTGGCACCGCCGACTGATGGGGTTTCGGCTGCAATAATACGGCCTTGGGCCACTGTATAGGGCCAGTGCCGGGGACCAGAGTGCCATGACGACTCTACTTCTTGAGCCAATTGTTTGCTAGCCCCTAAACTGGTGCTAAAATCGTTTTGTACCGCAAATAGCCAGGGGCTGTGGTGCCAGATTATCGTAGGCGTGATCGACGCATCAAAAAGACGTGCCTTTTGATTAGCGCCGAACGTAATAGGCTTAGAAATCGTCAAAGTTGTATGGGAAAAAAGAGGCATCCGGCTAAAAACATGTGTAGCCGCGGCAGCCGTAGACAGTGTTCGCACGCTGACGTAGCCAAGAAGGGCTGACATGGGCGTGACTCCCATGGGTTTAGAGGTCATGAGGACATGGGAAGGCGGGAAGGCGGGATTAGCTTGTACGTTATACAACCAAAGCCGATATCCGTGAGATCGAGGCGCAATCATTAGGTTTACGGTTCCAGGAACTAATTGCCGGATAGCCACCAGAGGCTTGTCCGCTGACGGCAATTGAGATAGAGCGCTCTGGAGCAAAGGCGGCAGATGGGACGGCGTGATACGAGGAAAGGCAATCCACGAAGCAGAACTTGATCGGGAAACAGAAGACGTTGCAGATGCCGGCTTTGGCGAAGAAGTTTTTGCCACAACATGGGACTGAGAGGCCGGTTCAGAAGTACTGAAGCCACAACTTGCCAAAAGCATTATCGCCGCAATCGGCATCAACCGGCGGAAAATTGTTGAAATACTTGAAATCATCATGGTATCTCCTTTTAATTAATTCCCTTGTTAATTAATTCCCTTGTTCAGGTTGAGATTGTCCCCCTTTCGCAGTTCTGCCAAGAGAGGGCTATATCCGAATACCCATCTTTGACAAATGGCAAAAGCAAGCACTACCTCACCAATTCCACGTCACAAAGATGACGCCAAGGAAGCAACCATTAAGGGTTCTGCCGCCGGCACAAAATCCGTGTTCGGAGAACCTATTCGGCATATGGATTGTTGTATTCAATGCTGACGTCGATTCCATCACTTTCAATCACGGCATAGACCATGTCTATAAACAGGCCAGTTTCCACCACGCCTGGCAAAGCCTTTAAATCACGGTGCAATGACGAGGGATCCAAAATCTCGTTAAAGTCGCAATCGAGGATATAATTGCCGTTGTCAGTCATATAGGTTTCTTTATGGTCTTTTTTCATCCGTAATTTTGCTCGGCAACCCTTTTTTTCAATTCGAGACTGAGTGAGTTCCCAGCCAAAAGGCACCACTTCCACGGGTAGAGGAAACTGTCCTAAATGACGGACTCGTTTAGTCTGGTCGACAATGACAAGAAAACGCCGGGCACTGGATGCGACCAATTTTTCGCGCAAAAGCGCCCCCCCTCCACCTTTGATCAAAGACAGATCACGAGCGACTTCATCAGCTCCGTCAATAGCCAGATCCAACTCCTTGACTTCGGCAAACGTAACCAAAGGAATGTGAACCTCACGAGCCAGTTCTTCTGTCTGACGAGAGGTGCCAATAGCCCGAATATTCAACCCCTCTTGGACCCGTGCTCCTAACCGGTGAATTGCCCACATAGCCGTCGATCCCGTCCCCAGCCCTACGACCATACCATTTTCCACAAAGTCTGCTGCCCGTTCGCCAGCCATTTTTTTCGCTTGATCCAATGTTTCCATAATTTTCGCTTCCCTCCGCTCGTGTTAACAGGCTAAAGCTAGCACCTAAGGCTGGTACGAATATCGATTCCCCGCAATTGCTAACGTTGGTTTTTATCATGCCTCAAGACTCTAATTGGTGAAGCCAAGCCAGCGTTTCAACCGAGGCCGCCGCATCACGCAACAAAATGCCGGACTTGCGTTCTGACGAAGGCAGAACCAAGGGTTGGTTCGCCGCTTCGAATCTCTTCCATGATTCTCCCATATCTCGCCGGTAAGAGTCCAAAACTTGTGCCACAATCTCTATAGAATATCGCTCTGAAGCTTTTTTCAAGGCCCGCAGAAGCACCGCATTAAACCAAGGCGTTGGCGGCAAAGAACGCCCTTGCAACAGCCGAGGAACACATCCCAGCACATCTTCTGCCATTTTATCGTAAGATTCTTGTGGCAGGATTTCCGTCATCACCAGCACGGCATGAAGCGGGGTTCCAGTGTTATACGTGTAGACAGAAGGATCAATTCGGCGCGTGATCACGTTGTAGTGATCTTGAAAAACTCCCTGGTCATTGCGCATCTGCCAGCACCATCCAATCATCTTTTGCACACGCTCTTTGTCTACAGATTGGCCCCCCAGCTGGATAAGCTTTGCTCCCAAAAGTGCGGTAGGACCCGCAGAACACACGTGTAGTGAGCTTTTAGGGTGCATACGCCAGTATACGCCGCCACTGTTTGTGTCATATCCCTCATCCATGATGAAACGGTAAATATTTTCCGCATAGTCTCTCCATAAATCTTGGCCTGTCGCCAAAAAGATATCTAATGCAGCCAAAGCGTTCCAGGCATTGTCATCAAAATAAATGTCTCCTTTCCACCGCAAAGGCGTACTCCGAAACGCCCGGTACCGCGGGTCAAAATAGCTTTCGAAGACTGTCTGCAAGAAAGGCAGGTCTTCCATCATTTCAGTTTTAAGAGCAGGAATATTTACGCACGCAGCAAAAGCACTTAGTAACGCACCAAAACTCCAATTGAAGGCTAATGGCTTAGTCAGTCTGCCAGGCGGAATACGTTCCCAAAATGCCGGTGGTCGCCTTTGGGCAAAAGACTCCACCAAGGGCTTCCAAGCCTTTGTCACGTTATGCGGATCTTGCCAAGGTTTACTCATCTTCAACCCACCTTTCCATTTGAACTCCTCACATATTTACCACCGAGCTTGCCATACCTAAGAAGCCGGAGCAAGAGCCCAGGGAGGCAATTCCCCCCTAACGGCAGAAAGATTTGCAAGCAACACGGCCCCGATTATGCCAAAATTCGTAGTCCGGTGTGTCAACCCCAGACGAGGAACGGCAGAATCTCGCCCCACCAAAAACTATGGCGGCAACGCCAAAGCAGGGCCAGCGGCAAGCAAATAGGCCGCAATCAGCTTAATAAAAAGGAGGGCAACTCACTAGGGATCTGATTCCGAATCAGGTTTGTTGGCAGGTCGTGTGTGTTCTTGGTGTGCTCTTAGCGATCTCATGAGACTCCTGGCACTTATTTTTATTTTGGGTTCTATTCCGTCAATATTAGGATATAATATTATCACAAGGTCATAATTCGTTATCTCTTAATATGAGGAGGTTTACTATGTCTCCTAGACAGATTGAAGAGCGCAAGCAGCAATTTATTGCACAGTATGCGGAAATTCGTCCGATTCATCTGGAGGACAGCCCGGTCGACGAGATCTACAAACGGCAACTAATCGCCTTTCACACAGGTCTCTTTCATGGATTAGTCTCGATAGCCAAAACTGAAGACGACTTCAAACAGGTCCAACAGCAGTTGGACACGATCAAAAGCTTATTGCCGTACTATGATCAGAGACGTGCCATCAACGTCTAAAGCAACTCGGCAGGAGAAGGGGGGAAGGTGCATAGAGTTCTCTTTCTTTTAATCCACCTTCTCCCCCGTCTCTCGCGCATTCACCACTCTCGGTTATTTAATGACCCGGATTCCTTATTAACTTTTGAAAATAAGGCGGCAACGAAAAAGCCAGGCGGTGGATTTCGGGGGTGTACCATTGGCATTCACTCGGTGCCTGGCGCAATGGTTTCTTCAAATCCGGTCCCAAAGACCCCGCCGTAAACGTGAAAATCCCTCCGGGATAAGTGGGAACCGTTGCCCAATAAGTTTGGCAGACAGGGAACTTCTTACCCACATCTGCGCTGACCATACTTACTACGTCGGGATTAAAAAAGGGTGCACCCGTATGCTGAACATAGACGCCACCCACATTTAGGGCACGTTTGACATCCGCGTGAAATTCCGGTGTGTAGAGAAATCGCCCCGGTCCATCTCCTTCAGGATCGGTCGAATCAACCAAGATCACATCGAATTTTTCCTCCGCGGATGCTTGCCGGCTCAGAAAGCTAGCACCATCCTCAAAGAGAATCTGTAAACGGGAATCGTTAAGAGCCTCGGTATGATGAGGAAAGAAACGCCGAGCCACATCCACCACAGCAGGGTCAATTTCCACCATGACCACCTGTTGCACTTCCGGGATTCTTAACACTTCCCGCGAAAGACCGCCATCCCCTCCGCCTATAATAAGAACCTTTCGGGGATCAGGATGGGACAATAAGGGGATCAGGGCCAACATTTCATGATAAATAAATTCATCTCCCAACGTTGTCTGCATAATACCGTCCAGAATCAACGCCATCCCGAATTGTTCGGTCTCCAGCACCTGAATGTGCTGAAAGGGCGACTCTACCGAGTAGATTTCACGCTTCACTTTCCACTGCAATTTATGTGCCGGTGAAGCGGATTCGAAAAACCATAAAGACATACCTAAGCCCTCCTGCTAAATTAGATAAAGACTCAGTACACGATCTTATACACCAACCAGGTTTTTTGACAACTCTCGGAATGTGCACAATCCATGGTTCTTAGCTGCTCGCATGGGGCCAAGAGTGCTTCAGTTCCTTCTAGAGAGTCCGTTCCATGCGAACGCAACCCATGTCATTTGTTTCGAGCCAAGAATCCACGATGACAAATCCCGTCTTCTTGAACAGCCGCAAACTGGCGGTATTGTACGTATAAATTTTGTGGGCCACTAACTTTGGCCAGTCAAGCTCATTTTTGGCATAACTGATGAGAAGAGACAGGGTACGAAATCCTAATCCCCGGTGCCGATAACACTCCTCTCCCAACACAATCGGCAGCATATCCCGGGCCAAAGTCACATCACCCACGGCTTTCCACTGCCCCTCGTCATAAATGTGGATAATATAAAGACGGCCATGTTGATTAAGATATTGATACATCCGTTCCAGATGCTGCCTATCAAATGCTTTGCTTGTAGGCCCTTCTGCGAAATACAGCACGTCATGACTTTGATACCACGGCAACGCAAAATTCACGCCCATTTGGGAATCCCACTGTCGCAAACCCAAATCGTTGTCCGTCATATCCATTGCGCCTCTCAACTCTCTTCGTTATGTACTATTTCTTGAGCTTGCTTTATTTATCCAAACAGACGGTTTAGTGTGAATGCGTCAAGATGTCTTGTGGGGATGATTTCAGCATAACGTACCTTTAATGCTTGTGCCCGGTTCTTTCGTATTTAAATATAGCATCCCAAGCCACAGACTCCCTGCCTAATGTCCTATCGTGTCACATTGCCTTCAAAGATTAGGCATTACCATATGGCTTGAAATGTCAATTTTTCAGTGAAACGCCTTTGACAATTCGTCACAGGGAAGCGCAGTAGAAAAAAATTTGACGAGATCTTGCCGCTTTCGTATAGTCTAGAAGGTACACTTACGAGGAGGTCTTATGGTCGAAGAACGTCTGTCGCCCGGGTCTCATGATTATGTCGAGCTGCTATTCCACTGGCACCGGTATGAGATGGCCGCGGAGTTGGTGAAAGGACTCCGCGTTCTTGATCTGGGAATAGGAACCGCTTATGGCGCCAATCATTTGGCTAGTTATGCCGAACATGTCACGGGGGTCGATATTGATCCTCTAGCTGTCGAGGCAGCACAATTGCAATACCGCCGCTCCAATTTGACTTTTCTGACAGGAGATCTGACAAAGCTTCACTTTGACCAAGAAAGTTTTGATGCAGTGGTGATATTTGAAGTCATTGAGCACATAGCTAAAGACGAACAGCAATTGATGATCGCAGAAATTCGGCGAATTTTAAAACCTGACGGGTTGTTATTGTTGTCGACGCCGGACCATGATCGGACCAAAAACTTTCCGGAGAAGAACCCTTACCACACCGGCGAACTCACTGAACCTGAATTGCAAGAGCTCTTAAGTCAAAATTTTGCGTTCAGTGAAATCTATTTCCAGGAGATCAATGCCGCCAGCATCATCTGGTCTCAAAAATCGACATCTTTTAACGGCTACGGAATGAAAGTTCTCAGGCACAGCTCTACGCCGGTCCCCCTTGATAACAATACCCACCTCACGTTAATTGCTCAAGCCAGCAATGTTCCGATCAAACATTCTTTGGCCAGTTTTTGCGCCGAGTACGAACGGCACATTCTCACTGAATTATGGGACCTTACGGGGCATTTGCGGTGGCAGTTACAGCTCAAGGAACAAGAGCAAGACAAAGACCACAGTGAAATTGCAACACTCAATCAAGCACTCCAGGCAAGCCAGAACACGATCCGCACTCTAGAAGCTCAGTTGGATCAGTCCAACCGCGATGTCAGTATTATTGCAGACACATTGTTAACAATTCATGAATCCTACCGAGAACGGCTGAATCGGATTGAAGAATTGGAAGCAGAAGTTCCGGAGCTCACGGCACTGCGCCAACGTATTGCTGAGCTCGAAGAAGAACTGAGAGTCGTTTACCATTCTCGCTCCTGGAAACTTGTTAAACGATATTGGCGAACCATGGACAGCCCTGGATTAGGAAAAATACTTAGAGGGATGCGCCGCGTCGTAGTCGCTCTCACTCGACGCTCTTCGAATTCACAAGGCCGTTAATTGGATTATTACGTGGATCCGGATCCGACTCTTCGGATTTTGGCGCTTATGCGCCAAAATCCCTAGCCCCAAGACCCTTTAATGAAAGCCTTGGGGTTTCCGACACCGCTAAGAACTGTACCCGCATAGAGACTCTAGCGAAAATCATAATTTACCGTTACAGAAAACTTGCGCAAATTTACTCCCTGTCGTTTTCGTCACCATGGGTTACCCTCAAGCTGGAGTCTCGCCACCAAGGGTCGCATGACTGTACAAGTCCCTGTGCTTCACAACTGGCGCCGGATTGCTCCCGTGAGATGTTTCAGCCGCCCAGAATCTTCTTGATCTGAATTTTTTTCACCACAAGCTTATTTCGGGATCGGTGACACTTCAAGATCACCTTCGCTGCATTGCCACCGCCAATATCGACCGTGCGGCAAAATAAGTACCGGAAATGATCACCGGTGCGGTTGTCTTTGGCTGTGAAACCGCCCTGAGAACACTCCTGACTCGTATACGCCGAGGCCGTCGCTTCTCGGCCAGAACCTCTCGGCGCATTCGGCAAGGATGCAGTGCATCCACAGAGAAACCTTGTGCGACGTTCCTCACTGCCGGTATACTAGCCTCTGAACCACTCTGCGGATCGACCTCGACAAGCCGATGGACATGATCCGGCATGCCCTCCATTTCGATCACCGCCACAGCCCGTTCCTCCGCCACCTGATAAATGATCGCTTTGAGCCGTTCATCCACGTTCTGCACCAAGACCCTGCGCCGATACTTCGGGCACCAGACCACATGATATTTGCAGGAAAACACCACGGTGTGGTTGGATTTGTAGACCATACGGGTATTATACGGCGCGATGGCGTCTAACACAAAACGTTGAAGACCTTTTGGCCCTAAAGGGCCAACGGGCTGATATCCCCACGCCTAAAGGCGGGGGCTTTACGCCCGATTCTGGTAAATATGGTGTTTCGTGTGGAGATTATCTATTGCTTAACTATTCTTTTTCGGATTTAAAAGTTTTGGAAGCTCGTGTAACACCTTATTTCCCGCCGGTAATACTTTGCTTGCCTCATGGGCATATTTTCTTGCCGCCGACATATTACCGAATTGGACCTCTAATTGCACTACTCGGTACCAGCCGAAATCATAGGATGGGCCATAGGTAATAGCCTTCTTGTACCACACTAAGGCCTCGTGCGGATTATTGTAGTCGTTCAAGTAGATGTTTCCGATATATTCGTAAGGATTTCCGACGTGGGGATCAATCTGAATCGCCTTTTTCCAATACTGCATCGCAACATTAGGTTGATTATTAACGAACGCTGCCGTTCCTGCATTTAATTGAGCGTGAAGGCTGCGGGGATTGGCTTTGGCCTGATCTTCATATTTTGTCAAGTTCTTTTGTCCTTGATATGGGGCTGCGCCGATGCGTAAAATCCTCGTTGGCTGGGAACTTTGCGAAGCGGCTTTTGTGGGTGAAGAAGGCTTTGCATGGGAATTTCCCTTAGCCTGGGATTGTCCGCAGCCCGCGACAAGTCCCATCGAGAGAACAGCCACAGTAATACTATGCCACGTCTTCATAAATACCTCCAAACAGAATTTAGCACATGCTGCAATTTTATCCAGCGATAACTCAATTGAGATGTTAAACTAAGGGACAAACTTTGTCTACCAATTGTGTATGGTTAGACATTATTGACGAAAGATGTCGGATTCGGGATTTTTTAAGAAACTTTTCTATCCCAGGTTAAAGGACTTTAGGTCTACCATCGCGAATTATTTTATAACAAGGTTATCTGCCAATAAATGACCGAAAAAAGGAGAAAGTTGACTGTGAAGATAGTGGTCTCGTCAATGGCTGCGGCTGCCATGTTAACGCCGTTTCTCTTTCCGCCAGCCCTTCATGCTGCACAACCGCCAACCGCCTATGCCACCTCATGGAACCGTTTACCTCAAGCGTCCCTGCCTCCCACCCCCTTGTATCAGAGCCAATTGGGGGCCTTGAAAAAAGTACATAACCATCACGTTCCCGAAAAACTGACTATTATTGTGGACACCAAACAACGTATTGCACAATTGCAAGCATACGCTAAAGCCGTCAATAATCCCGATTCGCCGTTATTTCACCATTTCCTGACGCCCGAGCAAGTGCATACCCGCTTTGGACCAACCAAGACGTTGATAACACAAGCCCGCACCGCGATTCAGGACGCCGGCTGGAAAATTTTATCACAATCACCCTTTTCTTTCGAAGTGGACACAGGGAGTCCCAAATCTCTAAAAATTCCCATAAGCAGTGCCTTATACGCAGTAGCAGGCCTAAATCCCGTGCACATCCAACCGTCATCATCCCAGACCGAGCGCGGGAGTGTCTTGCCCCAACATAGCCACATAGACACCTCTTCCAGTCGACCCAATGCCGCCACACCATCGTCCGTCTCGGGGATCAATTTTCGTAACGCTCCCGGCCAAACTAGCGTTAGTACCGCCGCCAACGGAGATATTTTTCATGTGATGAGTTTTAATCCCGGCATTACCCAGCAACTCCTTTCCGGATTGCCTTTTAATCTGGTAATTTCTGCGAGTAGCCCTTCCGGTACTCCTTTGGCTATCCAGTCGGTCAAATCCATTTCAGATACACGCAATAATATTGGCAATTACGGCAATGGACAGCCATTTCCAGGCAGCCAAAACACGTTGTGGCAGTTGGAATTAGTGGCCTTCGGACCTACCCAGAAAACCGATACGGTAAGTGCCCAAGTGACCTTGACAAATGGCGTCAGTACCACTGTCAACTTTCCTCTTCCGCCTTTTACGGGTACCTCTACAGCCTTGTTTCCGCTGAACGGCGCTCAAATCAGCCAACTATTAGGGGCTCACACGTTATATCAAGCAGCATTGAAGCAAGCGCCCGGACCCATCGCCATTTTTTCTCTGGGACAAGCTCCGAGTGTCAGTGATTTGTCGGCGCTTATGAACCAAGAAGGCTTGCCCATGCCTGATCTTCACATTCAATATCAAGACGGAGCGGTGCCAGGCACCACGGACTCCGCCACCGCCTTAGAATCCAATTTGGACGTTCAGGCTCTCAGTTCCGTAGCCCCCGGCGCCAGCATTATCGATGAAGTCTATCCCAAAAACAGCACGACCGACCCCATATTGGCTTTCCTTACGAGTCTGTCGCAACAAAATTCCATCAAAATCGCCTCGGTCAGTTACGGTTTTTCGGGGGAAAATCCCGCCGTATTGGGAACTTTGGTAGACGCCTGCACAGCTGAAGGTATTACCTTGGTTTTTGCCAGCGGCGATCAGGGCGCTTATGCCAAAGCTTCGGGTCAGTTGGGTGTTCCCACGACTGACAGTCAGCCCGGTGTCTTAACCGTGGGCGGTGTGGACATGGCCGCTACTGCCACCTTCGACAATGCCGGAAAAATGACGAGCTTAAGCGGCCCGGCTATCTTGAAGTCATGGGGCGGCGACTACTTAAATGCTCTGCCTTTGTCGGTATTGGAATCTTACCTCCAGCAAAATGCTGCTTCAACGGGCGGATTTGGATCCACTTCCATACCGTCTTGGCAACAAGGACACCTTCCCGCCAGCGCCTCAGGCATCGGGGTACCTGACATTGCCTCTTTGGCCGGCATGCCCGCCATGCAAGGCGTGCTCAACGGACAAGCCGCCCAATTTGGCGGAACTAGTCTGGCTGCTCCTTTGAGCGCAG
This sequence comes from Bacillota bacterium, assembly GCA_021841025.1. GTDB lineage: Bacteria > Bacillota > Sulfobacillia > Sulfobacillales > Sulfobacillaceae > Sulfobacillus. The sequence goes on along the minus strand of JAKBWA010000118.1, from coordinate 22,217 downwards.
GATGGCTGGCCGATTTGGAATCAGTCAATCAGGTTCAGAATTTAGGAATGGGCAATATCAATCCCTTGCTATTCCAAGCAGCCAGTACACACCCTGGTGATTTTCTGCAAGCACAATGGGGAAGCAACGGATACTATCAAGTGACTTCGTCTCAGGCCGGTTCGTGGAATCCTGTGACAGGCTTGGGAGCCCCCAATTGGGATCAATTGGCTGCGTTATGGCATCCTCAATCCGCGACAAGCCTCTCTTTGTCTGCCGCTGTCAATTCGGCTACGGTTGGGTCCAAAGTGCCGTTTACTTTGACAGCCAAAACGGCCAATGGCAATCCTGATCCTTATTTCACAGGTCCTATCTCGCTTTCTAGTTCGGATCCTTCAGCTCTATTGCCTTCCTCTTCGCAATTGCATTTTGTGCACGGACAGGCTATTTTCAACGTCGTCTTTGACAAAACCGGAACGCAAACCATAACGGCTACCGATCCCCAGCAAAGCTCCCTAAAAGTCACCTCGAATTCCATCAATATTACCAATCCCCTGAGTCTTTCGCTCACTCCGTCATCACTCACCACAGGAAAGAAGGTTACGATGACGGTTCATACATCAAGCAGTTCATCTGCCTTGCAGTATCAATTCTGGGTCAAAGACCCGTCCACCAATACTTGGCATGAAGAATCTCCATACTCCTCGGCCTCTTCGGATCAATTTACCCCCAAAATTCCCGGCACATATGCGGTCGAGGTTTTTGTCAAGGGGCTCACGAGCAAAACGCAAGTCCTAAAAGGATCTTTTACCGTAACCGCACCGCCAGCAACGCCCATGGTGTCCTCGCTTCACGTCTCGGCGCCTCAGATTTTCCAAAATCCTGGTGCCAACATTACGTTTACAGCCCAAGCTGCGGTATCAGCAGGATCCCCTTTATACCAATTTTGGGTTCACGGACCCAATAATCAATGGACTATGGTACAAAATTATTCGTCTAATTCCCGTCTGCAGTTAAAAGATCTGCAATCCGGGTCTTACGTTGTAGCCGTCTATGCTCTTGGCAAAAACCAGTATGACCGCCATGAGTTTACCCAAGCTTACTACTACACCACCGTTTTAAATGTCGGCAGCAAAGTATCGTTTACTCTTCCAAGCACCCTGGCACTGGGCCATACGCTGAGTCTTAACGCTCAAGCCCAAGGTCTCACCCGCCCGGTCTATCAATATTGGATCCAGTCTCCTCATGGACAATGGTCCCAAAGCGGGGCTTATGGAAATTCAACCTATCAGTTTACTCCATCTCAAACAGGCACTTACACAATTGTTGTATATGCCAAGGATCCTTACGCTCCTGCTACCGGTCAATTCGCAGTAACAGCCACATCAACCGTTACAGTCAATTGACACTCCTGACATTTTGCCGTGCTTAACCCCACAGGACGTTTGGTTTGAAGCCATGTGGCCTCAGAGCAAACGTCCTGTCACGTTATCTTTCGTCTGGGGTGGATCTGTGTTAGGAGGGGTTTCCTAAAGGCTTCCAGCTTAGTTGGCCATCCATTAACCTATCCTGCGCCAAAGGGCCGTCCGATCCCGCCTTATAGGGTTCAGGTTTTTTCCCTTTCCATGCTTCTAACACCGGATCTACAATGCGCCAAGACTGCTCAACTTCATCCAGACGGGGAAAAGCGCTCTGATCCCCTTTGAGAACATCGAGCAGCAATTGTTCGTAAGCCGAGTAATCCTCTTCTCCAGCCTTTTTATAAGGAGCGGTCAACACCACTTCTTCAGTACTCAGTTCCATGCCTGGTTTCTTGGCCCACATCACCAAGTCGATCGCCTCATCGGGTTTCATCCGGAACACCAGCCAGTTGGATAACCCGGCACCAAAAAGCTTGTCCGGCACGGATTTGAGCTGGACACCGATTTCCGCATAATCCCGTGCCATTCTCTTGCCGCTTCGCAGATAAAATGGCACCCCTGACCAGCGCCAGTTATCCACATAAAGTTTCAGGGCCGCATAGGTTTCTGTTCGGGAATCCTCTTTGATTCCTTCTTCTTCTGTGTAACCGCCTACCAATTCCCCCCCTACCTGTCCTGCCGTGTACTGCCCAGCCACGGCGAAATCATCAACCTGCTCGGGCAAGATCAAGCGCACGGCACGGAGAACTTCAGCTTTATGGTTATGTAAAATGTCTGCATCCCATTCACTGGGAGGTTCCATAGCAACCAAAGTAAATAACTGCATCAAATGATTTTGCAGCATATCTCGCAATGCTCCCGCCTGATCATAATATCGCCAGCGGCCTTCAAGTCCCAACGTTTCGGCATAGGTAATTTGGACTTGAGCAATGTGTTGGCTATCCCAAATCGACCCCAAGAGACGGTTAATAAAACGAAAGACCAGAACGTTTTGTACGGTATCCTTGCCCAAAAAGTGATCAATACGAAAGACCTGATCTTCTTGCCACCAGGGACTTAAAGCCCTGCCCAACGCTTGCGCCGATTGCAAATCCCATCCAAAGGGTTTTTCGATCACAATACGGCGAAAACTGTTTGGGTCAGGAGGCTGATTCAAATGGGCCTGTCCCAGGCCCTGGGCTGCATCGGCAAATAGCTGCGGCGGCAATCCCAAATAAAAAATCGCATCATCCTTTACGTAATGCTGGAGTTCCTTTAAGCTGCCAGCTGTCAAATCCCCTGGTTGGTATTGAATACGGGAAGCCAAATCCTGCCACGTCTTTTCATCAAAATCACTGACAAACGTCTTCAGATTCGTTTTGAGATGGTCCAAAAATCGGTTCCGATCCCAATTCTCCATGGCATAGCCCACAATCTGATTCGCCGTCCACTCTCTTTGCACAAACAACCGGTAAATAGCTGGAAAAAGCAACCGTCGTGTCAAATCTCCGGTTGCTCCCAATATGACAAATGTAGGATTCTTCTCAGACACTTGATGACACTCCTCTCTTGCGATAGACTGCTCCTCAATTCCCCCCGCCGGACACGGGAAGGAACCAAACAAAACGGCAGCATGTGTTTGTCGTCGTCCAAAGCTCCCGTGTTCTTCTTCTGAATAAGACTTGCCCTCAAAGCCTTTGTCTACCGAATCCTTACGGGCCTAAGAAGACGGGAGAATTTCTTGTTCCGTTCCCGTTTTGTTGGTTTCTGGGGACAAGATACGCTGGCGTTCTATTAACGTCGTGATCAACCCCGCGTGGGGAAACAACTGGGGAAAATTCCCGTGGGGTTCCATAGTCTTGGGGTCCACATGTTCGGCAAAGAGTCCCAGGTTGGTTGTAGAATCAAGCTGTCGGGCAATCAGTTCGTCTGCGCGCTTGAGATCGCCCAAGCGAAGATAAACGCGCGCCAGCCAAAATCCAGCGAGAGTGAAAGGATAGCGTGCGGTTCCCATGTTATCCTGGCGATAACGGTAGACAAACCCTTCATCCAATAAAACCTGTTCGATTTGTTTCAGGGTGCTGACAAAAATGGGATCAGTCACATCAACAAATCCGTACAGCGGTAAAGTTAATAACGCTGCGTCAGCTTGACGGTGTCGATGGCCCTGGGTCAGATAGGGTAAGCCGCTTTCCTGTTGATCCTTCCAAATATGGTCCCGAATAACATCACCAACCAACTTCCAGGACTTCGCCAATACATCCAAGTGCATAACCTTTTCGGCGAGAACAGAACCGACGTAAAGTGAGACCCAGCACATGAGTTGAGAATGGGTGTAGATATCGTCATCATTGCGGAATTCCCACAATGAGGCATCGGCCATATTCCAGTTGGCCGCGACCCAGGATACAAGGGTATCAATAGCCCACCAGTATTCTTTTATAAATGTATCGTCATGAGTCTGGCGCCAATAGGCCAAGACGACCCACAATAAATCTCCCTCAATATCCATTTGGACTTGATCCGTAGCGGCATTGCCCACGCGGACAGGACGTGAATTTCTGTATCCCGCCAGCCATAATAGTTCTTTTTCGCCATGGCTTCTGGTTCCATCAACATTATAAAAAGGGGCGGAATAAGGCTTTTCCGCCAAATCGACGGTGTTGAGCATGAATTCCACAAAGCGCCGGCAAGCAACCGGATCCCCCGCTGCCAGCAATGCTTCTGCCGCATAAGACGCATCTCGGATCCATACAAAACGATAGTCCCATTGCCGGCTTTCACCTACAACTTCCGGCAATGAAGTGGTAGCCGCCGCCAGAAGAGCTCCATTGGTGCGATAGCTCAACCCCCGAATCACTAACAAACTGCGGTTGAACGCCTCGCGGTGCGGTCCCTCATAAGGCAAGAGACTACGCTGCCAAAATTGTCTGGTCCCTTTATCCAAGGCAATGGGATTAATTAACGGTTCCTCCAGCATAGCCAATTCACGATTGTAATCATCAGCATAACGCAAAACCACAACCACTTCGCCCGGACCGACTCGCCAGTGATCCCGGTGAGCCAGTTTTTCCATCGGCCCATCGATCACGAGTTTAACGGCTTCGGTATGCTCGGGGCGCGAAAATACCGCTCCGTTTGGAAAAATTTCGTAGGCGGCTCCTGTCGCCCCAAAAGAAAACGTGGGACGGCAAACCAGCTCCAAGGGGATGTCCGTTTTCACCCGTCTCCAGATGGCTGCGCGCCCAATCGGCAAGAAATCCCGAATTTGGGCATTGCCATTCTTCGTGTGAAACGTGGTCACCAAGATATTCGTATCATCGTCATAGCTTTGTTGACTCTCAAAATCTTGGGTAGGCAGAATACTGAAAAATCCTCCCCGTGCTTTGTCTAAAAGGCGGCAAAATATCGCATCGCTGTCAAAACGGGGACAGGGAAACCATTCAATCACGCCATCGGGAGATACCAAAGCCGACGTATAGCTGTTGGTCAAAAATCCGTAAAACTGAGCCTGACTCATCTCTAATCTCCTTCCCACCAGGCACTGGTTAAAATGCCCATGGACTTTTGGAAATATCTCTTTAACCTTAACGCATTCGGAGCGTCCGCGTAACCCAAATGTTCTGAAAGGGAAAACCATTAACATAAAAATTTGAATGAACAGACAAGAGCTTTAAGATACGTGCAAGATTGGGTTCCGGACTCACCGATAAATATCTTCATGCGTCTGGGAATTACCATGGTCTGGGACGCGGTGCTATATTCTAAAAACGTGCCTCTGTGATCTCCTCCAAGGACATCACCTCGATTCCACTGACTGCATTAGAATTACCATCACGTCTCTTCCAGTTCCCGTCACGATTCATCTTTATCATGATCTCAATTGCGCAAGACAGGACATCGTGATATATTGTAATTGCAATAATATCGCAATAGCGAACGGAGTGTGAAACATGTTAAACTTGTGGGATCCGCATGCGGGGATTATCTGGACCACGGCTCTTTTAACTGCGTTTCTTCTAGGCATGGTCCACGGTATTACGCCTGACGAACACACCTGGCCTATAACCTTTAGCTACGCAATTGGGAGTTATTCAACAAAAAAAGGGTTAATAGCAGGGCTGACATTTTCCTCAGCTTTCACACTCCAACGGGCCATCGCCAGTGAATTAGCGTATTTGGTTCTCGATAAATGGTTTACTTTGGGGAGCACAGTCGATTATGTTGTCTATCTCATTGTAGGCGTGGCTATGATATGGGCTGGCCGTTACATTCTTCAAGGTAAACATTGGCACTTGTCTTTTCGCCATTCCCATAAGATGGGACCGAACACCAAGGTTCAGGTGAATGCACCCAAAGGGTGGATGCCACTAGTCCATGGATTCATCGCCGGTTGGGGATTTGGAGCCTTCGCCATTATTATTTATACTGTACTGGCTCCGGCTATGCCCTCCGCCTGGTGGGGATGGGTACCGGGTGCTCTGTTCGGTCTCGGCACCACTGTCATGCAGGCATTGGCCGGCGCCTTGTTTGGATGGATCAGCCAACGTTTGGGGCTGCCTCCAGAGGCCACGCAAAGGGTCGCCTTGGTCACGGCGGGCCGAACACTGGCGTGGGGCGGCATCGCTTTTGTCACTGGCGGTTTAATAGGCATAGCGTTGCCTAAACTGGCCGCCTTCAGCATATCGACAGGAATTCACGTTCACAATTTAGACAAACTTGGGATTGCTTTTGTCCTGGTCGTATTCTCGGTAATGGGTGTGGGATTGACCACACTGGTGCAGCAAACCCGGTACTGGGCCAATCAAGCCAAATCTCAACATTCAGTGCAGAATTAGGAGGTTAAGCTGTTTAAATGGAACGAACCTCGGAAGGTCATCTCAAAACTTTGTTGCGAACGCAGGGATTACGGTTTACTCCCGACCGTCTGCGCATATTTCGCGCTCTGGCAGATGCTGACAAGCCCGTTCCGGTTGCCGCGCTAATCAGCATGGTGGCTCAAGACGGTGTGAACCAGGCTACTGTGTACCGGACACTGGAGCAATTTTTGGCCGTGCAGGTCGTACAAACCGTGCTGCTCAAAGACGGCATCGTGGCCTACGAACTGGTTCCGCCCTTTTCGTCCCATCACCACCATTTTATCTGTCTTGACTGCGGTGCCGTTCAGGATTTACCGGCTGAACGGGTGGATTCAGCTTTGGACAAGAGCATGGAAGGAACCGGCCTGCGGGTTATGACACACAAAGTGGATATTTATGGACAATGTGAAAAGTGCCATACCCCATCGCCATAACCATCACCTATCACTCATCTGGCTATCCCTTCTGGCTCCCTCTTGTGATTGAGCCAACAATTAATTGTTGGCAAACACGAGATGAATTCACAAATAGGGCTGTTTGTGTATCGCCGGCCAACGGCTAAATGACTAGACAGTGACAAAAATTCCTGCGTAAGGACGGTCGGAGGAAGAGTCATACGCCAAAGAGCAGCACAAACACGGCAGTAACTGGCATTGTGGGAGTGAATCATGTTTGTTAGTATTCTGATTGTCACAAATCTGCAGTATGAGGTTGTACAATGAAAATCTGGTTGCTTACTACCGAATTTCCTCCTCATTTCGGGGGAGGCATTGCTACGTATAGCGATATTACCACTCGCGTATGGACGGAGCATGGCCATGAAGTCACGGTTTTTGTCGTGGATAACACCTTGGAGGCAATGCATGTCAGTTGGGAAAACCGCCTGCAAATTGTCCGCTTCCCCAACCTTAGCACGCCGGGTCTGCAGGCTTTAGGCTATGGGGCACGCCTGAGCTATCAATACGCCTACTGGGTTCGGCATTTCATCAGACACGACGGTCCTCCGGACATTATAGAGTCGCAAGAATTCTCAGGCATTGCCGCTCATTTGCTCCAGCTTAAACGCACATTGGATCCGATTTTTCGTGATCTTGCGGTGGTAATTACGGCTCACAGTCCCAAATTCGTCTTAGACCCAATTGAACGCGCACCAACCTATACACTCCCAAATTACTGGCTGGGAGAAATGGAAAGATTTTCACTCAAAGCCGCAGACGGTACCATTTGTCCCAGTAATTACTTGAAAAGAACGTTAACCGGGGAATTGGGAGACTTTGAAGCCACTGTCATTGCCAACCCTTACATTATTCCCACAACCAGCCCAAAGGATCCGGGGGAACGTTTGTTGTATGTCGGACGCATTCAATATCTTAAGGGCATTCTGCCCTTATTGGAAACGTTGTCTCACTTGTGGCAAAGAAATTATCCCCTGTCCCTTGATGTGGTCGGAGGCGACAGCTTCTTTCATCCGCGGGGCATGTCGATGCGCACCTTCATTGAACAGCGCTATCATAGGGAAATTCAACAAAAAAAACTCACGCTCCATGGTCCCATGCAGCCCCGGCAACTCGCTGATTTTTATGATCGTGCCAAAGCGGTGGTTCTCCCCTCACTCTTTGAAAACTTTCCTTACGTAGCCATTGAAGCTATGTCACACGGTCGTGCCGTCCTGGCTTCGGAAAGCGGAGGCCAGTCGGATTTTATCCGCCACGGAATAAACGGATGGCTGTTCACGCCCCAATCCCTAGCCGAACGACTGGAGGATTTGGCCCAAATACCTCAGGCCCAGTTTAAGGGCATAGGAGAACAAGCCCGGCGAGATGTCATGGACATCGTCGACCCCAACCGCGTATACAACCAAAAAATGGCCTATTTCGAAGACATTATCAAATCATCTCAAAATCCCCGCCACTTTCCCTTTGTTCGCCCCATTCGAACAAACTTTGCTGTGATGAAGCCAATATCCCGCTCCGCGTCTGCTCTATTGACGGTCGTCATTCCCCATTACAATCTCGGCACATATCTCCTGGATACGCTAGATTCTCTTCAGGCAGTACAAGGCGTTTCGCTTGAGGTCATGATTGTCGATGATGGTTCCACGGATGGTATTAGCATTGCGACCTTATACCGCATCCAGCGCCAATATGCTCATGTGCATGTTTTTAGAAAAGCTAACGAAGGACTGGCTGCCACCCGAAATTACGGGGCTAAAATCGCGTCGAGTCCCTATTTAGCCTTCCTAGACGCGGATGACAGGATCGATCCCGACTATTATGCCCGGGCTCTCGCCATCTTGGAGCACTATGACAATGTCAGTTTCGTTGGATCCTGGTCTAAATATTTTCAGGACAACCAGGCTATCTGGCCCGCATGGAATCCCGAACCGCCCTATGCGCTCTATCACAACCCGTTGAACACGAGCGGCTTGGTATATAAGACGGAACATTTTTTGCAATATGGGCTCAACGATCCGCAAATGGAATACGGCATGGAGGATTATGAAAGCATGATCCGCTTATTGGCACACGGCTGTCAAGGTGTTGTCATCCCCGAACCCTACTTTTTGTACCGGATTAGGGAGGATTCCATGTCACGGGGTTTTAACATGGACAACTTGATGCTCCTTTATCAATGGGTTATGGAGAAAAATCCTGAAATCTATTCCCGCTATCATAAGGATTTGATTCTACTGCTCAATGCCAATGGCCCTCAATATCTGATGGACAACCCTACGTGGCCGACGTATATCCATGAAATCGCCCAAAGAAAGTCTGAGCTTAAGGATTAGGATTTGTAACGGTCACAAAATGGGTGTTTGATTTGGCTTCATAAATCGCCTGTTGTGCAGGCGTTTCATGCGAAGGAGCCGACTGGGATCTCGCATAGACCATGACTTGCCAGGGCCCGGGTATACGCGGTGTAAAGGTAAAGGTCGAAGAGGGTTGGTAGTTTCCGCTCGACTCGTAAGATCCATTAGGGGGCAGAAGCCAGAACTGATACACAGGATGCTGAAATCCTTTGGCAACAGCTCTTAGGGTCAATGGCGTGCCCACTGTCCCTTGAGCGGGATAGACGATGGAGACTGTCTGGCCAGCTCGATTGGCATGACCTTGGTTGGTGCCAATGGGTTTGGTCGACCAGTCAATACTCAAGGTCTCCGAGCGCATTAACACAGGATTGCCAGTGCTTGTAGGGTCCACCACTTCGGCCACAAAGCTCTCGGCGTGGCTCAGAAATTTTTGGCGGTAGGAAAAAGTATCGACATCATTCGTGCGGTAGACCACTTGACCCGTGGTGATGTCTTTCAGTTCAAAGAAATCGCCAATAGGAGTGGGATTGCCCATAGACGCCGTGAGGGTAATAGCCTGACCCGTTCTGACCAGTGGCTCGTTGGCCGTCAGCTGAATCGGATAGGCAGCGGACGGGGTGGTGTTAATCGGGATACTGCTGGAACCGACTTCGTAGAGCTGACGCTGGGAGAGATTTTCATTGGCAGGTGCATTGGCCTCCCTGGCAAAAACTTTGACATGAAAGGTGCCGAGGCTAGTGGCGGTGAAAGTAAAATGACTGTGTGCACTATAAGGGCCGCTCGACTCATAGCGGCCATTAGGTAATTCAATCCAAAACTGAAAAACCGGATGGAGAAAATGCACAGGCTTGGCGGTAACGGAGATTAACTGTCCTTCACTCACCGTCATCGGCCCCACGATATTGACGGCATGTGCCCTTTGAAGATACGTTAGCGAATTTTCATGCAAATTAGGCTGACGTGAAGAGAAATAACGCGATAGAGCCATAGCCAAAAACACTGCCGACATAATGACGAGATCCTCCTGCACCAGACCCGGATAATTCGTTATGGCTGGCCTATTTTTTTAAATTATAGCAATTTTTGTCTCGCCAAAGCGGCAAATAAGAGCAAAAAACCAGAGAAAACCAAGAAATATGGCCTAAATTATGGGTGGTCACCAGGAGTGAAAATGGCGCCAGGAGTCGTATCCGGGCAAAACAGCTCTATCTGTGTCGATTAGGTCGTAAGATGGATCCTCTCCCTTCCGTTCAAATGTCCTCCTTGTGTCTGTTGCCTAATCATCATGAGCTGGCTGACAATACTCATAGCCACCTCCTCGGGAGTCTCCGCACCCAAATCAATGCCAACGGGAGCAAACAACGAAATTCCCCTCAAGGAATCCACTTCCAGTTTCTTCAGCATCTCCCGAGTGCGCGACAAAGGTCCCAGCACCCCTACATACCGTGGATGAGAATGCAAAGCCAGAGCCAAGGCCGCCTCATCACGCGCCTGATGATGGTTCATAATCAACCAAAATGCTCCATACCAATCATCTGTCGCATCAATGGTCTTGTCGTCGACAATCCATTGGGATGCCCAAGGGAATTCGTGCGGGTTATTAAACAACTGGCGAGAATCCAGCACATAAACCTCAAATCCAACCCGGTGCGCCAATTCCACCACCGGTTTGGCATCGTGTCCTGCTCCCGCCACAATAAGCTTGGCAGGAGGAATTAGATAGTCCCAAATCGCCGTCCCCTTGTGCTCGGTTTTCCCGTGCCAAGGAAACGACCATGGTTCGGCATCGTCGGGCATCTTCCCTTCCAGACCCACTTTTTCACCGGAAATTCCCTGATAAAAGCGTTCGCCCTCAGGCAACTCGAGGGCTAATAACATTCCCGTGTTGGCTTTTAAGGCTTCAGCGAATCCCAGCCAAAAAGCCTGATGAATCCTCACAGGCTCGATCAAAACGTCAATTTCTCCTTTACAGCCAATGCCCAGTCCCCACATCTCGTCCTCCGTCAGGTTATAATGATGCACCTCGGGTTTCTGGGTTTTGATTACGTTCTGAGCCCAATGATAGAGATCGCCTTCCAAACATCCTCCGCTTAATGTCCCTACCATCCGTCCGTCCTGCGCCATCATCATTTTCGCGCCGGGTCTCCGGTAAGCCGATCCCTTGACGGTTGTAATCATCAAAAGGCAACTGGAATGGCCATTTAACTCTGCATCTGAAATAGCCTGAAAGACCTTTTGCGCCTCTTGCAGAGAAGACATCGTTTCCGACTCCTTTCCTGTCTTCTTTCCATGTCCTTAGTCTGCCAACAACACTTCAAACCGTTCCTTTTTCGCCCTCCCTGTCTTAGAGACTCTTATTTGCTCGCCTGGACAGCCTCTTTGGCAACCGCTTGGAAAAATTGATTCATCAAATAATTGGCCACCCCTGAAATCATGCGCTGCCCCATCGACGCAATCGTTCCTCCCACCTGGGCTTCGCCCTCATAACTCACCTGGGTTTCGTCATCACTGGAGGCAAAATTTACAGACATATTCACCGTCACGAATCCTCCAGAACCTTGTCCATCGAGAACGAGACGATAAGAGTGAGGGGGGTTCGGATCGTCGATTCGCATCGTTCCCTGATATTTTCCCTTGATGGCGGCAACTCCCATTTCCAGATCAGCAGAATATGTGCCGGGAGATACCGGCGTTAACCGCTTTAAGCCTGGCATGGTCCGTGTCAATACCTCTGGATTTGTGAACAACTCGTAAGCCTTATCAACCGATGCAGGAATATTCTTATTTCCGGACAACTGCATAATAGACTCATCCTTTCCGGCACTCGACTATGGTTGAATGCCTCACGCTAATTGCGACCACGCGTGGAGGCAATTCTCAATCGTGCCTGCCTTCTGTACCGAACAATAGTGGCGCAGGATCTTTCCCGCCTTCGTGGCAATTTCATATTGCGGTGTTAAATACCACGGGTTCCACCAGTTCAAGCGATGACAGTGCCTTCGAATCCGCGAAAGCACTGCCTCTAGTTCCGCACAGTCACCGCTTTCGTAACCATCGGTGATCAAAATAATATCGGTTGCATGCTTCAGACGAGGCTTAGATTGAGAATAGAAGGTCAAGAGCGTGTGCTCAAGACGGGTGCCTCCTCCCAAATCGGGAACTTGACGAAATAGCTCTTGGTAGGCTAAGAGTGGGTTAGGGTGTCGCCACCTTGGGCTCAGATGGGTTAACTGTGTGCTGAATCCCCACACATCCACCCGTTCCCCAATCTCGGACAAACGGTAAAAGAACCCAAAAAACATAGGAATAAATGGAGCCATGGACTGGCTTACATCCCACAAAAAGACCGTGGGACGCCATCTGGGACGTCTAGCCGAATAATACCACTTTATCAGTTCTCCAGAACTTAAACTCTTTCTCAGAGTCTTGGGGACATTCCAAATCCGGCCCTTTTGCGCCGGACGTTTTCGATATCCGTGACGATAATGCCGGGGACTTTGCCAAAAATGAAGGGCCGGCATTCCTGTATCGCTTTGGTCTGACAACACCTCTTCACTGCTGGCCGTGTGCGTACTAGTCCATAACGTTTCCTGGGCTTGAGTGGCCATTTTCTTGGTCTCTTCCTTCGACACCCATACGACTCGCCTCTGAGTCTTGATCTTCTTAGGCAATTGCGAAAACCATGAAGGAGGCTTTATCATTAGCGGCTCCCCCATAAATTCCCGTGCCCAAAGAGCAAATGCCTTGTCGAAAATGCACTTTTGGTCATAAGAACGGACCCATAGTCCTTCTAAAACATCATGAACCCCTGAAAAGGAATAGTCTTTGGTAAGCAAGAGGGCACTTTGTGCGTCTTTCAAGTCCGCCACGCTCAAAGTAAAGCCCCAGCTCCGCAATGACCGTGCCAGTACCCATAAATTACGAGACAGTAGGGTCATCACTCTCAAGCTCCTTTATCATCTGGGCAATTAAATTGCCTTCCTGAACCCTATTTATATCTTCCCGATCCTTCAAGAGCACTCCCAGCGTATCGGCAAAGACCTCCGGGGATAATCGCTCGGTCATAAGAGCTTCCAGTGCATGAGCCCAATCCAGAGCTTCTGCCACTCCTGGCTTCTTGTCCAAAGGCTCTTGTCTCAGGCGTTGAACAAGCTGAACCACATCGCGCCGCAATTGTTGGTCCAATCCGGGTACTTTCAACTCCACAATTTCCAGCTCCCGTCCAAACGACGGATAGTCGAGCCAATGATAAATACACCGCCGTTTCAGGGCGTCGTGAACATCACGGGTGCGGTTGGAAGTCAGCACAATAAACGGTTTCTCTTGAGCTCGAATCGTTCCCAGTTCCGGAATGCTGATCTGGAACTCCGACAAAATCTCCAGCAAAAACGCCTCAAATTCATCATCACTGCGGTCAATTTCGTCAATTAATAAGACAGGTGCTGGTCCTTCGGGCATGAGGGCCTCAAATAACGGACGCTTCAATAAAAACTCGGCTTGGTACAAAGACTCTTGATTTAACGCCCGGCTATGTTCGGACGAACTTTCGTAAAGACGGATCGCCAGGAGTTGCTTGGGATAATTCCATTCATATAATGCGCTCTCCCGGTCGATCCCTTCATAACACTGCAAACGAATTAAGGGCACGTTCAACACTTGCGCCATCGCCTGGGCCACGGCAGTCTTACCCACGCCCGGCTCCCCCTCCAAAAAGAGCGGGCGCTCCAATTTAAGACACAGGAAGATTGCCGTAGCCAAAGATCGGTCCGCTAGATACTGTTTTTGGGACAACTGCCACATCACGTCTTCAATACGCTCAAGATTTGGCATTCTGTCCCTTTGCCGCAGCCAATTCCCCTAATTGAGACAAGGCCCGCATGACATACACTTTCAGCAGGTTTTCTTTGTATTCGTCTTTCTCCCAGCTGGCCTCATCCCCGGCAAGAGGACCCGCTTCCTTAATCGTCTTGTCATCCAGCACGCGCCCTTTCAGAAAATCTTCCAGATGCCTGGCTCGAAACGGTAAATCGGCAATGCCGCTCACCCCAACATGACAGTTGCCGATCCGTTGGCCTTCAAATGTCATCCATATCGCGAGGCCCACGAGAGGATAACCAGAGGCCGGATGCGGACGTTTTAGATAAACACAGTGAGCACCTTGCGGCAATTTAGGAATCCTAAGCCCCGTCAAGATATCTCCCGCGCCCAGATTGGTAATAAAAGGCGCCATCAAAAATCCGTCATAAGGTTCCGTACGTGTTCCCTGGGGTCCTTCAATGACCAATGTCGCATCCAGAGCCAACATGGCCGCAGGCATATCAGCCTGGGGATCAGCGTGGCACAAACTGCCGCCAATGGTCCCACGGTTGCGTACTTGCACATCCCCAACGGTTTTGGCGCTCAAGGCCAATAACGGACAGAATGCATCAACCTCGGGGCTCTTCACCAGTTCTTGGTATGTGGTGTAACTGCCAATCTCTAAATGATCCCCTTCACTCCGAACCCCTTTTAGGGCTTGTATTCTCCCGATATCGATAAGAACTGGCGGCTGCGCCAGAACCAATTTCATTAAAGGCAGCAAGCTGTGGCCCCCAGCCAAGATCTTACTGTTATCAGGGTCGTCTTGGAGCCATTTAACAGCCTGGTCCACCGTATCTGCTCTTCGGTATTCAAATGGTGCCGTGTACACGTTCATAACCTCCCGTCTGTCAGCATGTGCTACTGAGATTGTCTCAAGAATGAAGGGATTCCTTGCCCTGAGCCTGACGGATAGCCTGCCACACTTTCGGAGGCGTCAAAGGCATGGACAGATCATCAATGCCAAAGGGCTTCAATGCGTCCATAACGGCATTGACAATACAAGGTGTGGAAGCAATGGCTCCCGTTTCGCCGACCCCTTTAACGCCCAGCGGGTTGTGAGGAGAAGGCGTCTCAGTATGAGCCGTTTCAAATTTGGGAAAGAAGCGAGCCTTAGGCAAAGCGTAATCTAACAAGGATCCGGTAATCAATTGACCTTGCTCATCAAACTCAGCCCCCTCCCACAAGGCTTGGCCTATGCCTTGCACCAATCCTCCATGAATTTGACCTTCGACGATCATGGGATTGATAATGCGGCCAACATCATCCACAGCCACATAACGCAAAAGGGTGGTATCGCCTGTGTCAGGATCGACCGACACCACGGCAATGTGAGCACCGAAGGGATAGGTGAAATTCTTGGGATTGTAAAATGCAGTGCCTTCCAGAGCCGGCTCGATTCCTGGAGGCAAGCTCCACGCTAAATATGCATCCAAGGCCACTTCTTGGAAAGTCACACTTTTGGACGGAAGACCTCGCACCGAAAAGGTTCCGCTGTCATAACTCACGTCTTCTTCGTTGACTTCGAGCTTGTGTGCAGCAATTTTTCGGGCCTTTTCCAGAACTTTTTCATTAGCCATGTGAATGGCCGCACCACCTACAGCCGTTGTTCGCGACCCATAAGTACCCCATCCCATCGCAATTTGCTGCGTATCCCCATGAATCACTTCAATATCGTCTACGGCAATGCCCAGTTCTTGGGACACAATTTGGGCAAAGGTTGTTTCTTCTCCTTGTCCATGAGGCGATGCCCCGGTATAAACACTCACTTTGCCCGTCGGATGGACCCGAACCGTTGCGCTTTCCCACAATCCTCCTTGAAAGCCGACAGCGCCAGCAACCTCAGAGGGCCCTAGACCACACATCTCGACATAAGTGCTCAAACCTACTCCAATGTATTTTCCTTGCTTGCGGAGATTTTCCTGTTCCCGGCGAAACTTAGGGTAATCGAAGATTTCCAAAGCTTTGGATAACGTCTCTTGATAGTTTCCGCTGTCATACTGAAGACCGAAAGCATTCGTAAAGGGGAAATCTTCATGGCGAATCAGATTTTTTTGCCGCACTTCTAAGGGATCCATTTGCAGCGCCTGGGCATAAAGATCAACCATTCTTTCCACCAAAAACGTCGCTTCCGGCCGTCCCGCCCCGCGGTATGCATCGACCGGTGTGGTGTGCGTAAGCATGCCAAATACCTCCGACGAGGCATGAGGAATCTTATAGGCTCCATTAATAATCAAGCCGAACAAAATCGTTGGAACTCCCGGCGCCGCAGTGGACAAATAGGCACCCATATTAGCATAAGTTTTTACGCGAATGGCCTGAATCTCTCCTCCTCGGGTTCCAGCTAATTCAACTTCCTGGACGTGATCGCGTCCATGCGTCGTCACTTGAAAATTTTCCTGACGCGTTTCGGTCCACTTGACCGGCCGGTTGAGCTTCTTACTCGCCCAGGACACGATGACTTCATCTGGATAACAGGCGATCTTGCTGCCAAAAGCCCCGCCCACGTCAATCGCAATGACGCGCAGTTTATGTTCTGGAATCCCTAGTAAGCCCGACATCAAAAGACGGTGAATGTGGGGATTCTGAGTGGTAGCCCATAAAGTCAACTCACCCTTGGCCGCATTATACTGAGCCAGGGCCGAACGGGGTTCCATCGCGTTGGGAATAAGGCGTTGCTGGCGAAAATGGTGTTTGACCACAACTTCCGCCTTTTGAAATATGTCATCAAGATTTTCCCCGGCTTGCCAGTGAAAAGCCACGTTGTCGGGTATTTCGGTGTGGACCCCGGGGGCCCCTTCTGCCTTCGCCTCGAATGGATCCGTCACGACCTTTAAAGGCTCATATTTGATATCAACAGCCAAGGCTGCGTCTTGAGCCAGATAGGGTGATTCGGCAATAACCACTGCTACGCCGTCCCCCTGATAGCGCACTTCATCGTAAGCCAAGGCAGGATGTGGGGTCACTTTCATATCCGCATCAGGGGGAATCCATGCGGTTGGAATGAGTCCTACTTCGTCTTTTAAATCCTGTCCGCTAAAAACTGCCACGACTCCGGGCATCTTTTTCGCACGGGATGTGTCAATTGCTGTAATTTTGGCATGAGCATAAGGACTGCGGACAATATGGGCATAGACCATACCCGGCAGTTTCATGTCGTCCGTATACTGACCTTGACCTCTGATTAAGCGGATATCCTCGTGACGCTGTAGTGCTTGTCCAATAACCTGGGTCATTTATTTCACCTCTTTTGGCTTGTTTTTTCTCCCTTTCTCCGCCCGATTTCCAAGATACCTTGATCTCCGGGTGTTCAGCACCCCTAGCCGACGCCTTTAGCCGTTTGTGACTGAACGTTTTGCCTTTCATTCATAATTTCGTAAGCCCGTTGAATCGATCGGACAATATTTTCGTAGCCGGTACACCGGCACAATAACCCATCCAGCTGCTCTCGAATGCCTTCTTCGGTCAAAGGCTCATTGTGATTCACGAGATAAGCCCCCAGCATTATGGCTCCAGGGGTACAAAATCCACACTGTAGACCATGTTTTTCCCGGAAAGCCTCCTGAACTGGGTGCAAGTATTCCTGCTCCAGTCCTTCGACTGTCAGAATGTCCGAGCCGTCGGCCTGGACGGCCAGTACCGTACAGGATTTTACGGCTTGATTGTCAAGCAAAATGGTGCAAGCACCACATTGTGACGTGTCGCACCCAACATGTGTACCCGTTAAATTCAGTTCGTCTCGCAAAAAATGAACCAAAAGTGTTCGAGGTTCAACATCTCGGACAATCTTTTGGCCATTGATTGTGAGAGTCACCGGAATGCGGTGAAATGCCATAGGACTCTCCTCCTTCAGGCTGCTTATTAGCGATTGATTGTTTTGACGCGGATCGTTCTTGGTAGTCCAATCTTGCGGTGAAAACCAAACAAATCATAACACGAAGGGAATTTTATGACAATTGGCGCTTTAGCGTCAACAAATGAATTTTATCTCATTCACCCCTCCCTAAACATTTTTAGCAGGGGTTGACTCAAAACCGCCGTTGCAGGTAATCTGCCGATTACGAATATTCATCACGAGAGCCCTGCCAACGAGGCCGGGACTCAAGAAGAACAACTGCCGACGATAAATCATTCACCACGCTGTAAGATTCAGAGTCTTTCAACACGGCTATGTTAATTACTATAGGGGACTTATCCCTATTTGTTAACCACCGTCGTGACACCGTGTCCTAACTTTTTAAAGGCAGACAGAGCAGGTGTCGAGCTAGCAGGATGGCAAAAAGGCTATTATTAGATGGCTCATGCCTTTATCACTCTTCTAGGTCTCCAACCGCATGCCGTTGAAGTGATATCATGGAATTAGCCGATGTTTTGATTCCCGCTGGGGGAATGGGGGTATAAGTTCAGGACAGGTCGCCGATTTTGTCTTGCGACGCTTAAAGCGGTGAAAGAAGCTAAAGGAGAGTAAAGGAGGATTTTTGGGAATGGCGGAGCCACAATGGGCGAATGCTGCACTTCAGCAACTTTGGGCTGAAGGAATTGATGTGCGCCATTTATTCATGTCGACCTCCGGCCCCGATATCTGTCCCTCTTTTACGCGAGAACACTTTAAGTACGTGGCACCCGCGCGATTTTCATCGGGAGCACAATTGGTTGCGATTTATGAGGATCGAAACCGACTGGCAGCGGGTCTTGAATGCTTATGGGGTGGAGCTTTATGCAGCATCAACAAGTCAAACCCTCTGAAAAGTCTCAACCATTTTGATTCCCTGGCCCATTGGCGCTTGAATCTTTTCATTGGCAGATCCGCATGGTCTTTTTCACCTAAGTCCTTCGTCGAGTGCTGGGAGAAACATCGATCGCTCGTTCAGAGGACACCTGCTGAACAACAGGTTCTTCAATGGTATGAGGCTAACGAACCATGGCAGTCTCGCTGGCATCCTTACCGGGAGGGTTCGGGCGCGATGCGCCGAGCTCCTATTTGGGGAGCCATTTATGCAGGCTTTCCCCAACAGGCTGCCGTTGCCGCAGCACAAGATGCATCTGCCTCTTACGGCGGCTGGGGTGTTTGGAGTGCAACAGTTATAGCTTATGCTGTTGCTGAATTATGGACTTATCACGACGATCCTGCTCTGACACTCGTTAAGGCCATGACTTATGTAGAACCGCGGGAACACCTAGGAGTAAAGGCTTTGATGAAGACGATTCACACAACCTATGCTGACCCCTGGCGCAAGTGGGTACAACTCGTAAATACCGAATTTTCCGGATATCCGAAAGACCATAGCTTACCAAATCTTCTCCTCATTATTGGAGCACTGCATTGGTTTTCCCCTTCTGTGACCGAAATGTGGAATGCCTTGCGCGAGGTAAGATGGGATATCACCGGCAATCTATTGATCAGTGGCGCGTTATCTGGCAAGCGTTGGCGAAGATTAGGCATGTCCGAACCTTTAGCCAAAGAACTGAACGAACTTATTACCATGACAGCCGACCAACATATGCAAGGATCTTTAAACCATTAATCCTTTGGTTATGTGCCAGAAGAGATGCGCACATATCGCTTTTCGTCGAGAACAGTAATTTCTTCGTCTTCCAGAAGATACTGCAAGTGAGACATCACCATCCGCTCCCCGATCCCACGGTGTGCCGCAGGGTATATGATTTGTGCAATTTCTGCCGAAGACAAGGGGCCACGACCCAACGCCTGGCGAATCTGCTCGAGTCGCTCAAAACGGTGGCGGCGATATGAGGTGATATATGGCCCGGGATCTGTAATGGCATCCCCATGAGCCGGTAGAGCCAAAGTCGGTTTGAGGCTCTTAAGCCGGTCCAAGGTTTTTAAATAGGTGCGCAGATGGCCGTGAGGAGGGGTGATTACACTGGTTGTATTGCCCAAAAGGTTATCTCCGGCAATGAGAATCCCGGGTCCGGGCAAAAAGAGGTTGATTTGGCCCTGGGTATGTCCTGGGGCCTGGATGATTTCGAGACCCCAAAATCTATCCGTCTCTGGCTTCTCTATATTCTTCCAGCAGGAAAGAGACATGAATCCCCGGTCCAATAGGTCTTGATCCTTGAAATCCATCCATATCGGGACATGCCATTCATCCCAAACGCAAGGTGCCCCTCCCGCGTGATCTCTATGGCCATGGGTTATGATCACGGCCAAAAGCCGGGGTCTTCCCAGCTCGTGATAGGCGTCAAACAGGTAATGGGCGTGGCGGCCGTCACCGGTATCCACTAGAACAAATCCTTGAGGCGTCTCAATCCAATAACAATGAGTATGACTGTAGGGAGGAATGGTTGTTGACGGTACCGCAGTTTTCCATACGCTCTGGGCGACCCACTCCAAAACTTGGCTCATGACACAAACTCTCCCCACCTGGTATTTTCCAGCTCCATTAAAATGTAGCGAGTTGGAATAGCCAAAGTAGATTGGTCTTGTTCCAAAGCTTTTTTTGGAGTCAGCCAGCGCGTCGCCTGAATTTCCGCGGCATTTATCAGAAATTCTTGGTCCGGGGCCGGAACCATAAAGAAAGCCGTGTCAAACCGCCGAATTTTGGCCCCCAGGTCCGGTGTCGTAATACGTCCAATGGCCGTTAGCTTATCCGCTTCCAGTTCGAAATGATACCGATCCATCAAATGAAGCAATGATCGCCCTTCTAACAAGGCTTGTTGAATGGCCAAACGATCCCCTGGGGTCAGTTGCGGACAAGTATAGGCAATTCCGGTTTCTTCCCATAATTCTCGCAAAGCTGTGACCATAAGGGTCTTCCATTCGAGGCGCTTAAACGGAGGGCGGGTCTCCAAAGAGGGAAGACGACCCATTAATGCAATAAAATCGTGAGACATAGCTTTTTGAAACTGTTGTTGTTCCACCACGAGATCGAGATCTGGATCCTGTCGTACACTGGTGGCAATGACTTCATCCTCGGGGTGTTCCTTGCCTCCCGGAAAAACCCAGTATCCCGGAAACGATTGAGTGTGTACGGGTCTTTGAGTCATAAACACTGTATGACCTTCTTGATGGTGCCGATAAAGAATTACCGTGGCAGCTCGCCCAACCTGATCCATCCTCAACTGGCGGCGACTCCTCATTTTTGTAGGAGAAATTCCGTCCGCCCTCCCCCTCTCTTAAAAAGACCCGGCCTTTAGTTTAAACGCCGACTTATAATGAAGATCCCCGAAATCCAATCCATTCGCACACTTTAAGTTTTATAAGCCTCCAGCTCCCACCGCATGCGATCTTTCACGGTCTTGACCCCCTTATTTCTGATAGGCCTCTTTGGGATCAATCACAATCCCGATTTTTCCCCGCACATGTCCTTGTTGGCTCATACGGTGTGCCTCAGCAATATTCGCCAGGGAAAATATGTGTTCCACGGTAGGCCTGATTTTGCCCTCGGCAAACAGGTGGCCCAAGCTTGCAAGCTTTTGTCCATCGGGTTCGAGAAAAAACCAAGTGGCTTCTACTCCATGATTTTTCGCTTTGTTTTGGTCTGGCATTTCGGTTATAGAGACCAAAATGCCGCCCTGTTTCAAAACACCAAAGCTCTTGTCTTGCACTTTGCCTCCAACGGTATCCAGCACGATATCGCAATCATGGACTCGAGACGAAAAATCCTGGCTCTCGTAATCAATCACCTCATCGGCCCCTAAGGAACGCACATATTCTTCATTCAAAGCGCGGGCCGTTGTAATGACATAACAACCGGCAGCTTTCGCCAGCTGAATCGCGTATCCCCCGACCCCGCCAGCCCCGCCGTGAATGAGAACTTTCTGGCCTGCGCCAATTGAAGATCGTCCCTTTAAGGCTTCCCATGCAGTCAATCCGGCCAAAGGCACGGACGCTGCTTCCAAAAAAGTCAGGGGCTCCGGTTTAAAAGCCACTAGGGATTCATCGACCACGACATACTCGGCATAGGTTCCTGGCCGGGCAATGTCCGGACGGCTAAACACTTTGTCACCTGGCTTAAAGTGCGTCACCTTGTCTCCGGTTTTTTCGATAATTCCGGCACTATCCCAACCCAATATCGCAGGAAATTGCAACCTTAACCGCTCTTTCAAATAACCTTCGCGAACTTTCCAGTCAACCGGATTAACAGACGTTGCACAATTTCGGATCAAAACATCCTGTTCTTTTAGCGGTATTATCCTGACAGAATTCTCGCGAAAAACTTCCGGAGGCCCGTAACGATCAATCACCATTGCTCGCATATCCTTGAAGTCTCCTTGTTATGTATTGTTGTTCTGGATGGCGCGCAAATCGGTTCTTTTTCACCACGCTGCCCAATATTCTACCAAGAGTTTTCT
>JAKBWA010000104.1 GCA_021841025.1 Bacillota bacterium | reverse complement strand
ACCCGCCTGGCGAAAGTTCCCCACTCACTCTTTTTTCTTGGTATCCACCGAAATGACGGGTTGTCCCGCCTCCTGAAAGGCCCGAGTCTGATCATGAATCCACGGGAATTGATCGTCCCGATCCGGATGGTCGACGGATCCTTCGTGGATTTTCCGCGGGCTCTGTAAACGATAGCCCTGGTCAGGCAAGAGGGCGGCGACAGTGCTCGGACTGATGGGATGGCCGTCAGCTTGTAACTCCCGGGCCAGTTTCTCCAGACTTTTCGACGTCCATCGCAGCGGACATTCCGGATCCCCACGCGTAGCGGGTTCAATGAGGGCATCTCAATCGGCTAACCAGGTCGGGTCGGTCTCGACGAGGGGTTTCCGGCCTGCTCCGGGCCGGCGAATCCGATCTCCGATGATCGTGTCCGGGTCTTCCAGCTCAGCCAAACCCGTACGAATCGTGGGAATCGACAATCCCGTGGCTCGGGACACGAGGGCGATGCCTCCGTATCCCAGTGCCCAGGCTTCACTCGCGGCCATTAATCGACGCAGTTTTTCATCTAAAAAGGGCGCCAGCCGTCCATACTTTTTCCGGATTTTACCTTCCATATCTTGAGTGTCTATCGTCGAATGCCTCCCTCTCTGCTGTGACCTATACATTCGACATTCCCCCCCTTTTGTCCTTTGCATAGTGAAAACTAATTTTTATAGGCCGCCTAAATGAAGATAGCGGTAAGGACTATAAAATGATGTATCTCGACACCCCCACACTCGAGAGTCTATCGTTGGTGCCAATTCGCTAAAATCGATAGGATTGTTGCACTGCATGATCCAGGGGCGTAGCATCCCCGGAGTCAAGAAATTTGCCGAATTCATCGCACCCCTAGCATCCCTGGCCCAAAATTATGTTGGTAACATCAAGAGGGCGATTATTGTGTTTGGATCCACAATCTCGGCTTTTTTGTCGGTGCTAGCCACTGCCACTGTCGGATCCCCGAATTCGCTTTTCCATGGGTCGGGATGGATTCGGAGCCATGGCGTTGGGAGAATCACATCCTCACCATACACCGCCATATCGGGCATTAGCTGTTGTAATGGTTATCGCGTTCACGATTAACTTATTGCTTATGGGCTAAGTAGTCACTAATGTTTTCGGTTGGTTAGGGACTTTAGCTTTTCATTACCCACATCTTTGAGCGAAATTGGGAGCGCTAGGTAATCCGTTGACTCGTATGCACATCTCTGCACACTCAAAATTTTTTTAATTGGAGTAGGTTTTCTCAAAGGAATTGACGATACCGATAGCGAAAACATTGGTATGGACACGATGATCCGCGGAAAATCTTTCCGCTTCAATTCGGACCAGCAGATTTCGGTGACGCCCGGTCAACCGGGCGGATCCTGACTTTAGCGCACGACCTGGCCGCCCATCCGGATTCGTCGATGATCAGTATGTATCACGGAGACGGGGTGAATCTCAAGGCCAGTTAATCCTGCCGTGTGTTTTGAGAATCTGTCAGAGTTTTGTATTTTGTTCCAAGTCCTAGACGGCATTCCGGACAAGAAGTCAAGGTGGCAACGGCCCCATGCGGCCCACAAGACCATGATAAATTCCTCGCACAATGGCTCTAAGTTTCTTTCAACGGTCGTTTTCAAATACAAGAATCCCCGCCATTTCGTACATCAAGATAAGGCTAGCAATGAAAACGCACACACTATTTATCAGCCCATGCGCCCAGCACATTCGGATAAGATTACGGGTGTAATAACATCGTCTTGCCAGTGGGTAGTTGGTCACAGTAAATTTCTTCCTGAACAATTTATGCACCAATACGAGAGAACACACTTCAACTTTTACCGGATTACCCGTCGTCATCGTACGCCACACCAGCGAGTATTTCCGTAAAGACTTTGACAAAGCCTATGACTTGATTTTTTGTTAATCAGGAAGACGGTATCGAGGTGCAATTAATGCGACGCGCTCCTGTCTCGAGTATTCCCAATAAGCATCCCACATGTCGGCAATCATTGTCGGACTGACACGGCCATCCTGGTCAAGGTCATTACCCACGCATAATTGTATTTTGCAGCCCATACTACTCCTCAGCCGATGCAAGACCGTCGTAACGTGCAGATGTTTGCTTACAGCGGTGTCTCGAAGCAGATGGTTCATGGTCATGATCTCATAATCCGCAAGCAGCCCATTTCCCAAAAAATACGGGGTTTGAGTGGTCTGATCCACATGCTGATCGCTTCGGCGTCAAAAAGCACTGATTCACGAGCTGCGGTGCGCACAAAGGCTTCATAAATCTCCGGTCCATGAATTGTCGTTCACAATGCCCCCTGCCGCTGGCAACGCTCCTCGATTGGTTGCAACCGATGAATACAGTCCATATAACTTACCATTGGCGAGCACACAAGCCACGGTGGATCCGGGTGCGCAATATCCGACAAGCGCCGTGAACGGAAAGACTCGATGTTTCTGCTGACAATACATCGGCCATCAATCAAACCCAAACCATCATACCGTTGGATAGGCTCACGGATCCGACTAAGAAACTGTCCGTCCAGTTGATCATCCGAAGCCAACAATAAGATATACCGCGCTGTTCCTTTTTTCGGAGGCCTAGGAAAAGTTGCCCGTTAACCCGTGAAAATTATTGCAGCTTCAGTAAAATACCGGAATGACAATACTCATCATACATTCGGACATCCCAACACTTACCTTTCCGCTTTCGTGAAAGCTTTTGCCCTAGTTTATGATTCATTGTCATGTTAAGAGGGGCAGTGGTGATTAATATGCGTTTAGTCTGTTTGGTCTGTTTAGTCTTATGATGTCTTTCTTGATGTCTTGGCCATGCCCACCTTATAAACCGATACGTTTTCATGCCCAGGGGTCCACACCCGCACTTCGATATTATCTATTAGCTGAGGCAGCGATGCAGTCGCTGCATATTGAAAAGGTCCTCTCCCCAACTGAAGCTTGTGCTGAATTTCGTGAGCCAGGGTAAAGGGCATTGTGAGGGTATGGATACCATGAGTAGCGGGAAATGTCTTGCTGCTCAACATTTTGTTGTTAGTATCATTCCATACCGTAACGCGAATGGGTCCGTTGCTGTTAAGAGAGACAGACGCCCGATACTTCCCTGTGGCAAGAGGCCAATAGGCCCCTTTCTCCACATAGCCGGAGCGCGAGTTATCGGCACTAAGATGCCATGCAGCAGACGGTCCCGATACAATCCGGTGCCCCACTGCGGTTTTCAAGGCCCATGCGGGCAACACCGAGAACGCAGAAGGGATAGAGATGCTGCGCACCGGATCGTGAGGTGTCCACCGAAACGTCCAGACCCCACCATGATGCGTCACGAGGCGAGCATGCAAATGATCCGCCACATAACCAATACGCGCCAATTGTGCCGCAGGACCATTTTGTTGAATCCCCTGATAGGGCAGGATGATAAAATAAAGGACAGGGCTCTCGACCAGGATTTGCCGGCGCCAAAACAACTGAACATGTTCGCGTGCTCCGAAGCGCCCAATCACGGCTTGCGAAGCAACAACTTCTGCTTTTCGGGGAATACTCTGCCGCAACTGCAGCAACGTCTTGCTGGCAGCCGTTGTGGGCATGGCTGTGCGAAAAGGCAGTCCCCACATCCCCACAACAAACCATCCCACAAGGTTTACTAGAAGAAGTCCGCCTACAATGCGACTGAGTACCGTGGAGCGTCTAGCTAGCCAAATCACAACAGAAACAGTACCCACCGTCAGCAGTGCATACGCTGAGATCACGGCCCATCCCGGTTGAAAGATTGGCGTTTGGCCCAAACTCGCTTCAAAAAACACTAACCCCGGCACTAAAAGACCTATGGGAGATAGGATGCCGATAAAACCCGATGGCCCTAAGTTCGCGTACCAATTCATGCGTTCCGTCCAAAATAACGAGCCGCCGGATCGGAACAGTCGCCACAGCGACAGCAAAGGCCAAGAGTGTCTGGTAGAATGAAAAGATGTCTTGGGCACGTTCGGAAGGCCCAAACCGCCGAGCCCATGGTAGAAAAGATGTTGTTCCACAATAAACCCGAGCAATCCCATGGAGCCGACTACGATTCCCTCACGCCACTTACGCCAAACCAGGAGCAGCAGGCCCACGGCAGCCAAATATGTCACCGAAACGTCACTGGTGGCAAAACACAGTAAAGCAAAAAAATATCCCCAGCCAACATGTTTGCGGTAAAATTGCCAAACTGCTGCCGTCACAAAAAAGGCCTCAAGGGTATGAAAATGGAAATCAAAAATATTCGCGGCATAGACCCAGGGATTGAAGACAAGAAGCAATAAGCCGAGCCATTGAACCCACCATAACGATTGTCGGAGTCCTTCCGGCTGGTTTTTCACAATGTCGCGAATCAATCCGAAGGCGGCGGCCTCGGCACCCACGGTAGCAACATCCTGCACTATGAGCAAAGTCATCCCGTGCGGATAAACAAAATACAACAACGCTAAGGGCCACATGATCCATTCCAGGTGGTTTTGCCAAAAATAACTATGGACAGATGTAAGATAGGGGTTAAGTTGTCCGTGGGCAATTAAAAACCACGCTTGATAAAATTCCATAAAGTCTCTCGTTAAATCGAAGTGCGCATAAATAATGGTACTAATACGGATTAAAGCTACTGTTTGCTCGATAAATAGGCCCAGGGCCACTCGTGCCAATATCGTATCGCGAGACATTTTGCATCGTGTTTGTTTGGGAGCGTCCTCCGGCCTATGATGTCCCACCGAAGGGTTTGTGATATCCATCCGTTCAAACTCCTTTATTCCTTTCATAGCCCTAGTGAGAACGAAAAGTGCAACCAAAAGCAGCGTGTTCTTGTAAAAATTCGAACGTTCAATGAGCACTGACGCCCCATAACCGTTTCACATTTTCCATCCCGTGACAAATGGATAAGGCCATCAGCGTGATTATATACCGTTATCCCGTGACGACCGGTATTTTAAGCTTCAAATATCACCGCTAGAAGGATCAGCGCCGTAAGAACGGCACAGCCGAAGGCTACTAAAGGTAATGCAATAATCCTGGCTGGGATGAACCCCAATGATTTCCCCTTGAACGACGGAGACCGGGTAGTGAGTATGGCCTTCCTCGTCGCGACCGACTCAGGCGACCGCGAGGTACTGGGCTTTGATGTCGGCCTGAACAAAGCCGCGGGATTTTGGACGCCGTCTCTCCGGGATTGGGGTCGTCCGCAGGGTACAGTGGGTCATCAGTGATGCCCATAGGAAACGCCAAGCTGGCAGTCGACAAGTGCTGCAAGGCTGAGGTGTCCGCGGTGCCACGTCCACTTCATGCGGAATTTATTGGTCCACGTCCCGAAACACGCGCAATGGATGGTCTTTGCCCTGGCCTGGACGACCTTCGCGCTACCCGGCCAAGCCATGACACGAATGGAACTGGGGTGGGTGGTCGAGAGCCTGCAGGAGTTCGCCAGGCAGACGCACTCTTGACGGGATCCCAGGAAGACATTTTAGCCTATATAGGGTTCCCCCACGAGCACTGGGAGCAGATTGATCCACGAACCCGTGAGAACGGCTGAATCGCGAAATTGAGCGACGGGCCGATGTGGTCGCAATCTCCCCCACCGGGTGGAGCATTGCAGCTCGTGATCTCGGTCTTGATGGAGTCCAGCGTCGAATGGGCGGCATTTCCACGGCGGTATTTCAGCCAAACGTCCATAGAGAAACCATGAGCCGACGGGGATGCACCGGAGGAGTTGCCGGAGTAACCAAGACAATTGATTTAGCAGATCATCGGAAAACCGAAACTTTTTACATCACTTGACAGGATGCCATCCGAAAAAATAAGCAACGGAATCTCTTTCACCAAATAAAGTCAAAGTGGCCAGCGAATTAGGCCATGTTGTTTGTTCTCCCTCCTAAAAATCCTCTTCCTAAAAAGAGGATTCCCTATAGGCAAGTCGAAAAGTGTCACAATGTGCCATTTCAATATTGACACGTCCATTTCATTCTCGGAACGGAAGGGGGTTTCATTATGGCATCAGTGGTAGACGAAAACGTCATCCGCAACTTGTTACGAGAATATCATCCCAATCTGACAAAGGAACAGCTTATGATGTTTGGACATGTCATCGCCGAGGAAATCGAGTTGCTGATCTATGATCGCATCAGATATATGGAACACTTTACCCATACTAGAGTTGTGGAGATATCTTCTCGACGTCATCACCGGCCCGTGCACTAGCGTCTTCTTTGGGGTAAAAGTTGTCTGGCACTTCGCCAGTTTTTCAAGCATGTCTGTTCATAGAGTTGTTTTTTTCGCGCAAAACTCTAAATTTTTCTCATTGGGAGTATGTCTGGTGGAACATAAGGGATGAGTGGAGATTTTACCAATCTCTTCTCCATATCCATCCAGATCATAGCGGCTTATGAAGATAACAACCTGCCATGAGCGGAATATTTGAGTGAGTATGTCAAATAAAGAGGAAAAGGAGAAACTCTCATTAATGAAGTACGTTATTGTTCAACGAATCCCCCCTCAATCCCTGGGGGAACTTTCTGGAAGTCATCGCCACAGCTTAATATCAGCCGGGCAATTCGCCGTGAGCGTTTAGGGACCCTCCATAATATCTTCACGAAGCTGCATTCGCTTCCCCAGACTTTTGGGCCACAGCCTAACAGGGATGCAGAACGTCTTGCAGATGATCTTTACTTTCTAGGGGCGCAGGCATTGGCCAGTGACCATCCGCCGGAATAAGGCTGTGACATATGGACGCATCAGGCACCAGCCAAACCTTTACCTTGGCAAATTTTCCTCCACATGTGTAAATATTAAGATTTGGCTTTTAAAATATTGCACATGGCCCAAATAAGTCCATGGCACCTCTCCCTCCCCAAACGAAGCACTACGTGTCCTCCCATACGAAGTGTTTGCAACTACCGTCAAATCCCTATTCACCCCAGCGAAATAATAATGGCGCGCACCGCCGGGGAAAGGGACCTCACGCCGTCAGAACAAAAACAAGCGACTGTAGGCGATTGTGGTGAATAGAGGGTACCCAAAGTAATGGTGGGCAGTTAGACGGCCCTTAGACACATGGATGCTGAACGGATGAGAGGTTTCACTGATCCTTATATTCCAGTATTCAGCACCCCCTCGCTATTTTTGTATGGATCCTTTTAACACGGACCGTTTCTCGATAACCGCACGTTTCCACATTATAACAAGACAGTAATTTGATAATATCAATCTATATTTCGAATCAATGGTATTTATGGAGGGATGTTTTGATGAAAAATGTGGACTGGACTATCGAAGGAGATATCCTCACCATCCGGATTGACTTGACGCAAGATTTTGGCCCCTCGAGCTCAGGAAAAACCCGCATTATCGCAAGCACAGAAGGCAATATACCCGTGGGACCTGACCGGGACGAAAAGATCGGGCTCAATGTCTATCGGCCAAAAAAAGTTGAAGAAACCAAAGCCAAAAATCCAAAGACCAATAAGAGCTGAAAGAATAAAAGACTGAGGGAAAAATATTCCCTTGGAATACATGGCGCTTATGAAACCATTTTTATGGTTCCGACCTTTTAGCCTTAAATGGCCGTGCTCCAATTTTTTTGCGAGGGCAAGAAGCCAACGTTTGCGCTGATTAGGCGCATCACCCGCAGATCATCACCCTCCTTAATCCTTAAAAGGAGGTGCAAGAAAATAATTTTCTCGATTTGCAAACTTCTTTCCCCTCTCAATCCCCCTTGGCCAGAACGCAGAAGCCAAGGGGGGATTGTTGCCATTAGCGTTACGTTAATTTGCCAATTGGGAGTTGTTTCGTTCACACGTGAGTAAATCCCTACGCCCAGGTTGTTGTCAATTTTTTGTCAATCTTTCGTGGACTAAACAAGGACTATTTGCATTTCTTGTCGAAATACTCATAATAGTTCCAGTTACTACAGAGTTAGTTAAAAAGTCGGTGTTTTCCGGTCATAGATGTCACTATGATTAAGGGAACTTCCCGCCTACGGGGAGGAAAAGGGGTAGATGGACGCTGAATTCTTGGAAGGATTATGGGTCGCTGCACAACCCATCGTGAATTTATCGACAGGTGAGGTTATCGGTTATGAGAGCCTGATTCGCGGAAAGCTCTTGTCCCCCTGGACCTCCCCCGCCCAGTTGTTTGGTGAAGCCCGAAAGCAAGGGTTGGAAGCTACATTGGAAATGCATTGCCGGACCTTGGGACTAAGCTGGGGACATTTGCACCTAACCCCGGATCAAATGCTATTTTTAAATGTTCACGGTCAGTACGCGACTATGCCCATTAATCCAGAGAGTATAGCACTGGATCCCCAGAGCATAGCTCTAGAAATATCCGAATCCCAGAATATCCTGGAGAATCCCGAATATTTGCAGCAAATCCAGAAGTGGCGGGAAGAAGGCTACCATCTCGTCCTGGACGATTATGGGGTGGGATATGCCGGCTTAGGATTATTGCTGACCGTCCAACCCCATATGGCCAAGATCGATCGGTTGCTAATCGCAGGCATCGACCATGACCGAATGCGTCAATCCATCATCATCCATTTCTTAAACTTAGCCCGGGATCAAGGTGTGTCACTGGTCGCTGAAGGTATTGAAACAGAAACCGAGCTGAGGACACTGCAAGAGCTGGAAATGCCTTTTGGCCAAGGATTTTTCTTAGGACAGCCTGACCCCAATCCACTCACCTCCCCATGCCCCCAGGTTGTAGCCACCCCATCTAGCATACTGCGGGCATTGTCCTTTGACTTCCGTCCCCGCTTGAGGCCATCCGATCACAGCATCTTTCAAAAGACGGCTGAGATTGTCTACGCCGCATCATTTCCAGGCTATGTCCTCACCCGTACCCGGCGCATCATAGCTTGGAACCAAGCGGCCACAACCTTGACGGGATGGACACAAGAGCAAATGGAGCAGCACCGGTGCATGGACCAACGTCTCAATCATCATGATCTCAACGGACACCCTCTTTGTGTAGCTGCCTGCCCACTCGTGGCGACCATCATGGATGGTCGCCCCCACAAACAATGCGTTACCGTGTGCGCGGCCGATGGCTCCCGTTTCCCCATAGAAGTTCTCATGACGCCCTTATGGAACCCCATTACCAAACAGACCATCGGAGCCATTGAATACTTTTGGCCATTTGAAAATGCCCCATGACGGTATTGGGACTTGTTTTCTTCCACAAGAGTGGTGTTATTGACAACCACAATGAAAGGATAAGGATAATATAAGCAGCTCCAGCGGATAAGAAATACACCCGGTACTCCTTGTATTAAATGCATGAAGACATGAATGGACG
This sequence comes from Bacillota bacterium, assembly GCA_021841025.1. Taxonomy (GTDB): domain Bacteria; phylum Bacillota; class Sulfobacillia; order Sulfobacillales; family Sulfobacillaceae; genus Sulfobacillus. Next base: position 77,973 of record JAKBWA010000104.1, on the reverse strand, counting down.
CTGGCCGAATTTCGCTGTTTGAAGTTCTGAAACACAACATGGCAACTTGAGCAATGTCAACGCCGAAAGAAGGACTTTCCCATGAAAACGAAATCCTACCATACCCTTTCATTGCAAACCCTCGTCGTTACAATCCTGACTCTGTTGATAGCTGCTCTCGCGGTGTTTGGATGGAGCATGCACTCGGCTTGGCAAAGATGGCACAAAATGGACCGTATAACCCAAGTTATGCAGCAAACAAGCGATGGCTTGAGACTCGCCTTTGCCCAATATGACGGAGTTCTGAACATGAAGGTTGGCCTGGATTCCGATTCTCAAGCGAGCGCCTCCTTAAAGCGAAGTACGTTTCAGCTGATCTCTCGCGACCATCAAATTTTTGTTACAGAATACCGCCAAGATATGAAAGAAATGCGGAATACGTCATTATCTTCCACCCTCAAAACCATTGGAGCCGATTTTCTCCGCTACCAAAGTTTTGCCTCACAGGTAACCAAGGACATGCAAAATCACCACTATCATTCCGCCTTGTATCTGCAAGACGTGAGCAATCAATCCGTGACACTAGCTATGAATAGCGCCCTCAACCGATTAAACGCCCAGGTCGCCGTGTTAAAGAGACAACAAGCAGACGATCTGCGCAGACATATGACCTCCATTAACGATGAGCTCGCGATTCTGGCTTTTATTGTATTCTCTGTCACTACTGTCGGACTGATGAGTTTTCGCAAATCAACCCGCAACTTGGTGAACGAATTGGATATGGCCGCCCAAGGTCATTTCACCGAAACTCAGAGAACAGTAATCTGGAATGATTACCTGCCTGTTGAGCGGGCTTTCACAGACATGAGGCAGGCTTTATCCGAAGCTCTCTTGACGTTAGTCACCGTCATCCAAAACCAGGAAAATGTCATTGCTACTCGCACCAAATCAGCCCAGCACACAGTTCTACGCCTGCAAGACGTATTGCGATTCATCACCGAGGCCAGGCAAGATTGGCACCGCGCAGATATTTTCACCCATATTTCTCAAGAATTTCTTCGTACGATCGGAGCTCGGGGCTGGGTATCCTTCAACGCCGAAACTTTTGAAAAAAACGCGCAAGAAGGCATCGTACCTGATGGGTTCATCCAGATTCCCGACAAATTAAGAGAAATGCTTGCAAACAACACGGTGCCATTGCCTCTCGTTCTCCCCGGAGAACCCCTCGAGGCACGCGTTTTTGCCTGGAGACCCTATCGTCTGGGACGAAGCTATCTAATTATCTTCTCTGACGTCTTCTCCTGTAAAGACGAGACGGAAGAGATGATCATGGAACTGGCCATTACGCAACTGGAAAATATGTGGTCAGAAGTCTGGCTTTTCCAAGAGACTGAGCGTCAAGCCAAACAAGATGCGCTCACCCAATTGGCCAACCGTCGCGAGTTCGAAAGTCGCCTAGGAGCCAGAATTGTGCCACGCTCTCAAAACACCGCCCCTTTTCAACTCATGCTTGTCGATGTGGACCGTTTAAAAGAGATAAACGATACCCAAGGGCATCAGGCTGGGGATGAGGCCCTGCAACGGGTAGCCGACGCCCTGAAGCAAGTCACTAACGAGCACGTCGAAGCCTTTCGTATCGGTGGGGATGAATTTGCCTTGCTCATGGACGGCGCAGAAGATTCTGCTCATCCCCGTGATGTGGCGCGGCGTATTCAAATGGATCTGCCCAAGAGTTTAACCCTGTCTTTCGGCGTTGCCCAATGCCCAACCATGGGCCTTAGTCCGCAAGTCTTGTTTATGACGGCGGACTGGGCTCTTTATGAGGCCAAAAGACGCGGACGGCATCAATTATATTTCGCTCGTCTGGTGGACATGCTGGCCGCATTGAGTCAGCACCGTGAAAGCGAAACAGCCAAAGTGATTGCGGCATGGCTTGACGATCGTTTTGACTGGCCGCGCGATACCTCATTGAGTGTCGCCGACACAGCCCAGGCCTTGGCCGAGCGACTGGGGTGTTCTTCGCAAGAACAGCAATGTGTTTGGATAGCCGCCATATTGCATAATCTGGGCCGTTTATTAAAAGGCCCAACGGCTGCCAACGCTCCCAAGGGATTCGAGTCCAGTCATGAATATGCCGCTATTGCCGCGGATTTCTTAGCTGCCTATCCCGATCTGGAGCACATGACTTTGGCCATACGCCACCAAGGCGAAAGATGGGATGGTCACAACTCACGGCACGGTCTTAAAGGTTCTGATATACCTTTGTTCTCGCGTATCATAGCCGTCGCAGATCATGCGTTTTGGATTGCCCGCGAACTGAATACAGCCTCTTCGGAAGAAGTCAACGATATTTTGGAGACGGAGGCCGGCACCTGCCTCGATCCCCATCTGGTTTCTTTGTGGATCCAAATCCAAAACCAATCATCTGCCACACGTCGTAGGCCAAAATATGAAATATAAGTCGAGATGCACATGGGCATCGCTTCCCCCGGGAAGTATCCAACACCCGCTGCCATCATCCGCTTGATCACGGTGCTGTGCATCTTCATCTATACAAATTTGGATGAATGACGCCATCCACCATGGCAGCTTCACGCATATCCCCAGGGGATCAGGGCAACTAATCCGCCCTTAATAACCTACTCTGCCGATTATCATCTTTCTACCTATTGGTATCCAATCGTATGTCCCAATTTCTAAAATTCGACTTCTTGAGCCTCTGGGGACAATGACACCTCTTGAGCAGGTTGAGACTTCATCAACAAACTATAGCTAATGAAACTGAAAGCAATACCAACAAACCACGAATAGGTATAGAGAACATGCAGAGATGAAATAATTAACCCGATAAAGGCGCCAAAAATACCGATGCCAAATGCGGCCAAACCTTTAACATTCCATCCATTCTGATAGGCAAATTCACCCGTTTCTGCAAAGAACATCGAGATATCATAGCACCTTTTTCGCACCACATAGAAATCAGCTAACATCAAACCCGCTACAGGTCCCAAAGCACCGCCGATGCCACCCAAGACGTTGTAAATCGTACTCGCATTATTAAACCAAAGCCAAGGCACGAACAAGACACCAATGGCGATAGATATGATTCCAGCCTTGACAAAATTGAGTCTTTGCGGAAACAGATTGACGAGGTCGTAGGCAGGGGAAACGACATTGGCGGCAACATTGACAGACAATGTCGCGATAATGAGGGTGATAGCCCCTAAGATCAAAACAATCGGATTGTGGAAATGCTGTAATAATATCACTGGATTAGAAATGGCGCTTCCAAAAGCCAAAGCCGCCCCTGAGGTGGTAATAATACTGACTAGGGCAAACACAATCGCCGTAATCGGCAATCCAATAGCCTGTCCCACCATTTGATCCTTTTGAGATTTGGCAAAACGCGTAAAATCCGGGATATTCAGAATCAATGTAGCCCACACCCCGATAAGCCCTGTCACAGCTACAGGAAAGTCAACCGCAAACCTTGCAGGAGTAAGCCTGCTTGTCCTGTAAAACAATGGTCCCAAACCATGAGCCGTCCTTAAAGCCCATATAACCGCAATCAACCCCATGACAATGACCAAAGGTCCGGCCCACAACTCAAAATGCCTAATACGCTCCATCCCGTGCGAAATAATTAGAGCGTGCAAGCACCAAAATAAGCCGAAGGCTATACCAACATTTGCTTGCAGCCCTAATACTACAAAGTGGTCCAGTTGCTGCCATCCCGGAATAAACAAGCCAAACAACGCATTGATTGCGAGACTTCCCGCATAGCTTTGCACCGCAAACCAAAATATTGCCACGAACGCTCGCAACAATACGGGTATTTGTGCTCCCCGGTATCCAAACGCGGCCCGAATCAGCACAGGAAATGGCAGCCCATATTTGGCCCCCGCAACACCGTTAAACCACAAAGCGATGACCAATATCATGTTCGCCAACACCACGGCAGCCAGGGCTTGCTCTACACTGAACCCTTGAGCCAGAAGTGCTGCGGCAGTTTCGTAGGCGACAATATTATGCACCATCCCCATCCAGACAGTAGAGAAGTTTAGCCATGTCCATCGTCGTTTCGTTTTGGGGATCGGAGCCAAATCAGGATTGTACAGTCGTGAATCTGTCAGAATAATGTCATCACTCAACAGTCACTACCCCCCTTCTTTGATTTCAACGGTCCCACTGTACCATGATAATTGAACAATTCTCCATGGACGATCTGACAAACTTACCAATATCGTTTAACATATCTAACAAACACTACATATACATGGTAGTTATTGTTTTAATCATTCAATAACATGACGCAAACATCTCAAAACGACAGACTTTTGACAAACCTCTTTTCGTGTATGGTCCGTGACATACCTCTCCTAGGGAGAACACTAGCGCAAAACTATAAGAACTTAACTTTACTCTCCGCGGCCAAAAACGCCTCTTGATCTCGTTGACCTGTCCCGCTTTACTTCGCCAATATCATTATCGCCATGCCTATGATGCGGGTCAGGTAGTACACTATCCAAAAATTTCACACGCACTGATAATGGTCTATTTTGGCTGTTTGAGTTCTCACTAATAACGGCTGGCGAGAATTAACCCTACAACCTCCACCATGTGCTGTCTTTTAGCTCTTGGCAGGGCTCATAAAAGCGTTCGCCAAATGGTCTATAGACTGGAAACTGGAAACGTTAACGTTCTCACCTGGAGGAGACAATTTCAGCCGAGAAGCGCCCGGGGTCTGTCGCAAGTGCGACAATGCCCGACAAGACATCTCGGGACCTGACCAAAATATTTTCTCCAAGGGCTTGCCACATTAGGGCTTCAACTGCGCACACAGTTGCCGAAGGGTGCAGAAGGTTGCAATGAGAATTGCACCATCATCAGTGTAAACATTTATCATCAGACATGAGCTGAATAACCAGGGCGTCCGCGTCCAGCAACCCAAGAAGATGCAGGGCGAAACCACGCACCCTGGGAGTAGGCAAGTTGTCCATTTAACCATGTAGCGGCCACACGCATTTGAAGTGGAAAATCTTGATATGGATTATGGCGATGCGTGTCATATATTTCATCAGGGAGAAAAATTTGGGGAAGTTGTTCACGGACCATGACAAGGTCTGCCCAGTATCCCGGAGCAATACTGCCGCGGCCAGAAAGGTGAAGGCGTTGAGCGACCCGGAGGCTGAGCATTTGCACAATCTTCTGCAGCGCGATGTGCCTCCGTTTCCAACCTTCCGTTAACATAATCTCCATGGATGATTGAACACCGGAAATTCCACCCCAAATTTTTGAGAAATCCGCACTCTTTTTCATGGCTTCGGGGCTGGGTGAATGATCACTGGCAATGTAATCAATCAGCCCTTCGTCTAAACACGTCCACATTTTCTCAACAGTCTGTCGTGATCGCAATGGAGGAGAACATTTGAGAAGTGAGTCGCGTGCCATGAAATCCCTTTCATCGAAAATAAGATAATGCGGACACGTTTCCACGGACACATCAATTCCTTGATTTTTGCCTTGATTCACTCGGTAAACAGTATCTGGCAAGGAGGCATGAACAATATGCAAATGACCACCCAACCGGCTGGCCCAATAGAGCAATCGATCGACCGCGACCGTTTCGCTAGACGGATCGTGAATTTTCAAATAGGCCGACGGCGTCCATGATCTCTCACCGATTTGTCCTTGATTGTGACGCAAAGTGTCGTGATCTTCGGCGTGAACAAGCAGCAGGGCGCCAGATTGTGCGGAAAACCGTAAGGCTTTTTTGACAACGGATTCGGCAACACACGGAAATTCCGGAGCACCTGAAGCCGCTAAAAATAGTTTAAAACCCAAGACACCGTGCTTCCATAACTGATCCCAATCCTGTTCACAATCATTAATAATTCCTCCCCAAAAACCAAAATGAGTAGAACAATCTTCACTAGCCCGTATCCTTTTAAGCATTAAAGCTGAAACATTTACCGTAGGGGGCACACTGTTAAGCGGCATATCAACAATAGTCGCAACTCCTCCAGCCAAGGCTGCTCGCGAACCACGATAAAATCCTTCCCAGTCGTCACGACCGGGATCATTAAAATGCACATGGGCATCAATCATCGCTGGCATGATCCATGCGCCTTGCGCATCAAAGATCGCATTGCCAGTCTCTCCCGGCCCCTTGGCAATCGTCACAATTCGACCGTCTGCGAGATTAATACTGCCTTCGCAAATGCCATTCGGGGTCACAATACGGGCATTAACGATCGACAAATCTATACGATGATTCACCGGGCATTTCTCCCTGGACTTCTAGATTCGTTAAAAACAGCAACGCCAACCGCAAGCTCAACACATCATCAGCATCATCTAATGATTTGTTTAATAACCCCTCAATTTTACGCAACCGGTAAATCACCGTATTTCGGTGCACAAACAACACTTTAGCTGTCTCAGTGATTTGATTCTGCACAGTCAAAAACACTTGTAAGGTTTTTAAGAGTGGATTGCGTTCTAATGGCGGTAAAACTAAAAGAACACCTAAAACCCCTTCGACAAACCGCTTGCGCTCTGGCTCGGGAATATACTGAAGAAAGTTTTGAACATTTTGGGGTTGAAATATGGCGATGTTTTCTTGACTCGCCCTCATCGTCTCGCGTGCCTCCTGATACGCATATGCAAAATGACGAATAGACGAATAAAAATTCCCCACCGAAAAACGAATGTGAATAGCATAGATATTCGCCATGTCCTCAGCAATGGATTCAAGTAGATGGACTACACGTTGTGGGGATGTCCTATTGTCGACTCGATACTCCGCGGGAAAAGCAATCAAAAACACCAATTGACTATCGATAATTCCTGCTACGACATTCCATCCATAACTCTGGAACCGTTTTTCAGTCCGCATCAACACTGCGTCTTGCAACGACTCCACGGCATTCCAATGATTCCCTAATCTTTGGAGACTTCCTGTCAATGTTACTTCAGCTAAAATAACACCATACGTCTTAGCCTGCGTGAACTCGAAAGCATCGATCAGGAGTCCTCTCCCATAGTCATGATTGGCCGTGGGATTTGATTGACATGCTTTTCCCAACAGAACTTCCGCGACATTCTGAAGGTAGTGACGCCAATCCTGCCGCCTGAGATCTTTTGTGAGATAAAATGCTGACACGGCCTGAATGGCGAAGGCCAAGGTTTTTCCTGTGGGCTTAGCGCGATCAATAACCATCAGTTCACCATAATAACAGTGATGGTCAATCAACGGCATTCTTTCCACGATATGACCATGAAGTGTATATGCCTGCGCATCAAGACGGTGAAGCCGCTCCCATTTAGAAGACACCTCTTCCACCAGGGCATCAAAAAGGGATGATGGCATACTCGAGAAGGATGCCGCCAGTCGTTGGTGGTCTTGGTCATACAGGGCCACGGGGGCTTTCCATTCCGCGGCTAGGTATGCTGCCACTCGGTCCATGGCATCTTGTGCCATCACCAGATCCCAAAGATGATCAGAATCTGGCGCCAACTGATCGCTGAGAAAGTCTCTGTTCAATAACATGCGAGTTATTTCGTGCGACAAGACCCCTAAGGGCATATCATAAGGTAGTTGAATCATCGGCAACGCAAAGTCGTTGGCCTGAGTATACATAAATGAGGGAATACGAAAATACCGTGACTTGATACCAACGGCTGAACACCCGCGCTCGGCTAATTCAGGGATCAATCGTTGCAGCGCGTCCGCATTATCCTTCACGTTATAAAGAGTGGTTACAAGCATCTGGTGCGGACGAATCCATTCCACGATATCCGGTGCATCCATCATGTTGACCGATTCCACACGGTGATCGAGACCCCGGAGTCCTGCTACCACTTGGGCATCCTGTAATACCCTGGTATCCATTAACCGGCCGACGGTGATTGCCATAGGTCATCTCCCACTATGAAAACATCGCATTGGCAGCTCGTTCCAACACATCACGTAAAACCTTTTCCCCATTCATTAAATCTTCTGCGTTGGTAAATTCGTTAACATGATGGCTCAATCCTTGGTGACTCGGCACAAATATCATTGCAGTGGGTATCGTTGTGCCAAAAATTTGCGCATCATGGCCAGCACGGCTGTCAAGCAGCAGAGTATCCAAGTGGTGTGTCTTGGCCGATTTCTGGATGAGATTTTGCAATTCTAAATGCATGGGCACCGCATTAGCACTCGAGTACTGATCAATAGCGATCCCGACTCCGTATCGTCTGCCGCAGTCCTTAAACAGTCCCCGTAATTCTGATGCCAAGGCTTCCCGAAGAAGATCGCTTTGGGCCCGTAAATCAACGGTGAAATTTACTTGCCCAGGCACGCAATTGCTCGTGCCGTTATGTACTTGGAGACGTCCAACCGTCCCTATTGCCTTCTCTTCATGCTGTTGAGCCAAGCGATACGTACCTAGAACCATTTCACTGGAGGCAACTAAAGCATCATGGCGGTTAGCTAAACGACTTGTCCCAGCATGAGCGCTCTCTCCCACTATACTCACGTTCCATCGTTCCTGACCAAAAATAGTGTCTACCACGCCGATGGGACAATGTAATGATTCTAACTGCAACGCTTGTTCGACATGAAGTTCAATGAATCCCGTGTAATAGCAAGATGGCGCCCACTCGATATGATGCGGATCCAGTCCACAAGATCGCATCGCCTCTTTCACACTCACGCCGTCAGCGTCTTGGAGAGACAAGTTTTCCAGTGCAACTTGCCCAAGAAGAGCACGACTACCCCAACACGTCATGGGGAAACGGCTCCCCTCTTCTTCACACAACGCGACGACCTCAAGGGACCGGGGCAAAGAGATTTGGCGCGACTTAATTTCGCCCAAAGCCATAATACCCGCTATAATGCCGTAGGCGCCATCATAAGCACCACCATCTACAACAGTATCAACATGGGACCCCGTCAAAATCGTTTGGTCCGAAGATCCTTGGACTCGTCCATGCACATTTCCCACCGCATCAATCCAAGGATCCAAGTCGGCCTCGCACATCCAATCGAAGATCATCGACTGTGCCTTCTGCCATGCTGTCGTATACAACCGACGTGTCACACCGTGGCGCTCATAAAATTCTGTACAACGACTTAACTCCCACAAGTAATTTTCGATTGTCCGTGATGTCTCTGAAAACAACATCCTTCGCAACATCTCCTTTTAGCCGTGATAACGTGGTACTTCCGTCAATAGGTGTACCGATTCGGTCACCACGCATCAATGAAACCCGGGCCCTTTTGCCATAGTTCGGCGATGACGCGCACTAGCACTTTTAATGCGTTCATCATATCCCTTTCGAGAATGTGTTCATCGACACCGTGGGCGCCTGACAGCTTCAAATCATGGCTCCCAACACCATAACAAAGAGTGGAAATACCATGTTCCGCAAAATGGCGTGCATCTGTGTAAAGAGGAGATACTACCAAAGGAACGTCCTGGCCCAATATCTGCGACGCCTTGTCCCGAAACCAATTGTTCCACCCCTCGGATCCGTGTGCTCTTAATGGATTTGCCGCCAAAACTTCCTCTATCGTGATGGCACACTCTGTAGTCCTTTTCCATTGGTCAACAACCGTTTTCAAGTCTTCGCGAACTATTTCCATTGATTCACCGGGGCGAATACGGCGATCGAAGAAAATGGTCGCTTGACCTGAAACCATATTAGCAGCCACTCCCCCGGTAACTTTTCCGACTGTCAACCACCCGCCGTCGGTGAGATCGTTGTCACGATGGGCATAAAGTCGGGAAATAAGACCGGCAACTGCTTGGTTGGCGTCCTCACCTCTTTCACATATTGCTGCATGTCGGCTTCGCCCACTAATTTGTATTTTCCACTGAACGACACCCGCATGTTCATGAACTATTTGATAAGTGGTACCCGGACAAATCGCTACATTGTTGTTTTTGAGCATTCCAGTGTTCAACAGTCGCGCAGGCCCAACATACCCACCCATTTCTTCGTCTCCTGTCAATGCCACCGTAACAGGAATGGTCGGTTGAGCAATTTGGCGTGCCAAGAAGGGAGCAAAGAGATATGCAATCACATCGGCTTTCGACACCATCACACCCCGCCCGTAAATATGCCCATCGCGCCTCAGCCCTTGGTAGGGATCCACGGTCCAACCGGGTCCCGGGGCTATGGTATCGAAGTGGGCATTGAGAATTAAACCAAAATGCGACGGTGATTGTTGATGGTAATTTGCTAACACATTAGTCGCAAAGGTTATGCCACTGTCCCGAGCGATGGGCTCTGGCACCTCATCAGTTTCGACCTCATAGCCTAAAGTATCAGCCAAATCAGCTAACATGAGTGCAGCAGGCCGCATATCTATGCCGGGATTCACTGTAGGGATTGACACCAGTTCTTGGAGTTTTTCAATAATACTGGGCAAAGCATCACCGATTAATTGATCAATTTGCTGATCTAGGTAGGACACGGCTCGCCTCCCGGGATTCTAAAAGTTTAACTGCCGCTTTTACTCCGTCAATCACCACCCATGGAACCGATATCAATTGCGCTTCGGTTCCGGATAAGGCCGCACACCCTAAACACAAGGCATAGTCAGTTTCACGCAAGAGGTCTTGAATCTCCTGGAGCACCTTGCCATTGATATGTTCCCGTCCTTCAAAGAGATTGGACGCATTGTCGTGAATTGCGCGAACAACGCCTGATCGTCCGGTCTTTTCCACATACGCTGAAAGCGGATCAATCCACTCATCATCACTAGTCATAATAATGGGCCTTTTATTCATCTGATCAGCGCAAATTAACGAGGCTTCCAGAATTCCAATGACAGGTTTATTCCATTGCCGGAAGAGAAGCGACACAAGAGGATGATCACTATAGCAAGCGACGATCATTGCATCCGCCCCCGCCGGCCTATCCTGCAATTCCTCAAGAGTATAGGCTACACTGTCTTCTGCATCTCCTTCGTTTGCTATAGACCGCGGTCCATGTGATGGATTGAACACATCAATGAATGTGGTTGGCGATGCAGCCAGAACCGCTTGTCGTTGAAGTTCTTGGGTTAGTTGCAGGTTGCTATTTGGATTAACTAATAATATTTTCAAACTCTCCCATCCTTATCCCCATTTTAGAAACACCACGAAACTCCGATCCGGTGTGAACCACCGGAATGTCCGGTTGCGCTGTCCGGTACCCACAGCTATCAAACAGACACGCCGCAACCATTGTCACTCTACCGAATTTCATAGACCGGGCAAGAACTGTTTGCATCAGTCCGGTTTTGGAATAGCCAGAAAATATCAAGCAGAAGCTAAAACGCTCCGCTTTCTTTAAGCAATCGATTAATAAGTCCTTTAGGGAATAATCCCGATTGCGAACCATAAAACTCATGAACATAACCGGAAAAGTCTGTTGAATGGTCCACCAATAAGAGAGTTATGAGTATCGGTCCCTTTGTCATGGTTATCGGCCTCTCTCCAAAACCTAAACAACGCACCGGGGATTCGCAAAGATTCCCATCAAACCGTGACACTCAGGTCATTTTCACACCCATTCTATGACACGTTTTTATCATATATACGAGATTACGTGACATCTCGCATTATTATTTGTTACAAATCTTTATGCTGCACGTGTCATATCATCCAAAATACATTATTATCCCACGAAATTTGCCATCTTGATTTGCCGCCTTCCTTCTATCGATTCGGCCAGAAAGATTTACCGGGCATAATGGATCTACATCATGAAGACCTGCGGCACGGCACGAAAACACAAGTGAGGTGAGCTGTGTCAACATTCAAACTGCAGGTGCACCCCACTTCCTAGGTCATACAAGCCACAATCAAACCCTCTCATCTGTCGCTGGGGGGGGGGGCGAATCATGGTAAATTTTGCTGAAGAATAAATGGAGACGATAGATTAGACGGGCATGACACCATGCTTTCTGGCTGGACGCTCTACGACCTTCTTCTGGGTGCGTTCGAGTGCGGCGTAGAGGACACAGCGGGTATCCCGCGGCCGGATAATATCGTCAATTAACGCGGAGCCCGCAGCAATATCTGGTCCGATGCGCTCTCGATAGCGCTCCAATAGCTCCTGGCGGGCGGCTTGCGGATCATCGCTTTTCGAAATCATTTTCCCATAAAGAATGTTGACGGCGCCTTCGGCCCCCATCAGGCTGATGGGGGCATGGGGCCAGGCCACAATAAGATCCGGTTCGTAAGCGCGTCCATTCATGACGTAATAACCTGCGCCAAAGGCCTTACGTACGATGACCGTGAATTTCGGAACTGTCGCCACCGAAGTGGCATAGAGAAATTTGGCACCGTGCCGGATAATGCCTTGCTTTTCCACAGATGACCCAATCATAAAAGCCGGCGTGTCCACCAAATAGACCAAAGGTATGTTGAAGGCATCGCAGAGCATGATAAAACGCGCCGCCTTATCCGACGCGTTGACATCAATGGCACCTCCCAATACCATTGGCTGATTGGCGATAATGCCAACCGAATATCCGCCAATACGAGCAAACGCCGTGATTAAATTGCGGGCCCATCTGGGTTTCATCTCGAAAATTGTCCCATCATCTACGATCTCCCGAATCACCTTGTGCATATCATACCCTTGATTTAAAGCCACTGGCACTATATCTTCCAATGCCCGAACCTCCCGTTCAGGCGGATCAGAACTTGGCGAATGGGGCGGCATTTCTTGGCTGTGGGAAGGAAAATAACTCAAATAATCACAGATGGCATCGAGACACTCCTGATCATTCGCCACTTCCAAGTCCGCCACCCCTGAGACCTCGGTGTGAACTTTGCTGCCGCCCAAGTCTTGTTCATTGATGTCTTCGCCAATCGCCGCTTTAACCAACGGAGGTCCTCCCAAAGCCATAAAGCTCGTCCCCTTCACCATCGGCACGAAATCAGCCAATGCCGGGACATAAGCGGTGCCCGCGGCCCCAGGCCCCATGACCGCACATACCAGCGGCACCACTCCTGACATTTTCACCTCTTCAAAAAAGATATCGCCGGTACCGGCGAACCATGACCCGGCCAACTCTTGGATCCGAGCCCCGGCCGAATCAATAAGCCAAATCATGGGGATACGGTGGCGTAATGCCCATTGTCTCACTCTGGCCACCTTACGCTCGCCAACTATTCCCATTGATCCGGCCAGGACGGTGAAATCGTAGGCGGCAATGGCGGCTTGGCGCCCTCTAATTTTTCCAGTTCCGGTAATCACCCCGTCTGCTGGCGTCTGCCGTCCCCGCATTTCGGGAACATTGTCCTGATGGTGGGCAAAAATGCCCATCTCCTCAAAAGTTTCCGGATCGAAGAGATGATGGATCCGTTCTCTGGCGGTGAGCTTTCCCGACTGATGCTGCCTCTCGATTTGTTCAAACCCGCCCATTTGCTGCCTAATGTCCGTTTTTCGCTGCTCCAGTTGATCCGCCATTTGCGAAAGGTTCGGAGTGTCTTGGTGTTCCTGCATATGCTTCCCTCTTTCTATACATTTTTGGCCGCCGATAGGCTTCTTGCCACAGGTGTCTTACTCTGGCATCAAGTGACCTGCCCCCCTATTTGTTTGGCAATCTTCATCCAATGCGTGAGGATTTTTCTTCCCACTTCAAACGCTAATCTAAGCGGGGAGCACAAACAGCACCCCATTGGTACCGTAACAGGACACAACAATTTCCGGTTTAGTATGAGTCCTGGCACAACCCAAAGCCCAAGCAATCCATGCGGTTGGACAAAGGGATTTTTTTCCGCCCATTCTCGGTCGGTATGCCATGGCTTTCAATCACCACTCTAGTAAAGAAAACAGCGTCAGATCCGTTTCGGTAATCGTCCCTTCCAATTTACCAACCTATCTTCAGTTGTAATCGGCGTAAAATGGACGATCAAACATGATCTCACACTTCCAATCTATGGCAATTTACGGTAAAAATCCTGGTAAGTGTCGCGCAATAGATGCTTTTGGATCTTTCCCGTCCCCGTGCGGGGAAATTGGGTGACAAAGAGGACGCGCTTGGGGACTTTAAATCCCGCCAAATGATCTTTGCAAAATGCCAATATTTCCTCTTCACTCACGTTAAACTGAGGATTTACTGTCACCAAGGCCGTCACCGCTTCTCCCCAATGGGGGTGAGAGAGTCCAATCACCGTGGCATCCTGGATGGCTGGATGCGTTAACAGGCATCGTTCGACTTCCACCGAAGAGACGTTTTCGCCTCCGGTTTTCACGATGTCTTTCTTTCTGTCAAGGAACCACACTACCCCCTCTTCATCTATCCATCCCATGTCGCCACTGTGAAACCAACCGTGGCGAAAAGCCTCTTCGGTGGCTTCAGGGTGATGAAGATATTCCGACATCGCATGAGCGCCGCGGTAGACAATTTCGCCCACTTCTCCCGGCTTTAGCACCTCCCCGTCATTCATAATGCGTGCGTCAACCGTCAAGACGGGTGTTCCCCAGGAGGCAGATTTTGTTCCTTGATGATAGGGACGTTGAAAAGTGGTGGGCGGCGTGAACTCCGTTTGACCTGATCCCAAAATGACCGTGGCCCGAGAAAATCGCTCAGCGATTCGGGCAATGCGTTCATCAGGCATTGGAGCCATAGCATATAACGCGAGGCGCACCGAAGAAAAGTCGCGGCGATCAATATTCTCTATTCCTAGGATCGCCTGCCACATCATGGGCAGCAAAAACAGCGTGGTCAATTGTTCCTCTTCTATGATATCTGCCACTCTTGTGGCATCAAATTGGGCCAGGAGATGGTTGGAAGCGCCCACAATAAAGGCCGGCAGGGCAAACGCGTTGAGATCAGCGCAATGAAACAACGGGAGCACATGAAGCAGGGAATCTTCGGCCGACAGTTGATTTTGCAAAGCCGCTCCCAAAGCTGTAATCGTCACCGCCAGATGACTCGTGAGCACCCCTTTGGGCGCCGATGTCGTCCCTGAAGTATAAAGAAGCTGCACGGGATCGCGGTCGGCAATCACGACTTCTGGCTCTGTATCATCCCCTTCCATCAAAAAATCTTGAAAATCTGCCGCGTCTGGAGATCCAAACCATACCACCCTGCGAAGTGTCGGCACCTGGGCGATCACTTGCTCGGCCAAAGAAGCCAGCGGTTTCTCCACCACTAACACCTCTGCTTGGGCGTCATTCAGGCAATATACCAATGAGGGCGCATCCAGTCCCAAGTTTAACGGCATGATGGTCGCCCCGGCTTTTGCCGTACCAAAATAACTGACAAAAAAAGGCCAGCGGTTCCGGCTCATGAGTGCCACCGGATGTGTGGTCAATTCGTTTTTAATGAGAGCCTGCCCAAAGCGGCATGCTAGGGCATTGACTTCTTGAAAGCTCAACCGCACATCGCCATCATGAATAGCCAGCTTTTGCCGAAAGTGTTGTGCGGCTCGCACAGCAATATCCCCGACGGCTACCCTTGAGGCCAAATTTTTCTCCAACACGCTATCCATCACGCATCTCTCCCTTTGGCATAGGTTTGCCGCAATGTGGTCTTCAGCACCTTGCCCGTCGCGTTTCGCGGCAGACTCGTCACCACTCTCACAGCTTTAGGAATCTTAAATCCCGCCAGCCGTCCCTGGCAAAACTCTTGGACATCTTCGGCCGTCAAGCTTTGGCTCGCATCTTTGAGCACCAAGACAGCCAGCGGCACCTCGCCCCAAGTTTCATCCGGCACTCCGATAACAGACGCCTCGGCGATATTAGGGTGGCGGACTAAAACCTGTTCGACTTCGATCGGATACACATTTTCTCCTCCGGAAATCAACAAATCCTTCTTGCGGTCAACCAAATAGAAGAAGCCTTCTTCGTCGACACGCGCCAAATCGCCCGTGTGAAACCAGCCTCCGCGAAACGCATCTTGAGTAGCCTCGGGCATATTCCAATAGCCCTCAAAAATATTGGGTCCTTGCAGCACCAGTTCCCCCACCTCGTTCGTGGCAACATCATGGTCTGACTCATCCACGACCCGGGCCCCTTGATAAAATAGCGGGCGGCCAATGGACCCGTGTTTGCGGATAGCATCCTTTGCGCCCAAAACCATGGTGATAGGCGCGGTTTCGGTCATGCCAAATCCTTCTAGAAACGTCAAGCCGCGAGATTGGTAGAATTCAATTAAAGGAATGGGACAAGGAGCGCCCCCCGAAACCAAGACACGTAAAGACGACAAATCGTAGTGATCGAAATGGGGTACTTGAGAGATGGCCTGCCACATCGCCGGAACAAGAAACAGCGCCGTAACCTGCCGATTTTGAATCGTTTCCAACACCTCTTGGGGATTAAAACGCGGAAGAACTATGACAAAAGCGCCCAGGTAGAGCGCGGGAAGAGTATGGACCCCGAGTCCTCCAATATGAAAGAGCGGCGCCACCGTCAATACGGTGTCATCGATGCGAAGAGTCGCTTCATGAAGCATCAACTGAATAGCATTCCAGGTCGTGTTGCGGTGGCTCAATTGAGCTCCCTTAGGTTTTCCGGTGGTACCGGATGTGTACATCATGATGTGGATGTCATGCGTCTTGACCTCGGATGGCGGTTCTGAATCAGAGAAGGCGGCCAGCAAAGATTCATAAGGATTGTGATCGCGAGATGTGCCGGGGTCGGCCACCCGGATCAGAGCATCTTTATCCATGGTCGCCTGGACGATGGGATAAAAAGAGTCATGGCATAAAAGCACTCGAGCACCACTGTCTATGAGAATATAGCGCACTTCGGGTTCACTCAGCCGGTAGTTAATGGGGACCAAAACGGCACCCAGTTTCGCCGTTGCAAAAACCGCTTCCAAAAATGGAATGCTGTTCCATAAAACCCCAGCGACCCGATCCCCGTGACCGATGCCCCTGGCCCTGAGGGCATGCGCCAATTGATTGACGCGAGAATTGAACTCTCCCCAGGTCAAATTCTGGTCATGGTCTGCCAAAGCCGGGCGGAGAAAAGAGAGCTCGGCGTGCCGTCTTGCCCAATACCCGATCCCGCCAAGCGTCTGGTCACGAAACTGTTCGCCTTTCATTTTTGACCTCCCCCGTGAATTAAAGCCTTCGCCACAATCTCATACATCACCTCGGTAGCTCCTCCGCCAATGGACAGAATACGGGCATCTCGCCAGTACCTTTGAACGGGATAATCCATCATGTAACCATTGCCGCCAAACACTTGCAGTGCGCCATCACTCACCCGCCTCGCCATTTCACCGGCATACGCCTTGGCCATGGCCGATAGAATTGAGACATCCCCTTCTTCGGCAAAGACGTACAGTGCCCGGTAAGTGAGTTGACGAGCTTTCTCAATATCCACTGCCAAGTCCACCAAATGATGCCGTATCACTTGGAATCCTTGAAGAGGCTTTCCGAATTGTTCACGCTTGCCTACGTAAGCCAGGGCATCGTCCAAAGCCCGTGCCGCCAGCGCCACGGCCGAGAGGGCCAGGGTAATGCGTTCCCACTGAAATTCCTCCATCAAGTACCAAAACCCTTGTCCCAATGTGCCCAACAGATGGTCTTCAGGCACCATCACCCCGTCGAAATAGAGTTCAGCCGTGTCGGAAGCATGCCAGCCCAGTTTGTCAAGCCGCCGGCCTACCCGAAATCCAGGAGAATGAGTGTCCACCAGAAATAGGCTGATTCCCCTTCTGCCTTGATCTGGATTTGTTTTCGCAGCCACTATCACCACATCGGCTTGAGTGCCGTTGGTAATAAACAGCTTGGACCCATTTAAAAGAAACCCTCCCGGAACCTTCTCGGCGCGTGTTCTAATAGACGCCACATCTGATCCAGCGTCTGGTTCCGTTACGGCTAAGGCACAAATCTTGTCCCCTAAAATTCCGGGACGAAGGTACTGAACTTTTTGGGCTTTGGTTCCCCAGCGCCAAATGGGGGTTAAGCCAATGGTGGTATGGCCGGACAATGACGCTGCCAGCCCTCCTGATCCCAAGCGCGCCAATTCTTCAATCCATACCGCCTCGAAGAGCACATCACCTCCCAACCCCCCCTCGCTTTCCGGAAACCGGATGCCTAAATATCCTTTTTGACCAGTTTTTTGGAATATTTCACGAGGAACGACGCCCAATTGCTCAAATTCATCAATAACGGGAAGCATTTCTTGTTCGAGAAATTTTCTAATACTGTGACGAAACAGTTCATGGTCCGCCGAAAATGGCCAGGTGTCCATCGAAACCCTCCTTCTACGTGCCTTTTGGCTTCCTCGCTTCAGCTACGTTTTCAGGCCCATGGTAGTGGAAATGATCTCCTTCATAATTTCATCCGTTCCACCCCCGATGCGGTTTAAGCGAATATCCCGCCACATGCGCTCGATTGGCCAGTCACTGACGTAACCATGACCACCCAGAATTTGCAAACTCCGGTCAATGACTTCATAGGCCGTCTGGGCCGTGGCCAATTTAGCCATGGCAATTTCTTGGGTTGGCACTTCCCCTTTGGCAAAACGCCAGGCCGCCCGATAGGTCAGTTGCCGCACACTTTCAATCTCAGTGGCCATTTGCGCCAGAAGGTGGGTTATGGTTTGAAATCCTTGAAGGGCATGGCCGAAGACCTGACGTTTGCGGGCATAATTTTGGGCTATCTCCCAAGCGTACTGGGCGGATCCCACAGCTCCTGCCGCCGCAATCAGGCGTTCGCCTTGAAGCTCCCACATAATCTGGTAAAATCCCCGGCCCTCTTCGCCCAATAAGGCCTCTTGAGGCACCCGCACATCATCAAAATAGAAAAGTGCGGTATCTGACGACCGCATTCCCACCTTGTTCAACCGCTTTGTCATCTTCACCCCCGAACGGTTCAAATCCAGCAAAAACAGGGAGAGCCCCTGATAGCCGGGCGCATCGGTGGTGCGAGCCAGAAGGGTCATGAAGTCGGCGCGGGGTCCGTTGGTGATGAAAACTTTGCTGCCACGAATGACCCACCCCTCTTTCTCCCGCCGAGCCCTGGTCTGTATCGATGCCACATCGGATCCGTGATTGGGTTCCGTAATACCAAGACAGGCAAGCTTTTCGCCTGCGAGCGCCGGTTTTAAATACCGCTCAATTTGTTCTGGAGTTCCAAACTTCCAAATTGGCGGCGTAGCCATCTCACTTTGTACTGCCATGGCCATGGGAAATCCTCCGGCACCGCATCTGGCCAATTCTTCGGCTAAGACCACACTCATGAAATAGTCAGCACCTTGTCCACCAGCCTCAGCGGGATAGTGAACTCCCAAAAACCCTAATTCTCCCATTCGCCTTAAGAGACTCAAAGGAAATTCCCCGGCCTCTTCCCAGTCCCTCACGAAGGGGGTAACTTCGGTGGCGACAAATTTTCGAACAGTTTCGCGAAACTGGTCATGATCTTCAGTAAAATACGGCGGGTAAGGCATTAGACTTCTCCTTCACTTTGGCTATATTGTTTCTTCAACCATGCCTTATTAATTTTGCCGCTGCCGGTTTTAGGCAGACTGGTAACCAATTCAATCCGGCGAGGACGCTTGTAGGGAGCCAAGCCTGGATGGTTTTCTATGCGTAAGCGAATCTGCTCCAGGCTCAGATCGGCAGTGCTTGGAACAATAAAGGCGGTAACTTCCTGGCCCCACCTGGGATGAGGAGTCCCAATGACTGCCACTTGCCGGATACCCGGAAGCGCTGACAATATCGTCTCAACCTCCGCGGGAAAGACGTTTTCGCCTCCCGTGACAATCATGTCATCCACCCGGTCCCGGTAATAGAGATAGCCTTCATCATCGGCACTCACCATGTCGCCTGTGCGAAACCATTCCCCAATATGGCGTTCTTGCGTCTTGTCCGGTTGCTGCCAATATCCAGAGCTTATGGTCTCGCCCCGGAATAACAGTTCACCCGTTATCCCCGGCACAATAGGATAAAGAATGTGTCCGTCGGTATAAAGTGCCGTGTCGAGCACCTGACTCTGGGTCTTTCCTATTGACCCGACTCGCCACGCTTCTCCCGCACGGTAAGTTACGGATAGTCCCGTGAGTTCCGTCTGTCCGTAAAGCTCGATTAAATGAATGCCAAAGAGAGATTGGAACCTGTTCACTACAGCTGGCGGCGTCGAAGATCCCCCCATGACCGTCACCCGCAGGGATGACAAATCGGGCAGGGTGTCGGCATGCTCTTCCCCCCACCGGATTAAATCCACCAACATCGTCGTGACCAAGGCGGTAATCGTGGGCTGAAATGTCGATGCGAGGTTCACCCAAGTTTCGGCAGACCACCGTGGAAGCAAGCTCACCGCTGCCCCTGATGTCAAGGCCGGCAACACGGCACACTGCATGCCGCCCACGTGAAATAGAGGCACACTCACCAAAAATCGGTCCAGGTGCCTGATCTGCCAACACTCCTGAACCATTGAGACGGCTGCAGTATTGTTTCGTTGTGTTTGTATAACCCCCTTGGGGCGGCCGGTGGTCCCGCTGGTATACATTAAGAGAGCGGCCTCATTATCCCGCCGAGGCTCCATAGCCAAAGGCTCAGTCAATCCGGAATACGACTCGACGATCCCGCCAAGGCTCCTGTCATCACCCGCCGTGTCACCCACCCAATATACTGGAATTGAGTTCTGAATTCCTTTCTCTTCCAGCCGTGTCCGGTCATCAGCCAGAGCGAACAAAAACCGGGGTTTGGCGTCGTCCAACACGCTCAAAAGATCCGGAACACTAAAACGCGTGTTCAATGGCACAAATACCCCACCCACCCACCAGGTCGCGTATGCTAAAACCATGGCATCGGTTACATTAGGAAGCCATATGAGAACCCTGTCCCCCGGATTTAAACCATTATGGCGAAAAAAGCGGGCAACAGCCATGGAGCGATCGTGCAACTCCTGATACGTTAATGCCACCAAGCCATCTGTCATAGCCAGACGTTCGGGAAATTGTAAAACGCTTTGGTCAATCATCTGAGCAAGGTTCATGGTGTTTCTCCTCCATTCGGTATCGTGACGGACATCCGTAATATCATGGGCCCAAAACACTTTCCCAGATTATCCATACGAATGGAGAGAGAACCTCCTCCATTTAAGGCGCCATGCAGTACAAAATTGAGGGCCCACAGGTTTTGCACCTCATAACGATCCACAGATCCTTCAACCCACTCGCCAAAGTGAGCTTGAACGCGCCTTGGAGTAACTTGGTCTTTGACAATCTGGAAGAGGATTTCATTGGGTGCAAAGAGAGCTATATTGACGGTATTCCCTTTGTCCCCGGACCGGGCCTGACAAAATTGCGCCAATTTCACCGTTGGCATTTTAATCAACCTCCTGTACTTGAACTGACACCCGAGGCTCAATCCACTGCCGCGGAATCAAGCCTGACCACATCCCGAGCAATTGGCGAGAAGGAAGCATGCCGGATCCTCCGCCGAGCCCCGGGGGGCCATCCAAAGCCAAGGGAGGAAACAAGCGCCCTAACTTACCGGCCTCTTCTTGGGTTTTAGCGCGTACCGTAACTCTCAAATAAACTTCGTTGACATCTTCACTGGGCCTGGGGGCTGTCGGTCCCCCTAATGAATTCCATCCCAGATAGGCGATGTGCACTTCATCATAGTGGAGATTGCGCCGCTTTATTTGCTTTTGAATAATGGCGGCGGCCGCTTCCGCTTTCTTCAAGGCGTCCGGCCAAGAGTATCCGACCATGGCTTGGCCCATATATCCCGCAGGATATCCCGCTACCATTTTCAAAGAATCCGGACTGTTATGCCCCGTGGCTCCCGTGACCAGGACTTGATCCGGTTTTATTTCTTCCAAGCGGGCAGTAGTAAAATTGGCGACGACATCAGGTGTTATGTAGGCGGCCGGATCGTGAATTTCATAGAGCATTTGTTCTTTGATTGTGTCGCGTGTCACCATGCCGCCCGTGCCTGGAATTTTAGTCAGCACAAAAGTGCCGTCCTCCTCGGCCCATGCCACAGGATAGCCAATGCGGTCCATATCGGGCGCTTCCCACCATTTTCCACTAAAGTTTCCCCCCGTCGATTGTGCGGAACACTCCAACAAATGCCCCATGAGCACACCTTGCGCCAGCCGATTCCAATCCGTCTTTCCCCAGCCAAATTCATAGAGCAAGGGTGCCATAAACTGGGCGCTGTCCGTGGTGCGCCCTGAAATCACTACATGAGCCCCCATGGCCAGAGCCTTAACCAAAGGTCTCGCCCCAAGATAGACGTTGGCAAAGAGCAACTCCTGAGCCATTTCAGAAAATGGCCGCCCAGTTTCCCAATCACCTCCCAATGCTCCTTGTTGCATCAACTCAGGAATTCGGCTCCTTAAATCATCGCCAGTCACCACCGCTACCTTGATCCCTTTAAGCCCAAGCTCTTTTGCAACCTCTAAAACCGCCCTTTGAGCGGCCTCGGGATTAATGCCCCCAGCATTGGTCAACATCTTAAAACCATGCTGCCAGGCCAAGGGCAACAAGATCCGCATGGCCGGGACTAAATCTTTGGTATAGCCGAGGTCGGGATTTTTGGTCCGATCCTTGGCCAAAATCGCCAACGTCAGTTCGGACAATGCGTCAAATGAGAGATAGTCGATTGCTCCCTGACGTGCCATCTCCCAGGCGCTATCCAGACTGTCACCGTAGAACCCTTGAGCCGCTCCCACTCGCACCGTTTTTCCCATGTCATTGCCCCCTCCACACTGGCACCCTTTTTTCCACAAAGGCTTGGGCTCCTTCTTTCAAATCGTCACTCAAAAATGATAATATCCGGAGTCGAGCCAGATAGGCGAAACTCGCTTCCAAATCCCAATCTTGGGTGGTGAAAAAGGCGTCAAGCCCCATTTTCACCGCGAAAGGACTATACCCTCCCACGGTCTTGGCCCATGCAAGCGCTTGGTCTAAAACCTGGGTCTCGGGAACGACTTTTTGCACTAACCCCATTTGGCACGCTTCTTCCGCTGTAATCGGTTCCGCTAAGATCATCAATTTCAGTGCATTTTTTTCCCCAATCGCACGGCGAATCAGTGGCAGTATCACGAATGGAACGAGTCCCACGCGAAGTTCCGTCGTCCCAAATCGGGCCGTGTCAGCAGATACCGCCCAGTGGCACATAGCCACCAGCCCCATACCGCCGCCAAATGCGGCGCCATTAATGGCACCAATCAGAGGTTTTCGCAGTTGGGTTCCCAGGCGAAACAAATCCGCCGCGTCATATGCGTCATCATAGAGTTCAGCCGGGGTCCTGGCCCCTATGCGGGAAAACTCCTGCAAGTCAGCTCCGGCACTAAAAGCAGGACCCGTGCCAGTCAGCACGATGGCATGGATCTCTGGTTCATCCTGAGCCTTTTGCAATGCCTCTCGCAATTCCCCTACTAAAGCAGAGGTTAAGGGATTTCGACGGCCGGGGATATTAAGGCGGATCACCAAAGTGCCCGAATGATTTTCCGTTTGGATGGTATTCTCTGTCATATATACCCTCCTTTATTTTGATTATTGCGTGTATTATGAGTACTGTATCTATACGAAATGAACAAATGTGACGGGAATCTTGGGAATACTTTTATGGACTTCGCACAATATGGTATCTACCTTGGAAAAGCAGAAAAGCAGACTTCGAGCATAAGGAGAGACAGTGATGGATAATTTTACCGAGTCATACCAGATGTGGGCCACGTTATCTGGCGCTAACGGGCACTGGGATTTGAGCGAATGTTTTGCTTTGCTTCACCGGATTATAAGACGGCCCCTCCGCCTCTTTTGGCCAGCTCCCTACGGCCAGCCAATCACATTAACAACGGAAGATTTCGATGGGAATAGCCCCCATCTTCAGCGCCACCGCATTATAAGCGCTGTCTTTCCGGAAATTGCCCCAGAGTTAATGATCCAATCACCGCCCCATTATGCCTTAGAGGTGCCATCTGCTGTGTTGGAGGCGCTAGCGGAACGCTGGCGCAAGGTCTGGTGGGAATCGACTCAGTCACTGGATCAAGTGTGGAATACGCTTTGGTTGTCTATTCATGAAGGACAGAATAACCCTGAGGCCCTCCTTTCGTTTCTGATTCAAGGTGCGGAAACCATCGTCAGAGCCCCGGTCATCTTGCTGGCAGCGCGCAAAACAGGATATCAAGTCTTGGAAATTACCCATGCACGCGGTCTCGTCCATTCCCGAGTGGACAAACACCCCGTCCCCATTGTCCGAGGCGGATTAGGGGGATTTGTTGCCGAAAACCAGGAAAGCGTCGCAGTCTCGGATTATGACACCTCCTCGTGGCGTGATGCTCATGAAAGTGCCCTCATCCACTCCGAAAACCTCCGAGGAGGCATGGCAGTTCCTTGGCAGGCAACAGACGGGCTCTATGGAGTCATGTACGCCTGGTTTCATGAACCGGGCGCTCCCTCCCCCTTGGCTTTGTACGCATTTCAACGCTATGTGCGTTCTATTCGCGCCGTCGTACTATCGGCTCAAAGCGCCAGCCCGTACTCCTATGCCGCAAGTTTAGCCAGGTTTACCGAAGATTCCGTCAGCCAAAGCCTTCTTCGCCTCCTGCGTCTGGCAAGACGCCACGGAAGCTGGGAGACGCTGTTGCCGGCATTAGCAGAGCAGGGCATCTGGATTCAACTGACTGACACTTGGGGACACCTCTTAAGAAAATCCTCGGATATTCCGGATCAGCCGCCGGCGCGCACGGTAGCCTTGGACGGATTAGAAACCACGATGCTGACCATTTGGGGACACTCTCCTAAGCGTGTGGACAAAATCTATCCATACCTGGTGCAAACTATTGGAATTTTAGTCAATACCGAAGCCACTCTCCATGATACCCGCGCGCAACAGCTGCAAGAATGGCTGGCTCGCTTGAATCAAATTCCCGACGAACAAGAACAAATCTGGAACGAACGGAAAACCTACGGACTGGACCAGCCCATTGCCCAAATTTGGGGAATTCGCATCTCCCAAAACCAGTCTCTCACATTATCCGGCCGGGCTCTAATGCGGGCCATCCGCAGGCAATTTGGCATCCAGCCGATAACCGAAGGACGTACGATTTGGGTGTGGGCAACCCGTCCCTTGCTGCCTGATGACGTCGATACGTTTCGCCGACAGCTCATGACGCGTTTAGGTCAACCTCTATTTGCAGCCGGTATTGGATCCGATTCCGAAGCCAGCGTCGTCATCGCCGCCATGACGCGAATCAAAACCGCTTTGTCGGAAGCCGAGCGCGTTTCACCCGAAGGCATCACACGCTCACTAGGCCGCCCCCGGGCCGATCAATTATTTCGCATTCCCGGTATTGACACATCCTTGCAGTTATTTACTGACGCTTGGATAGGACCCTTGCTCCGTCACGACGAAGAAAATGGCACCGAATTCGTAACCACCCTCGCTGTGTATCTAGCCTCTCCCAGCCTAAGCCAAGCCGCACGGACTCTTTTTGTCCATCCCAACACCATTCGCTACCGCTTGGGACAAATCACCCAGCTTCTGGACCCTTTAGATCTTCAAGACCCTGATACCCGGGCCACCCTTTTAATTGCTGCCAGATGCAGCGGCAATGTCCACTTGCCCATCCTTGATATCAACTGACAAAAACCAGAGAAATCAAATGCCACAGAGTGCATATGTAAGTTCTCACTCCAAGCAGAACGAGGTTATCCCGAACCCGGTAACCTCTGATTTCTAGACAGTGCGAACGGAAATGGATTAATAATCGAAAATGGGTAGCCACGGTGGTGATGAATTTTGCTGAACGACCTTATTATTTATCGCGAAATTTCCAAAGTCAAAAGGCGCTACCGCTTGCGCCTTTGCAAAAAGACGGCCCATTGGACCACAGCACTAATTGACCCAAAGTGTCTGACGTTAAGCACAAGGGCTAAATATAAACGACAACGGGTATTCAGCCAAACGTCGGCATGACTAACCCATCGCGATACTCGCGTCAAGATATCAGTAATCCACGAATCGTTAGTAAAATTCTCCAAAATTTAGGTGATCTGGGGATGATAGGTTAAAAGCCCAAACGATATTGCTCGACAACGGATAAACCAGTCAGATTGGACAACTGGTTTCAATCGTCATCGTTGGCTTCTGATAGCGGGTTGTAAGGGACCGGGGCGAAACTTTGTCTTGGTGATTTTTCACACACGGACAAGGATGAGTATCCACCAAAGCCAGTCCACCACTTTCACCCCCTCCTTAAGTTACGTCAATGAAAAACAAGGAGTCCTTTCTTCAAACGCACCCTCTTCCCACACAACGAAGTTCCTCGATATATCGACACCCCCCACACACAACAAAGCATTGGGATTTCGATCCGCCGGCTTCTGGCAGTCTCTTTAAGAGGCTCTGCCACTTAGATACAAATTGTCCGCGTTTACCCTTGATATTATTTAACATTTTCCCACTTGTCGCCGGAAACAACAGCGCTCTGCCGACCATGCTCCAGACGGATCCGGTGAAGCTTGGTGCAATCGGCCACAATTATGACACCATGAGCGTGTTAACGGAGTTTCGCATACACATCTACGTAGGATATTCCAAAACACATTATCAAGTGACCCGGATACGGTCAAGGTTGCGCCCTACGGTCCTTCGGATACGGTACATCGCTGAAACCGTACGACCAAGCTCACTAGCCTGTTGTATCGGGCCATAACACCCTGGGTGTTCAAGGATGAGCAAGACGCTCAAATCCTCCTCCTCCTGAAGGCCTCCAATAACGGTGCGAGTTCTCATTATATGCCGCTCAATTGGTATAATCATAAATAAGCATCTTTACTTTATTATAGAAAAAAATAAATTAGTCGATACAAACCCAGCAACACTGATGGGTACTTGATGTCCCTATCAGGTGTCAGATGCTTTAGGGTTTTTGCTGGCGGCTTATAAAGTGTCGTATCAATATTATGGAGAAGCCCATCACCATGAAGTGCAACCACAAAATATAGCCCTTTCTCACGTTACTTCTGTCTGACCTATTAAACTGTCTCACTCATCTTTTTCAGGAGGGTTCTTGCGTGAATAAGAAACTTTTCATTTTAGTCAGCCCATTTATCATCGCTATAATCGGTATGGCAATAGCAGCTCAAAGCGCCGGACTCAATAATCATGGAACTACATCGCTGGTCGGCAACTTTGAAGGACGATTGGCGGTCCCTGCCGTGGTTGGATGCATAGAAAGTCTCGCTGCATTGCTTATAACTCACTATGCACAGACCATTCGAAGATGGCAAGCTGTCATAGTACTTTTCATTTTTATTGTGTGGATGATTCAGATCATGTTTCTTCCTGCTATTTTGATAAATATGGGGGCTCCTGCATATTTGTGGATCACTAGACATTTGGAAAATTCAACAAGTTATTGGATTCCCGGAATGTGGGCGGGCACATTTCTATGGATGGCATGGCGCCAAAAAACGCCGCTTGATCCCGCGCAAGAATAACACGGCACAACTGTGGAAGATCACCGTTCTAAGCGCATGCTAAACGCCCGGTAAAAATCATACGCTTTAAAGGGGAACCTGGGAACTCATACCCGGCAACAATGCATCTCGGACCGGCATTATGATGCGGATTGCAGGGATTAGCTGAATCGGGTTTATTGGATCTATCTGTGCCCGTTGGGTCTTGACTCTTTGTAATAACTTCTCGTTGGTGTCACCCCAGCGCCTAAGTCCTACGTCCATAAGGAATACTTACGGAATAACAGGTATTCGGTAATCCCAGAATGCGGGACTTGTGGGTCGGCGTAGCAAGTCCTTGGTAGCCCTTTAGAGGAACAACTTGTCGATTATGTCATAATGCAGCCCGAATATCAGATTTATGGCCATATAGGATCCAGCAGATGGTGCTTCCGGGACAACGTAATCGCCGGTAAAGTTCAACACATCAAATACGGGCGCGGACCCATGACCAAAACAGATGGGCCGTAAGTTACCACAAAAGTTCCGTCGGGGTACTTTTGATAAAAATTTAGGACAAACGAATGACCATCTAACATGCCGAATCCCTAGATATGGTGATAGGTATGGGGTGAAAACGTCAGTGTACGGTGAAGAACGGCAGGACTCGTCGCAACAAACCCGTTAGGAAGGGCGTGCAGCGCTTGAGAGTCGCGACAGCGTTTAACGTGTGTTCCGACAAAGACGGCGGTAGTAGTCTTCGAATGTGAAGGCGATTGGACAATTACATGAGTTTGCCAGTCCACATGTCCATCCCCCACCCTTACCAAGTAGGTACCCGGTTAGGACCATTGCGCTGTCATTTTATCTGCTCTAAAGCATTGGTATGAACGGGTTCTCCTGTGGGGTCGTGAGGCAAGCCCCACCGATACGATAAACCTCTAGAGTCCGATGCTTCCCAGGGGATGACGATCTGTGTCATCACTCCACTGGGCGAGCCGTGGGCTTCGCCCTGAGATTTTGTTGTAAAGACTCGGGCATCAAGGTGACGGCCCCGATTATGAAAGGATGAAGTCATTCGCTAGATGTGAAGAATTTCTCAAAAATTACGCAGTGCCTTGATGTAGCTGTGCCGTTAGGCCCGGTGTTCGAGATGCGGTTCTTTTTCCCCATTTCGCACATGGGGCAATCGCCACTTAAATATCATGGAGAGAAGACGCAAGACAAAAATGACAACAATCAGTCCATAAATTTCCCAATCGCGGTGAAGGCTAATCCATTGTAAGCCTATGAGGGCTCCTGCTAATAGCGCCCAAATCGCATAGGTGTCTGCCCGGAGAACCAGGGGTTTGCGCCGAGCCAAAACATCGCGAATGACTCCCCCGCCAGTCCCCGTCATCACGGCCGCCACCATGACCGTACTCACGGGCGCATGGACATGCGCTGCATACAACGCACCTTCTACAGCGAAGGTTGACAAGCCGAGAGCGTCAAACACGAGCATAGTCTTCAGTCCATACTTGACTACCCCCGATGGAGATACGATAGCTAATAGTATCGCAATCAACGCGGCGGCAAAGGCACCATTTTGGTGCCAAACCACGGCAATCGGAAGACCGACAATAAGATTCCGCACCATGCCGCCAGCGAAAGCGGTAATGAAACCCAGTACCATAATGCCAAATATGTCATAGTCTTCTTCGATAGCTACAAGAGCGCCACTTAGGGCAAAAGCGGCGCTGCCAATAATCGTCAGGAGTGTTAACAGCAGTTGACTCACCTCTGTATTTCTTTTGATCACCGGCTCCTCTTGAATCAGTCATTAAAAAAGTTGAGAGTATTCCTGTTATCTCCAACGTCCTCAGCCTGATCATGCGATTTCCTCAGCCTCTAAGAGGAAAGCCAGTCGATCCCGTACGCCGCATCATTAATTGGTGCTGCCTCTCATGAAAGATGGGCAGCGAGATCGTCTAGCCGAAACGCCAAACACTGTGACTCAGATTTCCGTAGCGGTAGCTTCGGTATAATAAGGTGGCCTTGCGCACATTATCAGCGGCGCCCATCGCGTAAAATAGTGGAACAAAATGCTCCGTTCCATTGAGAGGCACCGCTAACGAGGCATTGGGGGCCAAGGTGCGGTACTGGTACAAAGAATCTAGATCCCAGGCCATAATCCGTTCCTCCAGCCACCGGTCAAATTCAAGGGCCCAATCATCTGTCTCATTGGTCTGCCACGCCAAGGTTTGTAAGTTGTGGACCGTCCCGCCGCTTGCAATTATTAAGACATCGTTTTCCCGTAATGCCTTCAACGCTTTTCCAATCCTGTAGAGCTGTTCGACAGTCTGATGAGGATTCACTGACATTGCCGTAACAAAAACGTCGGCATGGGGATAAAGCCGCGCCAAAACGACCCATGCGCCATGGTCCAAGCCGCGGCTTTTTTCCATCTCAAATGGTATGGCCTCAGCCGTTAAGAGACTCTCAACCTGTTCCGCAATTTTGTCATCGCCTTGAACAGGATATTTGATCTGATAAAGGGCATGCGGAAATCCCTCAAAATCATGTATGGTGCTATAATAGTCCTTCACCCGGCTGACTTTTTGCACACTGGCCTCCCAGTGAGCGGAAAAGAGGACAATGGCTTGAGGACGGGTCAAATCTTGGCCTAGTTGACGAAGAAATGCTGTGTATTCATCCTCTTCAACAGCTAAAAGCGGAGACCCATGCGCAATGAAGAGTGCTGGAATCATCTGCCCACCCCCCTAATGTTAATATTGTCACTTGTGATCTGTTATCTGACCTGTCTTAAAAATCCCGGAGATTTTCCCCAGCCATGCCGAGTGAATTTCCGGATATATCAAAACTCACCCTCACAGCCCCATGACAAGACCGGTTAGCCGCCCCCATTATCCCACTGTCAAAGCGTTGCTTTGGGTTCATTTGACCATAAACAATACCTTAAGGCGGTTTCTCGAGTCGCTCAAACGATGCCTAAATGGCCTTCTTTCCTCTAAGGCATGGGTATTAACCCTAGCGCCCGCTTAATCCATCAAAAATGGAGCTCTTCGCCTAAATCTTGGCCACGCCGGGACATGCCTTCCGTGACGGCCAGGTGGACCCTCATCAAAAATTCCTTAACCAATCTTCAGCTATCACCGCAGCTTCTACCCCCATAATAATACAACGCAATACCGTTTCCGGTTGTTGCGAGATAAACCCTGTTGTCTTGGAGCGTCGTTCATTTGTCTCACAAAAATTGGGATGACTTTTAACCTCATCCGAACGCGGTACCCAACAGCCACAGAATTGATTCTCCTAGCAAAAATTTACAGGATAACACAACAAAAGATCCTTCCGATCCCAAAATTCCTGGGAGGATCTTTTGCCATTCGCATTTGACACCTTCCCCTTTTCAGTCGAAGCCAAAACAGAGCCCGCTCGAGGAGACATCCTGGGAGGGTGCGGAGTTTTTTCGAATTGATGCGTGAGACTTTCCACAAAAAGAGGCTGTCTCAGAAATCCTCTCCACTCATCAGGGTTGGGCATCAAAAGAAGAGCTCGCCGGCAGCAGACTGGCGCGGTTATAGGGGTTTATCTCGGCGAGATTTCGGCATTCCAATATATTAAATGGATGCACCAAAACTAGAATTCCGCAAAAACATACTTGGCCGTTGAGACTTCGTCATGACTCCTTTATTCCAAGAAAGAAACGATAGTGCCCACCTCGTATTTAATCATACGGGAGGACCATCGACAGGTTCTTGAAAAACTCCCATGGCTCCCCAGCCATCACGCGTTGTCACTTGGGGAAGTAGACACTCACAGCCATTTTGGGACATGCTAGCCCTGGGCTTTAAGAACCGCATCAGAAAATGCTACGTAGCATTGCTGGTTCTTGGAGTCATCGTGCAGCTTGCAAGCCGTCTAATACGAATATGGTGGACTCCCCGGACATCTTCAACGCTCAATATCTGGTTCCGGGTAATTCTTGCCCAAGCCTCCATGTCTCGAATGACCGAAGACTTGTCGGTCATCAACACAAATGTGCTGTTGGCATCCAGCCAACGTACCGCTTCCGATGCGGCAATAATTGGGGGGCCTCAACACAAGCCGCGCACATCAATAATGCGTTCTTCCATTGTTTTCCTCCTGTCATTTTTGCCTATGGTCTGTTACGGCAATTCTAACATGTTTCCAAGGACTCCCTATCAGTATTGGGAGGCATTTCTGCTGTACATCGTTCACCATAGGAGAATAGCCACGAAAAACCATCACCTATCATCATTTTGCCTGTTTTCTGAACGCCCTTCTTGTTTGGATGTATCAGCACGAAGGCCACAGAATCCTCAGCGATTACGCTCACCCCTCCTGTTAAAAAACGAGCCAGACAATCTGGGAATTGCCTGGCTCGGTATTAGGAGAGTATGCCAGATGACTTACGGTTGTTTTCCCACGTTCTTTAACAGTTCCTGGTAAATGGCCTTGTTGGCGTATCCTACCTGCCATAAGGCAATACCACCTAAATGATCCTTCTTGGCTAGTGCGATTTTTTGGGAGATGCCTTTGCGATTTTCCCACCAATACACCTTTCCTCCAACTTTGGCCGTCATTTCCTCATAGCGCTTATTCCACACTCCCTTGGACTTTATCGCCGGAGTAACGGCATAATAGGGAACTGTGACAGCATGAGTCGTCCCGATTGGCCATTCATAGCCGTACAGAGCCACCCCAAGAAATATCTTCGATGGAGGCACGACCTTTATCAGCCGTTTAGTCAAGCTCGTAACCCAGTTGAGAGCAGCCACCGGCCCGGCGGGTGTTCCTGCGCCATGCTCATCATAGCTCATCAACTGAAAGCCTGTCACTTCCGGGGCCAATTTCTTATAATCATAGGCTCCACCGGAATGCGGCACGACATCGAGGATTATCTTGTCGGACTTGGGCAACGTATCACGCAACTGGACCATAAATTTCGTAAGTTCTGGCTTCAAATGTGTATGAGGCGGTTCCAAGTCAACATCCACGCCTTGATAATGCTTTGTTGCAATGAGATGGTCGATACTTTGAACCGCGGCTTTTCGCGCTGCCTTACTGGTCAAAAATGCTTGTTTCCCAGTGGCATCGCCCACCAAAGGCACGACGGAAATATGAAGTTTCCCGATCTCCTTTAGTAATGCAGGATCCGGCTTGGCATGAAGCGCACCCTTGGCACTCAAGCTGTACAAAAACGGTGAAATATAGGTCAGGGAATGATCACTCGCCGACAACGAAGTGACGGGAAGAGCCTCATGATGCGCCCAATAGCCGGTAACGGCTAATTTCTTCGTGGACGTGTTTCCGCCTGCGGCTCCCTTAGATCCTTTGCCCCCTGTGGACCCGGGTTTCTTCACAGTGGCCTTCCTCGTATTGTTGCGGGTGCTCACTGTCTTTTTGGGACTAGTCCCGTGCTTCGATGGAGACGCCTGACTTGAAGAACCGCATCCAGCCACCAAAAGCACCGATGCCAAACTCAATATTTGAATTCCTCGGGCATTCATGAATTATCACCTCAGCGACAGTGTGTGTCGAATAGCGCCTTTTGATGTCTGTCGCTAAGTCACAATTAAGTCCAATATTGACTCGGGATACCAACTCACGGTATTGGTGGATCACACGGTTTGTCCCATATTTACCGCCCTTCTCGAATTTTTTCCCTTTGACCCGAACCTCGTCCTCCTGGATATTTTGGAAGATATTGTTTTTGGCCTCACCATAGTGGAACGCTTTGTCTGTGCACTTTACAGCCAAACAATCTAGGGAGATGAACCTCTGTTATCATGCATCGACCTGAATAGAAGACAGAGATTTCCCGGAAAGAATTTAGCTTAAATGATAATTCGTAAAGGAATAAAAAAATACGCCGGTTTCGGCGTCTGGTGCACCCAAAAATCACGGCAAAAGAATTCGGCGTAGCAAGGTCGTTCTTCAGTGCTTCGGTTTTTTCTGTTCCTATGAGTTCGCTTGCTCCATTACTGATCCTCTAAAGTCAGATCATGGGATTTTGTGGCGGAGTTCGCAACACGTGAGTGCAACTGGTCTTCTTCGTCTCGATGTCTTTCTCCTGCTTTTTCCAGGGCAAGTGCATGGATCGCGGCTTGCGCTGACAATCCCGTAGTTTCTGTAATCCGCAATAGTTGCTTGGTCAGTTCATGCCGCTTCTTGTCCATGACTGGTCTCCCTCTTCTTGTGATTTTGCCAATCGTGTTTAGTATACTCCTTTTACTGAGGTTCTATGCATACGTTATGGTAGCTCTGCCAGATTGGATACATAATAGTCAGAAAAAACTGTTTTATGCAAGCCCTTTTTTGCTGATCGAATACCTTCCTATCCCGCCATAGGGGGTGAAAAAAATGAACATTAGAGTGTCACCAGAGCGAACACAACGACTAGAGCACTAAGCGCAATGACCGTAATTCGGCGGTTTTTGCTCATTCTCCAAAAATGAGGCAATGCCCGGTATTCCAAAATGATTAAGAAGACGAGAATCAGCGGCAGCACTACGGCATTCATCACTTCCACCGTGATGCTTAAAGACACGTAAGCTGTGGTCGTTAACACGATCCCCACGGCAATAACATGGGATAAGGCGTAGACGAGGTGAAACATAGGAGTGTCGCGAAAGCTGGAATTTAAACTATGTTTCCAGTCAAAGACTTCGGCCAAACCCCATGCCCCCGCCAAAGACACAACTAATGCGGCCACTAAACTAGCCCCTAATAGCCCTGCTCCGAAGATTATCACGGCTCCTCGCCCTAATAGTGGGACCAACGTCAATGCGAGTGAAGCCACCGAAGTTAATGTTGCGTGATGGGGAAATACAGCGGCTGCGGTCATCATCACTGCGACCATCACACTTTGGGTTAAAATAGCACCAACAAGAGTATCATGTCGAGCTATTTTCAGATGCCTCAGCCCTAGGTGGCGGTCGTGAACCGCCTGCTGCTGAAAAAAAATCATCCAGGGCATAATTACGGCACCTACATTGGCCGCAACCATCCAAGCGAAATGAGTCTGGTCTAGCGGCAGACTCCACAAGTTCGCCAATACTTTGGGTCCCTGCATCACTTCCCACACGGCAGCAGGAATGAAGATGACCTCCAAGAGTCCTAACATAATACCAAGACGTTCGACGCGTCGGTATTTTCCCAAAAATGCCGCGCCGATCAAAGCCGCTTGACTCATAAGAACAGCCCACCACTTCCCTATCCCCGCCATTTGCCCCACGGTGGCAATTCCTGCGTATTCGGTAACTAAGGCTGCGATGCAAATCATGTAAAGTATTAACACCACCAGAGCTGCCCACATCCGTCCAAAATATTTCCGGATTAATGCGCCCTGGCCCAAACCCGTGACCAAGCCTAGCCGCACCGTCATTTCCTGGACCAGGTACAATACGACAATCAGAAAAATATCGGGTATGACCAACCGAGTGCCATACTTGGCTCCCGATTGGGCAGCGGTTACAATACTCCCCGCATCGGTATCCGCTAACATAACCAGGATTCCAGGGCCAAAAATTCTAAGCCACTGCCAGTGTGCACGCTCACCTCGGTGATAGAAAGGCGAATGCAGCCAATTCATGGAGTTTCTCCTGTAACGAGAATGACATTCGTTCTCAATACACTGTAAAACCCCAGAGTCCCCTGAGTAACGTCCGAGCGGCCCAATCTTTTCACGGCAAAAAGAAGGGTAGCAAATCTACCATTCGCTGACCATCATGTCATTTTTTATCTAATTGATAAGCCCATTTCACAGCACATACTTAGTTCGGCTAACGGATTTCGAAAGAGCCTTATGTTTTTGAACATCAGAACAACATAAAAACACCTAGGGTTTTGTGCGAACACCTCTTGCAGACCTCTCATGAACATCTCGGAAATATAGTCACACTAATGCCCCTAATAGATCAATCCATGTTGTATAAAAGTCTTAGAACCGTTCTGATGGACTTGTCCAAGTGTGATCACCGCTATGCAAATGATCAACCTGTCGCCACCTTCTTGGTTCATTGCGTCACAGCTTCTTAGGGTCTCAAGGACCAGTCGTCCACTGGAGGGCGCTCCCCAAGCGAGTCACCGAGCAGTCCTACTGTCAGGCAGGAACGGATGGGCAGCTAAAACCCATCGAACTCTCGGCCGCTGTCCGTAAATTGATCGCCGCGTTGATGTCGCGGTCATGATAGGCCTGACACTGCGGGCACGTCCATGCCCGCATACTTAAGGGCATTTTCGAAACCTTGTACCCACACGTGGAACAGATTTTGCTACTGGGATACCAACGGTTCACCACGATAACTGTTTTGCCGTGTTGGACCGCCTTATATTCTAACTGACGGCGAAATTCCCCAAAGCCCCTGTCGGCAATCGCCCTAGCCAGCTTATGGTTTTTGAGCATACCGGCGACGTTCAAATCCTCGATGGCGATGACATCGAAAAGGTTGACCAGATAGGTCGTAAGTTGGTGCAAAGCATCGGCCCGAATATTCGCAATCTGGGCATGAAGTCGGGCAATGCGCTGTTGGGTTTTCCGCATATTCTTTGACCAGGAGACGTGCATTCCTTTTGGAATGGGTTCGCCGGGCTCCAGCCCGGCACGCACTTTGGCGGCCTCCATCTGCCGACTGAAGTGTTTCGATAACTGGCGGAGTTTCTTCAACGCCACAGCATAGGCTTTCGGCCCCACAATTTTCTCGCCGGTGGAGAGTGTCGCCAACGCCGACACGCCCAAATCCACCCCACCCACCGTTTGGTTTTCACGGAGGATACCGGGAGGATCTGGAATCTCAACGGTGACGCTGAAAAACCATCGGTCAGCGGTCCTGGAGATCGTGCCCTCCAGTACTTTCCCGACAAAGCGTAACGATTCGTGCATCCGGACCCATCCGAGTTTCGGAATATGCACTTTCTGCCCTTTGACTGTGAATTGGTCGTTACTTAACGAAAAACTATCGTGACGGCCCTTTTTCTTAAACGTAGGATACTCGGCACGTCCCTCGAAGAAGTTTTTGAAGGATTCTCCTAAGTGGATAATGGCTATCTGTGGGGCGTTCTTGGTCACCTCCAGCATCCAGGGAAACTGGTCTCTTTTGATGGCATTGAGTTGCTTACGCAATGCCGGATCGGAAGGTTTAACCCCAGTTGGATCTGCTTTCCAGGCCTCATATTGTCGTTGCCATTGGGCCAACGCCCAGTTGTAGGCAAACCGCGCAGTCCCCGCAGCCTTGCGAAAATAGGTCTCTTGAACGTTATTCGGTTCGAGCGCAATCTTATGGGCCAGAATCATGACGACACCTCCTCCACTACTTGCTTCACGCCATTGAGCAGTTTCTGATTTTTTCGCGAGCGGCTACCGTAGAGCCGGGCGGAAAAGACCCTGATGATTTCCAAGCATACATCCCCGGATAACTCAGGTAGAGATCCCCAAGTGGAGGGAACGTGGTACAATTCAGGTAAATTAAGGTTGCAGGTGGGAGGTAGCACGGATGACATTGTTAGAATGGCAAGATCAATTTGCAACGGAAAATGCGTGCCAGGAATACTTATTCCAGCAGCGTTGGCCAACCGGATTTGTCTGTCCTCAGTGTCAAGGTAAGACTTTCTGGACGATTCAGCGGTCCGGCCGGACCGCGCCCCTCTATGAATGCCAGGCCTGTGGCCATCAAGCGTCTGTTACGGCTGGTACCGTCTTCCATCGCACCAAAGTGTCCCTGCGTGTGTGGTTTATGGCCATTTTCCTGATCGCCGTCGATAAAGGAGGCAAGTCCGCCATGGCGCTTAGTCGCGAATTAGGACTACGGTACGATACCGCCTGGCTCTTGCACCATAAAATTCAACAGGCCATGAAGGACCGTAATGCTCGCTATCAACTGGGCGGACTGGTGGAACTGGATGATGCCTATTTCGGTGGCGTCAGCCATGGGGCGGGGAAACGGGGCCGGGGTACCGATCAAGATCCGGTCGTCGTGGGTGTGAGTCTCAATAGCCAAGGGCACCCACGCCATATCTTTCTGGACGCCGTGCCAGACCTGAAGAAAGACACCGTCCTGGATGTCCTCGAGCGTCGCGTAGAACACCAAGGCGTGTGGCGTAGCGACGGTGCGCCTGTCTATGCTGCGGGAGCCCATGCTCATGAGGCCGATCATGAAGTCACCCTCAGCGACGATCCGGAGGCGCCGGTCGTCTTTCACTGGGTGAACACGGTTATTAGTCTCGCCAAAACATTCATTGATGGGACCTATCACGGGCGCGGACGCGCCCGCCGTCAACTATACCTCGAAGAATTCGTTTATCGCTTCAATCGTCGTCATATGAAGACCGGCATCGCTTCCCGATTATTGATCGCCTGCGTGGAATCTGCGGCTCATCCCTATGGGACGTAGCCGGAGATAACAGAATCGAGCACGGCCAACGCCCGACCGAAGCAGGAGGGGGTACCTTAGTCGCACGGTTTTTTGGGATGCTTAGTATACATGTATGACAATCGCCACAAACGTCTGTGGTTTTGCTTACGATTTATTATGCTGTCCCTACTCCCTGAGCTATCCGGGGATGTATGTTTCCAAGACATCCTGAGCCAGTTCTTCCTCAAAAGTCGTATCCTCGCCCTGATTGAGAATCAAGACTTCGACGTGTTTGGCTTCACAGATGGCAAAAACAAGCTCCGCTCCAAAACGTAGCAAACGATCTTTATGGGTTACTACCAGCCGACCGACTCGGTCGGCCAAGATGTCATTCAAGAGTCGTTTGAGACCTTTTTTGTGGTAGTTCATCCCCGACCCCAGGTCTGCGACCACCTCAAACGTTCAGCCTTGGCGGGCACAATAGAGCTCTAGCACTTGCTTTTGCCGGTCAAGATCGTCTTTCTGGTCATGACTCGACACCCGCGCATAGGCCACGGTTTTGCGAGGAAGGCTAAGTCGCTGAAACTGCTCAGGCCGCAACCGGGCCAAGTCGTAACGCCAATACCCACCCGCCGTGCGTTCATCGGGTACCAGCTTGCCTTCATGCTCCTATCGACGTAATGTCGAGGGCGTAACTCCTAAAAATTCTGCAGCTTTTCGAATGCCAACAAGTTTTCGCTCCATACCATAATTATACAACTATGGATACTCATAGGTAAAGTTTTAAGAAACTGTTAAAACCCTGGTCGAGAATATGTTGCGTTCCCGACCAGGGTTCACATTGAAGGTTCTTCTTGATTCATTTGTTCCGTCTTCTCCTCCTTTTTTCTCTTTTGCTCCTTGCTTTAGACGGTCAATGGATTCCTCGGCTAAATCCGATAATAACGAGAACGAGCATGGCTACAATATAAATCCGCAATCCCCAGAAGATGAAACGGATAGAACCCTTAGGGGTAATACGCTCAAGTGTGACCCGATGTTCTTGGTCATGATATGAAACGACATGCAAAAGCTGCTTGTTGTTCCCTTTCATCTCTTTCACCTCCTATTTCTTCCTAAGTTAGACGTTAGACGCCCTCCTAATCTGCTCCGGCACACCGACCTGACATTGATAGCCAAACGGTATCCAACGCCTCACTCCCGGGGGTCCCTTTGTCCTCTTCTTTAGACAACTTCACTGCCATATGCTAAAACAATCGCGGAAACACCACCGAAACGCCGTAGAGTCCATTGAGTACCACAAGCAGGCCAACAATGACATATGCCATAACGTTCTGCCACTTCCGGTTGACAAACTGTCCCATAATCTCTCGGTCATTAAGCAATAGCAGCAAAAACAACAACGCTGCCGGCATGAAAATGGATGCGATAACCTGTACGGTTAAGTTGAGAAAGCCCAGCGGCGCATTGGGGATAAGCACAACGCCCGCAGCAATGGCCGCGCTTAAGAGCCCCGGGACATAAAACCGCCATGCTTGCCTTACGGGAAGATTAATACTCTTGGGCCAATGGAAAGCTTCTCCCATAGCCCAGGACGTGCTGGCGGTCAGCGCAATCGCCGCAATGGTGCCAGCCTCCACAAGACCGAGGGCGAACAAGTCTTCGCCTGTTGTACCCAAGCGGGCTCCAATCAGTTGCATAATTTGCTGAATGTTGTAGTTAGAGGCTCCCGGGTGTCCATAAGCCAAAGTTCCGGTTAACGTTACCAGAGCCACTCCCACAATCACCATGGCCAAAGCTCCCAAAGCTGTATCGAGCTGACCGTGCCGGATATCTTGAACGGTAAGCCCTTTGTCTACAACGGAAGACTGTTGGAAAAACAACATCCAGGGAGCAATGGTCGTCCCAAAGTTCGCCAATACCACAAAGAGAAAAACCGGTCCAAACCCCCCAGGAA
Source organism: Bacillota bacterium (assembly GCA_021841025.1). GTDB lineage: Bacteria > Bacillota > Sulfobacillia > Sulfobacillales > Sulfobacillaceae > Sulfobacillus. Next base: position 38,289 of record JAKBWA010000104.1, on the reverse strand, counting down.
TTTGCCATCGGCCGAATGCTGCCGCAACGTTCCCCCAGTTGGGGTGTGCCATCAATGCCAAGGGAATGAACACCAAATTGCCACATGCAATCCACAGTGACACTCGCTCCCAGGAGCGGTAGCGCAAGACTAAAAGAATACCCGCATCCAATACTAAAGCACCCGCTGCACTAAGAATAGGCGGCACGCCGAACACCGACATGCCCACCGTAATTCCGATGAATTCAGTAATCAGGGTAAGAATATTGGCTACAACCAAATCGATCAGCGAAAACCATCCCCAAAAGGCACCATACCGGCCCCAGATCATTTCCGCATGGCCTCTTCGGGTGACTGCTCCGAGTCGTACGGTCATCTCTTGGACAATGAAAGCAATGATACCGCCAATAACCAAAGCCGGCACGAAAAACCCAATCCCGTAGCTAGCACCCGTTTCGGCATAAGTAATGACACCACCGGCATCATTATCGGCAATCATAACCAAAATTCCCGGTCCGATTAGTGTCAGCAATAACAAAACTCTTTTGAGCCAGCTAGGTGATTGACGCAATGCAGCAATACGCGCTTGATCCTCTGCCCGGATCCGGGCATCGTCCCAGACTGAAGTGGCTTGATAGGCCATTTTCTTCGACATCGTTTAAACCCCCCTCGGCATCTTCCGAGGGGGGGCAGAGCAAAAGCTAAGGACAGCCCTCGGAAGAGCTCAGTAATTTATGAATTTGTTGCGAAGGCAATAAGCGTCTACTATGGCCTCCTGGGTCTGTGCTCACCCGATTCACCCTCCTCAACTTTTGGGTTACATAAATTTGGTCCTCTTGCACTCCAGCAAGAGGACCACGTTACTAAACACGAGATCCCCCCTTGTGGAGCTTTGGCACTGCATCACGTAAGAATCTTTACAGATTCAGCCACATTCGAAGAAGCCTTAATCCGGCAACCTCTGGTCTACTCCTTAGCGTCTTTGGACGGGTCGGAGCAGTGGCCTATATTGATGCAGACGCCTCGCCTAACGAGGACTTGATTTCATCGACAATATAACTATACGCATGGGCCAACGCGCGTGTCAACGGTTCAGCGTAAAAAACGCAAATAATTTGTGACAGATAACGCAACATGGCCGAATATCAGCTTAAATCGCCGTATTTAGGACCGAGACAGAATTCGGTTGTGATCAGCAATACTCTGGGCCTTGGGCACCGAGATACCAATCTCGTTGGCTTGAGCCAGAAATCGCTCGAGTCGTCTTTTCGCGCTGCGTCCTCCGGCATTATGGGAGGTGTCGGCCAACATCGCCTCAATGACATGGGGCAAAATGTCCTTAGTGGCAAATGACTCGTTCATCACCCGGTTTTGCACGGCCACACTTTCTTCAACCAATGCCTCGACCAGCGAAAGATGTTTTTCGTGCAACTCCCCCGTCGTCATCTTCCCCACCTCGAGACTGGCAATATTCATGGCCCAAATATAGGCGTTTTTAATGACCAGTTCGGTAAAAATCTCTCTTTGATCTCGCGCCACCTCACAAGGAATTTCCAAAGCGTCCATCGCGGCTTGAATCATGTCTTGCCTAGGGCCATACACTCGCGAGGGCAAAAGCGCGGTAATCGGTTTGTGGGCCTTGCGTTCAAACCATACAACAAAAATGGTTGGCTCAATTACCCCACTGTTCTGCCACTTAGGCGGCAGCAGTTCATTTTGCAAAAGCACTACCGAGCGTTCTTTCCAGCTCTCAGGAATCTTGTCCAGAGCCGGCTTCAAATCATCTTCCCCGGTTGCTACGATAACTATTTTGGGATTTAACGCCGTATTGATTGGGGTCGACCGCAAAATTGGGTTAACTGTCACCCCGTTCAACAAAAACCCTTCTCCGAGGGTGCGACCTAATTGCCCCATCCCCACTATTACTGCTTGTTGAGTATCCATCATGTTTCGGCACACACGACCACCCCGAACTCTTAAATCTTGGGAAGAATGTGCCTCGCTCCTTTCCATCAATACTAAGTAATGGTGGCGTCAGCAACGCAACAACGCGAAAACGGGTTGTATGACGGCTTGGAGTATGCACTCGCGCATGCTATAGTCCCGTCCAGTTTTCGAAATTCACTGAACCTATGCCGGCCATGAAATTCTTGTGTGTTTTGAAAGACTTTGCCCAAACATCCTCCCAAAAGGCTTATTGGCTTTCAGAATATTGTTTGTGCGAAGGTTGTGCAGTTGTCCATTTAAACACATTTATTATAACATTTCTGTCTTAAATTGGGCTTGATTAAATACCCCCTAACTTTTTGGATCACACCGCAAAGTACCGCAGGTTCTACCGTACCAGAAAAATTATCAAATGCGCCGTAAAACTGCTAACTCTAGCTACGAAGGAATATCAGATGCTCGCCGTCAGACAAAAATCTTTTCGCATCACGCACCCACCGTCCGGAATTTTGCTAGCAAAAGTTTGTGTTCACCCATTGACAATCGGATACGTTCGCGATTGTCTTCCGCAACCGGAGACGTGAAAATGTCTCGAGTCGTCAAGACAAGACGTTAACCAGACGCGAAGAAGACTCATTCTCAGTACCTACATGACTGTGCAGACGACCAGATCGGGGATGTTTGGCTCGCCCCATAGCGAGTAAGCTCTTCTCGCAAAAATCTCCTCTTTGTCGGTATAGGGAGTACCAAGGATTTTCGTTACCGTCTCGCAGTATCTAGCGTATTTGATTGCCAGACCGCTTGTCTTGGTATAAACGTTTGTCGGCCGCTCGGTAAATCTCTTCCAAACTCGTTCCTTCCTTGCTCCAAACGGCCCAACCAGCACTGACCGACACGTCTTTCAATTCCCCGAGGACTTTTCTCTTAATGCGCTCGATAATTGCGGGCACTAAATGGGACGGACTTTTGAACATCACGACAAATTCATCTCCACCCCACCTCCCGCAAATATCCCCTTCCCGAATTTGGGAAGATAATATCCTGGCAAATTCTATCAAGACACCATCCCCATGCGGATGGCCTAAACGGTCGTTTATCGCCTTAAAATCATTGATATCAAAAATCGCAAATATCCACTCTCCTTCCCCCGCGTCCCGAAGAGCTAGAAGCGTTTCAATATGCACGGTAGCCCCTCGGCGGTTATAAATGCCCGTGAGTGGGTCCCTTTGGCTAGCTTCTTCGGCCTGACGACGATAACGCAGAAGTTCCATCACCAAAGAAATCTGCCGGACCACTAAACTCATAACCGCCGTGTCATCTATATGACGATTTTTCCTGTGGAAAACGGCCATGCCGACCGGAACAGATCCGATCGTCAATACCCAGGAACCGCCGGACACAATGCCCCACCGTTTCCATAAAACTTGGAGCAATCCGGAAGCTTTCCCGATACTCACCCACTTTTCCGTAGCCAGGTGAGTCGGGTCGAGATTGTGCTCCAGGTGTTCCAAAACATACTGGAATAAGCCCTTTTGACAACCAGAGGGCATTCCCCAGGGCGCGTAAACACGATACTGTTTTTCTTCTTCAGTGCCCACCACATGCTTTTTATAGATAAAGAATCCACTGTCAATGTTATAGTGTTGCTGCAGCATATCTCGGGCGGCATAAAACAATTCGAGTCCGCGACTCACCGAACCCCAGTTGCGGGACTGCTCGATAAGTGTTGTTAGTGACTCCTCAAGCTCATTGCCCATGAATAATCCTTCCCTGCTGCTGTTGTACTGTTTTTATCTTGCGAGTCATCATCCCCCATGTCCACATTCTTGGATGATTTCCTCGCGTCTGGCCATTGTTTTCTCGTATCCAGCTTGAATGATGTGAGGAATGCGGGCCATATCCATATTGTGGTCCATTTCCAGGCGGAGGAGGACATAGGGGATTGTGACCGCATCTTTTTTGAGAATGGTCATGTGATGAATGGCGGCAGCAACGCTCGCACTCAAGACTTGCAGCAAATGGGGTGAAGGATTTGGTACTTGCCATCTCAATGGCTCATCAATCCATAGTCCTAATGCCCAGTTGGCTCCGGTGGCCTCCCCAACGTCAATGGGAAAGTCATCAGTCATCCCTCCATCCACCAGAACCATCTCTCCTACACGCTCGGGTGGAAGAAATCCCGGAATGGCAGCAGAACCCTTGACCGCTGATAAAATCTCCTGATCCTTTGCGTCTACCCAAAAAACATGGGGTAATTTATGAAAATTAGGGGGAATGGACGAGCCAAACACCACACTCGTCCGGTGAGTCAAGGAGGTAGCAACGATGAACAAGGGGATTTTGGTATCACGGAAAGTTTTGTCGCCAATATACGGTGAGAGCTTAGCCCACAAGGGCTGCGGATCTAAAATCGACTCGGCCAGAGTGCGGCGGGTAAGAAGTGTCCTCCCCATCCGCCGCCAATTCCAAATCATGTCCTTGCGCCGGATTGTTACGGCTAAATCATGAAGATCCTTCACGTTCCACCCCAACGCATAAAGTGACCCGATAATAGAACCAGAAGACGTGCCCACAATAATGTCAGGTCTTACATCTAACTCTTCCAAAGCTTGTAGAATCCCTATCGCTGCGACCCCAAAAATGCCTCCTCCGCCAAAGACGACTGCCCGCATCTAGTCATCGTCCTCCCATGTTCTGATGTTATCCTGGGCATGATACACGGGAACACCCCGATTCGTCTTACGCACGGCTTATAGCTCTTGTCGCCACAATCCATGGACCCAGTTTTTGCGTTAAATGAGAGTTAGCCCACAGAGGCCAAATTCCCCCGGCTTTGGCACTTTGAAATTTGTTGCGGTCAACATGCGGCCCAAATCCCGCAACGTGCGGAATTTCTCCAAACCATGACAAATCATTGCTGTTAATCAAGCTCAAATCTACGACGGCTAGATCGGGATGTTTTTGATTGACAAAATCTCGAAACTCTTTGATAGTCCCGCAAATTGTCACATCTTCGCCCACTGAGACGCCTATCTTCATAATGCGCTCAGCAAAAAACAGATCCGCAACTAAGGCGACCACTTTGACGTCAACTCCTTTTCGCTGTTCTTTACCCCAATTTGGGGACATAAAGATCTGAGTTCACACGTAGAGCAACGGGGATTTTTGGCCAGACAAACCCTTCGCCCATGATAAATGAGCCAGTGATGGGCATTACGCCATTTGCTCCGGGGAATGACTTGCATCAGATCATCTTCCGTGCCCATCACATCTTTGGCGGAAGACCATCCCAAGCGGTGCGCCAGTCTAAACACGTGGGTATCCACCGCAATGGCGTCCACGCCGAAACAATTGGCCAAGATGACATTAGCCGTCTTTCGGCCCACTCCTGGCAACTCCATGAGTTCTTCACGTTCGTAAGGCACTTCTCCGCTGTACTTCTTCGTAACCAGTTGCGCCGCAACTATCAGATTGCGGGCCTTGGTACGAAAAAGCCCGCAATCCTTAATTAAGTCTTCGACTGTTCCGGGTGTCGCTTGGGCAAGTTCTTGCGGTCCCGGAAACATGGCAAAGATTCGCGGGGTAATCATATTGACCCTTTTATCGGTGCACTGGGCGGACAGAATCGTTGCCACTAAAAGCTGCCAGGGGCTTTCATGGATTAATTCCGTTGTAGGGTTGGGGTAAAGACTGGCCAGAAGGGTCAATATCTCTTCCACTGACCGACGCGGCTCTGTCTTCGGCATGGTCTTAGCCCCGTTATCCATTGGTCATTTGCTTGACTAACTCTTTCACCTGACTCACATGCCCAGGCACTCTCACTTTTCTAAAGACATAACGGATAATTCCGTTCCGATCTATGACGAGCGTCGATCGTTCAATACCGTAAGAAACTTTGCCGTACAGATTTTTCTGCTTGTAAACCCCGTAACGGTTCGCAACTTTCCCGTCACTGTCCGATAATAAGTTGAACGGCAACTGGTACTTGGCGGTAAATTTTGCATGACTGGTCAAAGAGTCCATGCTTACTCCCAGCACTACCGCATTCACGTCTGAGAAGTCTTGAATCATATCCCGGAAGTCGCAGGCTTCCGTAGTACATCCCGGCGTATTATCACGGGGATAAAAATAGAGAACCACCACACGGCCCAACAAATCGGCCAAGTGCACAGAGCCGTTGGTTCCTTCCAAAGTGAAATCCGGCGCCTTTTCCCCTACCATCGGGTCTTGCTTATGTGTTTGGATCTTTGTGGTCACGACAACGATCATCTCCTATCTCATCGAAATGGCTTTGAGATTTTCATCTCAGCAATATGATGAAGCTAAAGAAGGCAATCCCCTCGACTCAGCGGTGCACTTGGTAAACATCCCGGGAAACTTGAGACAAAACTACACTTTCGTCCTCTTTGGCTACCACTATGTCTTCCAAACGTACTCCAAAGCGCTTAGGCAAATAAATTCCCGGTTCTATGGAAAACGTCGAATTCACCGGAACCCTGGCCGGATTGCCTTCCATAATGGAGGGCAATTCATGGACCGAAAGACCAATACCATGTCCCAGACGGTGTACAAAATATGGCCCATAGCCAGCATCTTCAATCACCCTGCGGGCTGCGTGGTCAATACTTTGTGCCTCGGTCAAGGCCGTGGCTTTGACCAGAGCCGCTTCGACTGCCTGATTGACAATTCGGTGAACGTGGAGAAATTCATCACCGGGAGTGCCCACATAGGCGACGCGGGTCATATCAGACGCATACCCATCCTTAAAACACCCTATGTCTAATAATACCGGTCCTTCGGCAATGACAGTATGATCAGGGGTATGGTGAGGCAAAGCGCTATGAGATCCCGCCGCCACAATGATGAACGCATCACGATCTGCCCCATTAGCCATGAAAGCGCGGTGGATAATATCTTGGAGTTCCACCTCTGTCATGCCCGCACGAATTGCGGCCAACCCCACCTCCATAGCCCGGTCATTGATGGCCTGGGATGCTTTCAATTTTTCAATTTCATCACTGTCCTTGACCATACGCCAGGGCGCCATCAACGCCGAAGCACGCTCTAGTCGTGATTTCCACCCCAGTGAAGTTTTGAGAACTTCGACATGATCAAACCGAGCATCATCTGATACGTAAATGGTATGTACCTGAAGAGTTGTCTTGCCAAAGACTTTCTGCAATAAAGCTTCCGGTCCCTCTTGGTCTGTATAGGAAAAAATCTCAACTATTCCAGCCACGTGCTCTCGCGCTTCCTGAGCATTTACCGACGGAACCACGAGAGTTACCGAGTCTTCCGATATTCCCAGAAACGTCAATCTTTCATCCGCCAACGGCGACCACGATAAGAGGTATCGCAAATCATCGCCGGCTGACATAAACATCATGGCATTTTCTTTACCTAGACGCTCTCGCGCCTTGGCTAGTCGGTGCATACGCATCCCCCTTACATGCCTTTCTCTCATTTATGGTAACACAAAGTCGGCTTTCTCTTAGTCTTCTCACTATTAGGTGTTCAGGAGCAAGAAATGCCTAAGCACTTACGCTTTTTTAAAAATTGTCCCTCCACCATAGGTCTGCTTCTTGATACCATAAGACAACAAGAAAATCGAAAAGAGGGGAGCGGCGGCATGTACCTCAAAATCTACCGTATTAGTATCAGGGCTTTAGGCAACAACCCTCAGATTACCGGGCTTCTTCTTTGGGAGTTCGTTCTTATTGTGATGACAGCCCTCACGATCCTAAACCAGACCCTTAATGCCAACGGGAGGCAGTTGGGGCATTTCTTGGGACTGACTCCTTTGGCGGCGATTTACTTGTTTCTTCTGGTGCCCTATTTCACTGCGGGGTTTTTGGGAACCCTGGGTGAAGCTATAAGACATAATCCCTTGAGTTTCCGCAGCTTTTTTGCAAACGGGCTGCGCTATTTTGGCCGTAGTTACGGACTAATCCTCACCGCCTCGTTGTCCTGGACCCTATGGCTGATTGTCATGGGTCTGGTTTATATCGTAATGCACATCCTATTCGGACTCGCTTTACTGTCCTCGCTGGTTATATTGACTGCAGTGGCTCTGGTACTCGGTCTTTTCGTCAGCGTGTGGATATTATGGGTGATGAATTTTTTGTTTGTTGCCGGTTTAAAGTTGCGCAAGGCCTGGAGATATGCGTGGCAATATCAACAGCACAACCGGTATTTGAGCCTGGCGGCTGTTATCACAGCCTATGGAGGCCAAGCAGTACTGATATTCACCACGCTGTGGCTCACAGAGCTTGCACACACGGCGGGACAATTCATCGGATGGTTCCTTATGCTGTTCTTTGCGTTATTTTGGACATTATCATTCATGGCTCTGTACAGCCTAACCAAAAACAATCGTCCAAAAAGCGAGGTGGGCCGTCCAAATCCCCAGAGATCCGCCAAATCATCTCCTTAATGTGATTATCCGGTAACACTCGCGGGCAAGATCACCCTTGCTTCCTCTTGTCTTGTGTTGGATGAATTGTCCTTCAGCCTCTAATCTTCCACAAGACACCACAAGATCATTGGCCCCTGGACTTCAGCGCTTTTTTCGCTGACGCGGGTTACTGTAGCGTGGTGACATGAGCTTTTGGACCTAGTGGGCTTGGCCATCTTCTCTGTATCTGCGCTAGTTACAAGCAAGTCGGCACGAACGCCAAGGGGCCTGGCTTGAAATCTCCCCTCCTTTGGTGTACTCCCGGTAATTTGAGAAATCAACAGGCATAGGTAGCATCTCCGCGATGTCTAGTGCAGCAAAATTAGTCAAGTTTCGACACGACGTAGACAGGAACGACAAATATCTGCACAATAGCCTTAGTAAAAGTTGAGGAGAGATTCGCCACGTCTAGTGATAGAAAGGGTCATTCCCCAAACTTCAATATCCGAGAATGGATGCAAAATGGCCCAGACCAGTTCTCTTTGGCATTCCATCCCTTGATCTCCTTGTCAACGGGACACGTGATAGGTTATGAAGTTCTGACACGCCCTTACACCCCCGACAAAGAGTTAATCAATGCCGAAATTTTCTTTCAAGAGGTGTCTAAGCAGGGGTTGTCTGTGGAAGTCGACCGAATTATCTTGAGAAAAATAACGCGATTCATTCACACACATTCCATTGTCACGCCGCTATATGTCAATATTCATCCGGATTCTCTCTCAGACGATATCGTACAAAACCTTATTGAGTCGTGCCCCGATGGCTCGGTGGTTTTAGAAATCACCGAGCGCGGGAACTGGCTGGGTCCCGAGGTGGAAAAGGCTATTCGAAATTTTCGCCACCGAGGCGGCACGATTGCCCTCGACGACTTTGGTACGGGTTATTCCGGGCTGAACAAACTCGTGGCTGTTCATCCTCATTTTGTCAAACTCGACCGTACTCTCGTTGCCCAATGCCAACTACATCCGGTAAAACGCAACTTAATGGCCTCGGTTAGCCAGATGGCCCGCTTTCTCGGCTTTCAACTGATTGCCGAAGGCATTGAAACCCGTGATGAACTATTGACATGCATCGATTTGGGAGTTGAAACCGCCCAAGGATTTTACTTTGGCAAACCCAGGAGTTGGAAAGAGATGGAATCCTTGCGGCCGGAAGTGATTAGCTTGATTCGTCAACGCCAACGAGAGATTCACACAGCGTCAAGCCATCCTTGGCAAGGACTTGAGCCCTTTCTCTCGCATTGGAGTCTTTTGCTGGAACATCTGGTAGAAGCCAAGCTGTCTGCTAGCGATCAAATTACCACCATGATGAATACCGCATTCAAAATGCTGCAGCCCCTGGCCTTGACGCTGTACCAGGCCGTCCCATGCGGCATGCAACCGTTATTCAGTATCGGCCACGCCTATCGCGAAGTGATTTCGTGGGACTCTCCGTCAGTCGGAATTCGGGCCTTTCGAAAGAAAGCCCCGGTTATATTGCAGAACAAAAGTGACGAGGCCGAGTACCTGCAAGCACCTGTCATCCAGACACTAGGCTTTCCCGAGTCCGTCGCCATTATGCCCGTTGGAAAACCTGTGTGGGGAACAGTGGGGGCCTATTATAGGGATCCCTTCAAGTGGAGCAGCACCCGTATTCAAATTCTGCAAAATCTTGCCCATCTCATGACCCTCTTGGCCCCCAAGCCCCCGAGGCCCTAACTCGCCAGTTACAGCATTTTTTTCTTCGAGGTCACCTCATCTTCGTCATGGTCTTGATTTCTTTTGATGCGCTTACGGGAATATAAGAACCACCACCCGGTTAAGAAGACCAACCAGAGCACACCAGACCAGACCGATACCTCGGTCAGAGGAGAGGTCATGATGGCCAACAGCATGCCTGCCAGCAAAATCAGACCCAGCACCGGAAGAATAGGCCAGGGCCATAACGGGTAATGAAGAGAGGCTGATCTTCCGCCTTTTCTCTTTCGAATGGTAATTTCCGACAATAAAATTATGCTCCAAGTCCATATGGCGGCAAATGCGGAAGCACTAGAAATCCAAACATACACCGAATTGGGGGCCAGATAAGTAATGAGAATTCCCACAGACATGCCGAGTCCAGTAATGATCACCGACAGCTTCGGCACCTTAAAACGCGAAAGGCGTTTAAGGGAGACAGGCAAATATCCGTCTTTAGCCATGGAAAACAGCATCCGGCTTCCTCCATACAACCCGGTGTTTGAGGAAGACAAACCTGAGGAAATGATGATGATATTGATGACAGTGGCAGCCAAAGGAATTCCAGCTTTAGCAAACAAGAGCACATAAGGGCTCACATGATGGCCCGCTAAAGAGGTCCATGAAAATGCCACCAGCATCACACTAATGGATCCCACATAGAGAATGGCTATTCTCCACGACACATTAGATACCGCTTGAGGAATAGCCTTCCGGGGATTTCCCGTTTCCCCTGCGGTAACCGCCAGGGTTTCTACCCCGCTGTATCCCAAGACCACCAAAGAAACCGCTTGCAAAACGCCTCCCACTCCGTTCGGCAAGAATCCTCCGTGGCCCCACAAATTAGTCAGCCCAGCTCCGTTGATGCCAATGATCGTGACCAGAACACCCAGCACAATAAAGCTGACAATGGCAAGAATCTTTAATACCGCAAACCAAAATTCCAGTTCCCCGAATACTTCGACCGAAAACAGGTTGGAAATGACGAATAACCCCAGCGCCACGAGTCCGGGAATCCAAGGAGGGAATGCCGGAAACCAGTACTGAACCAAAAGCCCAATGGCTGCCAGTTCCGACATGACCGTGGCGACCCAAAAGAACCACCACATTCCTCCCGTCAAGAATCCAAACATTTCTCCAAAAGCTTGATTGGCAAACCGGCTGAATGATCCGGCCAATGGCTCCTCTACAGTCATCTCTCCCAAAGACCGCATCACAATGGCCACAATAATCCCGCCAATGACATAGTCGATAATAACGGCGGGACCGGCCAGTTTCAACGCCACCCCGGCACCATAAAACAACCCGACTCCAATCACGCCACCCATCGAAAGCAACTGTACCTGTCTTGGTCCTAATGCCCGTCTTAATCCTTGGTTTGGCACTTTCTTTTTTAATTTCGGGATACTGGATAATCCTTTATTATGAGTACGCAGCAATACTTCCTCCTTTCGGTCACCTTCTGCCGTCAGTATTGCCTTAAACCACAATGGTGTAGTCTTAAAAGAACGGCAGAATTTTTCCGCGTTACGTCTTTGTACTGCGACTTTCAGTTAGATGTAATTGTCACTCTTATCTATAACAAAAACGCTCGTCATTTTTTAAGAAGGTTACTATCACCTCTTAATCGACCCGAGCGAACAGTATAACGAGTATGATAGAGCAATGTCTCTTTGAAGCCAAATGACAAGAAATGTTCTAAGCTCCGTTTAATGCCATTATTATTCTCCATAATTGATTTATCTTGACATCCCTTTAAAATGCGCATGTAAATCCTTTCTCTTCGCAGGCTCGTGGGATGTAGAATGGATCTTACATGACCAATAAGACCGCAACCCGACATGCCCCATACGAACTTGTCAGCCTTAAAAATCTGGCTTCCATGTCTCTGGCGACAATCCAGCGGTCCAAATAGAAGCGGAAAAACTATCAAAGGATGGCAGACATGACGACGAACAATTCTCCAGAAACAAAGTTTTTGCTTACAGCACCTGATCCACTCATGATAGCGGCATGGACAGACCACTTTTCGCACGATTCCCGTTTTGAAATTCGCCAGGGGCTCGCATTGTGTCCGGATGCCAATGCTTGGTCCACGGCTTCCGACAGCCGTCTCGGAATGGGCGGAGGTCTCGATCGGGCCATTTCCCGCGTTCTTCCCGATGCCTATGACAAAGCCCAGCAGATATTGGCAGAATTATATCGTGGGTTTATGCCCGTCGGACAAGCGGTGGCTATACCCAGTGGCAAAGACGTGCCGAAATGGATTATTTTAGTTCCCACGATGCCCTGCCCCGCGCCCTTGTCTTCGCCGGAACCTATTACTTTAGCCATGTTGGCCCTCTTGAGAGTAGCGCACCAGCACCCCGCCATAAGAAAAGTCTGTGTCCCAGCTTACGGAACGGGCGTCGGTCAAATTGCCCCCGAGAAAGCTGCTGCCGCTATGCACCAGGCTGTGGTAATCTATGATCATGAACTGGCATCTCATTGAGAACTCTGTACCGGGCGTAAGTTGAAGGTGTCATAGGGAGCCAATGGCGGGATTTCGAACGGGGAGGATTTTTGTGAAAAGGTGGTGGTGGATAGGAATCGGCATTATGTTAGTGGCTGCCTTAGCCATATGGGGGAAAATCCACCAACAATCTCTAGTTTCACCCGTAAGATGGCAAACCTCCAATCCCATTACCAGTCCTCGTCAAACTCACGCTGTCCAGTTATCCGGATCGGCGGGGGACAAGACCAAAGCGTTGTCTTTGCCACGCGGCCATTTGCCTCATACTGACTGGTATTTGCCGATTTCCTCGCATGCCGCGATCACCTATGTGCTCCACGACGGACAAGCGCGGTGGCTGGTTAATGGGCATGCCGTGGCTCTGCGAAATGCCCCTACCGATCCCGTAGGACACTTGGTGTTCGCGCCAAACGGTCAAGAATTGGCTTGGCCCGTAGCCCAAGGAGTCTCTTTGGACCGCCTCCACCAACCTGTTCGGGTAATTCCCCAGGCCATCGCAGCCTATTTTACGCCTCGCAACACTTTGGACTATGTGAGCAAAAGCGGCAAGGTTGTTAGAGTTCATTCTCAGTTTCCGTCGCGTGCTTTGCCTGCCACAGTTCGTTTGGGATATCATCCCTTTGTGAGAGGTGGCCGTTTCTTGGTTTATGATCAAGCGGGCCAAATCAACCTCCTCTCTCTTAGCACAGGAACCCATAAACCGATTCTTAGCGTCCGATCGTCCCGGTGGCCGGAACTCGTTGATTCCATTTCGTACAACTCCCACATTGCGTTGTTGCTGCGCCGGCCAAGCGCGTTACCCGCTTACCTTTTGGCGGTGACAAGCAGCCATGGGGTCTTATGGTACCGATGGAAAACCGGGCTGAAACCACAGATTGGCCTCTCGGCAGGACATCTTGTCATTAATAATTTGGATGCCTCTGGCCAACTGGTAACCTTGGGCAAACGCAACCTGCACCCCCTTCCCCAGAGTACCGGACTATTCAGCCAGAGTCCCAAGGGCGTGATTTTCCAATCGAATCGCGGCTTTAGTCTTTTATCCCGCATTGGATAGGGATTTTCTTTGCACTCGGGACTAGTTCAGTCAGTTTGGGTATTCGCCTAGCGGGACAGTCCCCGGGTACTTCGCTAACAACCCGAAAAATAAACAGAATTTAATCTTAAGAGCGCCTGTGATAGCAACAGAGTTGAACAAGCCCCCCCTTCATCCCAAGTCCTGGCACGTTACGTATTTGTCTTTATGTCAGGGCCGTGAATGATGACGGGCCTTGGAGCCATGGCGAAAAGTCTTCATATGGATCCGCGAATCATATGTTGTGCACATCACGAGTGGGTTGATATGAAATTCATCGCGCGAATTCAGCTCAGAGTTTATCTATCTGGTTCCATTGACGGGAAAAGTTTTGAAATCGATAGAAGTTAGGTTCGTTGAGATGGGAGATGGAGCTTGTTACTGTCAATCGGGATGCCTTCACCGCCAAGCTGTGCCCTTCGTTCAGGGGCTTTAACACAGAAAATGGAAGATCTTCACAATGGACCACGCTGCCGTGTGAACCATAGGATGATGCCTGGAACTCAGCAGCTTGCTTTTCGCCAGATGTGGATTCACCCGGCACGTCACCACAACCGCAACTGGGCCCAACACCCCCCCTTCGGATCGGTCAGTACGCCCGCTCAGTCAGCATGGACCCATGCCTCGCCATCTACCAAGCCTTCAACGACCCCATCCGGCGGATTAAGAATGACGTAGACGGTTTCAGTTTTCCCATTCCTAAAAGCCGGGTAGTCCAATTGCGAAGTGCCCGGGATGGCGTGACTTACGAATCCCCAAACAAAACCGCGACGGTCAACGAATATGGATATCCGGCCCCAGAATCCGTATCCACATTCCTGGCGAACCACAGTAGCCATCTTGGCATTCCGTCCCGCCAAAATCTCAGCTATGTTGTTAAAGGCACCCGGAGTTCGTGGCACTTGCTGGCAAAATCGTGAATGGCCTACGGATTGATCCGTTACGATTTCATTTTTCTCAATGGGATGGTGTTATACTTCATGGACTTTACCTATCCCGCAAAACAGGCCACTCAGTATAATCCCGTCGTATCTCCAGCGGTGAATTCCTTTAAGCCATAGTTGGCAAACGATAGAGCTTCGAGAGAAGCAACGAGATGATTAGTAACGCTTTTTCACCGTTCGCAATCCTTTACCAGGTAACGTTTTACGGGAACACGACGCTACAGACTGCCGCACCAGCGAGAACGATTTTGGGCAATGTGGGATGAAATGGCCTCCCTTCCGTTTATTAAGACAGTGCTCTTGTCATGGATACCCCTGCGTGCAACCTTGTCGGAAAAGATCGAGCTCTCACCTGCGCAGATGAAATGCCTGCTAAGCGTTTTTTAGACCGGATTCCAGCGTCGTTTCCCCTAAAATTCACCATTTCAGCCTGAGAAAGTTGAGTTCTTAATATTCATCACGAGTTCCTTGGCCGCGGCCATACCAGAAGCATAAGCACTCACAATGGAACGGAATGCCACAGGGCTTACAGCATCCCCAAGGCACCGGATATGGTTTTCTGGCCATAAAGGCACCACATCTGACTGCGGCATCGGGCATAGACCCGGCTCAATATCGGGTTCCATGCCAATTCGGATCATAACCGCCGACACCGCAATTGCGGATATACCCTCTTTATCCTTAATCTTTGCCTTTAATCCAGAAGATGTACGCTCCAAAGATTGCAGTTGCGCATTGACACGAATGGGAATTCTTAACTTAAAGAGCCTATTTTGAAAATCGGGTCGAGCCCTGAAGCCTTCACGGCGATGAAGTAGTATCACAGGCTGATCCGCCTGAGCAAGACGAATAGCTGCTTCGAATGCCCGGTCTCCGCCTCCAACCACTAAGACGGGGTCTTGGTGGGATATCTGGAGAATTTGGGACGTGGATTCGGTGGCAATCCATTCTTGTCCAGGAATATTCAGCTTACGGACTTTCAGTCCAGGCGCATAGGCAAGAAAAGGATAGTCCTTTTCACGCGCGTTTTGAAAAATGAGAAGCCGATGTTCACGTCGGTATTCCACAGCTTCCCAACCTTCAAATACCGGAATGTTCCATTCGTAGAGATGCTGTTTAAGACGGTTGATCAAATCACGCGCCTCAATTCGGGGCTCTCCCGGCAAATCGGGAATAGGCAGCGTAATGTCGTGCAATTGCCCGCCAATGCTGCCACGCTCGTATAACACAGGATCTACGCCGAGTCTCTTCAGCCATATGGCACACGACACCCCACCTGGCCCACCGCCAATTACCGCTATCTGGGTCATGACTTTACACGCTCCAAACTCTATTACGTTCGATATTGATATTGGAGATGCGAGCATATGGTTTAATGAATGCCTAGGGTTAAAGACGCTAACCAGCTTATCAGGCTTATGGTCTATAATAACCATACCATATGCGCGAAGGCTCACGAAATATCCCGCCTTAAGTCCTGAAGCTCAAGGAGGGATATTAGTCCCAAGCCATCATCCACCACCGATTTGTCATCTAAGCGGCCAGATAGCCATTTTTGTCTGACATGACGGGAAAATTTGATGATACAATCGCTGACTCTTTAAACGGCAGGTCTGAATTCATCATCATTCCACGGCTCAATGCGTTGTTTCAGAGAAAGTAAGAAGGAATATAAGCGCAGCGCTGAGAAAAAGGAACCAAAACTACCCAAAATAAACAGTTCCGGCTGCCAATTGAAAAATGGCGGGGGTGCAAACTGACCGTTCCAAACCACCATAAAAGTATAGACGAGGGTCGAAACCAATGACGCCCAAATTTGCCAGGTAATGTCACGAAATGCCATTCGAATATGCCGCCTAAACAAATGGTAAGGACTCCATGCCGCAAAGACAAACGATGTCAGTCCCAGAAGATCGGATACGGCCACCGGATGAAAAATAGTGTTCGGGATAATCTGCCAGGGAAGTGCGCATAATAATGCGGAAAGCAGGCCGCTCATAGCAGCCACAGCGACGGTTCGGGCCCTTTGGCCCCAACTCACCCACGTCAGTGACAAGCGCCAGTTGCGCAATGCTATTGTGAGATTGGCCCATAATTCTCTATAATGATAGCTATTAAATCCAGTCATAGCGAACCCCCATAGGGTCAAGACACGTCCAACGGCCATATCGGCCAAAGACGCGGTACGGAATGACACCACGAGCAATCCCAATCCCGCCAACAACTGGGAGAATGACACCAACCATAGCCAACCTCTTTGCTGACGCAAGGGCGCGGCCAGTTTTGCCGCGAGAACTTCTGGATCGCCTAGAGCTTCGGCAGCCAGCAATATGGCGGTATCAGCGCTTTCGCCATTTTGGGTTAATTCACTCCATATCGAAAGGAGTTGATGCCGGATTTTAGCTTGCGCTCGGCGTCGATGATATTTATTCGCAATATCACGCGTCGCCACCCGAAGATACTCTTCCCATTGCTCCATGTCATCACCCCCCCTGCCCCAGAAAGTTAGTCGCTTTGAACACTGTCCACACAGATAAATCCTTCCGTTTTGATGCGTTATAACCTAAAAAGTATATCACTGCCAAGATGTCACTCGCAAGGAAGAAAGACAGCCGAACGCACCGGAAGAGAGCAAACAAGTTCCTTACACCAACCCGCAGTTCGAACCGCGAGTGAGTGGATCTTCTCTGTGTCTGGTCCGCTAAGTAAAACGCTCAAAAGGAAGTATTGCCGTTTTACCGTCTTGTGAGTTCATCCCCAGTGGAAATCAGGTACCCCCATGCATCTTTTTCATCTTTTGTCTTAACTTAAGAAGTCTTCTCGGCATTATCCGAACCTATCAGAGACCGTCGTATGAAGCTGTTGGCTCATCACCGTGATCTGTCCAATACTAGTGGCTCCCCTTGGGCGCAGATGGGGGAGGCTCCCTAAAAGAAAAGGTTTGTCACCTCTTGTGCTGAGTGCCGAGAATTCGAAGACATGGCCTTCAACTGGGTTGTGGACCAGATTCCCGTCGATTCGGCGAACTTCAACGATAACTTCGAGCCAACGGAGTACTTAGCGACATGCTCCCACCACCTACCTTCACGCTGAGAAGTGGGGGCTTCTTGGGACGTACCAGCTAACGACAGCATAATGACCAAGCTATCCCCGTCTGCCTCACAGTTCTTGATGACGGATCAGACTATACCAAGGATCCGACATCCATCGTTTTTGATGTGGATTGCGGCGACACCGTTTGCTGGATGGAAACCATTTGTCAATGACCACAAGTTGTTCCTTGCTCGGCCAGTTTATACGCGAAAACGGTTTTTATCATGCCGAATCCTTTGTCATTCGTGGATTTTGCCACATGGAGCCTTTGCGCTATCCCCCCTATATTCAAGTCTTCCATGGCACCCGCTGGGTAGGCATTGGCGATCTGCCTGGACAGCTTATGCAAGAAGTCTTAGCGGTAGTTGGCAACTTTTCGTGCCATTTGGCTACTTTCAGCCGTGGCTTTTAGTGGGTAGAACGCGGCCTCGAGGCTTGACCGTCAGGGCGAGTTTCTCTTGGGCCGCGAGATAGAATTTCCGCACACTCTTAGGCGTAGGAATGTGGATGAGCCGAAACCGGCCCTGCCGTGTGGTGCCCATTACGTGCCGAAAACCCAGAAAATCAAACGTCTCCCGGGCGCGCGGCCGCGATTGAGTTTGTGCCCACACGTGCCGACCAAATGGCAGCAAACGGGTCTTTTCCTCGGCCACTTTCAATGAGAACTTCGCCAAACGCCGTGGCAGGGTCTCGGCGAACCGTTGCGCATCGCGCCCATCCGCGAAGAGCACCACAAAATCATCGGCAAACCGGACCAAGTGGGCTTCTCCCCGGCAGAGGGGCTTGACAACTCGTTCAAACCAGAGGTCAAGCACATAGTGCAGGTAGATGTTCGCCAGAATTGGTGAAATCGGCCCCCTTGTGGTGCACCTTCGTCAGGACGCGTGCGCGTCCCATGGTCGTCGATGGGGGCCCGTAGCCACTTACCGATGAGGCGCAAGATCCAGGGATCGCCGATACGCAAGCTGAGCATCCGTTCGAGCCAGTGATGATCGAGGTGGTCGAAGAATCCCCGAATATCCGCTTCGAACACCCAATGAATCGGGTGCTGAAGGCCGAGGTTCTCGATGGCCCCTAACGCATCGTGGGCGTTCCGCCCCGGGCGGAATCCATAGGAGGACTCAAGAAAGTCCGCCTCATAGATGGCGCTGAGGATACGGGCGACTGCCGCTTGCATGAGTCGGTCAGCCACCGTCGGAATGCCGAGCGGCCGTCGTTTGGCCGGTTGCCCCGGTTTCGGAATGTACACCCGTCGGACCGGGGGTGCCTGATAGTCATGGCGGCGCGACTGTTCAACGAGCGCCCCGATTGCGACCTCTCGTTGTTCGTCGAAGTCCTGCATCGTCTGCCGGTCAACCCCGATGGTGCCCCGCTGGTTGAGCCTCACCCAGCTGTCGAGTAGGAATTCTTCGTTCAGGCAGTGCGCGAGGGCCGTAAACCGACACGTCGGATCGGCGCTCGCTTTGCGAGTGATGCGGGTCAAGTCTGGTAACATTTCGTGTCCTCCTCTGAGTGTGAGGGAAATGGTGCGATGACTCGCCATGTTTTGTGCTTGCGCTTCCCCTTGTACGTGGCTTTCCCACGCGCGGAGTACTATCACAAGCTCTGACTCCTCGACGCCCGTTTGCCCTCCTTCGGCACCGCCTATCGGTCGGGCATACGCGCGCTGCGCGAGAGGTCGAGGTCTCCCGTGTTCCGGCCATACCGCTTTCCGCCATGCCGCGCTCTCAGACCCCGCCGAGGTCACCACGCCCTCGCCTTGTGCGGGCGCTTGTTGTTGCCTTCCGGTACTGTGAAACCGTCGGCCCTCGGATGATAACGTCACGAGGCTCAATCACTTCACCCTGTTGGGTTGCGGCCTGGTCGTCGCGTTGTCTACGCTTCACGTCCGTCCTCACGGACGGCCATGCAAGACTCACTTCATCGTGGGTGGCTAGCCCTTCGATGGCGGGAATTGCACCCGCTCCGTATGGTCAGCTTTCACGGCGCACCACGGTTCGTACCGCCTGGTCGAAGACACCATTGACTTAAGGCTAAGATGTGTGGACCGCGTGATGCAAAAAAGAACTTTCTCCAGGCGAAATGGCTAGAAAGGCACCTTAAAGTAAAGTACACTTTACTTTAAGTAAAGGAAAGTTTTCGTGGACAACCAAGTGCGCGAGATGCGTTTAACAGCTGGAATGACCCAAGACGACTTAGCAAACCGCGTGGAAGTTTCCCGTCAAACCATCCATGCAGTGGAAACTGGCCGTTATCAACCTTCGTTATTGCTAGCGTTTAAGTTAGCCATCACTTTTGGGGTGCAAGTCGAACAGCTGTTTTGGTTTACTGAAACGGAGAAACAGTGGCTCGCTGGTCCGTCCGGTGAGAGCAGCACCACCATAGATAATCCTAGGCAAGGAGACTTTCATAATGACTAAACCTAACAAATCCCGCTGGAAATCGGTCTTAAGTGTCTGGATAATTGTCATGGGATAACCCGTAGTATTGGCCTATTCAGCTGACGTAAGCTATTACCTCCAGCACCATCTGAAATATGTTGCAGCACTTGATAAGGCTTTTAGCAACATCCGAGTGGATATCCTGAGCATCATCGTGATGTTGGGATCCTTATAGCTAATCGCCACTGTTTCCCGCACCCCCAAAGCCCGTACCATTCAAAGAAATAGCATAAGTCGCAAGACACGTCTCCTACGCACGGGAATCCTCTGTTATTAGAGCTTCATGTTGTCAACATGAATCACATAGCGGGGCCTATCAATTTGGGCGATAGCCACGGCATTGGCGATTGGGCCCATCCTATTTTCCAATCCAGGTCATCTGCAAAATCTCCAACAGGCCCGAGCAACAGGGCAAACGTGGCATTTTTGGGACGAACGCTCACGCCTGCTTAACCAAAAAGCTGGATCCGATACATTGGGCTTGGTACTATTCGTGATCCTTCCCGCGGTTGCTCTAATGGACCTGTTAATCATCAAGAAATGGCCCACCGGAATCTCTGTCTGCTGGGTGGCGGCGATGGCAATATGGGTCTTCAAGATTCGGCGATGGGAGTAGACCTCTTGTGATGGCTCAACGATATGATCCCAGGCCATTGCGACCAAGAATATGAACTGATTTGCGTTGAGATCGTTCGATTTGATCCATCATAATAAACTCGGAATTTTTTTGAGGTTCTTCTTGCAAATATCGGGCAGTGGCCTCCGGTTTTCGGGTAGTATTGAGATATTAAGATAATAAGAGAGGGCTTTCATCCCAATTTTGTCATAAAGGGCGAGAAAATATTATGATTTCTTTAGCTGTAAACGATATCTCTCAATTCTCTTACGATGAACAAGTTATTACGGCAGTCGTGAAATTTCGGTCCAAAGATTTAGTCTATCTAGAAATTCTTAATGCTGAGGACGAAATACGCCTTCCTCCCCCACACTCCACCATTTATCTGTCCTGGCAGTGGCACTCGACTTTGTGGAAACAAGCCGTTGTCATCGACCGTATCGACCAAAGCCCTTCCCCTCTCATCATTGCTATCACTCAGGGGGATCCCGAGGCCATCGAGAACCGGCGCAATCGCCGCTACTATCTACGTATTCCCATGTACATTCCGCAAGGGGCTTTTAAGTTGAAAAAAATTGCCACGGAAACCGAAGATATCTCCGTAGACGGTCTTCGTTGCCTTGTACCCATGTCCTTTTCCAAAGACTCTCGCATAGATTTCATGCTGCAGTTGCCGGATCGCCAAGTCAAGATATCTGGGACCGTCATTCGTTGCCATCCTGCCGCCGCAACAGGTATTTTCGAAATGGCGGTGCGATTGTCCCCAGAAGGACGAGACTATCACGTGCTACGTAGTTACCTTGACACCCAGTCCTAACCTCGCGGCAAGCCCGGAAGCATTTTAGCAAGTGCTAATGAAGAGAACTCACAAACGCGGCAGCGAGATGGCCATCACCTGACCTGCCCTGTCACTGGTCAGCACAGTCTTCCCTGCCAAAATTGGCGTAGACGGCATAAATGCCCCTTGAAAATGCTTATGAGCCTCTATCCGCCCGTTTGTCGCATTAATCGCATAAAAATTGCCGTGACCATCTCCGAAATAGCACACCCCATGATAGACAACAGGCCCTTGAGTGATACCGCTCTTGAAGTGCACAGCAAAAGCGAGACTTCCAGATAATCGGTTAAAAACATAAAAGGTGTGCGTGATCGGGCTGGCAACATAGAGCCGGGTTCCTTGGATGGTGGGAACCCCTGTTTCATCTCGAGGACCTTCATGTGGCCCCAATGGTATCGATCCTGCGCCGACATCGACACCCCATTCTTTGTGGCCGTTACGTGCGTTTAAAGCATAGACCATGGTGTGAGGACGACGATGAAGTTTCTTCACGTAATCAAAATAAACCATGCCACTTCCCACTGCCGGAGGCACATCGTCCGAACCGCCCATCGGATGAGCCAGGGTGTGCATCCACTTGATGTGGTGCGTGTTCAAATTGACGGCATAAATTGCCGAAGGATGAGATCCTCCAAAGTACAATATATGGCCTTCTACCGTCGGCGAGGACATGCTGACATAAGAAGGCAAAGAAAGCTTCCACATTACCTGACCGGTTAGAGGGTTCAAATCCAAGAGTTCGTCTGCACCATTTACCACATAAAGTGAGCGGTCTTGATAAACTGGGGTCGGCATGTCCTCACCGTGCGTGGAATGTTTCCATAACACTGCTCCTGTTCTCGCGTTCAAGGCGAAAATCGCGCTAGGTCCCGAACCGCGGATAATTTTCACACCATATTTGGGAACGTGTGAATAAGGAAAATTGTGATTGCCGGTTCCGATAAAAACCATGCCATCATACACGATGGGTGTCGTCATGACCTGATTATTCACGGGAGTCTTCCACAAGGTTTTGCCGTTGAGAGCATTAATGGCATAAACTTTAGGGTCTTGGCCAATGCCACCGGCATAAAGGACCCCTCGCACCAGAGAGGCTTGCATCAAAGGCTGAGACAATCGACGGGTCCAAGAAACCCTAAATCGGTGGGTGGGACCTTGTTCGATGACAGCATTGTGGCTGGGAGTGTTAGCAAACATCGTCCATTGCCCGGCTCCCGGAGAATCACCTTGCAAAGGCCATAAATGTTGGATATGTGTAGGCTTGAACGTGTTGAGCATCATTCCCAGTGCCGCCAATCCCATAACAATCCACGCGCCATACCATCTCATCCCTGTTTACGGCCTTCTTCCCAAGGCTCTCAGTCCCCGGAAAGTGCCTTCCCCCTTTCTTTACTCACAACCGCGCTAGACATCATTACCAGGTTTCAGGTCCTGGAAAAACTCATCTGATGTTCTGATCCAGGTCCAAGATAACATACCGTTCTGAAAAGCCGCTCCTTTGGGAATCAAACTGACCACATCTTTAGGTGTGTCATCGTCTCTTTTCATCCGTTAGGCCCAAAATACCTGAACAAAGCCCCCAAGGGAAAGACCGCCGGAAAGCCTCCTCATTTGGGCCCCATTTCCCATCCTTTGGTCTCGCCACATACTACAACCGCCGGGCGAAGGACGCCCAGGGCTAACATTCTTCCCAAGAGGCTTATGCCTATAAGCCTCTTGGGAACGAGGTCCATTGCACATTATAACCATCATCGAAGACGAGCCTGGAGACTAAATCCCGGGATCAGACTCCAAAACGCACACCGCCCTCAGAAGCGGCTGTCAAGCTATCACACCCCAGAAAAGCCATCACTCCCGTGCCTCAAATCCAAATCTTATAGAAAAATATGGCTCTCAGGCCATGATGGATGACTTATCAAAAAACCCACTGTGAACACAATGGCTATTGGGCATCTTCGTTTAAAGATACTGCCACCCAGGGATTATTGCAGCGCAGATGACAAAAAGTCTCCGGACTGCAAAATCTTGCACAAATTTTCCACCCCTTTCTTCAACAGCCGGTAATAAGTCGGACGGGATAAATGCAAGGCCATAGCCACGGCATTTGCGTTCTTGGATGTCTCTAAAAATGTCCTGCGCAACACGTCTTGTTCTATTTGTGTCAAAGGCGGAAGAGGGGAAGAATTCAAGAGTTTGAGCAAAATCATCCGAGCTTCTTTGGGCTGACAGCCCAATATCTCGGCAAATCCCGTGGTTCGAAAACCTTTCTCATCGTGTAGAGATCTCAAAACTTGACGCAACAAATCTTCGTCAATCGAATAGCTCACTTGGGCAAAAGGTTGATTCAAAGCCTGTACAACCGATCCCACCCACAACAAAAAATCACGTTTGCGCATATCCAGGACAAAAGCCTCGACTTTTTGCTTTCCATCTATAGGATGTGAGACAAAACCCAGAATCTCCAGCAATTGTTTCAGATGGGGGTTGCCCACCCCAATCACTCCTCTGAGTCCCCGCCCTAAAAAGGACAACCCATCTCGGATCAGTATCCCTAAAACATCTTCAGGGTTGTAGCGAGGATTGTGGGTATCGACGCCAACCAGCACCCCGAAATAGGTATCGGCATCCTTTCGATGCAACGGAAATTCCGAGTCCTGGGGAAAATATTTCTCAATACTTCCCGGTACATAGTGTTCCAGTAAGGATTCTGTGTCCTGATACATCGGTAAAGTGGCAAAAAATGCTACTGGCTTACCGTCAGGGGCCCGGAAAATTCGAATGTCCTCATCAAAATGGCGGGCGATGTCCTCCAGCAAAGTATGGGCCACCCGGTAATCTGGCATATCGAGACTCTGTCGTCCCCATTCTTCCAGCATCTTGTAGAGGTCTTCCAAGTCTCTGGGTTTGAGCCCGTTTTCACGCACGATTTCATCAACGGCTGCAATATTGGCATACGGACTGGCAACAGGCAAAGACTGCGCCGTAATCTCCAAGAGAACATACGCGAGATTGTTGCGCTCACTGGCGCTTGTGCTTTGCCTATATAAATGACCCATGCGATCGAATGCTTTGAGGCGCAATTCCTTCAAGACGACAGGGTCATTCTCATTCATATAGGCTAAAAGTTGTGAGCGCACGACATCGTGAAGACCCAATCCTCCAGGAAGGACCCGGATAAAAGACAAACGGCGCAACTCCCGGTATTGCTGTCCCGTAATCGCTATGGGATCCGCCATCATTGCCATCATTTCCTGATTGGCCACAGGGAGAACCGTTAAAATGTCAAGAAATGGATGCAACCTGTGGTCAGTGACTTCTCTCATCAACTCTGCGGTTATGCTGGCCAGAAAAGAGTAGTCAACGTGGTTTTTCATACCTCCCTGCCGCAATAAATACTCTCCTGCCACCGCGATTGATAAAGGATGGCCCTGAAGGGGTTTTAACAGATACCGCAACTCATCAGTAACACTCAGACCCAGTTGTTCACAGTAAGTGGATACTTCTCCGACAGTCCATGGTCCTATCTTGAGCTTTTGGATACGGGAGGACCAAATAGGATGCACTTGCCAATGCACAGACAATCCTCGCCTGGACACCAGTGCTAATAACCCGCCAATATTCGGCAGCCGGCCTATCAAATCCTCGCGCAGCCAGCTCTCCAGCAATTCGATATCGTCAAAATTTTCCACGGCCCAAAAAAACTTAGTGGGCCAGGGCATCTTTGATCTCGGGTTTAAGGGCAGCACACTATCCGTTATTTCAAAGAGGTGATCCAAAAAGCGCACCGGCTGTTTAGGACAAGAGCGGCCATCCATCCACACGACCGGGATCTGAAGTTGCCGGCAACGAGCTATCCATTGCCATAAAAGAGTTGATTTACCCATCCCCGCTATACCATGAATATCCCACACTTGGGTAGCAGGGTCAGCTTCATCAAGCCACTGTTGAAACCGCCGCAATTCCTCTTCCCGTCCAACAAAACGTTCTGATTTTTCATCAAAGCCGGTGTCCAATAATACTGTCATAACGCACCTAACCTTCTTCTCTCTTCCTCACAACGTTTGCGCGGCCAGACAGTTCAACGTGGCTTGCGGTAAATTTCGTGATCCGTCCTGGTGCCTTAACGGTCAAATCCGTCCTCTTGGCTTGATTCCTAAATAAAATTGGCCTTCCTGTTCTATTTGTTGGGTTTACCCCGCAATATCGTCTTTCCTTCTTTGGGCTCAAGCGTCTCCGTAAAAGTCATGCACTCAGGTTCCTTGCGCACAAATAAATTACCTCAGAACGATTCCTGACCGAGACCTAGATCGAGACCTAGATCACGCTGAATTTGATTTATTCGTCATTCCATTAAGAGATTCCTGCTAACTTTTACGCTAAATAAATAAATATTGCATTTTTTGTGTTGCATCCGCAACGCATCTGAAAACAAAACGACCCAAACGGGCCGTTTTGTGGGAATGCTTTATATGGCGGGCTATTTGTTAGCCTGACTGCCTTTCATGAGAATAGCTCCCAGGCTTGCTTGCGTTCCTAAGAGTTAATACGGCTCGATAGGCGGATATAAGCTTCCTCCCTGTTCTTTAAATTCCTGCGCCTTGGTTCTGAGTCCGGCAACAATCGCCTCGTCTTCACTAACGTCATGGTTTTGGGCCCACGAACGGATGTCCTGGGTAATTCGCATCGAGCAGAATTTGGGCCCGCACATGGAGCAAAAATGAGCCGTCTTGGCCGGTTCTGCCGGAAGAGCCTCATCATGAAAGGATGTGGCGGTGAGAGGATCTAGTGATAAGTTAAATTGATCACGCCACCGAAATTCAAACCGGGCCAAAGACATCGTGTCGTCCCATTCTTGCGCTCGAGGATGCCCTTTGGCAACATCTGCGGCGTGAGCCGCAATCTTATACGCGATGACTCCTTGTTTCACATCTTCACGGTTCGGCAACCCCAAATGCTCTTTCGGTGTCACATAGCACAACATAGCCGTTCCATACCATCCGATCATCGCCGCACCAATTGCCGACGTGATATGGTCGTATCCGGGCGCAATATCGGTGGTTAAAGGCCCCAGAGTATAAAATGGTGCCTCATGACAAATCTCCATTTCTTTCTCAACGTTTTCTTTGATCAGATGCATGGGTATATGCCCTGGTCCTTCGATCATAACCTGAACATCATGCTTCCACGCAATTTCTGTCAATTCGCCCAGTGTTTCCAATTCCGCAAATTGCGCCCGATCATTGGCATCAGCCAACGATCCCGGCCGCAATCCGTCTCCCAGGGAAAAAGTGATGTCATAACGTTTCATGATTTCACAAATCTCTTCAAAATGAGTATATAGGAAGTTCTCCCGGTGGTGATACAAACACCATGCCGCCATAATGGATCCGCCCCGCGACACGATGCCGGTTACCCGGTTCGCCGTTAAGGGAATGTAGCGCAAAAGCACGCCCGCATGAATCGTGAAATAGTCAACACCCTGCTCCGCTTGTTCGATTAAAGTGTCACGATACACTTTCCAACTCAGATCTTCTGTCTTGCCCTTCACTTTCTCCAAGGCCTGATATATTGGAACGGTCCCCACGGGTACTGGCGAATTCCGCAATATCCACTGCCGGGTGGCGTGAATATTTTTACCCGTGGAAAGGTCCATGACGGTGTCCGCCCCCCACAAAGTCGCCCACCGCATCTTGTCCACTTCTTCTTGAATAGACGAACTTAGTGCGGAATTGCCGATATTGGCGTTTATTTTGGTGTGAAAGTGACGGCCGATAATCATGGGTTCCAGTTCCGGATGATTAACATTGCACGGAATCACCGCACGTCCTCTAGCCACTTCGTCACGAACGAATTCGGGATCAAATCCTTCCCGCAACGCAATGTACTCCATTTCCCGAGTGACAATACCTTGCCGGGCATAATGCATTTGGGTCACGTTTTTCCCTGGCAAAGCCCGGCGAGGTTTGTGATAAAGAGTTTGGGGCGTATGCGGGGAATCTGTCGGGGACGGTGTCTCACCTTGAGCATGGGCCTGAGGAATCTTAACACCAGCATACTCTTCTGTATCTTGGCGCTCCATGATCCATGATCTTCGCATACGCGCTAACCCTTGTTCGACGTCGGCTTCATAACTCGGATCAGTATAGGGTCCAGATGTATCGTAAACACGAAACGTTTGGCCATTGCTCAATTGGATTTGCCGCATGGGAACGCAAATATCAGAACGAGATCCGCTCACATAGACTTTTTGACTCTCAGGAAAGGCTTCATAAGCATTTGGCGTTGGCATGTAGTTCCCCCTTTGGAAGGTGCAGTACTATCAGATACACCTGTAGACATGCCAAGCAGAAGGAAGTCAAATAGTTGAAGGAGACATAGGTGCCTATCTCAAAGAACATTCCCTCCGCTGGCATTACCCAGATCAGGTTGACGGTCGGCGGCAGTGCCACCCTCTCAGCTCGCTTAAACGGGCTCCCGTAGTTAACAATTTTGACACTCCCCGGCTCCCGGGGAGTCCTTTCGGGCAAGAGGTTTGCCAAGAGTCTCTAGCGACTTGCGCAAAATCGAGCCTGTGGTTCTTGGTTCCGGACAATCCATCACTAAAAATCTTTAACCAGACTCCAACTTAAGATAAAACTATAGCCTCACTACTACGCCCCGATTATATACTAGGCATCTCGACACGTGCAAACCAATCCTCTTCGCCTCCTGCCTCGATGGAAAGTTATCTTAGGAAGTTGGATTTGTACAACAAGCTTGTCTACGGCAAAATCCTTAAAAATTTTTGGCCCTAACAGGCCAACGGGCTGATATCCCCCGGCGTGAACGCCATGGCTTTACGCCCAATTTTGGTAAATAATTCTTCTTCCTAGCGGATAGCCTCCTGTCGTGTGATGATGTCATCAGCCAGCGATAGAATCGTGGTTCCCTTCACGTTCACGCCCGATGAAGGAATCGTGAAGGGGACAAAACGACAAGGTGGGGTATTGACCATGGTAGAATCTCTCCCGTGTGGACGACTTTGAAAGAAAATCGACGCCGACTATTTTTATTTTTTGGATAATTGGATAAGGAGAAGCTTGTTATGAACATCGAAGACATTCTTGGCGTAGAAGATAGAATATACTGTTCCAGGAAAAAACCCAAATCCAGTGGCTAATCCGTGATCTATCAGACCATAGAACGAAAAAACGGAAAAAGAAGCAAATCTGGACCCTGACTAGACTGACGAAATAGTGTTAGGCCTGGGAGAAGGTGATGCGGGATTCTACCCCAACATCACATCGTTCAATAGTTATAGAAAGTTTGAGATGCTTTGAGAGGCAATACCTATCAGATCATCCAACTAAGAGTTCATGGTGCACCTGATCCGTATCGGCGATGGCGATGTGCACACTTCCCCCCATCTATTTTTGTTCCGCTGTTATCCGAACCCCAACTACAACAACCCACTAACATAACGGTTTTACAATCGTCTAAATTTGCCAAAATTTTAGCCGGCCAGCTAATGCTAGCTTATCACAGAGCCGATATTGCCAAAAGCATTTTTTTGTTAAAAAACCATGAAATCAATCAACACGACGGTCGACAGAATATTGCATGTCATGTATAGATGTCGTGCTTAATCGGCTTATTTCGTGACCCATCAAGGAAGTTTGCTGGATTCCTTGGCGAATCTCGTCGGTTTGTGCAGATCGATACTCCGGTTGAAACTGCAATAAATGGCGCGAAAAAGCTAGACTTTCAGTGCGAAGTGACGCCATAATTTTTCCATTATGGCAAATCTCTAAAAGTTTATTGCCAGATCATGGAAAAAAGAGGCGAATTGAATTGAAAACATGGATATGGTCATTGCATTTTATGAGTGTGCGGCTTATTTTGGAATTTTGGCGCCGCCGAATGATAAACACGCAAGACTATAGCCTGCGTTTGCGTTATAGCCAAATTTGCGATCACTATATTCTGCGTTATCATGCTCTGGAAGAAAAACGGGAGGATAGTACCCTCTCTTCTATCCGCAGTTGCTCGTAGATGCCAATAGCTGGCTTCCATTCCTCCTTAGGAACAGACATCAAAGATCCGGGGGCAGGAATCAATTTTTAGGATCTTGGACAACAGCCGGTGCCATGCACTGCTGTTTTGCCCAGGACCAAAAGAGATTTACTCCACAATACGAGCTTCAGGGGATGGGCCGGTCAGAACGCGGGCCTTCGATACTTTAGGAGACGGGAGAAAACTGCGCGGCAATTCTTTCGGCGTTTGCCAAACCCGCGGGGATATAGGCACCGAACAGCTGCAGGCGTACATACGTGCCATCCTGTTGAAATTGAAGACGGTGTCCCCCCCCTCCTACCCCGTAAATAGTCAGCCATTGAGCGGATATGCCATTGGGCAGTTGAACTTGGACAGAATGGGCCGGTTTGTACGAAGGCAAAATCGGGTGTTTAGATTCAATGGCTATCATATCGTTAAACTCCAGATTCAACACGGATCCGCTGGTGTAACTTTCGTTCAAGGCCACATGGCGATACGCATGAGTTGGCAAAAGTAAAGTCATATGCAGTGTTTTCGCCAAAGCCAAAGCATGACTTCTGGCCAGAGGATTATACTGCATTTTTACCAAAGTGTTTGGAGACACTTTCTTTTGCGTCGCGTGGCGAACGGCTGTACGTTGCTGAGGCTTTTTGCCCACATGGCTGGATATCGCGGCACTGCTTTCGCCAGAGGCAGCTGAAGTCGGGAGGACAGGCGGCAATATCACAGACACGCCCAAATAAAAAAGCCCAACAGCCACTATCCCTACCACAACAAGCGTAAGGGTTTTCACCGTTTTCATCATCAATCCCCCCATTAATTCCACGCTCTATATTGTAGAGGACACCCCGGCAGAATATCGATAGGTTGACAAAATATTTCCCCCGCCAAGCTCGGCTTTACCGCCACGGCAACCTTCAATTGGCAAAAACATTTGAGCCGTCCGATGATTTTTAGTATCATAAATAGATAAGAATATTGTGAAGACTTTGCGATTATTCCTCGCAATCTCGCTTAACGGCGCAAAATCCCAATATACACATAAAGAAGGAGGAGAAGGCATTATGCCGCCCGCGTTGCCACCATTTTTGTTTACGGCCCTACTTGGAATTTCGGGGGGCATTATGATGCCCGTCGCATTAGCGATCAATCTGCCTTTCGGCCGTTCTTTGTTAACATCTTTTATCTATGTCGAACTTTTCAGCTTTGGTTTAGCCATGGGAGGGATGCTGGTCTGGCGCTGGATGAAGGCACAGTCTCACCATATTGGCGCCCGCCCGCTTTTCACCGACCTCTATATGACGCTGTTGGGTCTGATGGGTTTTACGGACGCTTTGGACCCACAGGGCAGCTGGTCATTGACACTTTTCATGATTGGCGTCTCCATTCTGGGGCTGCTCTCTCATTTTCGGTCCGTAACTTGGAGCCTAGGGTACATTGCTCCACACTGGCATGCCAAAGCGTCCACCGCGTTTGCCGTCATGGGTCCCAGTCTCATAACCGGTTTTTGCTTCGGCTTAGCCATGCTGCCCGGAGTCGATCATCATCCCGCCATGTTTTCGGCACTCGCCGTGGTGTTATTCTCTTTTATCGGCGTGTCTTTTTTCTTTAGTATCTTCTTGCGCCCGTCTCTTTCGTTTCCCATCTTTGCTTCACTTGTGGCGCTGTTGTACGTTGTGCCCTCGACAGCAATTATCTACGGGATGATAACACGTCATATGGAACTCGTGTCTCTGTCCTCTCTTAGTGCCTTGACAGGCCTAATTTGGCATACCCGCCAGCTTCTCAAGAGATTGCCCCATACTCCCTATCCTGGGCTTCTTGGGTTCGAGCCAGCCAAAGCTTCCCGTAGAAACCGAAGTCCCTTGTCAAAAGAATAACGTGATCATGATCCCGCGCAATTAGGCAAAATGACAAATTCTTGTCAGATTGAGCCCATAATCACGCACTCTACTCTTGCGATTTGATAAGATGGATGGAGCACTAAGCACTAAAGTCTTAATGACTCAGGAACGTTTATTGAATGAAAAGATCCCTGTTCCTTTCGTAAAAAGGGATGTTGCAAGAGGTTAAAGGAGGTTCTTTATGCCATGAGCGATGCGATTTCATTGAGTGAATACAAGTGTTTTGACTGTGATCAGGTCTTCTTACTGCCAGCTGGCTCCAAGGCCACTGTCTGTCCTCGTTGTGCTTCAGACCGCATTCAGCATGGCGGACAAATGAAGGTCACGGTCTTACCCGATACTCCTGCTCAATAGAGGATAAGGCGCGGAAGGCGCCTTCTTTTTTATGGCAAAAACCTCTGCCAAGTGTTCTCTCCAAGAGAATTGGCAGGGGTCATTTTAGTTCAGTACACTCAACATACCATCTCACTACATATTTCACGAGGTGAAGACCCACTGAGGTCTCAAGAAGAGCAACGAGATCCGGATTAACATCCTCATGAGAAAAGATTGTCTACCATCCGCAGTGCCCCGTTGTGCTTCCAATCCCCATAGAAGATTGGGCCTGTGAACTCAAAACGCGCCCGCTTAAAACTTCCCGGAATTTCGGGTCTAAGAAATGGGAATGGCACGGCTCTCATAGTCGATCTCTTTAGTCGAGGCCAACGCTGTCCAAAAGGCGGTTGACTGACGGTGCTGATTCTCTCGCGAGCACGTGTTACGAGGACAAGAGCACGTATCCTAAGGTTTGCTAGATTTCTTCCGGGAAATTCCGCAAAAACTGCAGGTATATTGTCTATTATTTTGCGCAATGACTATACTTTAGAGAGAAATTGGCAGCTTTTCCAAGTTGGCATAACTCTTAAGGAGATGGTATGCCTGTCCTTGGTGTATTTCAAAAATCTCTGTCCAACCCATAAACAGAAAGGATGATCATGACGCAATCCCTTACCATGGACCAAGAATTTTTGTCCGACCAATACCCGCCTTTGTTCCTTCGGCGAGTTAGCCCGGAACGCTGGCATGCTCAACTCATTTTTCTCCATGCTTCTACGGTGCACAGTGAATATTATTTGCCCATTGCTTTGAAATGGGCACAAGCGGGCATTCGGGTTATCCTTCCCGATTTGCGGGGACATGGCCGCTCAAGTGGTCCACGGGGACACGTACAAAATTTCCAGCAATACCTCAAAGACATTGAACGGATTTACACTGCTGTGCAAAACCAACACCCGGCTCCCACCTTCATGGGCGGGGAAAGTTATGGGGCACTACTGGCTTATCTCCTTTGCACGCAAAACCGACCCCGTCTCAAGGGAGCTATCCTGATTGCTCCCTCATTCGGACTGTACTTTAGCCCCCCTCCCTGGGTGCAATATCTTATAAAGCAAGCCCTTTATCCAATTTGGCCCAGGCTAAGGCCGATCTTTCCCTTGTCCGTGGAAGGGGTAGCCAATGATCAGAACATTCCCCGTCTCATTGAACGAGACCGCAACACCAATCGTCATTACACCTTAGGCTTTCTGGTCAATTTGTGGAAAGCGCAAGAGAAGGTTCTCACAGAACCTCTGCCTTCCGTGCCGTTGCTGGCTTTATTAAGCGCGGACGATGGCATCACCCGCAACGACCGCACGGAGTATATTCTCAAAGATCATCCTCAACGAGTCTTGCGTTATCATTATGCTAGCGGACATAGCTTGGTGGCAGACCAACCTGAATTTGTGTTTCAACAGTCTCTTGCGTGGATGGAAGAGCGCCTGAAAGCTATATCTGAACCGCCTGTCATGACGTCATGAACGCGCTTTGGATCCACGAAGCCTTAAAGGTCAGACTATCCGCCGAAGGAAATATTGCTTAAACCCAAAACAGCGATAAAATTTTTATGGGAACGAAAAATGTCACGACATAGTAAAGAAAGGCTGGCGAGCGATGCGTCCAATGTACTGGGTGGTAGCTCTGGGCATAGGGCTCTTGACAATCTACAGTAATCCGTTGGGCACCTGGCCTGGCTCAGCGGTTCATTCCCACCCGGTAACCTTGCCCTTGCCCCAGCCGTTTTCCATACACCAGCGTACCCAAGGGCCACTGGAGATCAGCCGTAATTGGGCTGGATATCTTGCCGACAGCCAAGGGACATACGAGTCCATTCAGGCAAGCTGGCGAGTTCCCCACTTAAGATCTCCTGGAGCCGTGGCTATTTGGGTGGGGCTCGGCGGAGCCCCGCAACAACGCCTCTTGCAAGCCGGCACCCTAACCAAAACCACGGCCGCAGGCCCCAGAACCACTCTATGGCTAGAAGGTTTGCCTGAACCCCTAAAACCCGTCGCGCAAAATCTTCCCGCGGGTGAAGCCGTACATATTTCCATTCGCCGGGTCAATTCCGAACAATGGTCTTTAGATCTTCAGGCGGGGAGCTACAGCCAAACCTATCATGTGCACTATCCTCTGAATGCCCATTCGGCTGAATGGATTGTGGAAGATCCTCTAATCAATAACCGATTTGCCAAGTTGCCCGACTTTAGCAATATTGAACTGTTTTATGCCCAGGCCCATAATCAAAAAGGGCAGACAATCACTCCCAGCGAGGCAACGCCCATTGATTTGCGTATCAAGGGTGTTATCCGGGGAAACCCCACGCTCATCAATTCCACGACTTTTGCTGTAGCATCCTCATCGCGGACGTCATAACCGGATGATCTCTAAGTTTCGAAAAATGGCCCATTTGGCCCTAGCATTTGGTCCGTTTGCCCCTAACACGTCTGAGCCCACCGAGAAGATAATTAATGTGTCGGGGAAGATGTCCCGATACCGAAGGGACTGGTAGACGACGCGAACCTTCTGAATGGGGGAGGGGGCAACCAAGTGGAAGTGATTTTATGGGCTACAGATGGCTCATCAAGCGCTTGCACTGCAGGGAAAATGGTAAGGCATTTACTGACCGGCTTCCCAGATGCCAAAGTGATTGCCCTATATGTTCGGGAGATATTTGCTTATCCACCACAGGCCCTCGTCCCTTCGGCTTCTAGCATCGAACCTAATGAACAGCAGAATATCGAGAGGCAGATTACTGACTTATTTGAGCAAACTCAGCTTCGCAGTGTAGAGTTTATTGTTGTGGAAGGTCATCCGGCAGTGACAATTGCTGAGGAGGCTGATCGTTTTAATGTTGATTTGATTGTGGTGGGAAGCCATGGCTACCACGGTTTGAATCGACTAGTATTAGGTAGTGTCAGTCGTCATCTTCTGGACCATACTGTACGACCGGTTTTGGTAGTAAGATAAGTCATCACGGGAGAAAAACAAGAAAGGCGGGGAAATCGGGCCCTTGCCTTTCTTGTGTATTGACTAAGGTCGAATACCGCACATTGTCTAACCGGGTATATTTGGAGGCGGGGAACCGGGAGAACGTCGTTGCGACCGTTTTTGATCCATTTCTTCTTTCTCGTCCCGGTCCACACTTAAGGCTACCCGTCTTAAGGTGAGGAGAAGAATAGACATCACGACGATTTGAAAGATCCACCAGGTCGGATCCCACCAATGTGCTTCTCCTTCACTGTATGGCATCTTAAGCGGCAATGTCGGCCAAAATCCTGCAGCCATTAGCTTCATCTCCTTTTCTGTTCTGTGCTTTCCCTAAACCCCTATCATCTCACGCCTCACCTGCCTGGGATTTTCATGCACCCATGATTTCCTCGGGATGTTGAATGGCCTAGAGAAATCCGTTCTGAACTCAGAGGATGTAGACCCAAAACCAGCTGGCAATCCAGGCAAGGCACACAAAGATCCAGAAATAGACAGTGGCATCAGCGGTCCAAAACCGTTCGGGCGCCATGTTCTGACGAATATTGCGGATAATGGCAATAGCGAGCATGACTATACCCGCTAAGACGTAGACATAATCCGCGCCAAAGATCATATAATACATCTCCCCAAATCGCGATCCAGGACTCACATAACGCATGCCCCACTGGTAGATCTCCCCTATTACTGCCAAGAGTCCAATAACCATAGCCGTCTTCAGCCGGCTGCCCACCAAATCACGGTCTTGATGGACCCTGCTAGCCACAACGGCCTGCCATGCAACAATGGCGCTTATGGCCATCAAAACCGATACCGCTATACCAAAGCCTTGGTTGGCTTGAGGTGAAACATAAAACCCGTCATAGAGGTACTTGGCACTAAAGAGAGTAAAGAACGGTACGATCTGAGTCGTGATGAACACCAGCATCGCAAAACGCACGGCACGGTAGTTATGGGGTGTGATGGGTTCGCTGACGCGCTCAGTTGCGTCACTCTCGGGATTATTAACCATCCGTTTTTCCTCCATTCTTCCTTTTTGACCCAGTCCCGGTAATCTCCCTCTTCCTTCCCATTGCGGCTAGTCCTTGGGTTTTTTCGGCATGTAATCATGCCAGTCGTAGTGAGGATCTGTGCTTTGCCGGCTTGTTGCTGCGAGTTCGTCATAAGCCGTGGTTACCACAGGCACTTTGGTTCCTTCCCCGTAAAGGTAGAGACTGCCGACAATTTCGGGCTGCACCGGAAAATTCCACCGAGGTGCGGGAGAAGACGTGAACCATTCCGGGGTCTTTGCACTCCAAGGATTGTCCGAGGCTTTTTCTCCATTGACCCAGCAATAGCCAATGTAAATGATATTGGCCAAGAAGGCAGCTCCCAGAATAAAGGCGAAAATGGAGACCTCAAAATTCATGGGCTGCAAATAGGATGGATAGGCGGGCACCCATCTGTTCATCCCGTGCAGTCCTAACAGGAAGAACTGCCCAAAGGTGAGGTTGAAGGCAAAGAAGGTGATGATAGCCAAGGTCTTGCCCCAAGTTTCCTGGAACATCCGCCCGGAGAGCTTGGGCAGCCAATAATACATGGCGCCAAATCCGGTAAACACCAATGATCCAATAATAGTGTAGTGGAAGTGCCCTACCACCCAAAACGTGTCATGCAACTGCAGATTGACAATAGGGTCGGCTAGAAATACGCCAGTCATCCCGCCAATCAGGAAGTTGAACATGCTCATGAGAATCCATAACATGGGCGTAGTCAGACGAATTTTCGACTTCCACATGGTCCCGATCGCCGCCATATAGGCAAATCCCGTCGGAATGGAAATCATTTCAGTAAAGAAGGAGAAAGGCAGAATCTCGCTGTTCCGAATATTGGTGAACATATGATGGGCCCAGACGAGTCCCGAAAGCATCATAACAAACACCAATCCGATAACAGCCCATTGCCGCCCAAAAAGAGATTTTTGCGTCATGACGGGAATAATTTCATTCCACAGCGCAAAGGCCGGCACCGCAATGATGTACACCTCCGGGTGCCCAAAGAGCCAGAACAGCATCAAATACGTCATAGGGCTGCCTGTAGCGGTAAAAAAGTTCATGGGGACAATGTGATCCAACAGCCCCATGATAAAGGTAGTTTGAATTTCCGGGAACCAAATCAACATGAGCAAATTGACCGTTACTTGCCCCCAGACGAAGAGCGGCAACCGTCCCCATGTCATGCCCGGCGCCCGGCGGAACATCACCGTCGTCACCAAATTTAAAGCGACAATCAAAGAGGACATGGTTAGCGCAAAGACACCCAAGTAGTAGAACAGAATACCGTTGGGGTCTTGACCAGCTAGAGGTTGATAGCCGCGCCATCCGGTAGTCCAAGCCCCCAGCAAAGGACTGAACAGCACCGTTAAAATTCCGGCAGGGACCAACCACACCCCTAAACCTGACAACTTGGACAACACGGTTTCCCTAGCCCCAATCATCAAAGGCACGAAGTAATTGCCGAGCCCTCCAACCATGAACACCGTGGCAAAGGAAAACATCATGATCGTGCCGTGGATGCCCACTGCCGTCAAATAATTGCTCGGGTAATGGAAAATGGTCAAATAAGGCGTCATCAACTCATAACGCATCAGCATGGCAATACCGCCAGCGATTAAAAATCCCCCAAGCGCATACATCATGTATTGCAATCCGATAACTTTGTGGTCGGTCGCCAATTCCCAGTAGCGTCGCCAGCCACGTGTACGCTCCACCAACTTGGTATCGAAACCCATCAAAGGCAAGATAATGGACTCATAGGCTCCGATTCCCAAAAGCCACCCGATTAAGGCCCCAACCCATCCCAGTACGACTGAGGGGCCCGTCACAAACGGGTGTCCACGAAAAGGATCTACCGCGATTACAAAGGTATTAACCAATAGAAATCCGATCAAAGCCCATAAAGCGCCCCGTAATACCGGGGGCATCATGGCTTTCTTCGGTCGCGTGTTCGGCGCCTTTTGGGGCGTCACAGCGGCTTGTGCCACAAAATATCCCTCCTTGTTGCCACAAGTGTCATATCCCTTCCTAGTCCATACGAAGGAAATAACAATACCGTCGGAAAACCTCTCCCCTGCCCTTTCAAACTCTTAAGACCCGGATTCACAAACTCACACTCAATAAAGCGAAATATAGAGTTCCCTGTCACTGCCTAAACCCCAGCCAGGGATATTTCCAAGACTTTAGCCTTCTAGCTTACGCCCTCAAGCGATTGTTGATGTTTGATCCACTTGGCAAATTGCGCATGAGACACGACCTTGAGCGGCGCTTCCATCCAGGGATGACCCGGGCCGCATACTTCCGCGCACTGCACGCGCACCATCGGGTTTTTCTGAAAGGACGTAATCTTGGTCGGGGTTAAATACT
>JAKBWA010000066.1 GCA_021841025.1 Bacillota bacterium | reverse complement strand
TGAGCATGCTGAACATCAAAAATGGCAGGAGAACTGGGTGTAAAGAACGGTTACTCAGTTCTCCCTCTTTTTTTATGTCGATGAAACCAGATTCAGGCGTGATCTTGCAGTTTCCATGAGACTTTACGGTATGATTGGATTAGGATTAGTCAGTGGTTGTGCAGTGATCGGCCCTTATGTCATTAATGCCTATTGCGCCGAAGCCTTTACGAATGTGTTGCTTTTGTCCCCCCATTGGCCCTATGTAGTGGCTCATTGGACAGGTATTCCGGACACTGCTTCACCTGTGACTCTGATGGTCAATAGGGTGTGAACTTTGTATTAGATACGCCGCCAATCAATGCCGGGGGATCCCTTACGGGCTGAAATACGAATCAACTGTCAGAAAGCGTTGTGTTTGACGTCGTTAACACCGAGTTTGGCAATAGGGTATCAGGGAAAAGGGAGCCACTACGG
Organism: Bacillota bacterium; assembly: GCA_021841025.1. Lineage (GTDB taxonomy): Bacteria > Bacillota > Sulfobacillia > Sulfobacillales > Sulfobacillaceae > Sulfobacillus. Next base: position 5,182 of record JAKBWA010000066.1, on the reverse strand, counting down.
CCCCCCGCCGTCTCGGGTGAATGTGCCTACCCCAAGTGTGATCACAGCGTTTGAGGGGCAGCTTGTCACCTTGTTAACACATTTGTTATTGCAAGCATCACGACGTTAGCCATTAACGCCGATTACGCTTCCTGCGATTGCAAAAGTCGCCAACGTATCCCATGGCCAGGGGACGAACATCTATTGAGCCTCTTAAAAAGTGGTCATAGTGGGGTTTGCAAAGAAACACTTTCGCCTGACGATGAATATCCCGAATCAAGCGGTGGATTTTACACCGGACGATTTTTTATTTTTATAATGAACAAGGGAGATGGACAAAAAAGTCGGAGGACGCAAGGTGTGATTTCGACACAAGGAGCGGTATGTTGCCAAAATGTTTTGGGGATATAAGGTCTTTAAGCCTGTGATTTGGGCCCACCGAGGTTTTTCGGCACAATTTGGCGAAAATAGTTTAGAAGCGTTTCGACAAGCCTATCTGGCCAAAGCCCATGGCATAGAATGCGATGTGCATACAACTCTTGATGGTGTAGCGGTAATCCATCATGATCCGCGTATTTCAAGCCAAGAGAATCTGTCGGTGGCCATCTCTGAGGTGACGTGGAATGCATTGCGCCGTTTAACTCGGGGATCCATTAACCGTTTAGAGGATTTGAGTCAGTTGCCAGACCGAGGTCTTATCAATATCGAGTTGAAAGACCAGGGTAAGCTCAACACGCTTTTAGTGGAATCTGTAAGTAGGACTATTCGCCAGTATCAGTGGCACCAACGCGTCGTGCTCTCCTCTTTTAGTAAGGAAATATTACGGTTGCTTCATCTTCAGCTTGCCGAGTGTTCTTTGGCAGCTTTGTGGGCTAGCAGGCTGCCGGAAGTTCAGGAATTCAGGGAATTGGTTCCTTGTGTCGATGCCGTCCATGTTCCGGCTTCCTTTTTGAGTCTAGAGTCGCTCTACCGCTTCCAAAAGGAAGGCTACAGTGTCGTCGTATGGGATGTAAAGAGTGAAGCTATGCTTGACGAATGGGTCAATGCCGGGGTGGATGGTGTGATTATTGACAATCCTTTGAGGATGAAGGCAAAACATTAAAGAGTCACTATCAGGAAAAAAACCCTTCAGGGACAGCGGGTGTGGGCAAAAATCCCGGGCGTTAGCCATGAACAAGGGTGGGGTACTCGCTTAGAGTCTCACGACATTACAGCAAGAAGGAGGCGTGTTCATGCAGGCACCAGGAGCTCCGGGGCTTGAGGCACGGTGGACAACAAGTGATAAGGTTGGGGTCGGCACGGCTATAGCGGAAACATCTCGAGTATGGTTTACTTTGTCCCACGGGATTATCAATGAAATTTACTTTCCGCGCATGGATCAAGCCAATACTCGCGATGCCCAATTTTTAGTAATAGCAAAGGATGGGCGTTTTCTCGAGGAAAAACGCGATCTTCTTCATGAATTTCGCTACATTGACCCTGGGGCTCCGGCTTTTGAAATGATCAATACTGACCCTAAGGGCACTTTTCGTATTATTAAGCGCATTGTGTGTTGGCCTGATGGCAATGCTGTTATGCAACAATTTCGGTTTGAAGTGTTGAAAGGACAGCCACAAGACTTCCGTATTTTTCTTCTCGTGGCTCCTCATATTGGCAATCAGGGAGGCCATAACGACGCCAGAGTCACGGATCTCCGTGGCGAAGCGGCCTTGATGGCATGGCGGGAAGGAAACAGCGCGTCTATGTGTGTGAAGGCGAGTGCTCCTTTTCTCGCAGCTAGCGCGGGTTTTGTCGGCGCATCGGACGGATGGACTGAGTTGTATTACCACCGTGCGCTTCCCGAATATGATGAAGCTCTAGACGGGAATGTTGCTTTATGTGCAGAAATGGATCCCAACATCCCTGAACAGGTCGTGACTTTCGCATTTGGCCGCACGCATGCCGAGGCGAGATTTTCGGCTGCTTTGTCTTTGCTGTATCCCTGGGATGGCATCGAAGACCGTTATATCAGTCAGTGGCGAGAGTATATGGACAGGCTGCCCGGTCTTCTTCCGTATGACCATCCTCATAGCCGGATGCAGCGTATTTCCGCGATGGTTTTGAAGATTCATCATGGCAAACTTTTTCCTGGGGGAATTATTGCCTCTCTGTCCATTCCCTGGGGGAATGCGGCCGGTGACGGCAACATGGGAGGATATCATCTGGTTTGGCCGCGAGATATGGTGGAAGCCGCACAGGCACTCATTGCCCTGGGGGACATGGAAGCCGCCTGGCAGGCTCTGGCCTTTTTAATGGCAACACAAAAGGCGGACGGGTCCTGGCCTCAAAACTTCTGGCTGGATGGTGTGCCTTATTGGCCAGGTTCCCAGCTTGATGAAACGGCATTTCCCATTCATCTAGCCCATCATCTGTGGAATTTGGGACAAATCAAAAACGAGTCGGTCGTTTATGAAATGATTAAGAAAGCGCTCGGATATATTTGCCGAACCGGTCCTTTGACAGAACAAGACCGCTGGGAAGAGGACGGGGGATATTCCCCATCCACCCTGGCTGCCACTATTAGTGCTTTGATATTGGGCAGTGATATCGCTCGTCGTCAAGATGACGGTGATATTGCTGATTTTTGTGAACGTCTGGCGGATTACTGGCAAGGGCGCATCGACAAATGGACGTTTACGGACCATGGTGCGGTCGATGAGCAGTTTTCCCGCCATTATGTCCGCATTCATGTCTCCGTGCCGCCGAGCTTTGACGGCCGCGTAGAACATGGCTATGTGCCGATAAAAAACGTTTTGCCAGGGCAGCCCAATCAATATCCGGAAGAAACCGTTATTGATGGAGGGTTTCTGGAACTTGTTCGCTATGGAATAAAATCTCCCCGTGACTCCCATATTCGCGACTCAGTCAAGGCGTATGACGCTATTTTGAAAGTGGACATGCCTTATGGGCCATTGTGGTATCGCTATAATCATGACGGATATGGCGAAATGCCTGATGGTTCGCCGTTTCTGGGTTCAGGAAAGGGCCGGCTTTGGCCTCTTTTGTCTGGAGAGCGGGGGCATTATGCCCTGGCTTTAGGGGAATCGGCGGACGTTTACCTTCGGGCCATGGAAAGCGCAGCGAGCTCGGGCGGAATGATACCGGAGCAAGTGTGGGACCAGGAAGATATTCCGGGAAAAGAGTTATACTTCGGGCGTCCCTCGGGATCGGCCATGCCATTAGTGTGGGCGCATGCCGAATATATTAAGCTATTACGCTCGGCACTAGACGGAAAAATCTTTGAGATGCCTGAGATAGTACGGAGCCGTTATGTCGATCATTTGAAGCCGTCTTCATTTATTTTTTGGCAGTTTAATCATAAACGCCGCCATTTTTATCCGGACGACATGACCTTGCGGATTGTCGTCTCTGAACCTGCTCAGTGTGTCTTTACCACCGACGAATGGCAATCCCAGCAAACGAAGGAAATGGTCGATAGCAATCTGGGGTTATATTATGTGGACGTGGCCCTCACGGGGATCAATATGGTGGAATTCACTTTTTACTGGCCTTTAGCACACAGGTGGGAAAATCAAAACTATCGCCTGGACCGTCGTCCTGGTTTTTCTCACGAAGTTGGCTGGTATACTGTCTAACAAGGCAAAAGATATCACCGGGAGACGTATTAGGCAGGGGCTGGTTTCGCTCCCCTTATATTGCCGGATTTGAGTCTTCTCACAGATGTACTCGGGATCAGAGTCAAAGCTGTGGATTGCTCCCCATAAGTTCGGCACATGCCGGTGGTAGGCGTGCGATATAGAGAAAGGGGTACGTCATTTCACAAAAATTAAGATCATGAAATTTCTCCCCCAGTCATAGGTATGCTGAGAGAAATCAACTGGACAAAGCACAGGCTGGGGGGATCCGCTTGGACTGGAAAGTGATGATATCCACTTTTGGTTTAATCTTTTTCGCAGAGTTGGGAGACAAGACGCAACTCAGTGTGATGACGTTGTCAGCTCAAAGCCATTCCGCTGTTTCTGTGTTCGTGGGAGCAGCTTTGGCGCTGTCTTTCAGTGCTTTACTGGGAGTGGTCTTCGGCGATGCCGTCACGAAGCTGGTTCCCACACAATATATTCATTTCGGTGCGGGAGCGGCCTTTCTTATTTTGGGATTGCTGCTGATAACAGGAAAAATTTGAGTGTATCGATTCGCCCTTTCCGGTCATGGCGGCCGAGTCAAGAAGCGGGTGGTTTTGCACCTTTGACGGATTGGGCAAAATGGACGCGCACTGACAAAATAAGCAGAAACATGAGGGGAGCAGAATTGAGACCAGCTCCGTATGCTGGACGAAATCCGAATCCTTGTCCCAATCCCCACCATATAAGGAGATTGACGGATAACAGCGGCCAAAACACCACACGGGGCGATTTTACAATGAGGACAATGGCTCCAGCCGCCATTAAAGCTGTCAGTATCAGATTCACCACGAGAGTGTGATGAACGACAAAATTGTATTCGCTGGCACTCAGATTAAAGACCCATTGTGACTCGGCATGATCGATGACGGGAATCCGTATTCCCTTCCACGCGGCGGGAGTATTGAAATGAATGAGTTGCCACAGTGTTCCTGCTCCCCAAAAGATCAATATTAGGCCATGGATAATACGGGAAACTTGGCTGTTGGTCCATAAGGACACTGGTGCCAACAAGGCGAGAGAAGCTATGAGGGCGAATAAACCAGCTCCAGGACTTCCCAATATCAGCGAGGCCGAACTCTGGGTGAGTCCTCCCCAATTTTCCCCAAATATCCATAAAAATATGGAGCATAGAGCAGAAATGGCTAGTGTTATCTTTCCCGCAAAATTTTCTCGTTCGGTGAGAAGCACAATTCCTAGCACCATTTGAATGACGACACTCCACAAAGTATAGGTAACGGGGTGTTTTCCCCATGTAGAAGCCAGCATCTCCAGCATAGGATGATGCAGGGATTGGACCGACGCAATCCCCATTGTCGGCCACATTTGGATTATAGAACTAAGGACCCAATAAGCTCCGAGTCCGTACCATAAAATGATACGCTCTTTGGGAACTTTAGGCGGATGAGAGCGAATAACAAAGAGGATAATCACTTTAGCGCCTACACCAAAGAAAAGAAAGATCAGTAAGTCTTCCAAAGATTGTTGGTACAGGCTGATAGAATGAGTCAAAAAAATTCCTCCTT
>JAKBWA010000032.1 GCA_021841025.1 Bacillota bacterium | reverse complement strand
CTGCCGTCGATGTTGAGGAGTTATAGCATATTAGGTCTTGCGTCTTGACGTTTAGAGCTTGGCTCGGACCAGATTCGTAATGCTTTGCCGGGGGTCAGGGTCGGGACGCTCGACTCGCTTAGTGGTGAAGGATGGACATCTCCCGACCCAAGGAGTCCCGGATCGCTAGGTGGCAAAGACCATCCTCCGCCTTTTAAGCCCCCATTTCGAGCAAGCGTTTTGTCTTTTCACCTACGTGATCTCGTGAGGTGATCGCGAAACGTGCTGAAAAGATCCGAGGACAGCCGTGGACAGCACTCGATAGCACGCGTGCTCCTTGTGTTGAAAACCCGGCTGTACTATCCACCGGGTTCACTTTGGGCTGAGAAGATCTCCTAGCGGCATCTCGCTGAGGCGGAGTTGGTGCGCTGCGGCTTACACACCTTGTGTGCGGCTTGCCCATAGGCAGAGTCTTGTCGCCGGTCGATGTGCCGTGGCTGGAGGAGAGAGCAGAGAGAAACGGGGCCTGGAGCCGAGCAGATGAACGGCAAAGTGTTCCGATCAACCAATGGCATATTGGCAAATGGTAGGGTAATATGGTTTCCATAAGGGTCTCACGAGTATCCCTCGACTCATATCTGGGGAAGTGACGTCTATTCCTATCCAGATGTTTTGGACGGACGGGTCATTCAAGGTCTTTTCCGGAAGATCGTTTGGTAAAATTGGAGATATCATCTCGCGACATATTAACCTTTTTGCCTTCATTTTTCATCTGCATTGATTTTCATCTTAGATTTATCCAAGTCCTATCTTAAAGTCTGATCTTTAGCAACCAAAGGATTTGTGAGAATTAGGAGAGAATAGTTTATGGAAGGTGGGAGAGATTGAGTCGGATATTGTTGCAGTCCCGCAATTTGAGGCGGACCTTCGACACGATGACGGCTGTCGAGGATTTTAGCATGACGCTGGAAGCGGGTCAGCTGGTAGGACTGCTCGGTCCTAACGGGGCCGGAAAGACCACGACATTGCGGATGCTGTGCGGACTGATGGAACCCTCTTCGGGAAGTGTTGTTTTTGATGGGCTGTCTTTAGCCGAAAATACAGTAGAAGCCAAACGCATGCTGGGCTATGTGGCGGATCAGCCGATGATTCTCCCCTTATTAACGGGATGGGAATATGTCCAGTTTGTCGGAGGACTTTATGGCATGGCGCCTGACGTCATTGAACATAATGCCATGCCGTTATTGGAACGCTTTAATCTGAGTAAGGCTATCCACAGACGGGCAGACAGCTACTCTCACGGTATGCAGCAAAAATTGGCCCTGGTGGCCCAAATCGTTCATGAACCCCTGGTGCTTTTGGCAGACGAGCCCACGGTCGGACTGGATCCGGCCAGCGCCGCCCAAATGGAAGAGGTCTTTCGTGAATTTTGCCAAGCGGGTCACGCCATTTTGATCTCCACGCATTTACTGAGCATGGCTCAGGAACTTTGTGACAAGGTGTTGATTATGACCAAAGGGAATATTGTTGCGGAAGGTTCTCCCGCAACGCTGGTGCAAGAAGCCGGCGATTCCTTGCAAAATCTGTTTTTACGCCTGACGCAAGAAGAGGCCTCGCCATGACCCGTTACTTGATGCGGTGGCAGTTCCTTATGATCAAGCGGCAAATGTTGACGTTTCAGGGGCTGTTTCCTTTATTGATGGGCATCTTGTTTCAGGTGGCTTTTTTAACGGTCATGCTCATTCATGGCACACAGCATTTGGCTGCGGCCATTACTCCTGTGGTTTTTTATGTATCCCTCTTTGGCTTGGTGCAAGTCGCGGGGAGCTTTACGCAACTGATTGCCCTGAGTACACTGGGGCTCCTGGGCGTTGCTCCGATAACTCCCCGCGACAAGATACAGATGGTCGCGGGGAGCTTGATGTTTACGGCAGGTCTCAATGCCACGCTCTTGTCAATGGGGATCGGGATTGTTCTGGGTTTGCGTTACGGCTTGGCAGGCGGTGTGTTGGTCGCGGCAGTATTGTGGATTACGGGCTTTTCTTTGTACATGGGATTGGGTATCGGTCTGAATAGTCTTTTGATCTCCCGTTTGCCCGTCAAAATGCGCAAGAATGGCGGCGTGTTGTTTTTGGGACTGTTGATTATGGTGGTCTCACCACTCTATGCCCTAATGTCCCAACATGATCCCAGAGTGGCCAATAGTCTCGGGGGCGCATTGGTGGCTATCAGTGCACAAAAATCCGGAGCCTGGAGCTTGGTGCTTACATTGCTGGGCGTGTCGGCTGGGCTATTGATAATGGTACTGCTGCCCTTACGAAAAAATGCCTCGGCATTTGCGAACAAAATGGGCGATGTCATCTCCACCGACAGTAAAGAATACCATTCGGGACGATTCCCCCGGGGATTGACGAGGCTGTTGCTGTGGCGGGAGTTTGTGACGTTGGCCAGGCGTCCTATTCTGGCTATCGGGGTTCTGATCTTTGTCTCGGTGATGGCGGCCGAAATGCCTGGTCCCTTCTATCTTTGGTTGTTTGGTATTTTGGGCTCCCAGATCGGCGCCACCGTGCTGGCTTTGGGTAGTCCATCCGTGTTGGCCTTGCTTTACATTGCTCCTATTCGTCTGGAGACGTACTGGTATAAGCGTCTGATTTCTCTCAGTCCCTTGTCGCTCCTTCTTTCCCTGGCTCTGACGGCGGTCCTCCTTTTCACCCGCCGTGTGCTCGCCCCCATCACAGCGGTGGATGGATTTGTGCTGTGTTTTCTCGCCATGATGGCCACTTCCTTCTTTGCCATTTACTTTAAGCCGACGAGTTCTCAGGCACGTAAGCGGAATGTGGTATTTTCCACTATCGTGATGTTTGCCGTTGTTCTTGTTCCCATGGGATTGGGCGTCCTTGATCAAACCCGGCCGCTGCTTGGCTTTTTTGTGACTGGAGCATGCACTCTGGGGATTGCTGCCATAGGAGGGCCTTTGATCCGCCGCAAGCGTGCACTGCAATATCCGTTCAGCCCGGGCAAGGGAATTTTTATCACCAAACGCTCCTCGGTATAAGGCATCCTGGGAACGCGCAGCTTTTTGTACGGAAATATGCCGATTTGATTGAAGCAGATGAGGGGAGAGCAAGAGGGGAGGAATATCCTCTGCTTGGATATTCCTCAGGCTGCCTGACGGGTGGACATTGCTGGTGCAAGCCTCGGTTGGTTGGCAGGGTGCCCGTTTTTGACAGACGGTATCGGTGCCCTTCCGAATAGGCCTTTCACGAACCTTGCTATCGGTCGCGACTTGCAAGGCGTGCGACTCATCCGGCGATACGGTGATAAAATGGCAATTCGAAAGCTCCGGGAATCGTGAGCACGGTCTCATTCGCCCGGATGCTTTAACCGGGTGGATTGCGCCGGTTAAATAAGAGTGCGTGCTGGCCGTTCTTCACCGGAGCTGCCGCTGAGATCCGTCTTGGAGGCCACATGGAGGAGGAGAGAGGGAACAACCTCATCAGAACAGCATATGAACATCAGGCACAAAATACAAAACAAAGTCAGGTGTGAGGTGCTTCGCATGGAGAAAATGCCTGGGCAATGTGCCGGAGACATCACCTGGCAAAGGAGAACCTGGCGTCTTGGGCGCGAACCCTGCCGAGAAAGATGGAAGAGCTATCTTTGATCTTCCATCTTTCTCGGCATTATCCCTTTCATTCCTGTAATGGCAGGAGATGCAGGGGCTGGGAGCTTTGCCTTGGTTGCATCTTCTCTCTCATTGCCGGGTTTTTTCTCTTGTCTTATTGGCAACGGACAGTCTTTCTATCGCTTGCGTGGCCATATGGAGCAGACGCTGTGGCGGAACATGCCACTCGGATTCGATTCGTTTAAAGCAGTCCTCGAGTTCGGCAACGATCCAATAATCCGGTTCAAACTCGGTCGATGCCGGCTCTTTGTGCACGACGAAGGTTCCCCGGCCCGAAAGGGTTTCAAGATATCCCTCGTGTTCCAGTTCCCGGTAAGCACGGGCGACCGTGTTGGGGTTGATTCTGAGTATGCCGGCCAGTTCCCGTATGGTATGAAGGCGGTAATGGGCCGGGATCCGGCCCGATTCAATGGCGGCCTTGATTTGGTCGCGAATCTGTACGTAAAGAGGCACACCGGATTTCATCTCAACAGTAATTTTCAGAGTGGTCATCGTGTCATTCCTCCCGTATTCCTGGCTCAAATGATTGGCAGATTTTATCTCGGATGTGTAATGAGCACTGAAGTGTGTCATGGCGACAGTAGACCTAATCTCTCTTCCTGGATTGGTGGCATACGATTTATCAGATCGAGCGGAACGGTCGCTTGTTGGTTGGAATATGACAGGTAAGGAATTTACTGAAAAGAGCCTCTGACAGCCAGGAAGAGCTGATATCATGAGGCAAACGTGAAACGCCTTACCAGGCCGTATAAGAAGTGCCTGCCTCCTTTCACCGGCTGTGACTTGAACTTGACCCTTTTAAGAAAATATTACAACCTATTACAACTATTACAACATAGCCCTCCAAGGTAATGTCAACGTTCCGGTTCCCTTGGCTCCGTTTGCCGTGTCCCTCGTTATGTTCCTGGGTAAGGGGGAGAGCGGGGGAGATTGGGTAGGGCCGTGTCATGGCCGTCTTTGCTGCCAAGATGAGGCCGTCGTTACTCTTTGTGTGTTTGGCCCATGTGCCGTGTGCTCAGCTTATTGTCTCGGCTGGACTTTGGTTATCTATCTTATGTCGCGGGCCGCAGAACCCAACAGGTGGAACGGTGTGTGTGCGAAGGATACCTATTCCACCTGTGACGACTCCTTATCACCGACTTGCCTGAGACGAGGAAGCGGGCAGACCCGGTATGGCCATTTTATGGGCACCGGGAGGAATTTGCAGGTTAAACGTCCCGGCCGGTACGGCAATGTTATCCTGGATACTCAAATAGCGCAAGGATTCGTTCATCGTTTGGCCACCCGGCAGTTTAACCGTGAGGTTTACGGCTAAGGGCTGGTACGTTTGTTTATCGATCCAAAGCGTCATCGAGGAAAATCCGAAGCTTTGGTTGGCCTTCTTGGGAGTCAGTTTCAGCTCGTAGGTCGGGTGAGTGGCGATTTGAGCGGAGGTGTTAACCAGGCTCACATGATTTTGTGACAGAATGTGGCTTAATGCGGTCGTCAGCAATGCTGGATTTTGGGCACCCAGAGCCGATCCTTTGGGCACAGGAATTTTCATGTAGGTCTTGTTGGCCTGGTTCAGGATCGTGATCGTGTGTCCGTTGGACACACTGATGACTTGTTGATGGCCATTGATGTCTACGGTACTCCTGGCCATGTCGGGAGATTTTGTCCACAAATGGATTGTTTGCTTCATGGATCCTGTAGGCAGTCCCTTGATGCTCAGCGACATGATACTGTGAGAGGTTTTGATGCGGGACTGAGCCTGGATAATGTGATGGGCGATAGAGGAAGCCGATACCGGAGGATTAGAGACCCCACAGCCTGCGACGGCAAAACCTGCCAGTCCCGTCATCCCCGCAAGGACCCAAGATTTGCGAAAGTTCATGAGACACTCCCTTTCTGCAGCCTAAACCCCATTGTATTAAAAGATTAGTTCATGAGGAAGATGTTCCGCTCAATTTTCAACCCGTTACGGCCCGTTATTTCTCGACCCGTAAAATTGCCGACTGTTTGTTCATTCGGATAAAGACTTCTCTTCATCCTGTCATTGTCGATTAGATGATTACGATACGAACGCTTATAGGAG
>JAKBWA010000011.1 GCA_021841025.1 Bacillota bacterium | reverse complement strand
AACTTCAATTGTGCCCAAAAGGTGGGCTCCCTCTGTGTCTGTTATCTTAATCGTCATGTGAAGAATTGACTAGTGGTAGTCGAAGACAATGGAATACCATACTCTGTGTATCTTTCGTCTGATCGGAACATTGCTCCCTCTCCCTTCCTCGATAGACCACGTCTGATTTGCGACTACCGATGCTGTAAAACCGAGATTTTGATAGCTTAAGCGTCAGATGCATTACCCATTAGATGTGTGGGCTGCACATACTAGTGCAGGAGGCCTTCATAGTGACGCATAATGTCCAGTTCATTCTTTTCTAGGATGCGACTTTACGCCACAAAAGCCTTGGTACTCCACATTAACTCTCGTAGCCACTATGGGCTGATCAGAGCTCCAGAACCGGAAGAAGTGGATGCTGTTGGGTGTAACGTGGGCTTTAACCGTGCGGGGAGCACCAACAGGGGGGACTTGAGAGGACGATGAACGTTGAAGCGCAAACCAGGCGACGCCCGCTACGACGATGCTGCCCGCAATAATTCCTCTCCAGACGACCCGGTTGGGCATAATGTCATAGCCTCCTTCGTTCTTTAAATGGTCTCTTTCCATAAAAATCCTGTCGGATGGTATCCCAAAACCGCCACGCAACAGGGCTTCACGATTGTCGGATGAAAAATGGCGGAAAGCTTGCCTGTAACTTCCGTGTTAACAGGGGCATATTGATCCTTCTCGTCATGGGTATAATGGTGCTCATCAGTCATTCTTGATCGTGGAAATAAATGCCTGCCAACTATGCAAGAACAGGAGACGAAACGTGTGCGCTTTATGCGTGTACGATTGGCATTCTTAAGGATGTCTGGCTAAGAACCAAGCCAGGTAATCTTTACGCCCCAAGGTCCTATAGCAGTTTATCGCCATTTATCCTGGCAAAGGATTACTAGCACAGAGAGCCATACGGCACCGTTCAAATATTGTCTTCCGCACTAACAAGACCAAATCGGTGAAAAGGATAGATCCTGCGCGGCAACGCTTTTCTTAAGGAAAGAGCATAGTGCACCTCAAAGATCAATCAAATGCCTACAGCCCACCACTCATGGTTCCAGCCCTAAAAATGATGGGCAATCAGGCCCAAACAGCCTAACCCATGGCAATCCAGATCAAGGTGTTTGGAATCATGCGCCAGTCGGTACAATTGGCAATGTTCATTAACTCTGAAAATAGCAGCCAGCTGAACGTCGTCTTTAGGCAAGTTGATGGGTAATCTTTTGGTTGAGGGCACGGTGATTCAGCTGTGGTGTTAAGAACAAGGAAGAGGAGCAAGACGGTGGCAGAGCGCTCAGCACTGGCTCTTTTTTGGAACCTGATCCACAATGGGTATAGAGGGAACAAGTTTAGTATTGGATTGGGTGTTACGAACGAGTCATTTGCTCTAGTCGGCCGTTTAAGAAAATATGCTCTCGGGAGGAAAGCCCATGAACACAGGCAACTGGAAAGCGTTTAAGAACAAAGCAATGACAGCCGTTAACAACGCGGCTCAGGAAGTGGACCACCAACTGACTCTCACCAAATTGCGGATGCAGCTCAAACACGACGAAGATCTGCTCGATAACGAATACCAACGGCTCGGTACCTCTTGTTACGAAAAATTGAGCCAAAGAGGGTCCGTCAGTGACGCAGACCCCGATATCCAAGCAATTCTTCGCAACATCGCACATCATCAACAGGCACTCAACGCGTCACAAAAGGCAGTAAATGATGCTGCAGTAGCAAGCGCTCAGACAAAGTGTCCTCGGTGTGGTGTGGCTATTACCAACCCCGATGCCAAGTTTTGTTCGAGTTGCGGCAGCCCCATTCAATAGCACTGTGCTATAAGCGGTGAAGACTAGTCCGGGTTCGGATCCCCTGGGATTCGAACCCGGAATGGGTGTGTGCGAGCTGATCAGTATTCCGGGATGCAGTGTCGGAATTAAGCGAGGCCGAAGTAGGCAGCCTTGATGTGGGCATCAGCATCTAAATCTTCAGGGGTACCTTGGAAACGGATTTGCCCGTTATCTAAAATGTAGACATATTTGGCACCCACAAGGAATTTAATATTCTGCTCGGCAATGAGAAAGGCAGGGCCATGAGAGCGGTACGTATTAAGGATCTGAACCATTTCATTGACCATGACCGGAGCTAGACCTGCTGAGGGCTCATCCATCAGAATTAAACGGGGCTGTCCCATCAAAACTTTGGCGAAAGCCAGAATCTTTCTTTGGCCTCCACTAAGGCTTGACGCGGCATTTTTACGCTTTTCGTACAGCATAGGCAATTGTTGATACAGCGAATGCATTTGTTGCCGTCTGAGACCCCGGGGAAGATAGTAGCCGCCGATGTTTAGGTTGTCTTCAACACTCAAACTGGCAATCACCCCTGTCTCCGAGAGGTAAGCCAGTCCGGCACGGACCCGGCGGCTAGGATCCCATCTGACAATGTCTTGGCCATCAAGGAGAATATGACCGGAACGTACAGGGAGAAGACCTATGAGAGACTTAAGCAAAGTGGTTTTTCCGGAGCCATTGGCCCCTAAGAGCACAACTTGTGTTTTGGCTTCAACCTCTAAACTGACATCCGTTAACACATTCAGCGAATTATAGCCAACATTGAGAGAAGAAACATGTAACAAGGCCATTTTCATCGACGCCTTTCTATTCGGTATTCACTGTCTAAAATATTTTCACGATCCAGTGCCTAAATATACTGCTGACACGACAGGATCCTGTGCGGCCTGATCCAGTGATCCCTGAAATATTTCTTTTCCGGCATTCATCACGATGACGCGGTTCGTTAATTGGTTAACAAATCCCAGATGATGTTCCACGACAATGAGAGCGATACCCTGTTGGGCTAGTAACTGCACATGATCGGCGATCACTTTGAGCTCTTGATGATTAAGGCCGGCTGCCAGCTCATCGATTAAGAGGATTTTAGGTCCCGCAGCCAAGGCTCTCGCGAGATCCAATAATTTTTGCTGAGTGCTGTTTAATTGCAGCGCAAGCTGACTCGCGGCATGACTTAGCCCAACGAAGTCCAAGGCCTGCCGCGGGTTCATGGCCGGCTTTGAGCCGTAATGATATGCCAGAGCCACGTTTTCCGTTATGCTTAATGATTTAAAGGGTTTGGGGATTTGAAAAGTCCGGTTGATTCCCACTCTTGCTCTTTTATGCATGGGCCAGCGCGTGATGTCTAATCCTTGAAAGAGAATTTTGCCTGCATCAGGATTGTACAGGCCCGAAATCACATTAATGAGCGTGGTTTTCCCCGAGCCGTTAGGTCCAACGAGTCCGAGAATCTCTCCCGCTTTAAGAGTTGCACTGACTTTGTCCAAGGCACGGAATGTCCCAAATTTCTTGACAATATCCTCAAAAGCTAACACGGGTTCATGGGACATAATTTCCCCTCCGCTGAATTAACGAAATGATACCGCCCGGAAGAAACAGCACGAGAGCGATAATCAATAATCCGTAAATAAGTTGAAAATATTGCGGATCGGAAATGCCTATGGCGTTATACAGCCCATAGAGCACGATCGATCCCAGGACTGGACCGGTTACGGTGCCGTAGCCTCCGAATAAGGTAAAGACAATGGCGAGAATACTAATGTTTAAGTCAAAAACCGTGCTTGGATAGAAGACTGACATATGCCACCCAAAGAGAGCTCCGGTTAATCCTGCTATTAGTGCCGATAACAGCCACACAACGGAACGTGCGCGCACAACTGAGATACCGGCCATAGCCGCGCTCACAGGATCCTCGCGAATGGCCATGAGTGCTCGGCCGAAGGGGCGGTTGCGAATAAAGATCACCACAACAGTCGTCAAAACCAATACAATGACCATGACGACATAAGAGGTGAGGGGATGGTAACTTTGCGTGAGTTGTTCCCCGTAAGGCCCATTGGTGATATGAATGAAGGCGGAATTGGACACGATATGGCTCAGAACTTCCGCCGCTGCAAGCGAGCTTATCGCGAAATATGCGCCGGACAATCGCAACAAGGGCAAAAAAGCCATAGCGATCACACTAGACAACAAGCCGCCAATTATCACTGCCAGAATGCCCGGAAAATGCAGCAGTTGAATGCTGATAGCCATTCCATAGGCCCCTATGCCAAAAAAACCCACGTATCCGAAGGGCAAATAACCGGTAAATCCATAGAGGAGATTAACCCCTTGCGCCAGAGCCATGAACGCCATCATTTGAAAGAGGATGGCCTGATTGGCATAGACGAGAGGAGACACGGAAAACCCTGCCAAAAGCAAAACGGGAATCACACCGTTAACTAACCGCCTGCGCAAACGGTTTGGTGTGTTTGTGTCCCATTGGGGGTTAAACATGGCGTACCCCCTTTCCCAAAAGACCGGAGGGTCTGACCAAAACAATGATTAACAGCAAAAGATAAGGAACCAAAACTGACCAGGAGGACAAATAGGTTTGCATGAGCATCAATGAGATTCCGTAAACCAGTCCGCCTAAAACGGAACCAAGAGGGTTTCCTAGTGATCCAATTACGACAATGGCAAAGGCGATAGTGGTAAGTCCCAAACCCGAGGTGGGGTCGATACTCCCGATCATAAGCGGGCTCAACACGCCAGACATGGCCGCCAGAGCGATACCAATGGCGAAAATGATGGCGGAGGTGCGTTTTACTGGCAATCCCGTCGCCCTGGCTTCCTCACGGTTGCCCATAACGGCTCTTACCGCGCGGCCCATAGGGGTGTAATACAAGAACACATACGTGAGAAGAATCATAAGAAGACTGATTAAAGCGCTGACAACCCAGGAGATCTGGTAACTTTGTCCCAAAAAATGCCACGAGGAATTACCAAATACGGATAATGGCAACGACTCGGGGTTGACTCCAAATTTGATTTCCATCAAGGCTTCGAGGACTTGGGACAAACCAAAGAACAGGATCAAAGATAGCATTTCGGGATCCCTTGAATGAGACAATCGGGGAACAAGAGGAAAAAATAGTCCCAGGCCAACCACGAAAAAGAGTAACAACGCAAAAATCAAGCTTACCAGAGGATTGATATGCCACGAGTTTAAGGCTGTAATCCCTACATAGCCTCCCAAAACGACAAAGTCTCCATGAGCAAGATTAACCATTTCCATAACGCCGAAGATCAGGTTCAATCCTAACGCCATAAACCCAAAAAAAATACCAAAAAGGATCCCTGAGATGAGACTGTATGCGAACATGTAACCCTCCTGCCTAAGGGTTCCTGCGGATAACGTTCTGGTGTTAGGCAGGAACCCGTCCTTGCGTTATGAATTGGGGGATGTAACAAATTTAATCGACAACTGACCTTTGGAATTTGTACTGATCTTTGCGACTGGCAATGTTTCTCCGATTTGAGCTCCTTCGGAATTAATTTTGAAGCTTCCGTCCAATGTCGATAGTGAACCAGAAAAACGGCTTACCGCATGCCTCAGTGAGAGCTGATTCAAACTGTTAGCTGTAGACAGAGTTTTCTGAATAATAAGCCCCGTGTTATAGCCGGCGATGCTCAAGAAATTGGTGCTTTGGCCGGTTGCTTTCTTATAGGCTGACTCAAACTGTGTGGTATTTAGCCCGTAATTGACATGAGAAAAACTCAATAAGGGCGGAGCAGGATACGTATAGGTGTTGTTAATAGAGCTTGCACCCAGGGTCTTTGTGAAAAGCTGTGGCAACTGTCCTGGAAAAATGGTGAAAACCATGTTAAAGTGATCCCCGCTCGCTTTCAAAGCTTGCATAAAGGCGATGTCGTTGTTCGGATAGCCCAGCTCGATGACGGCTTGAGGTTTGGTATGAGCCATATTGTTTAACAAAACCGAATAACTGGAGGTGCTAGTCGGCACTCCATTGTTATAGACTGGTGTAATGTGTGCTGCTTTTAACTTTCTGACTAAAGTTTGGTCTTGGGATTGATCAAAGTCATTGGTGGCATAGACAATGGCGATACGGGAATAACCCTTGTGGATTAAGTACTGGGCCAACGAGGTTGGCCACAAACCTGACGTGGGCAAAGAGGTTAGAACCACGTAAGGATTCGATGGCGTAAAGAAGGATGCCCCGGTCCCGGTCTGATCGAACAGCAGCATTTTCTTTTCTTGCGCAACAGGAACAGCTACGGAAGTCAGGACGGATCCAAAGTCAGCAACCAGAATGTTGACATGATTGACCGTGATTAATTGCGAATAGAGGCTGGTGGCCGTTGTGGCAGAACTTTGGTCATTGTAGGCAACAATTTTCACGGGAACTTTCTTGTGCAGCGCTTTGACATAGGTGCCTCCAGTTTTATTCACTTGGGATGCCCAAAACTTTAAGCCGCTGTATTCCGGCATCGAAGAAGTGGCAAAAGCTCCCGATTTTGCGTATAAAGTTCCAATCGTGATGTCTTTGATATTTTTGGTTGGGGGTGCGGACGATGACGAAGCACCGCATCCCGCTAACGAGGCGGTCAGTAAAAGTGCACTCATTCCTATAAGCCCCGCGCTTTTCATGGTGTGTTCCTCCTAGATTTTATTGAATCGACAGGCAAGACAATAATACTCCAAAACGGCTTATGTGATGACATAATATTTATTGAAAAAACTATTTTGCAAATGTTTAATAATTTACTCAGCGGAGGAGGGAAAAGGCAAAGGGGAAGGGAGGGGGCTCTCGGAACAAACTGCATATTATGTGAAAATACCGGCATACATATAGCAATTTCGGGACCTGAGGGATGACCCGAATAAAACGTACCAGGCACGACCAAATAAGAAGGGCCGTGCCTGGTACATCCTGGGAGGCTTGTCTGCTCTTTTGATTTTTTGCTTAGGGAGTGACAGGAGCTTTTTCTTTCAGAAGTTTGATGAAAGCCCGCATCCATTCGGGGTGATCCGGCCAGGCCCTCGCGGAAATCATATGACCATCTACTACGGCTGCCGCATCAACGAATTTGGCTCCTGCTGCTTCAACATCGGGCTTTAAGGCTGGGTATGCTGCCGAAGTTCGTCCGGCCATGACCCCTGCAGCCGCCAAGGCAATAGACGCATGACAGAGTTGAGCCACGGGTACCTTCTTTTCAAAAAACTCCTGAACAATGCGGGTAAAATCCGGGTCATTGCGGATGTACTCGGGGGCCCGGCCTCCCGGTATGACTACGGCAACGTAGTCCTTAGGATTAACATCTTTGAATGCGAGATCTGCTTGTACGCGGTATCCAAGTTTTTCGGTATAGGTTTCAAACCCTGGCTCAAAGTCATGGACCACGGTTTGCAAGACCTTCACGGTCGGGGCGGCAATGTCGACGTCATAGCCTTCTTCCCGCAGGCGCTGGTAAGGATACATGACTTCCAGTGACTCCGCGGCGTCACCGGTCAAAATCAATATGCGAGGCATCAAAACTCCCCCTTCGATTTTTATAATGCTGATCCTTCTCTCAGTTTTGCCTCATTCGAGGCATTAGAGTTGTCTTGCCGTTCATGTGCCTACCTTTTGGATGCAATATCATGATATCAAAAATCCTGCCACACCCGGAGAAATCTGAATATCGTCTTCACCCGGGTGCTCCCCAGGCCCAAGGTTGTGTCTTGGGGAAAGACACCTGGAAATTCCTGCGGGGGTGTGGATCTTTTCTGATTTCCTCGTCAAACACCTGAAGTTTTTCTTCCGATCCCCAAGTTCAGGAGGAAGCAGACTGAGGCAAATGGCGCTTGATATCATGCATTAATGATGTCCAGGAAATGAGCCCTTCATGATACCAGAGAATTTTCCCGGAGGACGATACAAGCGCTTGGGTGGGGATGCCTGAAACACCATAAGAATCAGCAATTTTGCCTTGATTGTCCAAGGCTACGGGAAAAGGCAGGTGAAGACGCCTGACATAATTCTTGACATGTGCAGTCGATGATTCTGACTGCCGCAAATCAACGGCGACGACATGGGGATAGTGAGGATGGCGTATGTCCCACTTTTGCAAGCGAGCCAAAATCGGCATCTCTTCTTGACAGTCCGGACACCACGTGGCAAAGAAATCAACGAGTCTAAGTGGACGTCCTGAACCGACCTGTACTGCGCCCATTTTTCCTCCTGGCAAGATAGCTGGGAGGTTAAAGGAGCGATTCACGGCTTGGGACGGTCCAAGAGACGGCGGATAATAGGCGAGTTGTCTTGCGGGGGGGATCTTGACCGTAGGATGTCCCGGCAATAGGGGAACAACGTGTTTGAGGATATTTACGACCTGAATTCCGATCGCTTGGGTCGACGTACTGGGAGAATTAATATAGACCCAGTGTTCGTGGCCATGGGGTCCAATAACGAAAACACCTGGGGTGTGGTTAATCAAAGAACCGTGAAGAATCTGGGTTTGCATAAAATAGTGGTGCCAGACAGACTCTAAAAGCGACTTCGATCCTGTTAAGAATTGCCAGTTGTGGAGCATATGATATTTATTAGACCAGGTATAGACATCATGGGTCGAGGTGGTTGCAGGATTGGCATTGACGGCGACAAAAGCCACGGAGTGGCGGTGCGATCCTAAATCGTAAAGAACATTATGCATTATCGTAGCAATTAAGGGGCTGACGGTATTGCCGGCGCTATTAACAAATCCCATCACAACCACCTTGCCTCGCAAGGATGTCATGGATACAGATTGGCCAAACTGGTTGGCAAGCTGAAAATTGGGCGCGGGTTTGCCATTAAGCGGAGCTCCTGGGTCCACGGAAGAGGAGTGTGGAGATGAAGTCTGTGCAACCTGGGGTTTGGACGCGGCTATGTGTACTTGTGAAACGGCTTTGAAGACGCCGTACGCCAATGCGGCCAATGCGACAAAAATGACGACAGTAATGGACCATAAAGTGGTTTTGCGCATTCTCCTACGACCTCCCATGACAACTTACGAAACACCGAGACCCGGACCTAACAGCCAATACCATGCCAAGTAGAGAGCTGCTCCAACCATAATGATGGCACTGAGTTTCTGAACCATGGGAACAATTTGGGCAATAACGCGTTCAACCACGGTGCGGGCCAGAGCAGTAATGGCCGACAACCCTGTGATAACTGTGGTCACTCCCAGTGCAAAGGCGACATAGACTAACCACGAATTCATGCCATTGGTAGTAAGATTTCCCGCAACTACCACCATAAAGACTGGAAGACTGCAAGTCAATGAGACCATCCCGTAACTTAGACCATAGACAATAAACGCAGAAGCCGTGCCTCGTTCGAAAAAACGCTGCAATCGGGACAACGCCTGAGTCCCGGGAATGCTTCCGAAGCTAAGAGAACCTCGCCAGGTAAAAACTGCTAGAATAACCAGAAACAGCGCCATGATCAATGAAAAAACCGGTACTATGCGAAAGAGGATATGGCCAACAAAAGAAAGTATGATACTCGCGATTCCAAAAATTGCTGAAACCCCTAGTGAGGTCAAGAGCCCTGCTTTGACACCATGGATCCACCGCCACTTTTGCGAAAAGACCCGTCCTGAGAGCAAGTAGAGCAGATAGGAAGGCAATAACGCCACTCCGCACGGATTAAATGCCGTCAGTAACCCCGATGAATAAGCGAGCAATTCCGGAACCGACAAGAAATGTCAATCCTCCTTTGTTACGCCGGTTAAGTGCCGTGTCAGCCACAATTTCACACGACACTATGTGGATTATGTCTCATAAGAGGGCATTTCGGCAATGATGAATAACGGTGTGTCATAATGAGGGTGATGTTCCAAGAGCAGGGGAAAAGGACTTCTGCCCTCAACCGAGTAAGTTCTTACTTTCTTCAACACAACGGCAAGGAAAGAATCCAAGCTGTCAAAAGCCTAGCAACATCCAGTGCTATCCCAATTTTTGGAATGAGTAAATGAATAAGGCATGATATGATGCTGGATAAAATTGTTGCTTGGGAGGCTGTAGAAGGTTGTTACAATGGAGAAGAGAGATATTGCGCAAGCGGATCCAAAACGTGTCAATAATTTTGTATGTGGGGGTATGAGATTTGGGTCAACACAAGGATTCACAGACGCCCGTGTGTCCCCAGTGCCGACAGCCGGTGCGTAGCACAGACCGTTTCTGCCGTCACTGCGGGTATGATTTGAAAGACATTATTAATGGACCTGCGACATCCTCACAAAGAAAACCCGTTGCCAAAAAGCGCATTCCCCGGTGGCCTTTCGTCATAGCTGGTACGGCTGCGGGGGTGGCATTGGCACTGGTTCTGGGCAGCCATTCGGAGAATACGGCTGCGACGGGGGCTTTGAAGCCCTCTTCGCATTCGAGAAAAACATCTTCTGGGGTGACGAAAACAACGTCATCGCCGTCTTCGAGTATCTCACCAAGCTCGTCGCCTTCGCCGAGCCCGAGTTCTAGTCCCAGCCCCAGCACGTCGCCGAGTGCTTCGCCTAGTTCCAACCCCAGTCCGTCAACAGCCCCTGCCCAAGGCAATTTTGTTAGTATCACCACGTCGTACCAGGGGGCGACATTGGGATTGAGTATTCCCCATGCCCTTGACCATCTCGAATCGTCGAATCCCGGCTCGTGGCAATGGGGGAACAAAAAGGGGCAGGTGAGCATGTTTGTGGCCAGGCACAGGCCCGCCAATATAACGCAGCCATTAGGTCCCCAGGCATTTGGAACGGCGATTGTGCAGCAAGGCAAGAGTGTTTCGCAATCCATTTATGTTCACTGGACAGCAAACCGGTGGGTGGCTGTGAACATTCAGGTCCCGTCCAAGCATGAAAGTTGGTTATCGCGCATCGCCCAAAGCGTTCACGTCAGTTAAGGCCGTGATCCCAGGCCCTGGACCGGTCAACATGCGGCAGTGATTATGAAGAAGTAACCGATGAGGTACGAGAGACTTTATCCAGTGCGCCGTAAAACCCTGCTGTTTAGGGGCGGGGATAGAAGGCGCTCGCCGTCAGGCGAAAGTTTTTCCCTGCAATGCCATACCCGGATCGTTTCGTGATAACCTAATTGTGTGTTCGCTCTTTGACAATAGGATATATTGGCGGTTGTCTCCCGCAATCGTGGGAGGCGTAAAATATATCGCGTCGTCAAGACCAGACGTTAACAGGATTCGGCGAACGATCATTCCCCGTAACCGGAGACCTTCGGGCGACCGGATAGGGGGCTTTTGGCCAACCCTTTGCGAGTCAAGCTGACGTCAGTCGGTTCCTCGCAAGAAGGGGCTGTCTCAAAAGGTATGTCGGCCGTGATGCCGTCCCTAAAATGTGCCCATTTTACCCCACGTAGTGGAGAAAGTAGGTCACTTTCCTCCTCATTTTTAGGGGTCAAGTGGGAGAAAATTTTAGGACTAAAGCTTTTTGAGTCAGCCCCAGTGTCAAGAAGTAGAGAGTGGATGAGGTATTAACCTAAACATCGGCAAGAACAGATTTACGTTAGAGATTAGACCTATCCCACCCCAGGACAGCCTTTTGGGGTGGGATAGGTGTTTTGCTAATAGCGTATCCCCGGAGTTCACAATAGCGGTTCAGGCTTCTTTTTCAAAATTTTGGCCCATGGGACCCGTCTTGGCCCGGGGATCCGATGAGGCCTTGGATTGTTTGGGCAAAAGCCATGTGCTCATAAGAGCCACCAGGGCGAATCCTAGTCCCATTTCAAAGGCGTGGTGCAATCCCAGTGCCGCAAGATTCCGGGCCAGGTTCTTGACCGCGGGGGACAAAGCCTGCCGATGGGCCGGACTTAAGAGAAGCTGAACGGCATGATTAGCCGTAAAATTTCCGAAACGGGGCAGATTAATCAAGGTGCCCATGAGAGCGACACCTATAGATCCGCCGATCGTCCGGAAAAATTGCGTGCTTCCCGTCACCACGCCCCGAAGTTCCCAAGGGACTTGACTTTGCAAACCGATTAACAAGCTGGTCAAGGATAATCCGAGGCCGGATCCGATCAGAAAAGTGCTTATGATAATCATGGCGGATGCGGGAATTTGATCAATGGCCAGCAATGTGGAGCCTGTAACCAGTAAAATTCCGCCAATGACAGCGATGGGGCGATAACCCGAGCGGATGATGAGTTTACTGGAAATCAGGGCGGCAAGAGGCCATCCCACGAGCATCGGTGTAATAGCTCGTCCGGCTAATGTTGGTGTACCCATTTGGACGCTTTGCACAAATAAGGGAACGTAAGAAATGAGCCCGAACAGTAACATTCCTGCGAACAGGCTGACACTGGTGCTGAAAAACACAAATGGCTGACGAAATAGTGCTAATGGCAAAATGGGTTCTTTGGCGATGGTCTCTACTCGCAAAAAAACCGCGAGAATGACAATACTCAAAATCATAAACGCAAAGCGTATCGGTAAATTCCACGAGGTCTGCATGAGACCAACTAAAAATCCGCTCACGCCGATGGTCAGGAGTAGAGTGCCCAATGTATCCAGTTGATGTGGCTTCTTTTCCACATTTTCATGGAATGCTGTAACAAGAATTCCCATGGCCAAAAGACCCACCGGCAGGTTAATTTCAAAAACCCATTGCCAACTCATGTTTTCGACAATCCAAGCTCCGATGATAGGTCCGACGATGGCAGACAAACCCCACACGGCAGAAAAAAGTCCTTGGACCTTGGCTCGCTGTTCTAAAGAGAACAGATCACCGATTATGGTCAACGCAACAGGCAGAACACCTGCCGCACCCAGACCTTGCAAAGCCCGGAATGCTATCAGTTCGGGCATGTTTTGGGATAGTCCGGACAAAACGGAACCTAAAGTAAAAATGAAAGTCCCCGCTAAGAATACGGATTTACGCCCATACA
This sequence comes from Bacillota bacterium, assembly GCA_021841025.1. Taxonomy (GTDB): domain Bacteria; phylum Bacillota; class Sulfobacillia; order Sulfobacillales; family Sulfobacillaceae; genus Sulfobacillus. The sequence continues at coordinate 15,086 of JAKBWA010000011.1, read as the reverse complement.
TGTCTGCTAACTTGCTATAGATCGGTACCGGTGTGGTTGACGTTAACAGATATGCTGAAAATACCCAGCCATATATGGCGACCCCATGTAAGGCATTGATAATACTAGGCATCGCGGTGCCGACTATGGTCATGTCCAAAGCCGAGAGAAACATTGCCAGCAAAATAGCAACAATAATCCATATCTTGCCGCGTGACCCTATAGGCAATCCAGAACCTTCTTTCTGTTATCTACTCTTTGTTGTTTATGGTTGGCTTTATGGGTCAAGTGCAGACATTGTCTGTCCCATAAAAAAGACACTCTTATAATATATCACAAAAAGCACTGTCTTCGATGTTTCGCCACCTTGGTTGGACTCAGCATAGTCGCTTTATCTTTGAACGAAGGCCGTGTGCTGGCAACATGCAGCCAAAATGCGGTTTCCGATTTAGGACTGGCAAGAGGGAGGGAAACCTCCAGGCAGCTAGGTTAGGAGAAAAATATTTACAAGTGTCTTGTCACATGTATTTAAGTTCGTTAAAATACTTCTATATTGATATCTGAATATACGGGAGAAGTTCATGCAGGCATACTTATGGAATAAACTGGCAGATGACGGATTGAGAGAAGACTTGGGGTTAGGCGACATTACAACCGAACTCACCATTCCCGGTGAATTGTATGGCCGCATGCTTTTAAGAGCCAGACAGAATTTGGTGGTCTCGGGCCTCCCCATCGTTCGAGCCGTGTATCAGATCTTGAGTCCGCGGGTCACAGTCCATTTTTATAAGGAAGACGGGCAAAGATGTCTCGCGGGTGAGGGGATCGGAAGCGTACAGGGGCCTGTTGACGTGCTTTTGAGCGGGGAGCGGGTGGTGTTGAACGTCTTAACGTGGCTCAGCGGGATTGCCACGTTAACGCGCGAGGCAGTAGATTTAGTGTCTGGCCTAGATGTCAAAATTCTCGATACGCGAAAAACTCATCCCGGACTGAGAGTTTATGAAAAATATGCGGTGAGAACCGGAGGGGGGCATAACCATCGATTCGGCTTAGGCGATGCGGTGTTGGTGAAGGACAACCATATAGCGGCGAGAGGCAGTATCAGGCAAACCATTAAAAACATCAGACAACATGCCCCTTACGGCATGTTCATTGAAGTCGAAGTGGACCGTTTTGAAGAAATCGACGAGGTCTTGCAAGCCGGAGTCGACGGGGTATTGTTGGATAATATGTCTTGTGATGAGCTCCGGCGTGCCGTGGCGTATATTGACCACCGTGTGGTGGTGGAGGCATCTGGAGGAATTACCCTGAAGAATTTGCGCCAGATGGCCGAGACCGGCATAGACGCCATTTCGCTGGGAGTTCTTACTCATTCTGCTCCCCATGTGGATATCGGCGCAGACTGGGAGCGTGAACCTTGAATTGGCGCGCCCTGGTAATTGGGCAGGGTATCGCCGGATTATCCACGGCTCTGGCGATTGCACCCCAAGGTGATGTTTTGGTGTGCGCACCTCCCCAGGGGTGGCAGAAGGGCAGTACCTACCGTGCTCAGGGCGGAATCGCTGCGGCTGTGGGAGAAGATGACGACTGGCATTGGCATTTCGAGGACACAATGGTGGCGACCAGGGGACTGGCTGATCCTGAAGCTGTGAGAATTTTGGTGGAACATCCGCACCAGGTGCTGGACCCTCTGTTGGAGGCTGGCGTTTTTGAGATGGCAGATTCCATCCATCCCGCATTAGGCCGAGAAGCCGGGCACAGTCGATCCCGGATTCTGCATGCACCCGGGGGATTGACGGGACAAGCGCTGGCACGGCATTTATATCAAAAAGCTATGTCTCATCCGCGCGTACACTTTGTAGACGCTTCGGCCCAGAAATTGATCGTCGATGCTCAAGGGAGCTGCATAGGAAGTTGGCTTTTCACGTCATCCTCTAAGCTTATGGGCGTTTTAGCTCCGGCAACAGTACTGGCTACGGGAGGATACGCGGCATTGTGGCAAAGGACGAGCAATCACCCTGTTTCTATTGGTCAGGGTCTCATGCTGGCATACGAGGCGGGGGCAGAGTTGGCTGATTTGGAATTTGTTCAGTTTCATCCAACAGTTCTTGCCCAGAATGGACCCCGGGGTGATGCCCTCTTGCTGACAGAAGCCCTACGCGGATTTGGCGCTCATCTCATCAATTATCAGGGTGAGCGCTTTATGCTGGACCACCCTTTAAAAGAACTGGCAGGACGTGATGAAGTGGCCCTGGCGGTCTACCGCGAGCCTCAAGCGTTTCTGACGCTTCGGCATCTGGACAGACAGCAAATTTATCATCACTTCGGGCAAATAGCTGAACTTTTGGCCCAAAGGCATTGGGATTTGGCTAAAGATTTGTTGCCGGTTGCTCCCGGCGCCCACTTTTCGATGGGAGGGGTTTGCACGGATTATTTCGGACAAACCCGGGTGCATGGTCTTTATGCTGTGGGCGAAGTGGCTCATACGGGAGTGCATGGAGCTAATAGACTGGCGTCCAATTCACTTTTGGAAGCTCTCGTCTTTTCCCAACGAATAGCACAGCATATCGCAGACAACCTGCAACCCGTAGGGAATTTCCCATTGCCTCTTCCTCCTACGGTCCCCAAGGCCCCATCTGATACGGAAATTTTGGGTCATCTGGGCGATATCATGGATCAACATTTTGGAGTGATTCGCGATCCTCATCTCATGGCTCAAGGTGTTGAACGTATAAATTTCTTGCACAATAGGTATAATCACCGCATTTTGCAATTGTGTTTGTTAATCGGTCAATCGGCTTTAAAGCGTGAAGAAAGCCGAGGGGCTCATTTCCGTTCGGATTTTCCCCAAAGTGATAATCAATGGGCGGGACATTTTATCCATCGCGTGAATAGGGGAATTGAATTCAGGCCAGTGGGCGGATCATCTAATGGCTTGGGTCACTGCTTAGTGCAAAAAGATGGCGGGAAGTATAGCCGGAAATAACGGGGGAAGGTGCAGATTGATCATGCAAGACACTCTAATCGAAGAGATACGGGCCTTAAAGATAAAACACAATGCGGTCATTTTGGCTCATAATTACGAACCGGAGCCAATTCAGGATATTGCCGACTTTTTGGGAGATTCGCTGGCTTTAGCGCGCTGGGCCAAGAAAAGTAAGGCCGAGGTTTTGGTTTTAGCGGGTGTGTATTTCATGGCGGAGACAGCCTCAATTTTGTGTCCTGACAAGGAGGTGCTCATTCCCGATCCCGATGCTGGATGTTCTTTAGCGGATACCATAACTCCAGAACAGCTCATTTTGTGGAAAAAGCAATATCCCCACGCCGTGGTTGTCTCCTACGTCAATACATCAGCGGCAATCAAAGCCTTATCCGATTATTGTTGTACGTCATCGAATGCGATTAAGGTTGTCGAGTCGATCGATCCTGACCGGGACATACTGTTTTTACCGGATTTCTTTTTAGGCTCACATGTGGTGCGTATGACCAAACGCAAGAACATTCATGTCTGGAATGGGGAGTGTCACGTCCATGCAGCGATAGAAAATGAGGTGATGGTGAATACAGTCCGCCATTACCCAGGGGCAGAGCTGTTGGTTCACCCGGAATGCGGATGCACTACGAGAGCCTTGGCTATACCGCCCAAAGAGGCAGAATCACGTATTTTGTCTACGGACGGGATGCTCTCATATGCCAGAACGTCACCGGCCAGTACTTTTGTGGTGGCCACGGAAGTCGGACTGCTTCATCGCCTGCGCAAGGAGAACCCGGACAAGACCTTTGTTGCTGCTCATGATGATGCCTTGTGCCCTTTTATGAATATGATATCCCTGGAAAAAATCCGTGATGCGTTGCGTTACGGGCAATATGTGGTCAAAGTATCTCCTGCTGTTAGAACGAAAGCTCTCATCCCTCTGGAACGAATGGTTGCTGTGGGTTAAACTAGGTGTCCAAGCCTTTAGGCAACCATTGCGGGCCTGATTTCACGGGCAACCAATGACTATTGGGGGGAAAGATGCGAATTCGATTGGATTTTCCGCGTAATGGCACTCCCTATGTTTTTACGGATCCCATAAAAGTTCTTACGGTCAGGGACTACCATCAGGTGACTTTAGCCCTGAAAGAATTGCAAGATTGGACGAATAGAGGGTATTGGGTTGCCGGATTCTTAAGTTATGAGGCGGCTTATGGTTTAGAGGAGGCGGGGAAGTATGCCTCCTATTTCGTTTCTCATGCGCCAGAGACAACATTTCCGCTTCTGGGGTTTGGCGTTTTTAAAGAACCGGTAGCAATGTGGGAAGTTGAAAATGAAGCGTCTTACACAATTGATGAATGGGGTTTTGATCCCCCTGTGACACAGGAAGAATATGAGCGGAAGATCACGGCCATTCGACAATATATCAGTCAGGGGCTAAGCTATCAGATCAACTTTACTCTCAGGATGTCTTCTCATTTCCAAGGTGATCCTTGGCCCTTTTATAGGATGCTGAGAGAGGCGCAAAAGGCTTCCTATACTGCCTACTTGCAGTGGGATGACTATGCAATTTTGTCTATGTCACCAGAGTTGTTGTTTTCGCAAAATGGACACTTTGTGCTGACCCGGCCAATGAAGGGGACAGCCCGACGCGGACGCTTTTATGCCGAGGATATGAACTACAAGGAGGAGTTGAAAAAGTCAGAAAAGAATCGTGCGGAAAACATTATGATTGCCGATTTATTCCGTAACGACCTCGGACGAATTGCTCAAAAGGGCAGCGTGAGAGTTTATGCTTTATGCCAAGCCGAAGCCTATCCTACTGTGTGGCAGTTGACGACAGAAATACGCGCGAAGACTTCGGAGGCAGTACCCTGGTCGGAGGTATTGCAAGTCTTGTTTCCTTCCGGCTCGATCACAGGAGCACCAAAGCTTAGCAGCATGAAAATCATTAATGAGTTGGAATCATCTCCTCGTGAGATTTATTGCGGAACGATTGGCTACGCATCACCTTATGGACAAGCCGACTTCAATGTGGCGATTCGGACCGTTTGGATAGACCAGGCCAGGCACAAGGCGTTTTTTGGTACGGGTGGCGGTATCACGTGGGATTCCAGGTCCCAAGACGAATACGACGAGCTTTTGACGAAATCCCGGTTTCTGACCTTAAGTCAGCCGACGTGGTCCTTACTGGAGACAATGAAACTGGACACGGGAAAGATTTGGCTGAAATCCTATCATCTTTTGCGAATCGAACAGGCTGCGGCTTATTACCGCATCCCGCTCGACTCCCATAGCCTTCACGCGTATCTGCTCAATTTGGAAGAGCAACACCAAAGTGGCCTGTGGCGGATCCGCGTGAGTGTGAACGGATCAGGGCAGATCAGTGGCGAGACGCTGCCGTGGAATGTTATTTCCCCCGGCATCCAGGAGGTGAGCTGGGCGAAGGAGCCTAGCAATTCCGCAGATCCTCTATTTTTTCACAAGACGACGCAACGTGATTTTTATAACCGGATTCATCCCAAGGACTCCCAGAGCTTTGATCACCTTCTGTGGAACGAAAAGGAAGAAGTCACAGAATTCACCCGGGGAAATCTTGTCATTCTGTACCGAGGTGAATTACTCACGCCTTTACAAGAATGCGGGCTTTTAGCAGGGACGTTCCGGACCTTGCTGCTTGAGCGTCAGATCATCCGGGAGGCAAGAATCCAGCCCAAAACCTTGGCAAATTGCCAAAAGATGTGGTTTATCAACAGCCTTTATGGATGGGTTCCGGTCGCCTTAAATGCGTCCGAAGACTTCCCATCTTAGTCGTCGGCCAGCGGTTTGGCTGACCCAGAAGTTGCTTCAGCTTGTGCGACAAGCTTCCTGAGGATCCGAATCACACCCTCTACGCCTTATACATGGGGACGACTGAGAACCGTATCTTGTTGCATAAAAACAAGAGGGTATAAAGATATTTGGATTCTCGGGCCTTGGGCACCGAAATCGTGCCTGGGGAGAGGGACATAAGATTATGCCCTGGAGAACCTAGCCGCTTTGGAACCATGAGCTTCTGGACGTATCCCGGTGAGCCTCTTGCCATTAGGTTAAGGTCGGTTAAGACGGCGGGAGAATGCAGAGGATATTTTGGATAATCGCTCAAGACCATGAACGTCTGTGAGATTCTGCCAGAAACTGATGGATTGAAGCCACTGCCCACCACTCATCTTTTTGGCACGAAGAGTCATTGCACACTACCCTTCAGGCTCTTTATGATGTGTTTTAGGGTCTTCACGTGCCTTGGCCGTGATGTGATTTTCGAGACTTTTAATCAAACGTTGTTGCCAGTCATCAAATAAGGATTCAATAGGGTGTCCCAGCGCGTGGCCTAGAATTTCCTCTTCCTTTTGACCTAATCCCTGGGCTCCTTTTCCCAGAGGCATTGTCCGTTGGAGTTCTTCCAGTTGTTGATACCGAGAAATTTTCTTAATGTGATTGGGATCCAGTCGTCGCAGAAATTCTAGTCCAATGGATAAAGTCAAAGACATGACATCAGGCCATTGTTCTTGAGGAAAGCGCATAAATTGGTCGGCAATAGCTTTCTCAATGGGCAAAGTCTGAATGCTCAGAACATAGTGCTGAGGGCTTTGTGACACGATTTGAATGGGATTGGCAGAACTCATGGCATATTCTCCCGAAGCGGGTGTGCTGGCTTTGAACCCGACTTCCTGATCCTTTCGCTGAACCTAAGTGAACTATCTTCTTGAGATGGAGTGCTTGCCCTATGGGAAAATTCTTCGAAGGCGATGGAGTTCAACCGGGGCGTAGGTTTTGGTGATGAAGAATCGTCCGCGCTCTTGATGTTTTGTGAACTGCTTAACGGCGGCAAAGGGATGTCATCATCGCGTGTCTTGTGGCGATTCCACAGAGTCTCGAGATCCTTTGCAACATTTTCCAATTTGTTTTGCCGGTACACCAAAAAATCGATAATAGCCTTGATGCGTCGCGAGGAAAGCCCCCACTCGGCAGGCACAAGATTGATCATTGCCGCCAAATCATCCCGAGACAGAGTGCTGATTCGGTTCACGGCGTCGTCAAAATGAAAACGGGAGGAAGTTTGACGCGCCACCCAAGTTAAGGAATTAGGCCATGGGAAATTTCGCCGGTGACGTTTTAAATCATGAATGCTCCATAACGGACCTTGTGGAAAGATGAACCCATGATCAACCAGCATGAGCCTCGCGTGATTGTGTTCGGGGATGCACAGGATGTGGGACAATTTAACGTCCCGATTAAAAAGCCATGTTTCTAACAGAGCGGACAAGGGAAGGTCGGAGACATTGGCAATGTCGTGGTATGGTTTGAATTTTTTTATAGGAATGGCATTGTTGATGTATAGGGTGCCAAACTGCAGGCCCGGCAACCAACGGTATTTAGTAAGATAAGGAACCTGGGCCCTCATTGTTGCACGCACATCTACGAATACAGCTTCCGCCACTGGAGCATCTAAGTAACGGCCAATGACGGTGCCGATGAGGTCGTTGATTAAACTGCGGGTACTCTGGGGGTTTTTTTGAAACTTTACATGAGCAACACGCCCATCCTCGAGTCGCAACAAAAGAGGATGGGATCCTCCTGATCCCTGTTTCCCTACAAAACCGGTTGCTTTGATAATAGGGACAGTTGGTATAGATGTGGTCATAGCATCTCCTCCGTTCAGGAGTCATAAAGTCACAGGCAAGAACATAATCAGAGAATATGAAAGGAATGATGGCGTGATGGACAAACGCACCACAGACGCGGCGGAATCTCAGGATCGCACAGCGAACGATGCGAACAAGACCGTCAAGAACAATTGGTTGCAGGATAAATGGAAAACTCGGTCGAATGAGAATTCTAGCGAGAGAAAAGGTGAAGAAGAGAGCCGTCTTGAAGATTCTCAAGCCGGACGCTCTAAGTCCCAGAGTTCCGAACCTCAAGAATCTGTATTACGGCATCCTACAAATTCTTCTGCTTCCGACTCTGAATCCAAATTCGAACCCAAGCGCCAAGATTCTTCACTTCCTCCCGTGCTAAAGCCTGCTGGGCTGATCAATGAACTCTATTCCCTCGCTTCGTCTTTAGTGCAATTGGCTCGCGGTCTAGAGCAATTCGAGGCGGTTTTGCATCACCGTTCATCGGAACCTTCTAAAGAATCAACCACACCGAGTTTGTCAGATTTAGTTAAAGATCGCCCCGATTTGCAAGAAATCTTACGGCAGTACCTGTTCAAATCTTAATCTCGAAAGACGCTGAGAGGGGGGATCCCAGGGATAGGCTAACCTGCACCCACAGGATTTTTGCCGAATCCCAGGGACCATGATGGACTTTAGGATGAAGATGACAGTCGTCCCAAGAGCGGCAGAATCCTGTCGAGATAAGGGAGACGATCGATTCCCACAAGATTTGAAAAGGGAATGATTACTTCGTCCCGGAATCCTAAGGTAACACTGCCGGCAATGTCATCACGCAGAACAATGAAGTCACTGCCGACCTGGATGAGAGTACCGACATGGGTTGCCGCATTATCTACTGGACTTGCTAGACTTATCCGCACATAGTCTCCCAACAATGAAGACAGATAGGCGTCAAAGCTAGCGGGTATATGAGACTCTTCTGACGAAGACTCGCTGGAACTACAAGACTTTTCTTCGCTTAGTAATAGCAAAAGTGGCAATAAATCGCGCCGTTGACCTAAAAGCAATAACGGCAACAACTCATCCCATGATGTATTCACAGACAGTTCCTCCTTAAATGGGAATGGCTTCTCAATAATGCCAGCAGGCAAACCTTAATAGATCATTTCTGTTGAATTCCAGAATTCAGAGTTCCGGACCTTAACCCTTAAAACGAGTATGGTGGAAAGGCCCGGAACTTCCGGTACCATTTGGCCCCTGGGCAAACACTCACGGAATTACGAGGAGCAAGAGCGGGAAGTCCTGCTTCTAGGGTATCTGCCCAACAGCAATATCAATAAAATCGGGTCAATGGGAAAGTGACGGTGATGATGGTGGTGACAGTGCCGGTGAGATGACGAACGGCTTCGTGGGGTCATTGGGGAGTCCTCCTTGTTTATGACTACGGCTAGCTAAACGATAATCTGGGAATCGGTGACAATGTCGGAATATATTTGAACGCCAAAGGGAGTAAAGTGGAACCGAAAAGCAAGTCAAATGAGCAACGGCGGCGGTGGGTCATAGACTGAATTCGCCTTTTGCCATCTCCTGTTGACTAACTTCACCAACATCATATTCAGGGATTTCATCGGTGTGACACATGATACTATGGCCTCAAAATGTTCTATATGGAGCTAGTAAAACACCTGAGTAAGGTTTTTGAGGTTTCTTCTGGGGCAGCAATTGACCAATTGAGCAGTACGCCTTGACGTTCGGATTGAAAGGTATCCGGCCTTTTGTTGTTTGTCCGTGATCGTCTGCAAGGCGACTGGCCGCCCTGAGGACTCACCCTGGACTGAAGTCGTTACGACAAGACGAGTGGATAGCGTGGAGGCTTGAATTTAACTCAGATGCATGTTAATGTGGCCGAAAGCTCAAACTCCTATCAATATTTGGAAGGAAGTTCATCATGGTTGTTACGCAATGCTATTTAATCCGTCATGCCGAAAGCGTTCTTAACCGACAGAATGTTCTTCAGGGATGGGCCAATCCTGAACTCTCCGAGGATGGTGTTGCCCAGGCCGAACGCCTCCGCGGTTTATTGCCGCTCTGGCCAATCTTTACCAGCGATTTGCACCGGGCTTTTGATACGGCTCGTTTGTTGGCTCAACCCACTCAACAAGTTCACCGAGATGCCAGACTTCGGGAAATCAACGCAGGAGAATGGCAGGGAATGCCCAAATCCTCTCTCGAAGAACTGCCTTTATGGCAGAATTATCAACTCTCACCCGGAACGTTCCAATTTCCTCAAGGAGAATCTCTTAACGACTTACAAACCAGAATGCTTGAGGCCTTTGAGGATTATGTAGCCCTTCATCGCCAATTCATCATCGTCTCACATCGACTGGCACTCAGGAGTCTCTTGTGTTATTTCCACGGATGGTCACTCGATCGAATACATACTATCGACATCCCCAATGGCGCCATTATTCGGGTCCAGGTCATGGATGATTCCTCAAATGTTTCTATTGAACAGATTAGATTGAACCATTGACATCTGATAAGAAAAGTGCAGAGAACAGAGGAAATGGGAGGAAAACAGTTTTTATCTTAGATGTGGGGACGACAATGCGGCTCTCAGTCTCTGTGGATCTCTCAGGGGTTTTGACGGGGGAAAACCGGGGTGATATGGTTAACCAGAATTTACGGACAATAATGTCATAAAGAAACACTTCAATCTTTATCTCCTTTTTATGGGCTGAATCACTTCACCAAGCTGTGAAGAAGAGCCCAGAAGCTATCCCGTTGAAAACACGATACATCGCCATGATATGTCACAACCAGGCAAAAGGTACGATGGCGAAGGAGTCTCTACACTTTAAAGGGAATGGCAGGTGTTTATTCATGGGAGTGTTGCATATTCCATATCGTCCCCCCAAGCCCAGAAAATATGGGTGGACAGCGGTTAATGATCGTGGCATTGGGCTTAATGCGTGGATGGATATCGCGAAAATGGCCGGGAGTTATGTTGACTTTGCAAAGCTGGGCATTGGCACTGCCTATCTTATTGAAAATCTCGATGAAAAGATTTCCTGGCTTAAGACTCATGACATTGAGGTTATTCTAGGCGGTACATTGTTTGAGACATATTGGGCGCAAGGACAGCTTGATGAGTACCGAGCGCTGCTGGAACATAGCGCCTTGAACTGGGTCGAAATTTCATCAGGAAGCTATCCTATCCCATTAGATGAGAAAGTCGCGCTGGTTAAGGATTTTACCCGCCGTCATTTCCATGTTATGGCAGAAGTTGGACAAAAATCTGACGTGTCGTTAATGAGGGCTCAGGATTATGCCGATGAGGCTTTGAAGTTGCGCGACGCAGGGGCTGATAAAGTGATACTGGAAGGACGAGGAACGGGACGCGGCGGCATTTATGGTCAGGACGGCGCTTTGGACGTACATATTACGAATGCGGTTTTGGAAGTGCTGTCTACTGAGGAATTAATCTTCGAGGCTCCTTTGGAGTCGCAGCAAATTCTCTTTATCCGGGAGTTTGGCAGCAACGTCAATCTCGGCAATATTGACCACCAGGACATCTTGAGCTTGGAAGCTTTGCGAGTGGGATTGCGCTACGATACCATGGATGCTCTGGGGTTGTCGGCATATCATGAGCATGTTGGATGCGGACGGAATAACAAATGATTCTTATTACGGAAATGATCCATCCTATAGGGCTGGATATTCTGTCTCGCTATGACGATGACGTCTACTATGATCCCGATCTGCACCAGAAGCCAGAAGCCTTGGCGGATCGTGTGGCTTTGGCTAGAGCTTTGATCGTACGCAATAAAACCCAGGTGAATGCTGAGTTGATTGAACGGGCACCCTACTTGCGAGTAGTGGGAAGACTTGGAGTAGGGCTTGACAACATTGATCAAGGAGTGCTCCAACAAAGGTCCGTACGGTTAATAGTGCCGCAGGGAGCGAATGCCGTTTCGGTGGCCGAATACGTTCTCGGGATGGCGATTGCCTTTCAGCGCCGCTTTCCGCGTATGATGTCCCAACTTCGTCAAGGTCAGTGGATCCGGGATATGTCTGGGGGTGAACTGGCTGGAAAGACGTTGGCCGTGATAGGGTACGGAAAAGCGGGTCAAGCGGTGGCGATTCGTGCGCAAGCGTTTGGTATGAAACTGAGAATTTACGACCCTTATGCCGAGGTGGAGGACTCATGGAAAACTGAAAGCTTCGAGGAGGCGGTAGAGGGTGCAGACATTATTAGTCTTCATGTGCCCTTGACCCCACAAACCTATCATCTCATCAACTCTCTTACTCTAAGCCTGTTACATTCGCACTCCCTGGTCATTAATACTTCTCGAGGAGAGTTAATTGATGAGTTGGCTTTGCTTAAGGCGCTCGAGACAGAAAAGCTGGCTGGAGCTGTTTTGGACGTACGGGAGAAGGAGCCGCCTGGGCCCCAGGACAGGCTGGCAATGTTGCCCAATGTGTTCAGTACACCTCATATAGCCGGATTGACTGAAGACAGTCAAATAGCTATTGCGCGCTACGTTGCAGAAGGCGTAAAGGAAGTGTTGGACAGCAACTTATGACTTTTCAAAAGTTTAGGTTTCACGTTACCATAGAAAGGATGAGAGAAAGGAGAAACGGATGCAATATCGTATGATGGCTGCAAAGATTCACCGGGCTCGCGTTACGGAAGCTAATTTAAATTATGTGGGTTCCATTACAATTGACCAAGAATTGCTGGACGCTACTGGCCTCTTGCCTTATGAAATGGTCCAGATAACCAATTTGTCCAATGGAGAATTGTGGCATACCTATATCATCCCCGGGCCAGCCCATGGAGGAGACATCTGTCTCAACGGCCCACCGGCCAGACTTTTTCATCCTGGTGATCTCGTTATCATTATTGGATTTCGGTTGTATGAACGAAAGGAATTGACGTCGTATCATCCGACCGTGGTTTTTGTTGACGAGGATAATCATATTACCGAAGTGGTGAGAGAGGAAGCTGCCTTTCAGACGGTTCCGGAATGAGAAACCCTGCTTGCTTTGACTAAAGACACCAAGCGAAATTGCCAAGTTCGCTTGGTGTTTCTGTTTATGGCTTTGAAATCGTTAATCCAGAGCAGACAGATTCTCAGAGGTGGTTGCGCTTTTGTCGAAGCGCTTGAAGGAGGCTTCAGATACTTCACCCTGAAGATTAAGCTGGCGGTACACTATCACCGCCGACTCATATCTCTCAAGACCACATTCCCGTTGTTCCTTGTGCGCTATTAATGTCGATGGCCGTGTTGCAGAGGCTTGTGTTTCCCACATATTGCCACATTTGAGCATAACTTAACATGGTGGAAGGGCAAGGAGGCGGTGTTAGCATCGTTGATTGTGTCCATTTGCCAAGCCAGTAGAGGAGATGCGAGAGTGCCCATGGTTGTTCATGAATCGTATTCAACTGTTCAAGAGACGAATACACTCCCGGAATATATCCTCTGGCTGTGACGGCTTGTGTCCAACCCTGAACATAGTCGAGCCAAGAGAATTCAGTTTGATTGGCTTCCAAACCGAGATAAATCGCTGTGCCGGTACTCTGGCCAATCCTTTGGGCCAATGTGGCCGCAGCATTGCCGTCTAATTTTCCCTGATTGAGGTCCTGGATTCCGCAGCTTACCAAAGCCGTCTTGTTTGCTCCGGAATAAATACTGGCGATGTGTAATCCGGCAGCCGTGAGATCTTGTGCCTCGCTTGGCGTTAAAGGAGTTCCAGCAAAGCAAGGTCCCCCCAGATATCTCGCGACAAAATCATATCCATTGCTTTTAAGACAAGCAGCCACAGAACCTAAACTCGTGGCTGAATCTGCCCCATTGACACATGATGTGGTTGGACATCCAACCACTATGCTGCCTGCACAAACACTAAAAGGGCTGATAGGAGAAGGATAGGAGGTTAAACCTGGGGGAAGGGAGCTGTGGGTCGCATAATAAGCCAAAGCGCTGGCAATCAGAAGTGTCTGATAGGCCAAGTCCCCCGCTGCATTTTCATAAAAATTTGGGATTGGTACACTGTCTAATGGATACGGAGTCAGATCAAATGGGGTTGAACCTGCGCCTTCATGGTCTGGATTAGGCCAGCCACAAGGGTTGTAGTACAAGGCATTGTTGGCTGGAGCGCCTACGGCAATGATAAGAAGTCCGCCCTTTGCGACCATATTCCAGGTATCGAAGAAGCTTCCCATTACATTGTGCCAGGGAATTTGAGCTATCGCTGCGGCGCCTAAGGCAATTTGGTAGTCGGACGGGTCAGCCGCATAAAGATAGACTTGTGATGGATTTAACGACATAATACATGCCCCTCCCTTTTGTGATTCCAAGACGCACGTAACTTAAATTGTGGAATGGTCCACTTAGGTTTTTCCACGGATTAACCTGACTAACGGAACAAACCATTGGAATTTTGCTATTGTCGCTGTGTCTAAGAACCCAGGCAATCCATCGAAGAGAATGCCGTCTTGTTTCCCGATCGGGAATTTTGGTTGGGGACTTGAAGCGTCTTCTCCTTCCGTTCGACAAGACCAGTAATCCTCCCCAAAAGACCTGGAAAGTTCTGTGCGATGCATAATATGTATGCGTTTTAACTCCTGTTACCATAAATAGCCAATAAAATGGTATTTGGCCCATGATGCATTTTCAGATATCCGTATTCTTGACGTTAATTCACTGAATACGATAAACCGAATAATGGTAAAAGTTTTGGCATCTACACTTGCGGTTTTTGCCAAGAGCAGTGCGGTGGCATGGGTTGCACGGAATTTTTTGTATCCACGCTATTACGGAGAGATTAAGTGCGTTTCTGCGCTCAATTGACTTGCATATATTGTCATAACACATTTGGAACCAGAAAGTGAGGTGCACTGGTTGTTTCTTTCATCGGAGAGCTTCGGCCGTATTCGTGTCGGCATCATAACAGAACATGAAGCCTTGTCGGCATGGAGTTATGTTCTGTTTGGCGGGAAGCATGAGGGCGGGTGCTCTTGGCATTCCGCTCGAAAATTAGAAGAACTGGATTGGGTGATAGTGTGTGCTAATGATTTGGATCGGTGAAGGCGATGGGATAATATGCAAATCTTTCCGGTCGTGCCTCAGCAATGTTGGAATGGCTACTATTGCCCATATCAAGGCCAACAGTGCAAGCCAATGGTCAAACTGTCGGCACCATGGGCGGCGAGCAGGATCAGACTCCAAGAATGCCGCATAAGTTGTGGGCATCAGTAATGTGCGAATAACCAATGTATCTAATAACACATTGGTTCCGATAAGGAATCCTGCCGCTCGCAGAAACGGCAATGGCGCCAAAAGTAAGGCGTAAAAACTCGTAGCCATTACGACCCCTGCACTGGTGATCGACCCCTCCGTTTGGGCTACAGCCGGTGCAATGCGTTCGGCAGTCGGATTGCGTCCCACGGCATGTGTAAACAGCACTTG
>JAKBWA010000003.1 GCA_021841025.1 Bacillota bacterium | reverse complement strand
TTATGGTGATCTTCGGCTGTGTTATGAATTTTGGGTAAGGTTATAGAGACTCCAGGAAGCGGAGGACTCCTCATTGTTTTTCGAAAATGCATCCATGACAATGAGATAGTCCCGAGCCCGGGTCAAGGCAACATAATAAAGGCGCTCGGCTTCCGCTTGTGCTCGTAAACGCTCCTCTTGAGCCAATTCTTCCCATAATTGGCTGCGCAAGTTGCCTTGGGCCAAAGCGACAGAACCGGATTGGATCCGAATCCCGGAATGCTTGGGAGACGACTTCATGTTCCAGTTGGCTACGACGACTAAGGGCCACTCAAGCCCTTTGCTTTTGTGCACCGTCACAACGTGAACCGCATCCTGTTCTTGCGGTAAGGGGCCCTCTTCCTCCTGTTCCTGATTATTCACTTTGCCTTCGAGCCAGCGGCAAAATTCATCATTCCCCCACTCATCCCCCAAATCACGGCATAAATCCGCCATCTTGGCCAAATTCGACAGATTGGCCACATCATGACGTTCCGCCAATACCGATGGGAGAGCACTCCAGTCGTATAATTCCCAAAATAGATCTTCCACTCGCCATTGCCACCATTTGCGGTGCCATTCTTCCAACTTGCCGAGAACGTCGGTGAGTCGCTTCTCACCCCCACCCGCATCCTTTAACAGATAATTCCACTTTCCTCCCTGCGCCTTGTGTTTGGCGAGATCCTTTAGAGAGAAACCCACCCAGGGAGACAACAGCCAGCCCACCGTGTAAGAAACCTGGGAAGGATTGCGCAAAGCGGAAAGAAATTGCTGAACACCCCGGATAACATCGCGTTCAAAAAATCTGATGCCCCCTTCGGGGGCTATTGCAATCCCTTCTTTTTCGAGAATTTGTTGATAGATATAGAGTCCGCTGCGTGCCGGGACTATCAAAGCCACGTCTCCGAACCGTGCAGGACGCGTGGTATTGCCGTCTCTGATTGGAACCGGATGCTCCAAGACCATTTCTTGGAGCAACTGCGCGATGAGACGCGCTTCAGATGTCCGCCGTTCATACACATGGCTTTCTGCAAAGCCCCCGCGCACAATCAGGCGAGACTCCCCGGAAGCGCTAAAGAACGGTTCAAGCGGTGTATATGGGGCTACATAGGGCCGAGACGGGTCAAAATCATGAGGCCAGTTGGCGCGAAACAGCTTATTTATGGGATCCACAATCTCCCTGGGGGTGCGAAAGTTCTGCACGATAGACAAAGTCAAGCCGCCTTCTTGGGCTATTTTCCGACGCATGAACTGGTAAACTTCAACGTTGGCTCCCCGAAAACGGTATATCGACTGCTTAGGATCCCCCACCACAAACAACCGTCCGGGCTCAATGGTTGCCTGACGCCAATCTTGTCCCGGGTCGTTTGTCAGCATCCGCACAATAATTTCAGCCTGCAGCGCATCGGTATCTTGGAATTCGTCCACCATGATAAGATCATAGGCATCGACCGGACCATGCTGACGCAAAAAGTCGCGGGTTTCCCACAGCAAATCATCAAAAGTCAGTGACCCTTGCCGCCATCTTTGTTCTTTCCAATAGGGCCAAAACCGATCCGCCATGAGCTGCAACACCTCTTGTAAAACATAATCGGCCACGCGGACTTTAAAATCGTCGACTTGCTGTTTTAAGGACTTGACAAATATCTTTTGCTGCGCCAGCCGATCGGCCTGACTCCAATTCTTCTTGTTCCCCTTTGCTGCAGTAAGATGCCATGTCACCAAAGACTTCACCCGTTGTTGGGGATCTAGCCAGCTCAGATTGTGGAGATAGCGGGCAATGTCCCGGATTTGGATCAACCCTGGGTCGTTCTGCTGCGCACAGCGAGAAGCAATGTCTTGCCATTCATCGGCCTCATCCACAAACGCCTCGATGAATTCAACCGAGGGCTTTGAAGCGTGGTAAACAGGGATATCTGGAAAAGTGCTGAGATATTGTGCCATTTCCCGAAACCGTTCAAACGATATCCCATAATTCAAAAGGGTTTCCACACGTTGGGCAGCCATCCTATCGGTCTCGATCCATTGATAAAAACTCTCATCAAAGAGTTTTTCGCTTTGATAACGATCGAGAACCCGAAAACCGAGGGGGACGGGAGCATGATGCCCCTGATTTTGCAAAATACGCAGAGAAAAGCCATGAATCGTTGTAATACTCGCTAGAGGCAGTTGTCGTAAGGCCCGTTGTGCCCGCCCTTTAGAGTGATTGTCTATTCCCGGAGTCGCTATGACCTCTTCCAGGCGACGACGCACGCGAATTTTGATTTCTTCAGCCGCATTTTCCAAAAACGTAATTAAGGCCATGCGTTCTAAACTGACTCCCTGTTCCACGATGGCCTCCACCGTGCGCTCGACCAAAAGCGTCGTCTTGCCCGTTCCCGCTCCCGCTTCGACAAGGATATTATGGGTAAAGTCATGAATAATTTGATTCCTTACTTCTTGATCCGCAACGTCCATCTTTCCCTTCAGGGCATTTTTTGACTGGCGCCAAAAAATAACCTTCCTGCCTCCCCTCTTTGTCTTCTCTCATTCTCATTCTTTGAGCACTGTTGATATTCCTCCGCAGACTGCCCCGCCGACACCCTGTGGGCAGCGAGGGTTCGCCAGGAATGGGATTGTCATCCCCTTTGCTCCCATAAATTCCAATAGTTCGCATCTGACGCATTTTTGCGCCGTCTAATGGTTTTGATGTCGTTGGGACACAAATGAGCAAAGGCACAAATGCGGCAGGGGTCCTGATCCAAACGGGGCAACGGCAAAAAATCTCCTCGCCGAATGCGCCAAGCCATTTGGTTGACAATCTGTTGGGCCATGCCAACAATTTGACTGTCTGGCTCTATATCCCAGCTCTGGAAGTGATTAGCGGAAGACACACCTTGCACTTTAGCCATAATCGGCTTATCGGGAAATCGCTCTTTCATCACGTCATAGTAGAGCGGAAGCTGTAGATTGTCCGCCGACAAGTGATTGGGATTTTTTACTGCCCCTGTCTTATAATCGATGATCGTCACAATGCCGTCTTGAGCCTGATCTATCCGGTCGAGCCGCCCTTCAAAAGGCCACATGCCCAAATCCGTAGGCATTTCTCCCCGAACCCGGTATTCCGTAGCCACAGTTGTCTTTACTCGAGGCCGAATGAGGGGCCATGCCTGCAGGAGATCGCGCAACATGTCCTCTGTTTGATGACGCATAACAGCCTCTAGCACAGGTTGAGAAGGAGGATATAGGCGAATTACAGCGTCTAGGAGCTGTCGCATTTCTCGAGCCGTGAGTCCATTCTTGAGTTGAACAGCCTCTTCCAACACTTTGTGCATCCATTGTCCTTTTTTGGCCGGCGCGACATTGCCGGTGAGATTGTACGGGAGAGGCTCAATACCGAGAATGTATTCGTAAAAATAGGCCAAAGGGCAGGTGCCAAAATGTTCGAGCTGCGTTGGCGTAAAACTCGAGGGCCATAATGTCTCTCCCATCTCTGGGCCGACAACTCCTTGGTAATCATCTAAAATCTCTTCGTCATAATGGCTTTGATAGTGCCTGACAATTTGCTCTTTGTTAGTCCCCGTTCTGTCAGGATAAAGCAACTCCGGACCAGCTCTGTAGGTCTTTTCATTGTTGTCACCGCTGTCACCCAAATACCACATCACACCCTCATCGCCTGCGGCGGCCATCCAGCAAATTTTCTGCCTGGCCGATTCTTTGAGCAAGTGCAAAAGGTGAAGATCTTGCTGATGAAGGTGGTCGTCTCCCGGAAGGCGGTACAGTTGAGCGAGTTCAGGACTCCACAATGAATGGGATGATCTTTGGCGCGGGAAGCTTCCCTCTTTTAAAGCGGCCACGATAATCACATCGGCACTGAGTCCGCGTACGTTGAGCCCTTCTGCCCAGACCGTGTTTCCTTTGACGGTATAAGGTGCGGTAAAACCCAAAAGTGCTTGCAAATTGTCAACCAGCTCCGGATAGGGCACAATATTCCATTGATCATAGATATCCCAGTTGGAACAAGCGCTTAAGGCAGCCCTCAAATCTTCCTGGTCATGAAAATAGGCTGCGTCATGGAAGAGATCGCTGACCTCGTGCCAATTCTTAACGCGCCGCAAACTTTCGCTCCACCTGGTAAGGAATTCGCGGGCTTCTTTTTCATCGTGCTTCTCGGTGACGGATTCCAGCCACAAGGGCAAATCCGTATCGTGTTGGACACCCCGAGCCAGACGCCAAAAAGCCTGCCATACATATTTTGCGGAATACAAAACCGAGTGAGGTTGGGCTAAGTTCAGGCCGCGTCTTTTGGCCAGCCGCGTTAAAGGGATCGCGTCGATTCCTGTTAAGGCCAACAGCACGTCGTGATCGGCATGATCCTTGATTTCCTCAATGATTGCATGAAGTGTCAAAGTCCCGGGGCGGACTCTCACGACGCTCTCTCGTACTGGCAATGAGTCATCCTTTAAAACTTCCGTAGAAGCCCCTTGTTGTTGCCATCTCTTTATCCAGTCCTCCGTCAAGATATTCTCATATGAGGTCAACCAGGGAGAATAGACGATGATAGAATAGTGATGCGACAATTTTTCAAGCAACTGCCACTGGGATTCATGAGCTTCCACGTAGCCATAAATGGCGACCCAGGAGGTGCTAGTAGAGACATTCAATACGGTCGAGGCATATTGATAAACCCGGAACTCGTCATACAGCGTATCGGGCCAAATATCTTCAAGCCACGCCAATATACGGGGCCAGGGAATACCATCATAGGACGGGAGTTGAACATGCTGCCGACGGAGTTCTAAGGCATGGCGAATAATGTTCAAATAAATTCCTGGAACTTGGTGAGGCAACTCGTTGCCGAGATCTCGGGCTAACACCACAGCCAACTGGTGTTCCATTCCAATGGGGGCCACATTCGCATTTTGCGGCAATCCGGAACGAGCGTAGTCCCACAAAGTCCTAATAGCGGGCAAAGGATAAACCTTGCCCTGCCTCTGAAGAAGGCTAAGGAGATAGTGAGCGAGCGTCTCATTGGGAACGAAGGTTGGCCCTTGCAAGATCCCTTGCTGGTAGTCCTTTATCCAGCGTTCTTGTAAATGGCGAGGAGAACCTAAAATTATTCGGATCAATACCGTACCTCCCATGCTTCATGCCGGATTACTATAGAATACAATATTTTAACGGCAGGAACATGGGCAGAAAAGAGGCGGATTACTGTGATACAGATGATCGTATGCGATTTGGACGGAACTTTGTTCAATGGCGATATGCATGTGAATCCAAAGGCAGCGCATTTACTCCGGCAATTATGGAAAACGGGAATCCACATTGTGATTGCCACGGGACGGAGTTGGCGCACGGCTCTGAGATCTCAACAGGAATTAGGTATACCGGGACCCATCATTGCGCACAACGGAGCCTACGTCTTTGATCCTTCGAAACACCCCCACGAAATGTACCGTCACGGGGTTCCCAGAGTCCGCGCCGAAGAAATGTTGCGCTGGTCTTTTGACACCCATGCCCATATGCGCTTTTATTTCGGATATCAATATCCGGTATTTCTAACCCGAACACCGGATGATTACGAACGCTGGCAAAAGCCAGAAGATCTCCTGGTCACATCCCAGACACGCATTCCCCGCAAGCCTATGGAGATTTTGCTTTTAGGTCGGGAGAAGGTCGAACAATTTGTCCGCGATTATGGGATTAAGGGCGAGGATTATGAATTGACGATGTTCGACCATGACCATTTTATTGAGGTCAACATCTTAGCTCCCCATGTCAATAAATCAGAAGGGCTCGGATATCTGGCCCGGAAATCCCTTATACCCCGTCAGAATGTGTTAGCCATCGGCGACGGACTTAATGACGTGCCTATGCTAGAGTGGGCGGGCGTTGGCATCGCTTCGGGAGACGGACCGCCTGAGTGCCAGAAGGTGGCCGACTATGTCACCCCCAAAGGTGCGGACGATCCTGTCACCAAGGCTATTTTGTGGGCAGAACAGCAAGGCCTCCTAGGCCCTTTACGCCATCAAGAGGTGTTCTAGCCAACTCACTGTATCTGGGTCCAACAGGCTTTCGGCAATCAATGCAATGTCGGGCGCCAGAGGCCTGTCAACCTCCAAAGGCGGTACGAGTTCTCGCACCCATGCATAGACCTGGTGTGTCTTGGCAGCCATTTTCTCGGGTCCTAGCAAATCACATGCCTGGGCTGCCGACATCAATTCAATACTCAAAACGTAACGAAGATTGTGGATTATGGTATGGGCTTTACGGCCTGCGGTCGTTCCCATTGACACATGATCTTCCTGGTTGGCCGACGTGGGAATGGAATCAACGCTGGAAGGATGAGCCCATACCTTATTCTCAGACACGAGACTTGCCGCCGTGTATTGCGCAAGCATCAGCCCGGAGTAAATCCCGCCCTCACGGGTCAAAAAAGGAGGAAGCCCAGACAACGCCGGATTCACCATCCGTTCTATCCGCCTTTCACTAATGCTCGCCCATTCCGCGCTGGCTATCGCTAAATAATCCAGTGCTAAGGCTAAGGGCTCTCCATGAAAATTGCCTGCGGAGATCACCATATCCACCTCGGGAAAGAGCAAAGGATTATCCGTGGCACTGTTGATTTCCCGCCTCACAACCTGCCGAATATGTTCCAAAGCGTCCAAACACGCCCCGTGTACCTGAGGGGTCGCCCGCAGCGAATAGGCGTCTTGCATTCGCAATTCTCCGGGGTTTGTCACTAATCGGCTTCCTTCGAGCATAGTTAACAGATGACGTTGAACGATTCCCTGGCCCGGATGAGGCCTCATTTGGGCCACAAGCGGATGAAAGGCCATAGGAATGGCCCGCAGGGCTTCCATGCTTAAAGAAGCGGCTGCATCGGCCCACAGCGCTAAAAATTGAGCTTGCATAATTGCGTCTACCCCCAAAGAACTCATGGCCTGCGTTCCATTAATCAGCGCCAATCCCTCTTTCGCTTCGAGCACCACGGGCTCTAGCCCGGCACGGCGCAAAGCCTGATCACCAGGCAATACCTCCTGGGAGTGCCCGACTGTGGCCCACCCCTCTCCAATAAGCACCAGCGCCAAATGGGCTAATGGCGCTAAATCTCCGCTCGCCCCGACTGAGCCTTGCTGGGGAATCACCGGCACCACATTGCGGTTGAGCATTTCGATAAGCAACGTTATCACTTGAGTCCTGATCCCCGAATAGCCTTTGGCCAAAGCATTGGCCCGAAGCAGCATCATGCCCCGGACAATCTCTGGAGAAAACGGCTCTCCTACCCCGGCAGCATGACTTCTTAGCAAATTGATCTGCAGTTCCTGACGCTTGTCCTGGGGAATCAACACATCACTAAACCGTCCAAATCCTGTCGTAACCCCATAGACGCTGTGCCCTTCAGTCAAGTAACGCACTACCATATTACGGGAGGCCGCCATCTTATTGGCGGCCTCCTGGCTTAATTTTATGGGGTGATGATAGTGGGCTACGCGGTATGCTTGTTCAATGCTCAAATCATTTCCGGAAATCATTAGAGGTTCCATGTCTGTTGGCAGCCACACAAAGCCTGCCCCTCCTTTCTTTACCAATAACCGCTTCAGGGACCTTGACAAGATTTTCCTCCCAAGCGTTTTTCAATCCTCCTCAAAAGCCGTTGCATAGCCTATTGCCAGCCGTCGATTCCCCCAAGACGCAAGGTCAGCTCTCGTCTGCCACTTCGGGTAGAATGACAGAAGTTGCCCGGAGTGATTCATTGAGGTGAAGGCGACGGGCCCGTTCAATATCATCAAGGCGAATGGACAACACGGTATTGACATAGTCAAAAATGTCAATCTGCCGAAAGAAAAAGTGATTGAAAGCATAAGCCAGTTCCTCGGGATTTTGGAAGAGCGCAATGTATTCCCCGACTTCGCGCTTTTTAGCTCGCTCCAAATCATCTTCGCGCAAAGGGGCATTGTGGAGTCCTTCCAGTAATTGCGCTTCCAAGGCCGCAGGATCCGGTGTTTCGCCGCCCAAAGTGCTAAATCCAAAGGTTGTCGATGCCCCATAGCGGGCATAGAAGCGGTCATTAATCAATCCTTGGCCATAGAGGCGATGAAACAAAGGTGAACTGCGCCCTACAAGCATTTGCCACATCAACCCGTAAGTAATCTCCTGGCGCAACAGATCTTGTCCAGCTAGCTGGACTCCTCGCTCCTTATAGCCCATCACAAACAACGGCATAGACACGACCATGTGTTGTTCACGGCGTTTTTCGGCTACATGGGGAGGCTCTGATGGAAAAATTCGGGTAATGGCGGTTTGTTTGCCGTACTTCTTGCGCTTTTGATTTTCCCAGGCGTAATCAAAAATTTGTTGGGGATCCACATCGCCGATAACCAGCAAGATCATGTTCGTGGGGTGATAAAATGTCCGGTAGCACGTATATAGGTTATCCGGAGTAATGGTGCGGATAGACTCGACCGTGCCGGCTATGTCAATGCGCACAGGATGATTCACATACAGTGCCCGCATTAAATTCGAATGCAGCCTGTCTCCCGGCATATCTAAATACATGCGAATTTCCTGTTCAATAATCCCCTTTTCTTTTTCCACATTTGCCTCGGTAAAGTAGGGTTCCTGCACAAAATCCAATAGAATCCCCAAATTGTCCAAGACCTGAGCAGTGGTCTGAAACAAAAACGTGGTAGAGGTATAGTCCGTATAGGCATTGGACGATGCACCTAACCGGGCGAAATCGTCAAACGCGTCGCCGCCGCCTTTTTTTTCAAACATTTTATGTTCGAGGAAATGGGCAATTCCGTCAGGAACCGTGATCTCTCGTCCGGTTTGCGGATCGCGGAAGGCGTTGTCGATGGAGCCGTAATAGGTAGCAAAGGTAGCAAAGGTCTTTTTAAACCCGGGGCGAGGAAAGACGACGACCGGCAACCCTGAAGGCAAGACCAATTGCTCACGTTTTTCACCAATCGCAGCGTCTTCGATGGATTGCACTGGATTCACGAAAGTCCCTCCTCTCTGACTTTTGCCTGAGTGTCCTTGCGCGTCAGGAAAAACACGGTATCCAAAGAAATGTCTTGAGCCACCTGTTTCACTTGCTCAGGTGTCACGTCATGCAAAGCCTGTCTCAAGGCCTCCCCAATCAGCCCGCCTCCTGCCATGACAGATTCCAGATAGCGGCCAATAAGCTGGCTCGGGCTGTCTTCTTCCGACAAGATGTCATTGTCAAAGGCCCGCAGCGTAAATTCCCATTGCTGATCACTGATGTCGCCTTGCCGCATGGCTTCAACCTGTTGACGGATAATGTCCAGAGCCGGTTCAAAATCTTCAAATTCAATTCCCGCCCCTAACATCATATACCCCAGCATCGCATCCAGTCTGGCATAGGCGTAATAAGCCAAGCTGGCCTTTTCCCGGACATTGACAAAGAGCTTGGAATGAGGAAATCCGCCTAATATGCCTGCATACATCATCATCGCCGGATATCTGGCGTCATCTAAGGTGACACCTGTGTAATATCCGAGATTGAGCTTTCCTTGGCGAACATCATGCTGTTCGGTCAAAAAGCGATCATGAAAATGAGGGGTGTAGGCTTCAATAGACTGTAGTTCCTGCCGCGGCGTGGGGGAGCGGTATTTCTGCATAAACTGCTCAATAATGCCGGGATCGATGTCTCCCACGGCAAACAAAATCAAAGGACGGGTCCTATGTACTTTTTGATAATATTCATAAAGGGCATGTGGGGTAATTTTATCCAAATCTTCGACTTGGCCTAGCTTGCGCAGTCCAAAACGCCTTCCATCGGCCATAGCTTCGATTAAGCGCGTTGCGGCATATTGTCCCTTGTCGTTAATCAACCCCAAAATTTGCCGTCTCAGCAAGTCTTTTTCCTGATCAACCACATCTTTGGGAAAAACCCCGTCTCGTGTATGAGGATGGTCAAGAACCTCTTGCAAAAATTCCAGACCGAGCCTTAAAGTGTCCGGTTTTCCTGGTAGATAGCAGCCGTTCACAATTTCAAGGTGTACCGAAATCAACTGCTTATCCGCAATCTTGCCGACTTCGGCTCGCAGTGACGCTCCATACAACTCTTCCAAAGTTTGCTCCATTTGCATAAAAGTCGGCCACTTACTTGTTCCACGCTGCAACACATGAGGAAGAATAGCACCAAATGCCGCTTCTTCCCGGTTCAGTTCGTTAATAATAAAAGCATGAAGCGTAATTGTCTTAAATCGTGAGGTAGGAAAACAGTACCACCCTGCCCCTTCATGGATTTGCCCCACAAACCCCTTTCCCTTGGCAGTAACAGACAACTTATCCACTCCCTTCTCGCGTTCACACCGCCCCACATAAAGAGTAGCCCGAAAGAACGGGAAATACTCGTACTTTCGGGCGGCCCAGTTAAATAGCGACTTCTCGACCGTGAACAATCGCCTGTAATTCTGCGGCCAATATCGTCTCCTTTTCCATCAAGGTCAGAGCCAGTCGGTTCAGCGTCGTCCGGTGCGTCATTAAGATATTTTTGGCTCGTTGATACTGTTCCATTACGATCTGCCGCACTTCCCGGTCGATTGCCGACGCGACATCTTCACTGTAATCACGGTCCCTGGCTAAGTCACGCCCCAGAAAGACCTGGTCTTGCTTTTGCCCATAAGTCATTGGTCCTAGCTCATCAGACATTCCATACTCCGTAATCATTTGCCGGACCATGGACGTCGATTTCTCCAGGTCATTTTGTGCCCCAGTGGAAATCTCGCCAAAGACCAGTTCCTCGGCCGCACGGCCGCCCAGTGCCATTGCCACCTGATCTAGAATTTGGCTCTTGGTAGTTAGGTACCGATCCTCGTCAGGCAAAGGCAGTGTGTATCCCATTGCCATACCCCGGGGAATAATGGTCACTTTGTGGACGGGATCCCCATGGGGCACCAACATTCCCACAAGAGTATGCCCCGATTCGTGAAAAGCCACCGCTTTCTTTTCCTTTTCGCTAATGACACGGCTCTTTTTTTGAGGTCCCGCCATAATCCGTTCGGCTGCTTCTTCAAAGTCAATCATGCGAATGCTCTTGGCACGATTGCGCGCCGCCAACAAGGCCGCCTCATTAGCCAAATTAGCCAAATCAGCACCGGTATAACCCGGAGTTCTTTTCGCAATAACCCCCAAGTCCACGTCGTCTCCCAACGGCTTGCCCCGGGTATGCACCTTCAAAATGGCTTCCCGCCCTTTAACATCGGGCCTGTGCACAATTACCTGCCGGTCAAACCGGCCAGGGCGCAATAGAGCAGGATCCAAAACATCGGGACGGTTGGTGGCCGCAATCACAATAATGCCTTCATTGACGCCGAATCCATCCATCTCAACCAAGAGTTGGTTGAGCGTTTGCTCTCTCTCGTCGTGCCCGCCGCCGTATCCAGCTCCTCGCATACGGCCAACAGCATCGATTTCATCAATAAACAAAATGCATGGGGCATTTTTCTTGGCTTGATCAAACAGATCCCGCACCCTTGAAGCTCCTACACCGACAAACATCTCAACGAAATCGGAACCGCTATCCGAGAAGAAAGGAACCCCGGCTTCGCCCGCCACAGCTTTGGCTAATAACGTCTTACCAGTTCCAGGAGCCCCTGAGAGCAAAATGCCCTTCGGAATTCTTGCACCGAGTTCCAAATATTTTTTAGGATATCGGAGGAAGTCAACAACTTCCTGTAATTCCTGTTTCTCTTCGTCGACCCCCGCGACGTCAGCAAAAGTTACCCGCGTGGTATCTTCACTGTGCAATCTAGCTCGCGATTTGCCAAATTGCATGACCCTGTTGCCACCGCCCTGAGTTTGGTTGAACACGAAATACAGCATAAACACAATGACGAGCAAGGGAAGAAGATTGCCAATTAAACTCAGCCACACTGAAGTGGTAGCAGGTTTCATAATGTCTACAGTCACATGATTATGCGTCAGTGTGTCTGCAAGTGATGCCGTTCCCCCTGTGGCATAAGTGGTTTGAAAACTCTTGCCGGTAGATGTGGTCGCATAAACCGTATGAGTCTGCGGATCAATGCGGACCTTTGAGACATGTCCTCCAGACGCCATTGATAGTAATCGGCTGTAAGATTCATGAGTGGTTGTGGACGTCTGTCCACTCATCAATTCCCATAACGTCACAACGAAGAGCACCGACAAAATAAGTGTCAGAACTCCTCTAAGCCAACGATTTGTCACGACAGGGCCTCCTCTCGCTATCGGCGTTCAAACGCCATTCAGGCCAAGTTGAGTTATTATACCATAATATTATATTCCTTCCCCATATAGAGAAATCGTCATTCCTCTATTTGACTCTGCCCGGACATTAGGCGTCAAATCTTACGTTACCATGGACGCCTTTTTCTGACATCAGGCCTAGGGCGGCACCGTTCTTTAAGAAATGCGTGTAATCCCGAGTGCGCTAATTCGCCGCAGACACATAATCGCCCCCATTCAACGCCCTAGACATAAGGTGTCCGGTCTCTTTCCGTTATACATGTCAACCAAGGGTGTTTGAGGACTATCAGCGATTGTCCAGAACGCAATAACATCCCTGGGCCCACGGAGAAAGGATTTCGGATCGTTCCAGTTGCCATCACGCCAGATGCTTTGGGGGACATTAAACATAGGGTTGCCGACCCCCTTTCGACATCACGCGATGAATCGGCCCCGAACCCGTGAACGGGCTGACCGATTGTGTGAGCTGCCCAAGCCAGGCACACCCCTCGTCGAACGAGAAGATGAACGGGATAATGCCGTGTTTTGGCCAGACGGGCTACTGACATTCGAATGCCAACTGACTGACCCTAGCGCGGAGGCTGTCCCGCGTCTTACGAAAAGACCACGGTTGCGAGGGCTAGGAAAATGTTGACCATGACCAATCACCCCTGTGCCTTTAAAGTCTCAAGAACCACCATAATACATGTAACGTTCATGGCTTTTCAGAGGTTACCTCTCACCTTGGCTGAGAATAGGCTAGGGCAGTCGGTCCATGAAACTCACTCCTTCGTTAATTTTGTTAAGCAAAACGATCTCTTCCCCGTGGCAGAGAAGAGCTCGACATGATGAAGACTAACTTCCCTCCCAGTTTTGCTGGCTATATCCTATGATCCAGATGTTCCCTAGCTCTGCCCACTCGACGAGGCTTCCCTGATGGGACACGCACCCGAGCTTGGGTTAAGGCCGCTGTCGTCCCGATTAATCTACACATCTCTGCATTTACGGGCGGCAATAGGACGAGAGCCTTTTCCTATTGCCGCCGCTTAAGATTAATGTGAAGACGTTGTAATGTTTACGTGAGGATCAATGGTTTTTAATGGAATGGCCTGAACCCAGTCATACGAATTATCCAGATACATCGTAGCACCCACAATAACCGGATTCACGATACCAAATCGGCCTCCGGGAGCATATGATCCTAATTCTTTGCCCGTTGTGGGATTAAGGGCATAGACCTTTGGCCCTGCCGCAACCCATAGCACTCCATAGGCATAAACAGCGTTGCCGCGGCCCGCGCCTGCAGGACCAGCATTTTGGAATGGAAATTTCCAGAGAATGGATCCCGTTTTCTCATTCAGGGCATAAAAAGTCGACGTAGCCGGAGAACCCACATAGACGATACCATTGTGTACCATACTGACACCGGCCTTATACGCAGGCGGCGCACTGCCCACACCTAAGTTCTTGGACCATAAAACTTGGCCTGTTGTGGCATTCATTGCATACACAGCCAAATTCGTGGTTTTATTCGTCTTATCAAAGTTGACCACCGAATCTTGAATGACAATATTCCGGGATTGGTCCACGGTTGGCGAATTGTCTCCCATGCCGGTATTAAAGATGTTTAGTGCTGTCTTTTGAGACCACAAAATAGATCCGTTGGCAGCATTGACGGCGACAACATGGTTCTTATCAGAAGTTCCGACTATGACTTCGCTTTGGTGCGTTACGGGATTGGTATAGAGATTAGGACTGGACATACTGTCAAAACCCTGAAGGGGGGCCTTCCACTTCACGGCACCATTTGTCGCGTTAAAAGCCCACAGGTTGCCCCCGCCCGTCGCCTCATACACCGTATTATTGTGGTACAGGGGAGTCGGCATGGCATTGCCATGGAAATCCTGTCTCCAAACCAAGCGGCCGGTTCGGGCATTAAAGGCATAGAGAGCCGAATACATCAAGCCCCGAGTTAAGGTTTGGGTGCCGCCGGACAGTTCATAATGCAGCACTTGAGAGAAGGGAAATCCGGTATCCCCTGCCGTCACGTACACCAGGTTATTGGCCACAATCGGATTGCCCATAAGATTATTGACTAATGAACCGCTCTGCCATAACAGTTGGCCCGTTTTCGCGTTCAGTGCGTAAAGATGGTAGTCGTCGGACTCCGCATAAATAATGCCATTCACCGCACTTACGCCGACAGCATTGCCCAAATTTTGCGTCATCTTAACCGGGGCGCCGCGCATGCCTAAATTGGATAAATCAGGGAATGGCGCATTCAAGGGAACGGCGGCATTCTCAGCAAAATTCCATTTGACTCCCGTCTTCTCCCATCGAGGAGCCGAAGACGGAACAGAAAACGCCGCATTGTGAGACTGCCCTGCCGCATAACTCGTCCAGTTGGACGGAAATCCCGAATTACGGGATACCTTGGGTAAAGCTGGAGCCACCTGGTTCAGAATCGTTTTGACAAGGGAGGATCCTTTGGCTCCAAAACGCTGAACATGGTAGCCTTGAGCCCTGAGATCCATGACAATAGCATGGCTAATTTGTTTTGGATTACCGATAACATAAATCCGGGGTTTTCCCGCTGGAGGCTGGTACGGCTGCACAACACCTGGAGAAGCCACTTGCGGAATCGCTAGCGCTTTTAATGCGCTGGCCGTTGCCGCACCTAACACATGGGCATTTTGGGTCAATAATAGCGCACTTGACATGCGCTGTGCTAAGGCCTGGCCCAAAGCGATGTCTGGAGCTGAAGAGCCGGAACACAATACCACACTTTGTGTGCCACTGGGAAAGAGGCGCTGGGCCATTTGGGCCATGGCCTTTGCCGTGTTTCCTTCTTTCGCCTGGACAGGATCTGCCTGGACTGAAGGCTGTTTGCCTAAACTCCCCAATCCCAGTCCGATCAAACTGAGCGTCCCCAAAAGGGCCAACGCTGATCCTTTGGTATTCATCTTTTCACCTCATTCTCATGATTGCTTGCGCCATCAATGTACCCATCCAAGCGTGTTGTTTGCTATCGGATTGGTGTCTTATTTTTTCTAAGATCTTGCCGCCCCGGGATTTTAGCGTTGTCCAAGCAAACTTTTACTGGCCCATGCATCTCCCAAGCCACGTAGACCACGGCGTCAAATTTTCTCCCGCCAGTTTCCGGCACATCATGTCTTAAGGTGTTAGTCTTAAGCTGTTTGAAAAACAAGAAAGAAAATGATAGGGGAAAGGCAAGATTTTTACCGTGCCTGAGCAGAAGAAAAGCTCCGCCGTTATCTTAGTCCACCGCACTCAGATTCATTCAGCTCTCCACCGATCTTTAATTAAAACCAGCGAAACTCGCTCAAACCGCCGGCTACTGCGGTCAAAAAATCTCCATTGCGGGCAGCCTTGCCATGTTAGCGCTCTTGAAATTCTTTCGGTTTCGATGATAATTAAATATAACTAGTCTCCATTTACTGAATTGCCTAATTTGTCTATGGAAAGAAGGAGCCGAATGCCGATGTATTACAGTTTGGATCCTCCAAAGGTACTGTTGAGCTTACGGTTGGTGGTGCCAATTATCTGTTTCGCAGAACTCATTAATGCCCACCAAGACGCCTGGCCGGCTTTAGGCATTGGTTTTCTGGCCTTGCTGGATGTCCTCTGGTGTTTCTGGAAACTGCACCGGGGCACAGCCATTGCCAACTCCTGTGTCCGTGACGGACTCTATGCCCTGGCTTTTTATATCCTCTATATATCCACTCCGACTGTCCCGGGGCTTATTCTTGCTCCTGTGGCCATTGCGGAAGGAGCGTATTGGTTTGCCACCGTCAATATCAAACTCGTGGGGCTAGGTTTGTTAATGATTGTCTTTCGAATGTGGTCCTTGCACCGCTTAATGCATACATTTCCTCATCCCAACTGGCCTGTGCTGATGGGGCTCACTCTAATTATTGCCGGGCTTCTCGGATATCTCATCCGGCAACTCAGCGACAGCCACCAGAAATTTCAGCAATTATACGACAATACGGTGTTAGCGATGACAGAACTGGTGAATACTTTGCAAGCGGATACAGCCCAACCTTTAGTTTGCGAGATTCTCGGCGGTGACAAAGCCCGCGTCAAAGAACGCTCGCATCAGTTCGCGTTGGCCCTAAAACAAGAGATCGCCCTTTCTGCCGCCCAGCCTTCCCTTTTGACGCCACGCGAACAAGAAGTTTTAGTGCTCATTGCCCAAAATTATTCCTACCGGAGCATCGCCCACATTCTTCAAGTGAGTCCCGGCACCGTACGCGCCCACGTGGCCAGTATCTACCGCAAGGCTGATGCTCACAGCAAGCAAGAAGCGCTCCAGTGGGCCAAAAATTGCCACCTTTTATAACAGAAAAATACCACCTACAAGCCGGAGACAGACAGAAAAAGTCATGGCTACAATCACAATCAAATACATACAAGCCGAGTCCAGATAATTCACAGACTGACATGATGCCAGTGTCCCCTTGCCTCTTTTTAATCCGCATATGACACAAATCTCAGGGCACAAATTACGGCGGATGAAGACATCTGGCCAGGGTTAATGACAGATAAGGAGCAGATAGCGCCCTTGGCAAGACAACTCTTGAATCCCGTCCCAAAAGTCCGAGACCCGCCCACAACGCAACACAACGAGTGCTAGCATTGGCGCTAGGACGCACAGGATCGTTAGCAGAAACTAAGATATAATTAAGGCAAAGAGCTTTAAGCATTCGCCTATGCTCTTCTATAGCAGTACCAACTAGGGGATGTGTGTCTTCTCCCAAACGGGAAATCCCGGGGTAAATTATAAGGAAGCCTTTCCCACAGTCTTGGTTGCTGAAATGCGAGGGAGAATTATGATAATATCCAGCAGTGGCGCCTGTTTTGTTGTCAACAGGCATTTAAAAATCGAGCACTGGAATGATTCCATGACGCATTTTATGGGGATGTCGCAGGAAGAATCCCTCCGCCAGCCGTGCTATGATATATTTCAAGCCCGTTCGTTTACAGGGCTCAACTTCTGCCAGACACCCTGTCCCTTGCTGACCGCATCAGAAGATGATCTTGAAGAGCCTTTGACTCTCGCCGTCCCGACACGGTTTACGGGACAACAACTGGTACAGGTTCAGTTCGCATTGTGGGATGATCCCTTAACCATCATTCACTGGATTCATCCTCTCAATCGCGATTTCACTCCCGTGGCTCCCTTGACTCCACGCCAACACGAAATCTTTACTCTTCTGAGTCAGGGCAAAACGCGCACAGACATTGGCCGCATCCTCAACATTGCTCTAAGCACCGTCAACACCCACATCCGCCGGGTTTGTGACATGTGGGATGTGCCCACGGAAAGACACGCCTTGACTTACTTTCTCCGCCTTCAGTCGCAGGGGCATACTCCCTCTAACCGAGGCCATGGCTCCAATACCACTTGATTAAACTGGTGTCCGATGAGCACGACAAGGATCGACGGATCCGTTTCAACTGAGTGGTTACCGTACTCACGGCCACGTTGCGCTTGTTCGCAATTTGGCGGTGGGTCATTCCCGAAGCCAGTGCCTGCACCAACTCTAACTGGTTGGTCGTCAGGGTGTGCGAAGGTTTTTGAGCTTCTTGGATAGGACGGACCAGGTGCACAATTCTCAAGGGATTATCCAGCATCGCATAATGCATTTTGACCACCTGGTGCCCAGATTGGCCATAATTCAGCACCATTACGGGATCAATCACCAAAGATCGGTGGCGCGCTATCTGTAAAGGACACTGGGGCCGACAAAACGGCGAACCGTCCAAATTATATCCGTCTACAATGTCAAAGCACAATTGCCCCACGACCTCTGGAACGGTTTTTTGCAACCACCTGGCTGCTCTATTGTCACAGGCGGTAATGCGCCAGTTTTCACCAACCACGAAATGGGGAGCATTACTTCTCATCACGCGACATCTTGCCCCCAAATAGTTTAATTGCGGCTAAGGGCCTATGTTTTATTGTATCATGAATCCGTTTAGCCCAAGTCTTGAACTTCTCCTTTTAGGGGCTCGATCCAATGAGTCGTCCACCCCTCCTTATCCGTAATCATATGCATGCGAATCAAAAGTCCTTCGGGGTGCCGCCAGTGCACCACTTGAGGTATGTCTCCCAATGTCCCCATTTTGACCGGGCAAGTTTCTCCGCAATAAGGATTGCCGCCCGTCTTGTAAGTTGTCACCACCTCAGCACAAGGACGCCCCTCGCTCTGATGGGCTTCAACGCCTGTCATTTTCGCCAGGTTTGGGTTCCAATGGCGGATTGTGCCCTTCGCATCGACGACAAAACAGGCACTGTTGCTGGAAAAAGGAAGGATCCTCCTCGGAGCATAAGACGCAGACATTCTGGGCCCTTTAATTCCGCGTGCTGGGAGCAAAAACTTCTTCACAGCGTCCCGCCTATTGCCCGTCAAAGCCGCCCAACGCCAAAATATATTCCAAGGGACACCTATTTGTCCATTTTCATAGACCTCAATCCAGTGGGCAGGGATATCCAGATGCCTCGCCATCTCCTCAGCCGACAAACCTCTTTCCGTACGCCACAAGCGGAGCAATTGAGCTTGGTCACGGTAGAGGGAAGATTTCAAAGCCGTATCGGGCAGCCCTAAATCCTTCATTAAATTTTCTATGCTGCCATAATGATGAACAACAGCGCGTGCAAGGCGGGGATGATAGCCTAAGGCTTCCTTTACGGAAAATCCGTGCGCCACATAGTCCTTTACCAATCTGCGAATTTTCTCGGGATTCCACCGGCCCTCTGGGGCATGTTCTCTGAGTGCCGCCTTTACCGCATTGTCCCACGTCCCAAAATGATCACACGCGGCTCGGTATAAAGCTCGGTTCCAGAACCGTATCGATCGGTCCTGGAGGTCTGCTCCGGATTTCTTGGCATCTTGAATCAAAACAACGACCCGTTCCTTTGTCCAGGGA
This sequence comes from Bacillota bacterium, assembly GCA_021841025.1. Taxonomy (GTDB): domain Bacteria; phylum Bacillota; class Sulfobacillia; order Sulfobacillales; family Sulfobacillaceae; genus Sulfobacillus. The sequence goes on along the minus strand of JAKBWA010000003.1, from coordinate 69,167 downwards.
ACAGTAGACCGCACGGCGTCAGGATTGACGCCGGCGGCCTCGAGAGCCCTCGACCAGGAACCAAAATAATAGCCGGCAGCTGACACTAAAGGATTGTCAACCTTTTGCATCTGATGGGCGCCTAAAGGACTTCCCTGATCACGATATGCTTGGATTTTCGTCACAATAATCTCCCGAGACCAAGTTCCTGGACGGGCATGAGACGTTTCGGCCCGTTTCGCGCCGCGTCCCACCCCAGCCTCAGTCAAAGCCTTGGCCCATCCCCCGCAATACCGTTTGGCCGCCTGCCACAAAGCCTCGTCATCCTGACGTACCGCAAAGGAATTGAGCGGAAGATTATGCTCTAAACGTCCGTGAATCGCGTCCAGCACCCCTTCTTTCGTCCATTTTTGCTTGCCCGCTGCCAGGTTGTCTTTCACCGCCAACTCCCCTTTACCCACGCTTGCTGCTGTCCTGATATTTCCACCTCATTTAGCCGGGCCTATGCCCCGGCGACGACCGCGACTTTTCGTCCTCACGAGCGCGGTCGATATCAATAGCCACTTTACGAAGCCCCAACAGCAAAAATGACATCACCACAATCTGAAAGATCCACCACATCGGATCCCACCAATGAGAAATCCCCGGGCTGTAGGGAATTTTCAACGGTAAGCTGGGGAAAAATGAACGCATAATCCGCCTCCTTCTTTTAGCTTATGGCTAGCTAGCTATTAACTCAACACTCACACCCAAAAAAGCGTAATATAAGTCACAATCCAGATCACAGCAATACCCGACCATAAATAGGACACGGCTTCCACGTGCCAGTGATCGTCACTGGCCGAGTCAACGTACCGGGCCCGAGATAAGGCGGACAAGAGCCCTATCAGTCCCACCACCGCATAAAACACCGCAAACCCTGTCATTGTGTAGTACACTTCGCCAAAGCGCCCCGTAGTGGGTGAGAGTCTGAGCGACCATTGGTAAAAAGTGACCAATAACGCCACCACTCCAAACAAGACCGCCCATTTCAATCGGGGCGTTCTATTGTCGCCGTGGGCCGCCCGAGTTTTCACGGTCCACGCCACCACCAGAGATACCAACATAAATACAGCCGCAATGACAGCAATCGCCTGGCTAGCGTGGGGGGACACATATGTCCCCACGAAAAGATAGCGCATGTCAATGAGAACCACTAACGGCACCAATTGACTGAGAATGAAGACACTCATTCCGAAACGGTTCATTTTGCGCCGCAGTACAGGATTTTTTTCAATGGTTTCTGTTGTAGACGCCAAATTTCCACTAGCCATGGGGATGTTCGCCTCCTTCATTTGAATCCCGGGCCGCAGCAAGTTCTTGCTCCGCACTCATATGAACAGCAACAGGCTGTTCCGCGCCATAAATATACAAGCTGGACACAATCTCAGGCTGTACCGGGAAATTGTCGCGCGGAGGCGGAGATGAAGTGAACCACTCTGGAGTTCTGGCCTGCCAAGGATTCTCAGGCGCTTTAGCACCCTTTCTCCATGCCCAAATAATGTGAACAAATTGTGCCACAAAAGCCAGACCTAAGAGGAAGGCGAAAATCGACACTTCAAAATTCATTGGCTGGAGATATCGGGGATACGCCGGTACCCAACGGTTCATTCCATGCAACCCTAATAGGAAGAACTGGCTGAAAGTCGCATTGAAAAAGAGAAAGAGGGCAATAGCCAAAAACTTTCCCCAAAACTCGCTGTACATACGACCCGACATCTTCGGCAACCAATAATATACTGCTGCCAGGCCCGTGAACACGATACTGCCAATGACAGTGTAATGGAAATGACCCACAACCCAAAACGTGTCATGCAATTGCATGTTGACAATCGGATCGGCCAAAAACACTCCGGTCAAGCCGCCAATGAGAAAATTGAACATACTCATTAACACAAGCAACATGGGAGTGGTCAGCCGCACGTGGCCTTTCCACATCGTACCTATGCCAGCCATGTAGGCAAATCCGGTAGGGATGGAAATCATTTCTGTGAAAAACGCGAACGGCAGAATCTCACTGTTTCGCATATTGGTAAAGAGATGGTGCGCCCACACCAGTCCCGACAAAAGCATCACAAACACCAGACCAATGACTGCCCATTCCCGGGCGAACAAGGACTTTTGCGACATGACGGGAATAATTTCGTTCCACAAAGCAAACACTGGCACCGCTATCATGTAGACTTCCGGGTGTCCAAATATCCAAAATAGCTCAAGATAACTTAACACACTGCCGGTGGCCGTGAAAAAGTTGAAAGGCACCAGTTTTTCCAACAGGCCCATGACAAATGTGGCTTGAATTTCTGGAATCCAGATCAGAACCAACAACCCCACGGTGACCTGCCCCCAGGCAAAGAGAGGAAGACGACCCCAGGTCATGCCGGGAGCACGGCGAAACATCACGGTGGTCACCATGTTGAGCGCCACGATAAAGGTGGAGGTTGTCAAGGCGGCAACGCCTAGGTAATAAAACAGAATGCCATTGGGATCTTGCGCCGCTAAAGGCTGGTAGCCTCTCCACCCTGTGGTCCACGCGCCTAATAGCGGGCTGAACAAAACCGTTAGAATCCCCGCCGGAACCAACCACACGCTAATACCCGACAATTTCGGAAATGCCGTACCGCGGGCTCCTATCATAATCGGCACCATGTAATTGCCGAACCCACCCAAAAGCGCCACGTTGGCGACGGAAAACATCATGATCGTGCCGTGAATTCCCACGGCGGTCAAATAATTGGTAGGATAATGGAAAATCGTCAGGTGAGCACTCATCAATTCCCAACGCATCAGCATGGCCACGAGTCCAGCAATAAGAAATCCGCCCATGGCCGATCCCAGATATTGCAAACCGATGACTTTGTGATCCGTGCTGTACTCGAAATACCGTCTCCACCCCGTCGTCCTTTCTGTCCAGCGGGATGGATACCCAAACAACGGTAATGCCACACCTTCAAAGGCGCCCACTCCAAGAAGCCATCCGACTAGCGCCCCGACCCAGCCAATAGTCGCTGAAGGCCCCGTGACAAAAGGATGGCCCCGAAATGGATCCACAACATCTACCACAATGTTCAATATCAAAAACCCAACCGCCGCCCAAAGAAATCCTCGCAACACCGGGGGCATGGGAGCCCGGCGTGTTGAAGGGCTGGGAGCGGAAGACGGGGTGCTCAGCGTCTGCGCCAAAAGTATCCCTCCTTAACTTCAAGAATTTATCCAAAATTAGTGCGTTCTCTCTGGTCTTTAACCTTTGCTCTGCAAAGCTTTTTGCTGGGCAATCCAACGCGTAAACGTCGACTGGCTCACGACATTTAAAGGCGCCTCCATCCAGGGATGTCCCGGACCGCACACTTCTGCGCATTGAACACGGCTCATAGGATTTTGCGAGAAGGACGTGATTTTGGTTGGAGTAATATAAAGGATTCTCGTCTCGCCCGGAATCACATCTTCTTTAATACCCCAGGAAGGAACCCAAAAGCTATGAATCACATCAGCATACTGGTCATAGGTATGATATGGATCATAAGAACGCAGCACCAGCTTCACGGTTCGATTCACCGGAAGTTCGAGCATGTCCTGTCCGTTCGCATTGAGGGTTTGGGTCAGGCCGTATTGGGGATAACTGAAGATCCATTCCCATTGTCTTGCCGTCACATCCACCACAATAGCGTGACGGTTTTGGGGTGCCGAAGGCTGTTCCAAGGCAAAAAAATGTTCCGTCGCCGTTGTAGTGGGGTGAAGAACAAACATGAGGTTCACCAGGATGCTGCCCATGATCCAAATACCGACAAACCACCTGTTGCTTTTTGTCCAATGTTTGGGCAACTGCGGTCTTTCACCTTTTTTTACCCGAAATCGCACCATCGTCCAGATAAAGCTCACAACCACGAATGCAAAGATCGGAAGTAAAACCACCAGAATAAAATCGAATGCATGCTCCACCATTAATCCAATATTGGACGCCGTGTAGTATAACGGATCATGGTTAATAAGAATTCTGGCAGCCCACTCCCCAATGACCGATAATACAATCCAGACTATTCCGAAAATTATACTCTCCACTCACCTCACCCCTTCTAAGCCTCGTTGGTCATGCCTTGACAATTTTGATAACTCCGCGCATGCCCGTACGGTAGTGAATGTATTGTTGGACAAAGCAGCCGAAGTCCCAGATTCCCGGCTTATCGGGAACTCGGAAAGAAAGGTTCAGGCTGCCACCAGGTTTCAGGGTCGGACTAAAGTCTCCGCCGGAGGTGATATTGTAGAGAGATTTTGGCCCCTTGTACGTCACCAGCGCTTTGTTGGGAACAAAGTTATCGATCTTGTAGGGGTTGCTTAGAGTTACCGGTACCCCATCCCAGAAATCCACTTTCCAGGCATCCGCAGGCAATTCGCCAAATGCTTGGAAATATGCTTCATTTACATGCCGACCGATTGTCCATTCATGCCAGTGCGTGTGACTTTGATTTTGAAATGTCACGTCCATCTGGTCGCCAACACGCCACACCATGTAATTGGGCACATAATAATAGTCAAAGGCATATAAGTTCACTGCCCCGGTCGTAATAGGGGATCCAAAAATCGACCGCGCCGCTGATACGAGTGCTTGGCGCCCAAATAAAGAGACTGCACCAACAGCGGCAAGACCTCCCAGACCCCAGAGAAATTGACGCCGGCTCCAATCAGGAGTTTCTGGTTCCGTCATTTCGCCAGGAGTACGTTCCGCCACTTTTTCACCTCCTCAATGAGATATGCGATGCCGGAGTTAGAACCAGGACACTAGTTAATTGGGATAGATAAAATTAACATCGCTAAATATAAAATACGCGTCCCTTGCGATCCAGCACAATCGTGCGTTGAGAGGACATCCTGTCCCCTCTTATGTAGCGTTTTTTGTCAAAAGCCGTTATTTGACACGAATTGTGTATGCAAATGCCGGGCAAATCCTAGATACTTCAGTCGATTGCATGGTAGTCCCCTGTTAGTGGCTCGTTGGGGCTACTAGCGACGTCTTCCGGAAAGAAAACACCAAGGACAGCGTACTCAAATCAGCACTATGACATAACTAACCCCCCACCCTCTTACTACCGTGTTTCAGCGTTTCACTTTGTGAAGAACCGGCTCTTCGTCACTTATCCCCCAATACGATGAATTCTGGGCTTATGCATCACACCGGACAGTCGATGCTTGCGAGCTCCATCCGGCTACTCGCCTTTCCTGCCCATTATTTCGGCCAGCATAGCGGCAATTCATGTTCGCAACGAAGGCAAGATCAGCATGAGACAGAACACGGTGGTAATAAACTCAGGTTTGCCGCGCCGAAAACCGAATCGCTAACGATTCTCATCCAGAGTCATATATCAAAGTCTGCATTACGGCACATTTTCTACGGGATCTATGCGTCATCAACAATGCCAAAAAGAGCCACACCGCGCCAAAGGAAGGAGGAGTAAAGCCCGGGCGCAAGAGCTTTCGATCACAAGAGGAAGACGTCTCGTTATTGACCGGTCTAATACATAAGAATATTCTCTCAATACGCCTTCCTCTTTCTGAGAAAGGCGTTAACCAACATTCAGTTCTGCAGCTCCTAAAACACGATGGCGATCGTCATTTGTTCCAAAGCCCAACTCGCTGAAGAAGCCTCTTAATTAATGCTAAGTTTGGCTCTGCCGTCGGCGTCATTGGCTAATAGTCCAATGATTGGGGGCATTCAACGCAGTAATTGGGTTATACCAGCGATTCACTCCATGTAAATAGGTTGCCGTCTCACCAAACTGAGCAGTCCAAGGCATCCACAAGACAGGGAAGTGGTGAGCGGCATAGCTTTGATAATTATTCATCGCTCGGGCGACCTCTGACGGCGTGCCAGGAGCATAGGTTTGCGCAATCAATCGATTCATGGTATTGGAGATAACTTTCGATAGGGTTGCTTTATGACCATCATAGTGAGGATTGGGGATAAACGTCCAATATTCGTTGTTGGGTTTAGAGAGACTAGGCGCATAATAAAAAGGTCCGTCTACCACCTTGTAGTACTTCGAAGAGGGCTGGTTGGAAACCGTTTTGATGAAGTTCGCCTCATTTTTCAGACTGTGGTGAATGTCCCATACACTTTTAGGGACCGGCATGACTTGCCCTAAACCATTGTGGATAAACCAATCAGGATTCGACGGTTTGTTTAGAGTCACAATCAAAGAATCGGGACCGGTCACTTTCACGCTCTTCCAGCGTACAGGCAATCCTCCGATTCCAGCCCCGCCATAATTCCACGGCGATTTTCCGGATGAGACATATTCCAAGAATTTTATGGTCCAAGCCACATCCTCAGCGGTCACTGGGCGTCCATTCGACCAATGCCATTTCTTATGCAAGGTAATCTTATAGACAGTACCGGACGCGTTGTTGGACACATTTTTCGCCAAGGATCTGGCATAATCTACCTGGTCTTTGGTAGTAAACTGAATTAAAGGCATATACATCATATAATTTGCTGTCATGTTATAGTCGCTATACGCGGTATTTGCCATGATGGAGAACCACCAGTTGAGAGACACCTGAGGAGCCAGGGCTATAGTCGCAACGTTGGGCACAGCAGGTTTCTTTTGAGCTGCCGGTGTGTGGGCGCGCCACAAGCTGACAGCAATGCTGCAGAGCCAAACAATGCAGAACTTAGACTGGCAATAGTCCGAATACGCAAGAATTTTCCCTCCATTCATCCACTAAATTCAGCCAATTCCAACACATTTAAATTATAGCATGCGCTTGATTAAAATATATTCGACTAATATCAATTGTCATTTAAATATTATTCCTGTTTAATTAAATGTTATAGACATTTGTGTTGTCATAAATTCTCTTTTTTTCTGTATTCGTGGTCAATCAAAGCGATCACGCAGTTCAGAGAATACAGAAATGGCTGCTGTTCCGTTAACATGATCCCCTCAGCCTAATTTGAAGGATCACTGTGCCTGTATTTTATGGCTACCCCATTAAGCAACCCCGCAATTCGCTAGCATAGCTAGATTCCCAGGCTTCTCGAGTGGCCCAGGTACCTTCTTAGACCAATTTTTTGCATGGGATTCTCCGTCGTAGCGTGGTGTCAATTTCCGCACAAAAATGATGGGATTGTCGTCGATTGGACGAGAATCCCTCATCATCCAGGACAGGTTAACCGGAGATGAGGACGAGAGGGAAGCATGATAAAATTGGGAAAACCGAGGCGATTGGGCCAAACGCGCTCATGCCAGTAATCCCCGATACAAAGCCCCATCTTCAATCCATGCGGAAGGTATTATGGGAAATGAGTTCTCTCAAAGAACCACAACACGAATTTCACCATCTCACGCGGCACAAAAGGACAGCGAGGAATTTTTCCCATCATCAGAAGGGTAAATCCTCATTCACGTAACGAATCTGCGTACAAATGGCACCCATATGGCAACGGGCATTTTCCGCCGTCATAATACCTGCAATGCCGAGCACCAGGTCAGGATCCTCCGCACTCACAATCATGGGCCAAAACTGGCGCATATGACGTGGCACCTTATTATCGATAAACACGTCACTCACTTTTTTGTGATGGCCTTTCATGCCCAAAGGCTCGATCCGGTCTCCATAGCGCCAGACTCTGGCCATAAGTCTGGGCCATCTGCGTTTGTCAATAGCAACCAGACCCTTTACGGCCCCCGCAAAATGGGTTAAGGCAATGACAAGTTGTCCCTGGGGAAGGATATCTACCGCCCCTTGTTCGGGCAGAATTTGCTCCGGCCATAGTAAATGTCTGGCACCGGGAAAGGAATGGCGGATTATGACCCACTGCCCTTTATTGTCACGGGAAATTCGCACCCCGCCCGGCCAGTTCGCTTGACCCTTTATCGCTTGAAGAATATGGCTGCGGTTGACCCGCAAGTGTAAGGTTTCAGCCACGGTTTCAAAAATATCGGCCTGAACCGCCGTCTTTAAGACGCCGAATTCTTCGGGCAGAATCATGACGTCTTGATCCCAATGGATTCGAACCTGAGTTAGAAAGGCCAGGGTCTCTTCGTGCACCAATGCATAGGATTCTTGCGCCCTTTCGGCCAGAGCGGCTAACGCTTCCTCAATTTGCGGATTGAAGCGGTCGGTCAACAGCGGCAACAACTCCCAGCGAATACGGTTGCGCAAAAATCGGGTATCCAGATTAGACTCATCTTCACACCAGGGAACCTGGGTCTGTTGGAGATATTGGTAAAGCCAATCGGGAGAAAAATTTAACAATGGCCGAATTATATTTCCGTTTTTTGCCCGCATTCCTTGCAATCCCTGGATCGCCGTGCCGTTCACAACACGCATCAGCACCGTTTCTGCCTGATCACGGCGATGATGAGCTACGGCAATGAGGCTGTGAGGACCTAACCGGCGGCGATGTTCCTCCAAGACAGCATAGCGCTCACGGCGCGCAGCCATCTCCATCGACTCTCCTCTGTGAGGCGTGATTTGAATGTGCTCTTGAACCACGTCGAGCCCCAAAAGCTCGCGCACAGTTCTCTCCACAAACAAGGCGTCTTCGAAGGACCGGGGACGGATGCCATGATCTACATGCACCGGGACCACCCTCACGGGCCATCTGTTGTGCACATTAACCAACAATGTCAATAATGCCATGGAGTCCTTTCCCCCACTGACACCCACAACTAGAGGAGAGGATAGTGGGCAAAGACGTTCCAGCCGCTCTAAAAACAGATCTTCCAGTTGAGAGACTTCCACGGCACAACCCGTCCTTTTCCTTGACGCTTTTTTGGAGACTTTTGGACGATCACTATGATACAGGGTTTGCCTCTCTGTAGCATTCTGCCTCGTTCAGCCCCCGCACCTGGTCTATTAGGGCGGGGACGATAGCATCCAGGCACGTCTTTTTTTTATTGTAAAGCACAATATTGGACGTTATCCAGCTGCAGGTTGGCTTCCTTCTTCCCTTTTCATTTTTCGTTCGTCATGAATAGGTTCGCCAGGTTGATTGGCACCTGAGGTCTCTTTACACGTCATGTGGGTGATGCAGAACTCTTGGGCAGTTTTTGAGACAAGCCTCAGAAGACATAAATGGCTCTAAGAGGTCGTACGCAGAGAGCCAGGCGTCACACGCTGCCATTCTCTCACTCTAACGTCCCTCTCCCAAGCTGACATGGGACGCTTTTTATGATTATGTTCCAGAATTTGAATCACGATGACAGCAGCATCATCCCGGCCATCTTGGTCATGGCCCAGCATATAGCTAAGAATGGTTTCTGCCATCGTCTGAGAATCGTCCAAAGACATGACTTGCATTTCTTTCAACAACCGTGCGAGTCTATCTTCCGCTTTGTCATCTTGCGATTCCAGCGCCCCGTCGGTGAGCATGACCAAGATATCTCCAGGATTTAAGGTGTGGTAAACGGGTTCCACCGACACGTCTTGCAAAATTCCTACAGGCAGACTATGGGAACGAATTATTTCCACGCGCCCATTGCGGCAAAAAAAGGTGGGAGCGGCGGCCACTTTGATCAGTTCGGCACCACGGCCAATACGGTCTATCAGAAGCAAATCCAAGGTGGCGAAATGGTCCTCAACAGAGCGCAGCAACAACGTGGTATTAACCGCCCGTATCGCCAGTTTGGCCGAAAATCCCGCGTCCAGCAGTTGTTCGAGCAATGCCATGGCTGTTCCGCTCTCCCAAGCAGCCCGCGGGCCTACCCCCATCCCATCAGACAAACCGAAAATCACCCGGTTTTTTGGCAATTCACGGATTAAATCGCTGTCTCCGGTAATTAGACCCCCACTTCGAGGCCTTTTCGCCACCCCGACGGTATAATCCAATCGCGGAGGCATCTTCTTCACGCCTTCGCGGAATTGGTGGTTCTCAAAATCCTCTCCCATGTCCCGAATGATGTCCGACAATCCCTTCAATTGCTGCTCAGCTAAAGCTCGCGACTCTTTCACGCGCATCCGGAACCTGTCACGTTCCCGTTCTCGCTGCAGATGGATATTCGCGGACTGAATGATCGCATCAGGACGAATACAGCGCTTTTCTAACCCTCCCCTTAAATTGTCTAAATGGAGCAGTTCCTCTTTGCCCGTTGACATCAGATCGAATTTACCCGTTGACATCAGATCTGAAATACTGCGGTATGAGCGGTAAAATTCATCTTCCCAGCATGTGCGGTACAACGAACATTTCCGGCACACGCCCGACACCACTTTTTCCACTAAGTTAGTCTCCGGCGGCGGATCTTCCTCTTCAATGCGAAATGCATAGGACATCTCCTGCATCACTTCAGCAATTTTTCGCAGCCGGGACGGCAAGGTATCGGGTGTATCTCCTTGAACCAACAACCGTGCCCATAGTTTTCCCAATTCCACAACAGATCCCGGAATGGCTTGAATAACTATAGAGGCAATGCCTAAAGAGATCCAGAACATCGTCAATTCTTGGGGCATTTGAATCAGAACCGCGTACAGGATAATGCCTGACATCAGTCCTAAAGATGCCAACCGCCAGGAATACACGGCCAATAATCCTGCAAGAAAACCGCCCGTGACGAGCATACCGATTTCATGACCGGGTGCTGTGCCCCGAAATGCCAGAGTCAGACCTAAGGTGGCTCCGGCAACAGCTCCTCCTGAGGGTCCTTGTAAAATGGCTGCCACCACAATCAAGACTCCGCCCACCAAAAGTCCCGGCGCCATCACTCCGATCTTCCATCCTTCGAGTCCGGCAATGACCGTGCCAATCACTGCCAGTCCCGTAATCAATGTTCCCTGATCTCCTTCGCCCGTGTCGATCACCTGAATTTGACGCTCTGCAGCCCAATAAAGCAATATTCCGCCCGCGGCAACCAGGGCTGCAATGATTCCGTCAAAGATATTGAGCTGGTGCCCAACGGAAAACAATGATGCGGTGCCTATTCCCAAAAGCGGCCACCGCGTCCATTCCCAACCCGAGCGTCTAAAGGGAATGGGCGCACTAAAAGCCCATCCCAACACGAGAAGAGCCGACCAATAATTAATGCCCACGGCTGTGCCCACGATTCCCCCGGCCATAAGTGGGGCGAAGAGGTGTCGCCATCTTGGCCACACTAGCAGTAGTGCAATCCATAAAAAGGGAGCAGGCCGGTGATAGATCATAGCTTGTCCCAGAATCCAACCCAGTAACGCCATGCTAAATTGCGTGCCTCTGAGCGACAGATTACCCCTGTGCCGCAATTTAGAAAAGGGTTCATGACTTGAATTCACCTGATCCATATCTTTGAACACTCCTCATTTGCATGGCCTTTGGCTTCAATCACGCATAACCATACCAAAACGAGTGTGCCAGTTTTTGGTAATTATTGACGTACCCCGAAAGGAACTTCTCGACAGCGCCTGCAAAACAAACCAAAATTGAGACACTTCTCAAGGTGGTGAAAGGAGTATGCCTCAAAAAATCATCGGCAGACTTGGGATAACAAGTCTGCCGATACTAGTGTGCCAATGCTTTAAAGGGCTTTTAGAACGCTATAACGAAGCATCTTCGATTTCCAACTGCGCCATGAGGTCCTTGAGGTAAGCAATAACGTCATCTCGCAAATCATCCCGATCCAGGGCCGCCTCAATTGTGGCTTTAATAAATCCGAACTTTTCTCCGACATCAAAGCGTTTACCCCGGTACGGCACGGCGAGAAGCTGTCCCTGGCGGGCCATAACATCCAGCGCATCCGTCAGCTGAATCTCTCCTCCTGCTCCGGGAGGAATGTCGTCCAAGACAGAAAATACGGAGGGGGACAAAATATATCGTCCCATGATCGCCAAAGGGTCTCTCGGCGTTTTGGACTTCGGCGGTTTTTCCACAAGATGCGAAACCTGAAAAGCTCCTTCGGATGTCCATTCTCCATAAACGATGCCATATCGGTTGGCTTCTTCCGGACTCACTGGCGAAACGGCGATCACCGAAAGATCCGGGCGCCAAAAATCCATGAGTTGCTTGAGAACGGGGGGATTGGCCTGCATTACATCATCCCCTAACAACACGGCAAAGGGTTCCTCGCCGACATGATAGCGAGCCGCCAACACCGCATGTCCTAGCCCTAAAGGCTCCTTCTGCCGGATAAAATGCAAATTCGCCAGCCGGGAAACGTTCATTACCACGTCCAACAAATCCGTCTTGCCCCGACTGCGGAGAAAATCCTCTAATTCGGGAGCCCGGTCAAAATGGTCTTCAATGCTGCCTTTATCCCGTCCAATGACCACCAGAAGATCATCAATACCGGATGACACGGCCTCTTCAACGATATACTGGATCGTCGGTTTATCGATTAAAGAAATCATTTCTTTGGGTTGCGCTTTGGTTGCCGGCAAAAAGCGTGTGCCCAGCCCTGCTGCTGGTATAACGGCTTTCCTGATAGTTCTCATAGACCTGGTTCCTGCCTTTCGTGTGCATGCGCGAAAAGGTCCTTTCCCCTTCTCTTCAGTCGACCACAGACAGCTAAACAATGCCTGTTTACAACAAATGCTCGTGCTGTCCTTCCTTAAGGGCTTGAACTACTTGACGCACGTCTTGACTGCGATCGGGAGACAAAATGAGGACGGCGTCTTTGGTGGCCACCACAAATAAATCTTTCACGCCGATAAACGACACGACGGGTCCTTCCGTAATCGCCGTGACGTTTTGGCTGTCCACAAAAATCGCGTGCCCGCGGGCAGCATTTTGCTCATCATTGCGAGGCAGATGTCTGGCCAAAGCGGCAAAAGTGCCCACGTCATCCCAGCCGATATCGGCTGGCAATACATAGACATCTTTGGCCTTTTCCATAATGCCATGATCCACTGAAACCTGCGGCAGTTCCGGAAAAATCAATTCTACCCGGTCTGGCTCACGCATTAAAGCATTAATACCCTCCCACAAATCGGGAATGAAGCGTTCCACTGCCAACAAATATTCATCGGCTCTGAAGGCAAACATTCCGGAATTCCAAAAAAACCGTCCAGATTCGACCATAAACTGAGCTTCTTCAATCGGCGGTTTTTCGACAAATCGCTTAACACGAAGAATCTCGTGTTCGACTTCAGCTCCATGCTCAATATAACCGTAACCCGTTTCCGCGTGAGTGGGCAAAATGCCGAATGTGTAAAATCCCCGGCGCGCCTCAGCCGCCCCCAAGGCCAATTCGGCCAGTTTCTGAAATCGTTTCTGATATTTGATAAGGTGATCAGAGGGCAAGACTAATATTACCGCATCTTTATCCCTTTGATAAATTGATGCCGCCGCCCAGGTAATGGAGGGCGCCGTGTTTCGTCCCACGGGCTCACCTAAAATGTGAGACGGCGGCACATCAGGCAAATTGGTTTGGACTTTCTCGACATAGTCTTGTCCCGTTACGACCCATGTATTTTCCGGTCCAATGATCGAACGCACCCTGTCCCTGGTCGTTCGAATCATACTGTGATTACCCATAAGGGTTAAAAACTGTTTGGGGTGCATCATCCGTGACAACGGCCAGAACCTCTCTCCGCGTCCTCCTGCTAAGATAACCAACCATCGTGCCATAGTATTGACGACTCCTTATTTGTGTCCAGGCGCAAAATAACGCCTCCCGATCTCAGACAAGGTAATTCTTGACGTGTCTCGTGCTATTAGTAATGTATCATATTTGCGCAACCATACAGATATGGCTCAAGATACCCACTGCACCGGACTCTGCGCTCTTTCGAATCCCTTTGAAGCCAGCTCTAGGTTCAAGTCTTTGGGCCATTTGCCCAAAACATCCGGATGGCACCTCTTTCCCCACAACCTTAAAACCCCCTACCCTTAGGGTCAAGGCTGTCTTGGTATGACGACACCCAGCAAAGCCAACGAACGGCCGTTTTTCTCATGTCCCCTTCTGACACATCATACCGCAGACTACCAGGGTATCCAGACCTTATGGCCTTTTTTGTGCTGTTTTCAGTTAACCTTAAGTTCCCCTTCAGTCACGATTCAGCCTCCATTGATAGACTTCATACGCCACATTATTTCGCCAATCAAAGGAGAGACTTCTCTATGGGCATACAAATCGGAGTTCAACGCATCAAGTGGCCATGGTACAGCGCCGCCGCCCTGGTGTTATTAGCTACCCTGTCATGGCCGTTGCCAAACGAGAACGCTGTCGTCAACCCGACGCTCGGTTTGGCGTCGTCTCTCATGTTCCGTATGCATCAAGCCCACTTCGCCCATTCGGCTAAAACCCCTTCTCTGTCAGCGTCCTGGATTTATCCCGGCGGAGCCGTGATGAATCCCGTGGTGGTACAAGGCATTGTCTATGGCGGTACCGTAACCAATCCTTATATGGTCATCGCCGTCAATGCCGTCAATGGCAAAGTGCTCTGGACGACTCCCGTAAACAATCAAGTCATGACCAAACCCCTGGTTATCGGCGGTCAAGTGTTTATTGGAACCGGAAACAGCACTTTTCCTTCCCGTCCTGTTCCCCATCACTCGGCTATTAGGGGCACAAAGGCTAGCAGTGTGATCGCGCTGTCAGCCACGACGGGACAGATTCTCTGGCAGGACAACACGGTGGGAGAAAATATGCCGACGCCCGTTTACTGGCACTCTCAGTTATACGCTGTCGGAGGATCAGACTCTCTACTGGAACTCAATGCTAACAATGGCCGAATTATACGGAAAATGCCCATTGCCAGCTATGTGAGCATGGCTTCGCCGGCAATCTCGGGTCATACCCTCTATTTTGGCGGCGCTTATCCTTATGACTTCTACGCAGTCAATCTCAAAACGTGGACTATAGCCTGGAAAACCCCCTTTCAGGGAGTCAGTGGCGCTTTAGACGACTGTCCGCCTTTGGTGGTGGGATCCAACATTTACACCGAAACGGTTAAAAGCACCTCATCAGGCAATGTGTTTAACGCAGTCGATCTCAACAAAAACACAGGGAAGATAATCTGGCAAAAGCCTCTGGGCACAGGCCCTTTGCCTTATGCGGCCAGTGGACGCGCCAGCAACGAGGCCGGTATTCCCACCTATCATAAAGGTGTCCTGTATTTTGGCAGCCCTATCACCAAATCCCTTTATGCCTTGAAGGCTGACACGGGCCAAGTCATATGGAAAGATCATCTGAATCATCAACAAATCACGCAGGCCCCTCTCTTTTATCACGGCCAACTTTTGGTCGGCGACGGCCAAGGAACATTGTGGGATGTGAATGCCAAAACCGGCCAGGTTCTCAGCCACCGCTCGCAAGGGGGCAGCTTCATGCCCAGCGAATTGCAGCTATTGGGCCATAGCGTGATATTCGGGACCAGAGCTCCGTCTTTGAACGCAATTCCCTTAAGGGACCTAAATCCCTCATCACAGCACGCTAGGAACCTCCCAGCCCTTTTGCCCAACAAATCTATTTGAAAAACCCCTTTGCCACCCCGTTTGGTTAAGGCCAGGGAACATTACGGAAAAGAGAGGAAGACTCGCGCGTTCCCGTCTTTTTGGCCAACGATCAGGCGTGACGATCCACTTTATTAGAGATGGCCCCTTGCAATAATCCCATTCTCCGTGTTGTAAGGACCACCAAGAGTCCAACAATTCCGGAAAGAGCCGCTAAGAATGTGCTGAAATCCGGCGTCCCCAAAGGTGCGAATTCCCCATCCTCCAAAAAGGTAGGAAATCTGCATCAAAATACCGTATAACCCGCCATGAAGGGCGATGATACGCCCTTGATACGCTTGGGGAACATGCACTTGGAGCATTACCTGGTCCAAGGTCACGACGATTCCCGATGCAATACGCATCAACAGCAGCCAAAAAATCGCCGGATCTAACTGAGTACTTCGTGCAAAAAAGACTAGGAATAGGCTTTGCCGCCCATAGGCTCCCATTATGGCGATCCGGCTCATCTTGTCATGAGACCCCAGCCACCGGCCCGCAATGCCCCCTCCTGTCATATACCCGGCTCCGTCTAAGGCATAAAAGAACCCAATGCCTGTGCCGTTCGCGCTGAGAGCCCCCGCGCCTACGTAACTTAACAAAACATAATAGCTGCCGCCAATAATGCCCCAGCTCATGCCCAAGGCTCAACACTAACATCACCACCGGGTTAGTCCGGGCAACCCGAACCCCTTCGCGAAGTTCGGTAAAATAAGCTAATCTCCTCGTCTCGACAGGTCTGCTCTGACGATCCGCCTGTTCTAAAGACGGCCATGTCATAGACCACAAGGCGTACCACAAATAGGAAATGGTCGTAATGAGAATCCGTCCGCCACCGATGTCATCGTCACAATTATTCCTCCAATGAGGGATCCCGCTAACATAACGGCACCGCTGGTGATCCCTTGAGGTCCTTTAACTTGGGGGAGATGTTCACGGGA
This sequence comes from Bacillota bacterium, assembly GCA_021841025.1. Lineage (GTDB taxonomy): Bacteria > Bacillota > Sulfobacillia > Sulfobacillales > Sulfobacillaceae > Sulfobacillus. The sequence continues at coordinate 52,808 of JAKBWA010000003.1, read as the reverse complement.
AACCATCTCGGTTGTAAGAAGGCTAGCCCCAAGATAGGGAAAAACGCCGCATAAGCTCAGCAACACAATCATGACAAACACCAGGATTACGTCATGCCCTAGATCCACCAGAGCAAACAAAATCACAGCGGGGACAGCGAGCAATAGATTGCCCCTAATGAAAATATCCGGCGCTTGTCCAAATCCTCTATCACAGGCCCTATCCAACGAGAAATCATGACGGCCGGGGAGATCTGACGCTAATAAAATCCAGGCTATCCCCACGCCGTGAGGCAGAATGCGAACGGCATAGGCAAGCAAAGCAACGGGGTCGATCCACGCACCGAGAGATCTTCCCCACTGAACAATTCACAAGTTCCGGTAAGCCCGATTATTCTTCAAGATGAAATAAATGGATGGTGTTCTCAAGTTGCCTAGCTCTTCTCTTAGAATTTTTGAACCACATCCCGCGTTGGAACCTTTTTGCTTTAAGACCTTTTCCCATAGGTTCGAGATCTGATTGCCAGAGCGAGAATTCTGGGGTCTGGCCCCCGCGATAGTCACGCCGGTACTGTGTCTTTTTGGCAATAACGTTGCGAACGCGATGAGAAAGTTGTGAATGGAGCACACAAACAGAGTACTCTGGCTTTTCTTAAGCCAACACCATGGATATCCACCATTTCCGAATTTTACTCTCTGTAGAAGGATTTTGCCAAAAAAAACCGAATATTAGAGTATATGTATTCCATCTTTCGGAAAGGATGTCTGATTATGGTCGACCTCTTGTGGATTTGGACGGATGACGACGAACACCAGTGGCAAACCTGTCAGGAGGGAATTCATTTGATGTTCTCCCGGTGGTGCGACATGGCTGCCGAAACGGCGATCCTGGACTCACAAATATGTGCTGTCCTCCCAAGTGATCTCGACCCCAAAACCTGGTTCCGATCTCATCTTGAAGCGTACCGTCCGGTTTTTTGCGGTTCTCCCCGCGATACGGGCAATGCCAATGCAGCAAGGCGCGTCGGCTTTTCTCACATCAGAGCCCACGTTTTTCCGTCCTGGTATGTCGGGTTGTACAACTTGCTGTTCTCTACATATCACGACATAGTAAACGCTCCCTCTCATCCGCCAGTGCCCCGGATGCTCACAGTGCGCCGGAGATGGATCAACGACGTCAAAATCACGCTCGACACCTACGATGTAGCGTTAAATTCGCAAATTAGACAGCTCAATGACATTGCGTTGACCGATCCCCTGACGGGGCTCTTTAACCGCCGCGGATTTTGGAGTCGGGTAACACTGGACATCGATCACAAATTAAGCTCTGCTGCCTTCGTGTTAATGGATTTAGACCGCTTTAAAGATATCAACGATTCCAACGGACATCCTTATGGTGATCACCTGCTTCGCGCCTTTGGCCACTTGCAGCAGTCTCTGGGGCGTACCGGCGACGCATTTGGCCGACTCGGTGGGGATGAATTTGCCTGGTGGGTTGTCGATATTCCCAGTATCCATCCTCTTCTCGAACGTCTTAAGTCCCTCGCCGAATTGCTTCTCAAAGAACATCAGGTGAAATTTTCTGCAGGCATAGCCTGGTATCCACAGAACGGCACGGATCCGGATTCGTTGTATCATGCTGCGGATACCGCTCTTTACCGGGCCAAAGACGCCGGAAGATTTTGTTGTGTGATGGCCGATGGTGAAATTCCGTATCGCTTTGATATATTCCCGACCCAAAGTTTGGGACCGCAATAATGGTTGAGAGCATTCTTAGGCCAGAATCAAAAAAGAGCGGACAAACAGTTCCGGAGCCTACTCTCCACACCGGATTTGTTCGGAAGCTCTTGCCCAGTACATCTTTAAGATATCAGCAATTCCAAATATCCCGCCCCATTATATTGCTCGAGACTTAAGACAATTTGCATAGATTAAAATACCTGATCAAGCATCGACGAGAGGAAAGAATGACGTTTCTTCTTGCGCAATATGATCCTGCAACAAGGCAATAAATTCTTTGCCGCTGTCCTTCGTCCCCAACCAGTTTCGGGATAAATCTTCCACCAGACGAGAGAGATCACGACGCAACTTTTCATGCTGATTCATTAAATCCATCACTAAATTGGACAGCCCTATCCTGGTGCCATAGGGAAATACCGTTTCCTCTTCGGTTTTCATGTGTTCAAGCAAATGCACCGCCATATACTGAAGCACATCGTCGGCAGTTTCCTCGCGCCATTCAACATCTCCATCATCCGGTTCTTCCAAAGCATCCGACAAAAGAAACAGCCGGTCTTCCACAGCACTATGCTCTTGTGACAAGGCTGCCACTTGTTCATGCAGGGATACCATACTGCTTTCTCTCTCCTCTCTTCTCCTGACCAAACGAATCTGCAGGACGGAAACTCCCCAAACTTTTGCCGCACCATGCCGCTGGAAATTCTGTATGCCTCAGTTCTGCTGGATGCAGGTTCTGACCCCATTATACGACGGCGGGGGGTCTTAAACCACTTGGCTTGCACAATATTCCTTTCCCTATTCCTGTAGTTCATTTCAACAGAAAAAAGAGCCCTGGCCCCGGTCCAGATGCTCTAGTCCCTCACGCGAAGACAAAAGGTCTTCCTATTGTTAGAAGCCAAAGAACCCTGTTGTCAATCCTCTCCCATACATTGCCCACAAAAAGAGATTCAAACCAAAGTAGATCCAGACTTCATGAAACCGACCATAATCTTCGGCGAGGACTTGCCGCAACTGTCGCCCTGGTCTCAGTCCTCGCTGCGCCATAACTGTCAACAATGCCATGGCGCCGTACAAAAGGTGCCACTCCACTTTGGGCCTTCCGCCCATTAAATACAAGGTCGTGCCAAATACGGCCAAAAGCAAGGTGTTAATTTGTAAATAGGCCTCATACTTCCAGAATGTATCGGGCAATTCCCGCTGCCGCCTGTGGCGATATGCCATGATAGACAATACTAATGCTGCCACAAATCCTAACAAGGCGGATGTCACATGAAGAATCAAAACAATCTGGTAAATGACTTTCGTGAGTGATCACTCCTTTAATCCGACATTCCTTCAAAAAAACGCGCACCTTAAGGCTCCCAGTTGGGGAATGATCACACCAGACCGGCCAAAATGCGCTTCCCATTTCCTCTTTTCAGACTCTCGTCTCCCTGCTCGGTAAAGAAGAAGCACTCAGATTCGTCTAGTCTTCTATCATTTCCTGAGATTGGCCTAGATGAAATTCCTCATGAATGAGCCTCATGGCCCGTTCTGCATCGTCGCGGTCAATAATGCAAGAAATCTTGATTTCCGAGGTGCCAATCATCTGAATATTAATGTGGCCATTGGCCAGAGCCTTAAAGACGCGTGCGGCTACCCCAGGACGTCCCAGCATTCCGGAACCAATAGCAGAAACTTTGGCGACTTGGGTATCAATACTCAAAGCATTTCCGCCCAATTTCTCCAAACACCGCTGGACAATTGGTTCAGCAGCTTCGACGTCGTCCTCTTCAATGGTGAAGGCAATGTCATTTAATTGATTGTGGGACAAGGCCTGAATAATTAATTCCACATTGATGCCGCTTTCACCAAGCTCTTGGAACAGCAAAGCCGCAACGCCTGGCGCATCTGGCACACCGATTAGTCCAACCTTGGCAATATGCCGATTTAACGCAATAGCCGTGACTGGCGGTTTCTCCACACTTTCTTTTTTCCCTTCCCGGATAATGGTTCCCGGTTCATCCGTGAAAGTCGACCGGGCATAGATCGGCACCTGCTGCCCCCTGGCAAATTCCACGGCTTGCGTTTGCAAAACCTGAGCTCCTTGACTGGACAATTCCAACATCTCATCGTAATTTAACATCCCTAAAGGAGAAGCCGCGGGAATAATTCGGGGATCGGCCGTGTAGACGCCGGCTACATCTGAATAAATTTCGCACCGGTCTGCCCCCAGCGCATTAGCGATCGCAATGGCCGTTAAATCCGATCCCCCTCGGCCTAACGTTGCCACGTCCCCGGATCTTGTCACACCTTGATACCCTGCCACCACCGGAGTGATTCCTACCGCCAGCGCATTGCGCAATTCCCTGGGATCAACCTGTTCGATGCGCGCTTTGCCATAATCATAGCTGGTGATGATCCCGGCCTGCCGCCCGGAAAAGGATTTTGCCGGGACACCAAAGTGTTCCAGTGTCATGGCCATAAGGGCACTGGACTGCGTCTCCCCCGTGGATAATAATTGGTCCAGTTCCCTGGCCGAGGGATTTACACTCAATTTTGTCGCCAATTCTAATAAATCGTCCGTGTTATCGCCCATAGCCGATACAACCACTACGACTTGATGACCTTGCTCAACCGTTCGCTGGATTTTTCTCGCTACATTTTTCACATGGTCCGCCGAACCCAGAGAGCTGCCTCCATATTTCTGCACTATCAGCATCGTATTCTCGTCATCCTTTAATAACTTTTCGTCTATAATAACAAAATTATAGAGCTTCCCACATCCTTTGTGAAATTATCCGCGAGGAGGACTGATTCTTCACGCATAGCCCTGTGATCAGCGTTGATCTAGACGGAACCTTAATGCATAATCCCTACTGGTTCTTGCACCTAAGGCCTTGGCTCTTACTGCAAGCTCAGCTACGCCACAAAGCGTGGCCGGAGTTGTGGCAAACCATGAGCCAGGAAAGCGAACGGCGTCTTCGCCATGGCGATCGCCCGGGAGCTTACGACTGGCAAGATATCGCCGCCAAAACTCTTCACAGGTCACTGCCCTCGCCCTTATCGCCACGCCGTCAGGATCTTCTCCCTTTGGTGTATCCGGATGTTTGGCGGTTTTTAATGTGGGCGGTTCGTTACCCTTTGACTTTGCATATTGTCACCAATGGCCTGATTAACAATCAATGGCCCTATCTCCAGGCGTTGGGATGGGATAAGATATTTACATCATCGATTGGAGCGGAAAGCGGTTTCACCAAGCCTGATCCCCGGATTTTCCAGCTGATATCGGGCTTGTCGGTGCATGTTGGCGACAGGTTAGCCCATGATGTGCTGGGCGCCAAGCGCGCGTCGATACGGGCTGTACATCTCAAGCGCTCTGGCCACCAAGAGGACAGGAAGGGATGGGATGCCTTGTCGCCCCTAAAGTGTCAAGCTGATCTAACGGTTCACAGTCTCGAAGATTTACCGCAACTTCTCACACCTATGCTCCAGACCATTCACCAGGAAAGGCAGGATGACTATGAAGGGTATCCTTATCGGAGGCAAACGCTTCGTCCATGAAACCGAAATCCGGGTTCGCTTTAGTGAAACCGATGCCAATAAGCACGTCAGCCAAGTCTCGTATGTCATCTATTTTGAACAGGCGCGCACCGATTTTATGGATGCCCTCGCCACCGACGACTTTGAGTGGTGGTCCCCAGACTATTCACTCGTTTTAGCCAGACAATCGATAAGCTACTTAGCCCCGGCATTTTTTCGCCAGTCCCTGAAAATTTATACCGGTGTCGCTTCTATTGGACAGGCTTCCTTGAATTTGTATCATCTCATCATTGAAAAAGACCACGGCACCCTCATTGCGAATCAAGACAGCACCGTGGTCCTTTTAGATCAAGCTTCCCAGAAAAGCCGCGCCTGGCCCCAGAGCTTTCGTGACGCCATACAAGGCTTGCTGAGCGAAGGAGCTGACAGTTAACACACTGATTTTTCGGCTAAATCCAAGAATGCCCCTTTTAGGAACTGGGAATCTCTTGCTTGTGATTCGGGCCTGCTCTCAACTCGCCCACCTTTCTTTAATACTTTGGCTTGGTGGGCTTGTGATAGCTAAATGGCCATTTCCAGTTCACCCCAAAGACTTTGTCAAATAACGGCTGAGCCTTGGGATCCGCAATTTTGAAATACTGATCATATATCGCTCGAGCCACGAAGCCGGAATCTGCCCCCCAGTTTCCTTCCCGAATATAGACCAGAATGAGAATCTTCGGATGGGGCATGGGCCCATAGCTCAGGAAAAAGGCGTTGTATTTGTTTTGCGAAATAACTTGCGCGGTTCCGGTCTTAGACGCCACCGGCACAGGCAACCCGGCCAGAGCCCCATAACCTGTCCCGGATATGCCCTTGGCAATATTGGGGTCTTGCGCCGAGAGCTCCATTCCTTTGTGCACAGTATGCCAAACTGTATAGGGCAGCTTGATCCGCGATTGCACCTTAGGCGGAAATTTCTTGACAACCTTGCCCGAAGGCGTGGTAATAGAACTCACCAGATGAGGCTGGTACAAGGTGCCTCCGTTGGCAATCGCCGAGTCCGCCCGGGCCAAGGCAATCAAAGTGTAGCGCCCAATGCCCTGGCCAATCACCGTATTCAAATTCCATCCCCATGTCCAAGGCCCTTGCCCTGAGGCATTAAGTCTCTGGGGAGTGGGAATCAGGCTTGATATTTCGTAAGGCAAATCGATATGAGTCGGCTGATTGATCAAGAATTTGCGCATCCAGTGATCCATGGTGTTAATGCCCATGCGGTAGCCAAGCGTATAGAAAAAAACATCGTCGGAAAGCCCGATGGCCTGCTCAATGTTTAGCCAGCCGAATCCTGGTGCATACCAGTTTCCGAATGCGCGATCCTTGGGGAAATAGCCGGGGTCATAAATTTTTGACGTTGGTGTGACGACCTTGGATGCCAAGGCGGCTACCGCCATAATAGGCTTAAACACCGAGCCCGGGGCAAACCAGTCGGAAATGGCATTGTTGACAAAAGGACTAATACCTTGCTTGGCTAAGGGACTGGACATCAATTTCGTGTAATAACTGTTGTATTCCTTGGGATTGCTCGGAACCAGCTTATTAGGATTATACGTCGGAAGACTGGCCATAGCTAACACGTCGCCATTATTCGGATTCATAGCAATCACAGAGCCCTGAACCGCCCCGCTGCTGTGGGAGAACCCGACGGTCGAGTGCCGCATGGCCTTCATCACATAGGCCAGGGAGTTTTGCGCGGTTTGTTCCAAGTGCCAGTTGATAGTAAGGTGCAAGGTATCACCTGGGGTGGGACCAGAACGGCTCAACAATTTTACCAATTGGCCCTGGCGGTTGACTTCTGCATACTCGCCTCCAGCATGCCCGTGCAAGTACAAATTGTACTCCTTTTCCAAACCCGCCGCGCCCACCGTGGAGTTTATCCCAAAGCCCTTGCTCTTGAGCTTCTGATATTCCTGGGCGTTGATACGCTGAGTATAGCCAATAATATTGCCCATCAAGCTCCCGTACGGATAATAGCGCACAGCGGTGGCCTGGATCCGCAAGTTGGGCAATTGATTGATATTTTCTTCAATTTTTGTCATCTCTGGAGCAGTTAACCCCGAAGTAATCAACACGGGATCGTACGCGGGCATACGCTTAATCTGTTTCGCAATCAAATTTTTCAAATAGGATGGGGATTCACCAATTTGTTGCCCTAGCAAATTAAGCTCGGAAGCCGGCATATTTTGCCCATTGGCGAGATAATATAAGGTCCATGATGGCTTAGAGGTGGCCACTACGGTTCCGTTCGCAGCCACCATATTTCCCCTAGGCGCGGGAATCGGCAATTTGCGCAAGGTGTTCGCTTGTGCTAAGGCTTGATAGTGATGGCCATTTTTTACCTGAAGGTACCAAAAGCGAGTTCCTACAACAGCAAAAGCAACCGTTAAGGTGCTCATCAACACAATACTGCGGTTGCGGGTATGGCGGTTAATCATTCAAATCCCCCTTGATGTCTCTCATACCATAATAAATGTTTCCAAGCGTCTGGGGAGTTGCTTTAGGAAATAACTTGAGTGTGTTTGCCAATTCCCAATTCATTGCCTTCGTTCATACATAACGATACGGGGGGAAAATGAGAAATACTTTAAGAAACAAAAAAAATACGCGTTTATTACGCGTAAAACATGGTGCCGGGAACCGGACTCGAACCGGTACGAGCATCCCTGCCCGGAGGATTTTAAGTCCTCTGCGTCTGCCTATTCCGCCATCCCGGCATCTATTTAGCGACTGGCTCCACGACCGCCTCGCTTTGATTCGGTATTGCGCCGCAAATCTTGCAACCGATCCTCACTGTCTTTCATGAACCGTTGCATCTTATCTTCAAACGACGGTTGCGACGAAGAACCACTAGCCCGCCGTTCACGGTGGGACGTTTCCCTGGCCGACGAACCTTCTTTGTGTGCCTTGGGTAACGCTTGGCGTATAGAAAGAGCAATTTTTCCCGAAGACTCCATCGTTAAAATCTTCACGGTTACCTTGTCACTTTCCTTGAGGTAATCCTTGATATCTTTAACGTATGCATCTGCGACTTCCGAAATATGAACCAACCCAGTCTTTCCTGTGGGCAAAACAACAAAAGCACCAAAAGGCGCTATACCGCTTACAGTTCCTTCTACGATCTGCCCTACTTCAAGTTCAGACGGCATACGTCTTATATAGTCCTCCCAATTAAACATAACTGCCCTTAGTACGTAAACATTATAAAATACGAAGATAGTGCTGTCAATTGCTGAACTGCTCAACTCGCCAAAGAAGCATTTTGGCGCTTCCATCCCTGAGATCCCATCTTCATATCTCCACGCCCCTGCCATCTGTAAGGATCACAAATAAAACAACCGACGCATTCCTTAGTGAACGTGATAACTCAGAAAAATTTGATAGGCTCGCCAAGCCTTTTCAATGAAACGGGCTTCCTATTTCATTGCCCCACCGTCTTAGGGTATTTCCAGAACCGCCAGGATCTCTCAAAGCTCGTTACCGATAAGTCCTCTTAACTCTTCCGAACGACACCATTAGGGTTTATTGGGATTGGGCACAGGCATTTTGCCTGTAATCATTTTTTTAAGCAAAGATGGATTGTGCAATTCGCGAATATCTTGATTCAACTGTGCATTGTGAGATTGAACGACTTGAATATGATGAACCAAGGTTGCTTCATCATGACTTAACACCCACATGTGCAGGCCGGACTCAATACTCCAAAATGCTAAATAGCCTACGACGAATACCGTGACAACTCTTTTCCACTTCCAGCGCCAATGAACCTTTCCCTTTCCCTTTTTCTCTTTCTCTACCGCCACCTAAATATCTTCTCCTTCCTCCTCTTCAGCCATAACGCCCAAAGGATCGCCGGTTATCACTAACACCACTTGATAGCCTTTCGTTTTGGCTCGGTTGTAAAGTGTGGCTACGGTAGCCGGAGAAAGGCCCAATCGCTTGGCCACTGCTTCACTGCTCACACCGGTTTCCTTTAATGCCACGACTTGCCGTTCCCGAAACGAGAGCTTCTCCATGCCCCGAATTTCAATTTGCATTGTTTCTCCTGATTATCCACAGGATGTGTACAACCTGTGTACAAAATTATGACAAAATAACGACATGTCCCCATTATAAAGGATCTGCCCGCATTTCGTCACTATATTTAAGAAGGATTAGTCGGTGGCGGTTTTCTGTGCCTATTGAGTTTCTTTTTCAGTTTATTGGTGAGAACGCGCCAAGACTCCCGGCCGCTATGAACCGCCTTTCTGACGAGTCGGCGAGCTGGATAGGTCAGATAAAAAATCATTCGGGCTTCCATAAACAGCACTTCCGACACGGTGCGAAAAGCTAGTGGCGCGGCCAACCATAGCCATAACCCGTATCCTAAAGCCATGACTGGCACGCTCCATAAATAAAACATTCCCCAACTGGTCCACAAATAGATAGCAAGAACAAAAATGGCCGCAAGCACAAACCATAGCCAGTCCAAAAAATGCCCACAAATCCGCAATAGACGCCAGTTTGCCCGCATAGCTCCATATAGCGTCGAAAAAAATCCCAGGCACATCCCCGCGACAATCCACACAGCAATGGTGACCCAAGGCAACATCATGGCACTGTCTTTTACCGCCATAAGCGTGACCAAACGCCCTCTGCCTTCACGGATTTTTTCCGGGAATAGACGAGCGAGTCGATGTCACCTTCGGCGATAAAATGGCCCGAATCCAAATCGAGTTGGTGTATGTGCAATTTGCGCCCTTTGATGGTCAGAATGCCCAGGTCGGTTGACAGCAAAATCACGTCATCATCAAAATTCTCAACATGCTGCACCCCTTCAATGGATAACTGAGCCCGGTTTGTGAGGGTCACAGTGTGATTACGGGTTTTTTCACGTCTTTCGTCTGCCACGACATAGCCTCACTTTCGTCTAATGTCATAGAAGACTATGTCAAGATCTTGCCCGCTAGACCTCGTGAAAAAGTTCTGACGCCTTGTTGGCAGGAATGTTGTCGACTATTCGGTCGATCACGACATGGACAGTTCTAGATGGCAGTTGGATTTCTACATGGTCGCCGACTTTAACTTCGTAACCTGCCTTGACGACTTTGTTATTAACCAAAACCCGCCCTTTGTCACAGATCTCATTGGCCAACGTTCGGCGTTTAATGATACGGCTCACTTTTAAGAACTTGTCGATTCGCAAGATCCCCCTCCTTTCTCATTCACGCTTTTTGGCACAAAAAAGCCCTGCACTGTGCAGGGCTACAGATGGCCAAATTATTTGGCGACGGACTCTTTCAGGGCTTTTCCGGCTTTAAACGCAGGCACTTTGCCTCCCGCAATTTCCAAGGTATCACCCGTCCGGGGATTACGTCCAATTCGAGCAGCCCTTTCACGCACTTCAAACGTACCGAATCCCACCAACGAAACCTTTTCTCCTTTAGTCAGGGCTTCCTCAATCGATTCAACCATGGCGTTCACTGCTCGTTCGGCATCCTTCTTGCTCATCCCCGACCGTTCTGCCACACTTGATACTAAATCCGCTTTATTCAAAATCATCCCTCCTGTATCATTCACCTAATTTTGTTACGGTTCATGCTCGTTATTCGCCAAGATCAAGAAAAAATCCTCTCTTGATTAGGAAAAAGTGTGGCCACTCGTGAAAAACGCCAAACGTGTCCACAAGGACCACTCCGCATCCTGATGATATTGCCGGCTAACGTCTGAAACGGCCCAGGCTGCGTCAGCTAGCGTTTCTTCCAGTTTCCCCTCATTATTTCCGATGTAAACCTGCAAAAACTCAGACAGAGCCTGAAACACGTCGCTTGACGGAACAATGCCCCGCTTGCTAAGACGCTGGGCCCAGGCTAGGCTGGGATACACCCATTCGGCCCTATGAGATCGGGGCGCGTCCAAGGCTTTTAAGCGATCCCACTGTTCGTTCACCGCTTGAGACGTGAGCCATGGCTCGTCTCGGAACACATGAGGATGGCGCCTAATCAATTTATCAACTTGTCCCTTTACCACATCCGCCAAGGAGAACCCCTGAGCGATCCGGCTGTGAAAAACCACTTGCAACAAAACATCTCCCAGTTCATCAAAAATACCCGCTTCGTCTCCTGCAACAAGCGCCTCACCCGCTTCGTAACTTTCGTCGAGTAAATAGCGAAGCAAGGACAAGGGAGTTTGTTCACGGTCCCAAGGGCAGCCGTCATCACTCAAAAGTCTGACCATCAGATGATCTAATGGCCCGACGGAGGTGGGGTTGCCCGGAAGTTCTAGCGTCTCACCGGCTTCGAGTTGAATCTCTTTCAGATCCTTCCACTCAAATTCCGTTGGAGATCTGTGGTGAGAGTAGACAATGGCTCGAGAATTCCCCGGAAAAAATGCTCCAAACTCCCGGTATAAATCGCTTCCCTGAGATGGACCTTCAATAATAAAATGGTCTTCTCCTCCGGTTGATGGGCGAAATATCCATTGGGCCAAGTTGGCGGCTCCTTTCTTTCCCCAAAGGCGATACTCAGTATACCAGGTTATCCCTGACATACCAAAGGATATAAGGTTTTGCCCTATTCTCGCAAGCCCTTTAGCACCTTTAACTCTCCTAAAGCCGCCATTAATACAAAATATATGGCCGTTCCTACCAAAATAGCGAGAAGTGTAGACCAAATGCCGCCGGAAACGGGAAAGTATCCAATCCATGTCTTGAGTCCCATAGCCATAATTACCGTTCCCATCAGAGGCCATATTGCCGCCTTCCATGGACTCTCTACCGGATGGACAATATGGGACCAGTCCTTCCAATTGAACCAAAAGGTTATCAAACTTGCGGCAACCGTGCCCAGTGCCGCACCGCGAATTCCCAAAGTCGGCAAAGACGTCAGCCACCAGGTCATGGCAAATTTCACCACGGTTCCGTACAGTAGGTTCTTTACTGGTATCCATCCATATCCGCTTGCCTGTAGGGACGATCCCAGCACTTGTTGCATGGCCAGAACAGAGCTTCCGAGCGCCAGGACCTGCAGAGCCTGAGAAGCCCCCATATCGCCGTATAAAATCCGGGTGAGAGGTCTGGCCATAATAATTAATCCGCCCGACATAGGCAGGGCAAACAACCAGATGAGATGCAATGCCACGTTTACCCGTCTGGCGGCCAAATCCGTATCGTGCACCGTCATGGCTTGGGCAATGGCTGGCACTAAAGATACGGCCAGAGCCGCTCCCACTACCATGGTCAAATTGATTAAGGGCATGGCTTCTCCGCTGAGTCTTCCAAACAAGGCCGTAGCTTCATGTAAGCTCATGCCCGTTTTCATAAGCCTTTGGGGAACAAACATTGAGTCTGCGAGGAACATTAAGGGGAAGAGCAGTCCAGACAAGGACATAGGCATCGCTATGTGAACCAATCGTCCCAGAGCACGCCACGGGATGGGCCGTGTTAAGACCATCGATCCTCTTCTGAGCCGGAAAATCAACAAAAGCAACAGTCCCGCCATGGCCCCCGCCACAGCCCCCAATGTGGCTCCCGCCGCGGCCCAAGTGGTTCCTCTTGGAAGCCACAACAAGGCTAAAGGAAACATGACGGCGACCCGGGAAATTTGCTCCAGGATTTGAGACAGGGCAGTTGGCGCCATTTCCTGGTAGCCTTGAAAATATCCTCGCAGTCCCGCCTCCGATGCTACAAATACTAAAGCCGGAGCCAACGCTTGGATGGAGAGGGTTGCGGCTGGCTCGTGAAACACATAACGCGCCACCCAAGGAGCCAGTATTTCAAGACTCAGTGCCATAGCAAATCCCATGCCGGTAAGAAACACTTGTGCCCACGCCGCTAAGTGCTCAGCCGAATAAATCTCGCCATGGGATAATTTTTCCGCCGTTTCTTTGGATAAGGCCGTAGGTATCCCATTGACCGAGACAGCCAGTAACAAAGCATAAAAGGGATACGCCATTTGAAACAAGCCCACACCGTAATCTCCCAGAAGTCTGGGCAGAAAAATACGGTAGATAGCTCCAATCGATTTTGAGACCAAAGCGCCAATAGATAGCCAAAAGGCGCCTCGCCACAGTGATCGCTGGTTCATTCCCACCCCACCTGCCCCTTGCGATGTCCTTTGCCTCGAAGATATTCATCCCAGGGCAACAAAATGAACAAGCCAAAAAAAGACTTGTTCATTCAGTGGGGTCAAAAGACAAAAATCAGCTGGGGCTCAGTCGGCGGAAGCTTGCGCGGCAGGCCTCCAGCGTTCTCTCGATATCATGGGCACTATGTACAGCCGAGACAAACCACGCTTCAAAACGGCTAGGCGCAAGATAAATTCCTTGTTCCAACATTAAACGGTGAAATTTCCCGAACACCTGGGCGTCAGAGCGTTGAGCCGTGGTAAAGTCATACACGGGATTTTCCTGAAAAAACACGGTAAATGCCGATCCGACGCGGTTAATGGTTATGGCATGGCCATACTCCCGGGCCATTTGCAAAATGTTATCCGCCAAAACGCCCGCCTGACGATCCATCCGGTCATAAGGCTGTTCGCGGCGCAGTACGTCCAAGGTCGCCAACCCAGCCACGGCAGACAGGGGATTACCGGCTAATGTGCCGGCTTGGAACATCCCGCCCAGAGGAGAAACGTACTGCATGACATCATAACGCCCGCCGTAAGCTCCTTGAGGCAACCCCCCGCCAATGGCTTTGCCCAGAGCATAAAGATCAGGAATGACACCGAGCCATGAAGCCGCTGATCCGTAATGAAAGCGGTAAGCCGTAATTACTTCGTCAAAAATTAGTAAGCTGCCGCTCTCGTGTGTCAACTCCTTCATTCGTTCGAGATAGCCCGGTCGGGGAGGCACGATGCCCATATTGCCCACAATAGGCTCGGCCAGTACACAGGCGACTTGGTCGCCAATTTTGGCAAGCGTGTCTTCCAAAATCGCTAGGTCGTTATAGGGCAGGCTGACAACATCTTTCACTACCCCGGGTGGCACTCCCCAACTGTCTTGAGTGCCAACCGTTGAGGCGCCTGATCCGGCTTTGACCAACATCCCGTCGCTGTGGCCATGATACGCGCCTTCGAATTTTATCACAAGAGGACGTCCTGTAAAGGCCCGAGCCAGTCGGATCGCCGACATCACGGCCTCCGTTCCGGTTGAGGTGAAACGGACTTGATCCAGACCACGAATATCCTTCACCAAAGTTTCCGCCAACTCGATTTCTTTCGTCGCGGGTGTTCCCCAAACCGTGCCGTTATCGACGTAACCTTTAATCTGAGCCACCACATCAGGATGTCGATGGCCCAATATTAACGGTCCAAAAGCGGCCAGATAATCTATGTAGATATTGCCGTCAACGTCCTCAAAATAGGGTCCGAAGCCTCTAGCCATGACTACCGGAGGATCCCCTCCCACTGCCCGAAACGATCGGGCCGGAGAATTTACCCCTCCGGGGATCACGCGCGTAGCGCGTTCAAACCATGACAATGATACCTCGTTTTTATTCAAGGTCATAAATCCTCCTCCTGTCTTCTGGAAATAATGCTCTCGGCATTTCCGCTCCCAAATCCAGTTCACAGCCTGCTTGTCCTAAATAGCCCCAGCGCCTTCCTCAATGTTCTCTCGCCTTTGTATAATAAGGCTCTTGGCTGACAAAAAGAAAGACAACTCAGGAATGAAGTGCACCCCACTCTCGTAAGAGCGCCATGTCATTATCCGTAATTTTGAGAAGCTGTCACTATAGTGATACGAGCATCGCAGGAATTGAGCAAGGACTGTGGCACCTTGTAGAGTGAGTTTGTCACGTCGAGGCAAGAAAAAATGACGGAGTGGCGGGAGATCGTTCCCCCCAGTATTCGTCAGGAAGTGTAGAGTCGAAGGCAAAGTTGGCCCGACTTGTTGCAAGCCCTCGTCATCCACTGGGCAGGTCTTCGGCCGAGTGAGATTGTTAAAATTCGGCCAATAAAATAAGGCGCCAGTTGGCAGCTGCGCTCAAGGACGGTATTGAATAATGCATTCATCATCGGCCGCCTTCCCCGTCCGTCGCCTAACTTCGCGGCGAGTGCTCAATTCCTCCTATTCGTCTGGAATTCGGCGTCATGCTCATACGGCCAGATCATATCTTCTCGATGCTCAAATTTTATCTCGTATATTGTCATAACAAATATGAGATCGCAAAAGTGAGATGCATCCAGAAAAATATCCACCTTGACGTCTTGGCCGAACAAAATGTAACATAAGTGCAAATGCAAAATATTTGCATGTGGAGATGATTTGTATGAACGATCCCAGGCCCAATGATCTCAATTCCAATGTGGTCGGGTTTTGGGGGCTGGTCAGTCAAAGTTTGGCGGGCATGGCCCCGACCTGTGATGTGGTAGCATTTATGACGGCAGGGGCGGCATTCGCTCTGGTGGCCCTGCCGCTGTCGTATTTATGGGCCTTTGGATTAATGTTTATTGAAGTCAACACCTTATATCATTTGTCCAAGAACCGGGCCGGAGCCGGGGGATATTACAGCTACGTCTCTGCTGGTTTAGGGCCGCGATCCGCCCTGATAACCGGGTTTATGGTGACTTTTTACCAAGTGTTTAGTATAGCCGGAATTCCCGTGTACGTGGGCGGAGTATTTTTACCCGGGTTGGCTCATCGCCTGGGGCTGGTGCTCCCGAATGGCTTTTGGGTCCTCGCCGTCTTATTTTTTATCGGCCTCCCATGGACGTTGGCTGTGATGGGGATCGGCCCCAGTATCAAGATGCTTGCGGCGACCAGCCTTACCGAGATTGTTTTTTTGATTGGAGCGTCTTGGATTATCATCGCAGAGGCCCATACGGGACATCCCTTGAAACCTTTCCACGCAGGCGCTGTCGGGTACAAAGGGGTGGCCCGGGGCATGATCTTTGCCATTACCAGTTTTATTGGTATCGGCAGCCATGCTTCATTGGGAGAAGAGGCCAAGGGGGTGCAAACCCAAAAGGGCCGGCTTATTGGGAAAGCCGCCCTCGTGTCGCTGACTTTAGTGGGAGCGGCCCTGACTTTGTCTGCTTATGCCTTAACTGTGGGTTGGGGGGAAAATAAAATGGGAACTTTCGCTGAGGCCCATGCGCCTGGGGTTAGCGTATTTTTGGCTTATTTAGGACCCGTGGGAGCCGTTGCCCTGGTAGTTTTGGCCATTAATAGCGCACTCACGGACAGTCTGGCTCTCTTAACAAGCTCATCAAGAGTACTTTATGCAATCGGCCGTGATGAACTCATTAATGCCAGCTTTTCCCATGTCAATGGACGCCAGGCTCCGGCAAAGAGTGCTTCCCTGGTGGCGATTTTGGCCATCGCCATAGGTTTAGGCACGGGTTTTTGGCTCGGGCCAACCCAGGCTTTCAATGTTATGACGACAGCTGTGTTATTTGGCCTGGTTAGCGCGCATACCCTTATGAATATTGCTTTGATGCGCTTGTTTCGGGACGAAAAGAAACCTTCTCACGTCGTGCAGCATTTGGTATTGCCTTTGGTGGCGACAGGACTGTTTTGGTGGGTTCTTTATGAATCGGTCTGGCCGATTAACCTGCCCCTTAGCTGGTCTGCAGTCATTTGGGCTGCCGTTCTGATACCCGTCATCGCCTACGTTCAGATAGCTATTCGGCGCCTCGGGTTCGACGAGGGGCGCAAACTGGGAATTCGCAAGACGCCGCCTACAACGATCTAAACACTTCCTGCAAAGATGCCGAGGTGATGCTTTGGGGTGGATGAAAGGCTCGCATGAGCCTATGAATCTCAAAGCAAGGTAGTGGCCAGGATATTAACATTCCAACCAAAGAGCACTTCACCATTCATGATAAGAGACGTTGCCCATGGATATAGCAATCAGGTTGCGAATCTGGAAGCAAAAGCGATTTTGTAAGCCACCGATTAGCCGACAAGAATCCCTCTTTGCTATACTGTCTCCATACAAAGAGCGTTCCAAGACTTCCTGGTTAGCTCAATCTCCCGGCGGGAATTACCGGTTCCCCTGCAACCCTCCGACCGCCAATCTCAATCCGATTCTGGCTTCTTGATGTGATGACGCTATAAATCTAAACCATTTGGCTCTGCTAAGTTACGCAAGAAAAAGTAATGCCCGGAACAGAAATGCTGATTACCGGCGATACCACGAAAAAACCGCAATGATCGGCCTAACCTTCGACCATTGCGGACTTCCTACCCGACAAGAGAGAGAATTTCGGGAAGGTGAGAGGATAAATTGTTATTGCTCCATCTGCTTCGCCAGGAAGCCCGCGGCCGTTTCTGCCAGTTTAATCTCCATTTCTCCCATACGCACATCTGGTTCGCGGCTGCAAATGATGACGGCTCCGATGGGATCCCCTTCCGAGATAATTGGCGCTATCACTTCGGCCACAAATTTGTCGTCTTCGTCGTCTCCAACCACACTGCCCTTGGGTTTATGATCTCCGCGGTTATAAAATAAAGTCTTACGTTCCTCCATGGATTTTTCCGCAAGGACCCCTAAAGATTTGTTCAAGAATTCTTTCTTAGGCGTGCCGGATACCGCAATAACCGCATCGCGGTCGGCAATGAGCGCAATATGTCCCACCGCCTCATGCAACGAGTCTGCGTATTCCTTGGCGAAGTCGCCCAATTCACCTATCGGAGAATATTTTTTAAGAATAACTTCTCCGTCCCGATCCACAAAGATTTCTAAAGGGTCCCCTTCGCGAATCCTTAAAGTACGGCGTATTTCTTTAGGTATAACAACCCGGCCCAAGTCATCTATGCGGCGAACAATGCCGGTAGCTTTCATGGATGGCCCTCCTTTCGCCTGCGGCCCTATCACGGGTAGTATATCGATGAACCGCAGAGTTTATGCATTTTTTCCAGATATGCCGGATGGCAGAAAAACATCTCACGCATATTTCGACCTTGATGTCTGATAAATTGCTCGGCCACTTCTCAATCTTTCACACAAGGGTTCGGTGCACACATCCGTTACCCGTGACCAATCTTAAGCAGTGAAACATCGATGATAGCCTAGCCCAAATTCTTTTATGCTATACCGTTTTTTCCGTTGTTTGGGCCGAGATTCCAAAGATAATGGTTTTGGGAACGCTGTGTCAGGAGCCAAACACTTCCCAAAAGCAGATAGGATGATACGATGTGTCGCCACCCCTGTAACTCAAGAGTCCTCCCGGTGGGAGGACTCCAGCGAATCCCAAGCCAAGTGACAGTTGGTGACAGCATGAAATTACCCGCTTTCCTGCTTGACCCTGTCCAAAGCTCCCTTCATCGTCACCAAAATATCTTCAGCCAAGTCCAGCGCCTGCTCCCTATTATGCCTAACAGGAAGCTTTACACTCAATTCCGGCGTCTTTCCGGGCGATGGCATCAACCGTCCAGGATAGCGCTCCGCCAACCAACGAATTACCTCGACGCCCATAGGCGTTTGAGGCAGCGCTGTTATCACAATGCGGTTGTTTTTATGACTCACCTGGCCGATCTTTAATTCCTTGGCTCTAACCCGAACCCGGGACAATTGCAATAAACGCATCACCGGAGGAGACATAGGGCCAAAGCGATCTTCAATTTCTTCGGCCAATTCCTCAATTTCACCTAGATTTTTAGCAGAAACCAGTCGTTTGTACAATTCGACCTTGGCCGTGGGCACATTAATATATAAATCGGGAAGATAGGCATCCACAGCAATATCAATCTGCGGGTCAACCTCAGCCGCCGGCGCCTCACCTTTCAACTCCCTTACGGCTTCTGCCAGTAACTGCGTATATAAATCAAATCCCACTGACGCAATAAATCCATGTTGTTCCGCGCCTAATAAGTTTCCTGCCCCGCGAATTTCCAAATCCCTCAACGCAATCTGATACCCTGCCCCGAGTTCCGTAAACTCCCGAATCGCTTCGAGCCTTTTTTCCGCTTGGGGAGAGAGCACCTTGTCCCGTTTATATGTGAAGTAGGCATAAGCCAAACGTGCCGAACGTCCCACCCGTCCCCGCAACTGGTATAATTGGGCCAGTCCGAGCTTATCGGCATCTTCTACAATCAAAGTATTCGCGTTAGGAATATCCAGTCCGGATTCGATGATGCTGGTCGCAACCAAAATGTCGTATTCTTGCTCAATAAAGCGCGCCATCACATCCTCAATTCGAGTTTCGTCCATTCTACCATGGACCACACCGATGGCGGCATCGGGAAACATTTTCATTAATCGAGATACAGTTTGATCAATAGCTAAAATTCTGTTTTGGACATAATAAACTTGCCCGCCCCGATCTAATTCACGGCGGATGGCTTCTCGCACCAAATCTTCGTCGAACTCGGCTACAACGGTCTCAACAGGCAGTCGGTCAAGGGGCGGGGTTTCAATAAGGCTCATGTCTCTAACCCCTGCCATAGCCATGTGCAAGGTCCTGGGAATGGGTGTCGCCGACAGGGTCAGCACATCAATGTTTGCGCGAATTTCTTTAATGCGCTCTTTGTGCGCGACCCCAAAACGGTGTTCTTCATCCACGATTAACAGGCCCAGATCACTGAACTTCACGTCTTTCCCGAGAAGCCGGTGGGTGCCGATAATCAGGTCGATTTGCCCCTTGCGGAGTCTTTCGATAATGTCTTTTTGTTGTTTCGGCGTGCGAAAACGGCTTAGCACGTCCACTACGACCGGGAAACCTGAAAAACGCGCCTTAGCCGTTGTGTAATGCTGATCCGCCAACAATGTTGTCGGCACCAAAAGGGCCACTTGTTTTCCCGACATAATGGCTTTAAAAACCGCTCGGAAGGCCACCTCGGTTTTTCCATACCCGACGTCTCCACACAACAGCCGGTCCATAGGTCTCGCCTTTTCCATATCGCGCTTGATGTCGTCGGTTGAGCGCAATTGGTCTTCCGTTTCATCATATCCGAAAGCGGCCTCAAATTCCCGTTGCCATGGCGTATCCGAGACAAAGCTAAAGCCAGGTTGGGAGTCTCTGAGGGCATACAGGCGGATAAGTTCTTCCGCCATCTGGCGAACCGAGGCCCGTACTTTGTCTTTGACCCGAGACCATTCCTGGCCTCCCATTTTAGACAACTTGGGTTCTTGACCCTCAACTCCGATATACTTCTGGATGAGAGCTAGTTGGTCTGTCGGCACATAAAGCGTATCCTGACCCGCATATTCGACATGGAGATAATCTTTATGCTGATCTTGAATGGTTAGGGTCTTAATGCCTAAGTAACGCCCTATCCCGTGCGTAATATGCACGACGTAGTCACCAGGGCGCAGATCCGCCAGCCGTACGGTTTGCTTTTTCTCCCGGGTAGAGCGTTTGGGCTGAGCCTTCAACTCACGGCCGGAGATTTCGCTTTCTCCCATGAGCGCCAGGGACAGTTCCGACAAAATAAATCCGTGCCCCAACTGCCCCGTGAGAAGTCCGACTTCCCCCCTCTCACCCAATCCTTCCCGGCTGGTAATGCCCATATCCAAGAGCTGGTGTTGCATGACCCCTAGAGCCTCGCTGTCACGCAAAACCAAGCCAACCCGCATGCGGGATTTTTTGAGTCGCAAAATTTCAGCCTTTAACAGCTCCGCCTGTCCGTGGATACGGGGAGCAGGACGTCCGGTCAGGTTTAAATGCAATTCACTCTCACGCCGGTTATGCGGCATTAACGACAGGCTGAGTTCACCTTGTCCTTTCATCCGCGAGAAAAACTGATCATGGTCCAGAATACTTTCCGCTTCTACTGGCAGAAAGTCTCCACGTTCCAGACGTCTTACGCGTTCTTCGCGGTCGTCCGCATCCCGGCCTAATAGCGCTTCCCCAATTCTGGGCAAATCATGAAACACTACCAGGGGTTTTTGGGCAAACATCTGGGTTATGGGTTTCAAACTGAAAAACGCTTGTCCAAAACGTTCCACGCCGGCAAACAAGCGTCCGTCAGCCAGATCACCTAACCAGTGGCCAAAACGTTCCTTGGCTTTTTGTGCAGTGTCCAATTGGCCCATGGATTCAAGATTGCGGATTAATAAATCGGCCTCTCGTGCAATTCGGTCCATTCCTCGCTGACGTTGCTCGCTGGTCAAAAGAATTTCCGATGCTGGTCCAATTGGTGCACTCTGAACCATCTCGACCGTTTTCTGGGTAGTTGGATCAAATATCCGCAGGGAATCGATTTCATCGTCAAACCATTCTATCCGGTAATCCGGTCCCCCCGGCACAAAGACATCCACCAGCCCCCCGCGCACCGCGTAGCTTCCTTGTTCCGCGGCTTCGTCTTCCCGCCGGTATCCCAGGGCCTGCAAGTCGCGGCTCACATTCTCCAAAGAGATTTGCTGACCTATTTCCAATGTCAAGGGCTTAGCACCCATAGGCGATACCAGCTGACGGCACGATTCAACCGGCGCAATGATAATCGTACCCGGGTTATAAAAAGCCTGCGCCAAAGCCTCCAGACGCATTAAACTCCAATCGTGGCTGTAGGCTTTTACCTCTCCCACGATGTGAGGTCTCGGGGGAAGCAGATAAATCGGAGCCTTGGGAAGAAATTGCGTGATTTCGGCCTCAAAGGCTCGAGCCTCTTGAAATCCCACCGTGACAACCAAAGTGGGGCGCTGTGCATCTTGAGCAACCGCCGCTGTCAAGAAAGAGGGCAAGGATCCCGACAACCCAAAGACTTGAGTCGTCTTGCCTTGCTTGAGCATCTCTACCAAATTCTGATAGGGAGCCAAGTTAGACCACAAGCTTATCAGTGAACTTAAACCAGCCATCTTAAGTCCTTTCATAGGCATTTGCCTGTCAGATGAACGCACCCGGTCACTTTCCGGATGCTGTGAGGGGGAAACCGGGGGCGAATCTTCTTTTAGTTATACCATAACCCTTCGTCCCAGAGGACTGGAAGGCATGCATCGCATTGAACCATCACCCGAACCACCTGCTTGCCTAGGACTTCTATGCACTCTTTACGCCACTGGGAATCCAGTGTGGACAGACCTAAAAAAGGGTCGTCCCAATCTCCCTCATAGTGCCCGATAACTTGTCGGCAATTGCGGCATTGGTATATTACCATGATGAGGCCTCCTCGCAATAACATGGCAGTGAATGCCATTAAGGATTCCCCAAATGCCGCCGGGTTACCCGACTTTGTCTCGCTTAAAGCCCGTTAAAACGGTTCATGGCTTCTTGAACACCTTTGACGACAATACATTCACAAGCCTCCACCGCTTGATCCAAAACCGGATCAAGAATCTTCCATTCTTCCCGGCTGAACCGCCCTAGAACCCAGTCAATTACACGCATCTGGTCCGGAGGATGCGAAATGCCAATTTTTATACGTGGAAAAGCATCAGTTCCTAAGCCCTGGACAATAGATTTCAGTCCATTGTGCCCTCCGCTTGAACCCTTTTGGCGTATCCGCAGTCTTCCTAACGGTAAATCTAAATCATCCGCAATCACCAAAATGCTCTGTGTTGGGATTTTGTAGAATTTTTGTACTGCTGCCACTGCTTGACCGCTAAGGTTCATATAAGTCAAAGGTTTCAGCAACACAATATTTCCCCATTTGCCCACTAACCCAAAGCGGTTACGCACAAATTGACTGTTCTTTTTCGCCATAAGCCTGTCTAAGGCCATGAATCCGGCATTATGCCGTGTCTTTTGATAATCCAATCCCGGGTTTCCCAGTCCGACTATCATACGAATGTCGTTTGTCATCACTCAAACAGTTTCGACACCGACAAATCTTCATGCACACGCATAATGGCTTCTGCCAATAACGCGGCGACGGAGATGACTGTTGTCCGCGCCATCGGCTCCTGTAGAGGAATGGTATCTGTGACAAAAAATTCTTCAATCGCCGAGTCTCTCAACAATTGTGAGGCCCGCCCCGAAAACACCGGGTGCGTTGAAGCGGCATAGACCGCACGAGCTCCCAAATCCATAATCGCATGGGAAGCCAAAGCAATTGTTCCTCCTGTGTCGATCATATCATCGACAATAACCACCGTTTTGTCTCGCACCTTGCCAATCACATTGACGACCTCGGAAACATTGGGGCCCGGTCTCCTTTTGTCAATAAATCCTAAGGGCGCTTCCAAGTATTTTGCCATCTTGCGCGCCCGGTAGACACCGCCCGCATCTGGTGAAAACACCATCAGATTTTCTAGATGCTTTTCATGAATAGCTTCGGACAAGATTCGGACTCCTTGCAAGTTATCCACGGGAATATCAAAAAATCCTTGGATTTGCGGCGCGTGTAAATCCATGGTCAAGACCCGCCTGGCGCCAGCCACGGTAATCAAATTTGCCACCAGTTTAGCAGAAATAGGTTCTCGCCCTTGCTCTTTACGGTCTTGCCTGGCATACCCGTAAAACGGCACAACTGCTGTCACTCGCCTGGCTGAGGCACGGCGTGCCGCATCAATCAACAGCAGCAACTCAAGCAAATTATCGTTCACCGGTTGGGAAGTAGGCTGCACGATAAAAACATCGGTGCCTCGGACATTCTCCAGAAGACGTACACGGATCTCCCCATTAGAAAATCTCCCCACGTCCGCCTGTCCTAAAGTCAGACCCAAATGGGTCACAATTTTTTCAGCCAGTGCCCGATTCGCTGTCCCCGTAAATATCTTGAGTTCTCCCTCGCGTTCAAAACTCATTGGAACCAAGGTCCCCTTCCTTTGTGCCTAATTCGTCTGGATTTTACGTTTTTCGCCTCTGGCGCGCCCACTCCGGCTTATTGTCCTGACGATTTCGGGCAATAGCCAGCGCATCCGGCGGGACATTCTGAGTTATTGTCGATCCGGCGGCAACGTAGGCTCCCGGGCCCACTTCTACCGGTGCCACCAAATTAACGTTGCAGCCGATGAACGCACCATCACCAATAAATGTGGGGTGCTTAGCTTGGCCGTCAAAATTGACAATAACGGTTCCCGCTCCGATATTCACGCCTCCGCCAATCGTAGCGTCGCCCAAATACGAATGATGCCCTGCCTTGGTTCCTGTTCCAATTCGTGTATTTTTCAACTCGACAAAATTCCCAATTTTTACATTATGATCCAAGGACGTTCCCGGACGCAAATGACTAAACGGGCCCACTTGGGAATGGCTCGCTAAAGCGCTTTGCTCGACGACAGAGCGATCGACTTTCACCCCATCGCCCAAACGGCTGGATGTAATGGATGTCATCGGTCCTAAAATACATTCCCGTCCTATTTTGGTTTTCCCTCGCAAGAAGGTCATGGGATGAATAACACTGTCCTGTCCCACTTCCACATCAACATCCACAAAGGTGGATGAAGGGTCCACAATGCTCACCCCCTGGTCAAACAGGCGGTTCAAAGTCAGTTCGCGCAAATATGCCTCGGCATGAGCCAGATCGCGCCGGGTATTAATGCCCATAACACGAATGGGATCCGGAGCGACATAGGCGTCGACCTTCTGCCCTGATGCGATCAGCCCGGCCACAGCGTCTGTTAAATATTGTTCTTCTTGGTGCCACGGCAATGTTTTCAGTATTTTGGCCAGTCCTTTTACAGACCAGACGCCCAAACCCGTGTTGACTTCGTTAATTTGATACAGTGCCGGATTCTTGATAGCATCTTGTTCTTCCACAATCGCCTGGATGCTATCATCTTCTCCCCGAACAATACGGCCATAACCAGCCGGGTCGGAGACAATCATGGTCACAATGGTTGCGCTCGCACCGGATGAGTGATGAGCTTCCAAGACTTGCATAATCAAAGAGGGCGAAACCAACGGACAATCCGCAACCAACACCACCACTTCGTCAACATCGGTATCCATAGCAGCGAGGGCCTGAGCCACAGCATCCCCGGTTCCATGCATTTCAGGCTGAAAAACAAATTGCCCCTGGCCTTCCAGGGCTTCCTCCACCCGGTCAGCCTGATAGCCCACGACCACCCACGGTTTCCCGAGTCCTGCTGCTTTGACGGCGCGCACCACATGTTCAACCATGGGAACGCCACCCAGTTCATGTAATGCTTTTGCCACACTCGAGTGCATTCTTGTCCCGCGCCCTGCGGCCAAAATAACGGCTACCGTCTGTGCCAAACCGATCCCTCCGATTTCTAGGGCCGTTGCCTTTGCTTATACCATGGTTAGCATACCAAAATTTTGCCTTGTGATGAATGACTTTACCGCGGACAAAAAAAGAGCCCGCCCAGAGGCGGACCCTTTTTTACCCTCTACGGTCACTGTGTCGATAGGTTAAACACCTCCGTGAAACACCTCTAGTACTGCCCTTTGGATTCGTTCCCGAGCTTGTTGTGTAATAGGGTGCGCAACATCCCGAAATTCACCGTCCGGCGTTTTTCGGCTGGGCATCGCCACGAATAGTCCTTTAAGACCTTCTACCACCTTAACATCATGAATGACGAATTCCCCATCCAAGGTCACCGAAGCAACAGCCTTCATTTTCCCCTCCGTTGTCATTCGGCGTAACCGCACATCCGTAATTTCCACGCTGAAATCCTCCTTGTAGCCAAGTTGGCGGCCCGGACATCCGGGGATTAAATTATTCGCCATTGACAACAAGAAGTCCTCTATATTGTCAAAATTTTTGTCTCGAATCTTTTAATTCTGAATCTCCACATCATACCCGTCCTGATGCAACCGACTGACGATTTCTCTCACATGCTCGGCATTACGCGTCTCCAGGACCATCTGGATGCCCACTTGGACGGGAGACAAAAAAGGATTCCAGCGCTCATGTTCTACGCGGATGACATTAGCTTTAAGTTCCGCAACCGTCTGCAACAACCTGGCCAGTTGTCCTGGCCTGTCGCCCACAATGGTTTTGAGATGAATCTGACGCCCTTCTTCCACTAGCCCTTTTTCTATGATGCGACTCAAAAGCGTCACGTCGATGTTGCCTCCGCTTATCACCACTCCCACTGTCCCCAACCCCAAGGGGATTTTTCCGGCTAGCATGGCTGCCAGCCCCACTGCCCCGGCCCCTTCGACAACCAACTTGGTTCTTTCCAGAAAGAGCAAAATGGCCCGGGAAATGTCGTGCTCCGTAACGGTGACAAGCTCGTCCACATACCGTTCCACCAGCGCGAACGTGAGATCTCCCGGCTTTTTCACCGCAATGCCGTCCGCAATGGTTCGGGCTCCTTGCGACTGCACAACATGGTGCTCTTGACGCGACAATACGAAAGCGGGAACCGCATCTGTTTGGACTCCAATGATTCTCATGCGGGGATTCTGTTCTTTGGCGGCTAGGGCAATGCCGCCAATCAACCCTCCTCCTCCGACCGGCACCACTAACACATCCAACTGAGGCCTCTCGTCAAGCATCTCCAAGGCAATGGTTCCCTGACCTGCGACAATAGCCGGATCGTTAAATGCGGGAATCATAACACGTCCGGTGCTTTCACTCACCCGTTGCGCTTCTTGATATGCATCGTCAAATGTTTCGCCAAACAAACTGATATCGGCCCCATAAGCACGAGTCGCTTCAATTTTGGTGAGGGATGCCCCTTGGGGCATATAAATCAATGAGCTAGTCCCCACTAATCCGGCGGCCAATGCCACCCCTTGGGCGTGGTTGCCTGCCGAAGCCGCAACAACCCCCTTTTTTAATTCTTGTGGAGTCAACTGCCTGAGGCGGTTATAGGCCCCGCGCAGTTTAAAAGAACCGGTGCGCTGCAGATTTTCTAGCTTAAAAAATACCCTGGATCCCAATAAGTCATTGATATAAACCGATTCTTGCAAGGGGGTCACCACCGTGACCCCCTTAAGCGCATTGGCCGCCTGTCTGATATCTTCCAGTGTTACACTGAGACGGACACTCATTTTATGACTCCTCTCTCACTTGACATAACGCATTGGCCCATTCACTGGGAACGACCCGAGATGGAGAATCTTCATGCCACTCTAACAGACTCCAAAATCTGTCAATAAGCTTATGGGCAGGATCTTTAGTCGCAACCAGCACTCCTACGCCCACCACGGTGGCGCCAAATTCCCCGAGAAGATCAGCTGCTGCCCGTGCGGTCCCCCCAGCTTTCATAAAATCATCCACAAACAACACCGAACTCCCCGATTTCAGCGCGCGGCGGCTTAAAGACATTGACTGGATACGGCGGGACGAGCCGGATAGATAATTGATCGACACGGCAGATCCTTCGGACAAACGGCTGTCGCGGCGAATCAATACCACTTCCGTGCCTAAAGCTCTGGCACAAGCCATGGCCAAAGGAATGCCTTTGGTTTCGACCGTGGCCACGGTATCCACGTGCAAATCGACAAACGGAAAAGCCAAGAGTTCTCCCAGGGGATCCACCAGGGAGGGGTCGAACAGCAAATCCGTCATATAAAGAAATCCGTCTGAAGTCAGCCGTTCCGGCTCCACCAGGCGAGTCACCCAATTTTTCAAGGAATTGCGAGCTCGGATCCGATCCAACCCCGGTATATAAATGACTCCGCCTTGCACCCCCACCTGGGTCAACACACTGCCATAACCGGCATTCTCGAGGACGTCTTTGACAAACATGAGATCCTCGGACAAGGTGGATTTGGCCACTTCTAACAAACTGCTCAGTTCCGTCAAACTCAATTGCTCCCTGGGATGGCCCAAAAGAAAAGCAGACAGTATAATGAGCCGTTTGTACCGCTCCCGTACGCGCCCCGATGACTTAATATCCGTGGCGTCAACCTCCTTTCTTTCCGAGTTACCCGGTTTTTTATGTTGCAAGACTGGTTAGGGTGCCAGGAATGAGCTGTGATCCGTCTGGCTCAGCCATTTGTTCACGAGACTCCAGTCTTCGGGCTTATCTACGTCCACTCCCACCTCAGGATAAGGGAAGGACAATGCCTTTCCCTCGATCCCCAAAAGAGCCCTGATTCTATTCTCCGCATCCTCTAAACTCAATTTTCCCACCAACCAGCGGATCAGGGTCATGATGCCAATGTCTGATGCCAGACGCATCGGCGATTTGCGGTGACTGAGCAACTCGTTTGCCGTCCATCGGGTGCGGATCACCGCTTCCTTGCGCACCATGAGCACATTGCCTCCCGTATACGTCCCATTTTTCAACCGCACATAAGTCCGGTGTGCCTTTGGGAACTTGGCCTCGACGACCGAACGTTCTATCACCGGATACACGACATCGCAACCGGCATCGGCTTGATCGAGAAAAGCATTCACAATACTCGGCGTTAAAAGGGGGATATCAGCCGTGGCGATTAAGACCATCGACTCATCCACCTGGTTCAGCCCGCTGATGACATTTTCCAGCATATCTTCATGCAAATCAGCCCAAACCACATCTTGCAAGGGGAGATGCCTAGGCCCCACCACCACAATCGGATGGATCCGTCCTGATTGCCGTAAAGCATCGACAACATATTCCACCATCGGCCGGCCTTGCAACAAGATTTCTGCTTCCCATTCCTTGTCCGAAATCGTCCGCAATTTCCCGTCATTGTGCTGACCCGCTAACACAATCGCTGGGTGCTGATTCAAAAATCCATCAACCTTTCCGTATTGCCCTCTTCATATAGTCTTGCTGTCCTCATTTGGCATGTGAACCGTCCCATACGTGCGCCACACACCTGTGAATTGTAGTCATCTTAACGCATAAACGGCTTTTTTCACCACAGCTTTTTGGACTGGGGTATTTTCTGAATCCGCCATCAATTACCCCGGGGACTAGAAAGGTCCTACAAACTCTGCAATGTCGATGCCAGCCACATTGTCCATCTTGCGATTTACTAAATCTTTTTGTAGAGCAAGAGATTCCTCATAGGAACGCAAGAGGGTAAAATAGGTCGCCCCACTCCCCGTAAGAAACCACGGCTTGCGACTGACACTGCGCAAATCAGCTTTCAAATTTTTTAGTTTGGGCTCAACCTTCCACGCTGCTGGTTCCAGCGCATTAAAGAGGCTGATGGGAGACGAGCCTAGTTCAAGTCGTCTGATAACATCTTGCATGGACTCTATAGACAGATGGCTCGAATTAGGCAAGGTATCAAACGCGTTATAAACATGACGGGTTGACAGACCAAAATTAGGGCTGACTAACACCACATACCATCCCCGCAAGGGGTGCAAGTACTTCAGATCCTCTCCATAGCCGGTGGCTTGAGCGGTTCCCCCAGATATCAAAAACGGCACGTCGACGCCCAAATTGGCCGCAAATTTTGGATCAATTTTTTTATTTATAACCATTTGAGCCCATCGGAGTATGGCCGCAGCGTCTGCGCTTCCGCCTCCTAAACCGGACCCAATGGGAATATGCTTATTCACCTGGATTTTTACTGTAGGGATTTCAGGATATTGGTCTTTGAGCCCATGATAAGCCCTGGTGATGAGATTGTTTGCTAAAGAGGGCACAAATTGGCGTTGTTCAAGCGGCACATTCATCTCCACATGGTAATGGGATGATGGGGTAACCCGAATCACATCAGCCATGCTAATCGATTGCATAACACTCCACACCGGATGATAACCCCGGTTATCGCGAGGCGCCACCCATAATCCCAAGTTGACCTTGGCATAGGCACTCAACTGCCATTGTGTTGATTGCGTACTAAATCCCCGCTTCCCGAAATCTCTCAAAAAAAATTCTAGCTCCTGGTCATTGCGCCGGGACATTGGGCAGCTGGGAAAATGGGCCCCTGGTCCCAACTCTTATCATGAAACATCCCCAGGAATGATTGCTGTACACACCATCTTCCGCAAAGATGCAATACCCCAGTGTCATGGCAATAGCCATTCTCGGGTAAGCTGTGTGCATCCTTTGCCGAAAATGCCGCCCTTTTCGTCTTCTTTGCCCCGAAATGGTACCCCATGACTCCCAGAATGTTGAAACTTCCCTTGCCCGCAACCCTGACTTATCTTATCACCAAAGCGGCACCAAGCTAAAGGGGGTGTGCTGATGGGATTCGCTCCATAATTCCACCCCAATGCACGAATTGGTATTAGGTTCACGCAGCCAGAGCCATGGAGCGTACCCTTGGAATACGTTCCTCTTGCGACTCTCGAGGAAGAAGAAAACCAAAAGTTCAAAAAATGGCTGGTTTGGGCACACCTTCCTAATCCGGATGGCTTGGCTTGTGAATACTGGGGTGAATTCCTTCAAGGCGGTCATCGGCTTAGGATATCAAAACCTGTTTCTTGCGGTTGTGTAACGTCTTTTCGACCGCATTTTTGACGGCAGAATAGCTTTCAAACAACACCACAACCAACGAAGACTCAGGAGCTGTGGCAATCGCCTGAGCCACGGCCTCGGACTCTTCCAGAATAATCTGTATGGCTTGGGCGTCAACACCTTCCTGACGTAAGGTTTGCTCAATCAATCTCGCCATTTCCCCCGGCATGCGGCCTCTTGGATCGCTATCCTCCCGGATGACAAAATCATCCGCGAATGTCAGGGCTTGCTGAATCGAATGAATCAAATCCTGGTTCCTGCGATCCCCGGGCAGCCCTAACACCATCCGGACATGGGAATACCCTAGTTGAGAGACAATATGCCCCAGGGCCTGAATAGCCGGAGCATTATGCGCATAATCAATCAACACATCCACCTGATCGCTCTGGATCATCTCTAATCGCCCCGGATTAGCTTGGTTACCCAGAGTGAAACGTCCCAAACTTTTTCCCACAAAAGCTGGATCCAGTCCCATGGCTATGGCAGCAGCTGCAGAGGCCATGGCATTCTTGATATTAATGTCCGCCCGGCCATGCCAACTCGCAGGCAAGGCTTTGGCGCCAATGATTCTGCGAGTGGTATCTTGGTCTTGATAGGTGATATATCCGCGTTGCAAAACCACAAAAGCCCGGCCTTTTGCCAATTCTTCCTGGACAAAGGAACGGTGTGGATCTTGCTGCGTGGTAAACCAGATAATATGACTGTTTGTGCGTTTGGCCATTGACATCACATAGGGATCGTCCGCATTGAGGACACACACGCCTTGTGCTCGCACCACATCGACAAGCAGGGCCTTGAGGTGAGTTAGCTCGTCTAACGTATTGATGCCGTCCTGCCCGAGATGGTCGAACCCAATATTCGTGACGACCGCCACGTCAAGATCTGAAAAACCTAAACCGTAGCGAGCCATTCCTCCGCGCGCGGTTTCCAAAATGGCGACTTCCACACTGGGATCCCCGAGAACCACTTGAGCGGCCCAAGGGCCGGTCAAATCCCCTTCTTCAACCAAACGCTCCCCGATCCGAATTCCGTCGGTCGAGGTCATTCCCACACATCGTCCCGTTTCTCGCCAAATATGGGCCAACATCCGGCTTACGGTTGTCTTCCCATTGGTTCCCGTAATCCCGCAGACCGGGATTCGTCCCTGATTCCCCGGAAACAATTTCTTGACAATCATCTCACCTACGGGTCTTGACTGCCCTTTTGAGGGAAAGATATGCATGCGTAACCCCGGGGCCGCATTAACTTCAATCACGGCTCCATGGGCCTCTTTCAAAGATTGGCTCAATGAAGGGGTGACGATATCAATGCCGGCAACATCGAGACCGATGAGCTTGGCTACGCGCACCATATCAAAGGCGAGATCAGGAGAAATTTCATCACTGACATCCTGAGCTTCCCCTCCGCATGACAAATTCGCGCTGTCCCGAAGCCGAATTATTTCCCCCTTCGGGGCAATGGTGTTAAGTTCTTGCTGTTGACGTTCTAAAGCCATAATTAGAGCGGGATCCCGTTTGATTGGACTAAGCGGCAAGCTGTGGTGCAATCCCCTTTTAGGATTGCGATTTTCCTTCTCAATTAACTGGTCGATGGTGTGTATCCCGTCACCGATGATAAAAGGCGGCATCTTGAGACTCGCTGCGGCCACTTTGTCTCCGATCACCAGAACGCGGTAGGAATTGCCTTCAATCTGCTCCTCGACCATAATCCCTTCATCGCCCCGGTATTCCCAGGCCCACTCGAAGGCGCGCCATAGCTTGCCGGGGGTATCGACATAAACCGTGACGCCTTCTCCCTGACGGCCATTTTGGGGCTTGATGACCACGGGAAACCCGAATTCTTGGGCAGCAGCCAGAGCCTCATCAGCTGAATTGACTGTTCGGCTTTTAGGCACGGCAATTCCCTGTTGCATCAGATAATGTTTCGTCAGAACTTTGTCTTGGCAGATATCTGCCGCTACAACAGATGTTTCGTCTGTCGTAGCGGCCCAAATGCGTTTTTGGTGAATCCCTTGGCCAAGGCGCACCAAACTCCCATCCGTTATACGCCAGTGAGGAATATCCAGGGCCTGTGCCGCTTCAATGATGGCGCGGGTTGAAGGGCCTAAATGCTGAGCGCGAATCGTATGGAGAATCTCTTGACGCCATGGATCCTCATGTGTCAGTTTTTGATCCTTCGCCAGTGCCTCAACCCATTTCACAGCAGCACCAAGAGCTGTTTCCCCTCCAATTCTGCTGTCACTTTCGAACACAATCAGAACCGCTTCGGTTCCAGAAATCTCCCGCGTCTTGCCGTAGTGACCATTCTCTCCCGACAAGTGCAACAATTCTAAGGCAACATGTTCAATGACATGTCCCAAATAGGTGCCTTCTTGCAACCGTTTTAAGAAACCACCGGGATGCCCCAAAGAACACACGTGTTGGCTGAGATTGGGAAATGCCTCCAAGAGGACCTTTTGCATATCCGGTCGTTCTCCGGTATGGATGTGTTGATAAGTGCCCAAGTAGACCTCAGCTTCCAAGGCGCTGCCAAAGGCATGGCGATTAGGTCCGGGATAAAAATGGCTGGAACGTATTTCAATCATGATTCACGGCTTCCTCCTTGATACTGGATGCTTGATGCTTGATGCGAATAGGTTGCCTTGTTGGGAGATGAAATCCATATCCTTTAGACAAAACATGCAAACTGACATGCATCAGAGTCAGCGGCTCCTTAGGCCGGATTTCAGCCGCATTCGTTTCCGTGATGCTCCAGCCATCTAAAAGACTTACCGTCTGAGATCCCCAGACTTCCAGCCATTCTCGTTCACCATCAACAAAAATGGCTGTGTCCTCGTCAATCCCAACACCCAACACGGCAGGATTTTGGGCCAGGACAGC
Organism: Bacillota bacterium; assembly: GCA_021841025.1. Lineage (GTDB taxonomy): Bacteria > Bacillota > Sulfobacillia > Sulfobacillales > Sulfobacillaceae > Sulfobacillus. The sequence goes on along the minus strand of JAKBWA010000003.1, from coordinate 19,529 downwards.
CAAAAGGCGTCCCAAACGGCCACGCTGCGTAAAATGCTGGTCGATTACCGCATAAGGCCACAAACCCAATCCTGAAGCCAATTGGACGGATTCGCGAGTAGGAATGTCTTCGGGATCGCCTTCAGCAATCATGGTCGCAGACATCATGGCGGCGCCCGCGGACGTGCCGGCCACAATAAGGCCTCGATGAAACGCCTGCTCCAGCGCTTGATTAAACTTGGTTCCACCCAAAAGGCTTGTGATGCGAAGCTGCTTGCCCCCTGCGAAAAACAGTGCACCCAATTGTGTCAACTGATTGAGCCATAAAGTACGGTTGGCTTCATGACGCGATTGAATCGCAAGAGATTTAACGTCATCAATGCCGAGCTGGGTAAAGGCTTGGTGATATGTCTCAAATACGAGATCTTCCTGGACAGATGCCGTTGTAACGATACCAATACGGTTTGGACGGCTCGTAATATGGATATAGTGCACTAATTGCCGAAGAATATCGGGGGTATGGATTTTGTCTTCTTTCCCGCCAATAATCAGAAGCGGTCCTATGGCTATGGCCTCCTGTCCTTAATGGCTATCGACTGAAATCATGCCAGACAAAAGAAAAAGAACGCCTTATGGCGTTCTCAGTGTGTTCGGACTCCAACCCTTTTATACGGGCTCAGGCAATTTTCTCTACCATACGCTAATTCGACAGAGATTCAGGAAGGATAAGCTCAACCGTTTCAGTCAGCACGTCTGTGTAAGAATACGATACACGACGTTCACTTCTTTCGGAAAGATGTTCTTCTTCAATTTTCACAACAAAAATGTGGGGATAAGTTTTTTCCAAAATCCCCTCTTTTTCGTCAACCTTTTTTCGGCCTTTATTGGCTTTCAGTCGAATTTTCTCTCCGACGTGGGATTCGAGTTCTTTTTTTATATCCTCGAGAATGCTCTTAGCGGCCACGCGCTCACTTCCTTCCTCTACTGATGAAGGGCAACAAAATTAGATTAACATTCATTTCTATTTCTGTCAAGATAAAGACAACTATTCTACCAAGTCGATGGAGAGTTGGTCAATAGGATTTTCAGAGCCACGAAAAAAATAAGAGCATTCAGTCCTCAGAAAGGTTCCACACGACTGATTCTCCTGCGGAGGAATCGTCCTCTTCCGGCGAAAACTCACAAATCGTGTCGTTTATTGGACTTGAGCCGAGTCATAGCAGATTTGACCCATGACCGAAGAGGATCTGAAGTTCACTGGAAGTTAAGGCTTCCTCTCTCGCTGGGGCAATAAATAGCCAGGAACAGAACTCTCGTGGGGAAAAGGGGGAAGGATAACAGAACCCCGTGGAAGGGCTAAGTCTCGTCAAGTCTTGGGCTCGCATACCCCTATTTCGTATATTTGTCGGCCACTTTGGACGCTCCAAAGGAAAACGGTTTAATCGCAGCATGATAGCCACTGCCAGTCACCATGCCTACAATTTCCCGAATCAGATCCTTGGTTTCTCCTTGTTGACCGACGTCGATGTGAATTTCGACGTCTAAGTCGGGATGACCCGACTTCTGCAGCAAGTCAGTGAGTTGGGCTGCAACATTTAAGCTTAAGGACGTTTCATACATAATTTTTTGCCGTAAACTTTTTATCGCCCGGCGTTGAGATTTCGAAAAGAAGTACCGTCCTCCTTTACCGAGCCGGTGAATCACTATGGCGGTCACAAACACCGTCTGATGCCGAGTATGTGAATCGGATCCAATAATCAGTTTATAGTGCGCGTTCGGAGATTGGGAAATATACCCTAGAATTTCACCAAACATACTTTCCAGGGTCAACCGCCCCTTGGAAGGGCTTTCGAAAAGCATGATCCATCACCTCATCTTTGCCGCTACTATTGCCGTCAATTGAATCCATTCCGCCCACGACAATGCCTCAGCGCGTTTGAGTGGATCGATGCCTCCTTCATTCAGAATTTCCTCCCATTTCCTAGCACTCCACGGCGATCCGGGAGCTTTAGCCAGAGATTGGCGGATCATCTTGCGCCGGTGTAAAAAGGCAGCATGCACAACCCATTTAAACGCTTCAAACGGCACCGCAGGCGATGGAATTCGTGTTAATTGTATCACAAATGAATCAACTTCCGGAGAAGGATAAAATTGATGCCGAGATACCTTCTTGAGGCCTTTCACGTGAGCAACGTAACGCAATAGAACACTTAAAGCCGATGTTTGCCTGTGCCCAGGTTCCGCTAACAGCCTGTCCGCGACTTCCTTTTGCACCATAAACACGGCGGATGACCATGACAAGGTATCTTCAAACAGTCTCGCCAAAATCGGCGACGTAATGTAATAAGGAAGGTTTCCGCAGATAGTCCACGGCCCTCCCCTATTATTGGCCATTTCTTGCCAAGATATCCTAAGAGCATCTGCTTCGACAATGTTCAGCAAATCAGGATATTGCCTGAGCAACGAGGCCTGAAGCCAGTGGGACCATGTCGGGTCGATTTCTATTGCCGTAACATTTAATCCCAGTTCCAACAGGCTTTGCGTCAGCCCGCCCGGACCAGGACCAATCTCCAGAACCCATGCTGGTTTCGTTGCTTTTACTTCCCAGGCAATCCCCTCAAATTCCTCGGGATCAGTGAGAAAATTCTGTCCGAGTCGTTTGTCCGGACGGCGGGCCACTTTGGCCAGTACTTGTTGAAGCCCGGCTACTGTTCTTGGATCACCCATATTACACCACCCTTGGTTAGTTGCCCAGGATATAAACTTCCAAGGGTCGCACACCCCAATTCATGGCCTGGCTTTGGTTGTTGAAACACAGGTCAATCCGGTTCCCGACAATAGCAGAACCCGTGTCTTCAGCCACAGCATATCCATATCCGGGAACGTAAAGACGTGTTCCCAAAGGAATGACGGCCGGATCTACGGCAACAACGCCATAATGCGCGGGTGTGCCGCTAGCAGTCAATCCTGAAGACCAGGCCGGATTGGGCCAATAGCCGGTACTGACCATATACATCTGACGCTGTATAGGCATAGCGTGCCCGTTTACGGTAACAGCAGGGGCAGTGCCATAAGCAATAACTTCGGGGGAGGGAGGTTTCGTCACTTTCTTAGCCACAACTTTGCCATTTAAAGGCGAACCATTTTGCACGAGATACTGGATGGTAGTCGATACCACGCCTTGCCTGCCGTGCTGTATCACTTGTTTGCGCCCTTTGACGAGTCTTGGATCTGGTCGGTACGTTACAGCAAACGGAAGGCTTGATGTCACAGATTTTTTCACGAGCCACTGCCGAATCACATCCACCGTACTGCCAGCCGTGATGCTAGCCGTCAACGGCGGCCTGACTTTATCCAAGGGCTGCAGTTTGATGCCTAGATGCGAGAGAATACTGCCAACATGGTACTCTGTTGTCCAATATTTGAAATGGCGGTGGGCCGTTCGTACCCAAATGGGTATTGCGTCCCGCACCAAAATCGTCGTATTGCCCCTATTGCGCGTAACTTGCACCCTGTCCCGTGCAGCGAGGGGAACACGAGCCTGAGCCAAAATGTTGCGAACCTTGGTTTTGAAAGTCCAGAACTTCATCGATCGATTGCCTGTTGGGCTGAAAATATGAATAGTTACCGGGCGATATTGTGTACTAGCCAGCCCCGTGCCAATGGTTGCAGCAGCCAGCGCCCCAAATAGCCAAGGACGCACCGCTTTAAACGTCCATTTAGCCAAAAGCTGTCCTCCTTTATGATTCGTATGTCTTTCTTCGGAACGGCAAACAGCCCTAAGGCCGTCAGTTCCGTTACCACTCGCCTCCATATCTTCCATAAAATGTAACTCGGGCCCTCAGACGCGAAACACATGTTTTATATTCGACGTTGTGTCGTCAAATACCTGCTTCGTCGAAAAATTTTTTTGGGCCGCCACCACCTCGGCTACCCGGACAACCCGCAACGGCTCATTGCGCTGCCCTCTCCAGGGAACAGGAGACAGATAGGGCGAGTCTGTTTCGATCAGAATTCTGTCCATAGGAGCCCATGCTACAATTTCTCTCAGCTCATGGGCATTCTTAAAGGACACGGGTCCCGCAAAGGAAAGGTAGAATCCTAGATCCAACAATTTTTCGGCAAATTCCTTGCTCCCGGTAAAACAATGCAAAACTCCGCGAATCCCGGGAAGTTCTCGTAAAATGGCCCATGTGTCATCTTCTGCCTCCCGTGAATGCACAGAGACAGGAAGGTCCAACTCGCGCGCTAGCTTGGCCTGGGCTTGGAAAACCTCCTTTTGGATTTCTTTAGGACTATTCATGTAGTGGTAATCTAGACCAATCTCACCAATACCGACTACGCCCTCTTGACGTGCCCAATTCTTCAACTGCTGTTGATCCGCGTTCGAAAAAGTCTTGGCATCATGCGGATGAACGCCCGCCAACGCCCACAGCGCCTCGTGACTATCGGCCAGTAGAACGGCCTGGGCCGATGATTTCATGTCATAGCCCGGCACCAAAAGACCGAGTGACTGACTAAACGCCCGGCTGTACACGGCTTCCCTGTCCTCGTCGAAGGCCGGATCCTGAAGGTGACAGTGTGAATCAAACCCCATGACGTTCATTTGACTCTCGCTCCTTCAGGCAAGGTAGCGGAAGGAGTGATTAAGCTTAATATCCCGTCTTGCGATCCTGCCAAGAGCATCCCTTCACTCATGATTCCGCGCAATTTAACGGGCTTTAAATTCGCCACCAATATCACCTGCTGCCCAACCAGTTCATGGGCTTCATAGTGGGCCCGAATACCAGAGACTATCGTCCTCTCTCGGTGCCCGTCAAATACGGTCAATTTCAACAAGCGATCCGCCGACGGAACCACGTCAGCGTGGCGAATCGTGCCCACTCTAAGGTCGATCTTTTGAAATTCTTCGATTCCAATTTCCTGGGTTGTTTCTTCACTTCCTGACTTTGACTCCGGGGCCTCTTGAGAGATTTTGGGTGTTGCAGGGGCAGATTGCTCAGGACTTAGTCTCTCACCATCAGATTTCGGATTTTCTGTCCCCTTTGGATTTTCCAAACGCGGGAACAAAGCTTCTCCCCGCTCAATCTTTTCACCGCCTTGAAATTGTCCAAAAATGGCCTCTCGGTAAGAGCGGACGGGTTCGGTCAGTCCCAGCTGTTTTCGGATCTTTTCCGGTGTTTCAATCAAAAAAGGACTGAGCAATACCGAAACAATCCGCAGTGTTTCGGCCAGATTATATAGCACGGTGTCCAATTCTGTCCGCAAGGCTGCATCTTTCGCCAGCTTCCACGGGGACCGGTCTTCAATATATTTGTTGGCCGCCCGGATCAGCCGATAGATCTGTTGAATGGCATCAGAAATGAGAAGCTGGTGCATGGCCTTTTCCACGCCCTGGTAGACCTCTTGGGCCAAATTGGGCAGCATCCGGTCAATGTCCCGACTGGGAGAAGTCAGAGGAGGAATGCGTCCATTGGCAAAACGGTTAATCATGGCGGTTGTACGACTGAGCAAATTTCCCAAATCGTTGGCTAAATCCACGTTGATCCTCAATCTCAGGGATTCTTCTGTATAATTGCCGTCCGCACCAAATGGAACTTCCCGCAAAAGGTAGTAACGGATGGCATCTACACCATATTTTTCAACCAGTTCGAGAGGATCTACGGCATTGCCCCGGGATTTGGATATTTTTGTATCGCCAATGAGAAGCCATCCGTGGCCAAAAACCCGTTCGGGCAAGGGCAAATCCAAAGCCATTAAAATAATCGGCCAGATAATGGTGTGAAAGCGTACGATCTCTTTACCAACAAGCTGCACATTAGGTGGCCAGACTTCTTCAAATTTCTTGTTGGCCAACGCATAGCCGGCAGCCGTCAGATAATTGATCAAAGCATCAAACCAGACATAAATGACGTGTTGAGGATCGCCCGGCACCCTAATTCCCCAGCTCAATGAAGTTCGGGAAATCGATAGGTCCTCTAATCCCAGGTCCAAAAAACTCAACATTTCATTACGCCGGCTGGGCGGCTGTATGAAATCAGGATGAGTCAAGATATACTCCTTCATGCGTTGTTGATAACGACCCATGGCAAAGAAGTAGCTTTCCTGGCGCACACGCTCGACGGGACGTCCACAGTCGGGGCACTTCCCGTCGACAAGTTTCGATTCGGTCCAAAATGTCTCATCGGGAAGGCAATACCATCCCTCGTATGTTCCTTTGTAAATGTCACCGCGGTCCATAAGCTGTTTGAATACATGCTGCACAATCTCAATATGATCGGAATCGGTTGTGCGAATGAACCGGTCATAGGAAATACCCAAAGTCTTCCACAATGGATCTTGGATAAAACCCGCAATCCCGTCCACAAATTCCTTGGGTTCTTTATTGGCTTCCGCGGCTTTTTGAGCAATCTTCTGACCATGTTCATCGGTTCCTGTGACAAACAGCACATCGTCCCCATACAGCCGGTGAAAACGCGCCAATGCATCAGCGGCGACCGTTGTGTACGCATGGCCAATGTGCAGATTGGCACTCGGATAATAGATGGGAGTCGTTAAGTACCACGTCTTCTTCGATTTTTGCGTCTTACTCCCCCATTGGTCGTCGTTGGCAACCATTCCTCTCAACCTCCCTAGATCGCTTCGTCCAAAAAAAAATACCCTTTAGTCAAGGGGCGGACATGACCGCGGTACCACCCTTGTTCACCATAGGGTCTCATTAGTCCAATAACGGGGACGCCGTGGATGCTACTCTCTGTTCGCACCCCTGCTCAAGGGCCATAGTCCAAAACCCATCCGGCTGACCTCACACCCCCGTCAACTCGCTTTACGGATCAAAGCCTCAGACGCTCCTTCTCATCGCAATTTACTTGATTATAAAAGACTTCTTGCAGTTCGTCAAAACGTAAATGGCCAGGTCCTGGCAGAGTTGAGCGGCAACCACGGTTATCGCCGTCACGGCCTTGTCCTTCTCTTTGGGATGGCGATAGAGAGAATCAGTCGGATGATTTAACGGCCCGGGTGCCGTGCCCTTGCCCCCTTTTGTTCGGTCTTTTATGCGGGATCATCTGGGATAAGGGCGTGAAGTGGCCCAAGCACAAGCCACCACGAGCCAATCAACAAGGACAATGTTGCCAGACCAATTCACGGTGTTTATCCCACAAAAGACAGTGTCCGCATGCAATCTAGGATCCGCATAAGCAGGTGCTTGGTTTCATTGGATTTCGCCCCGGCATAACTGTCCGCCCTCTCACTCAACCCCAGTCCATACGAATCATCCCGGCGTTGTAAGATCTCCAACACCAGATTTTCTGACCCGCCTCCACGGCATCCTTGCCCATGGCTGGGCCAGCTAAACTCACCCCGGTTCATCACGAGATCTTGTTCCGTTCCCTGTCCCTCCCCTCAACTTAAACCATCTTAACTGAAGTATGTTAGAGTATCACGGAACCGGCACGACGCTCGTCCAGTGAATTCCACTGACATCTTGCACAATAATCTGGGAGCGGGGCAAAGAGGCCAGGGCTTTTGGACCCCACACTTCCCAAGAATGATGACCGCCTACCCCTTCGAGGGTGACTTGAACGACAAAATCTCCATACATCGCGGGCCCTCCGGTCCGGTATAAACTGAGAGACAAATCCCTGGGCCTAATCCTCGTCCCGATCAAACTGATTTGAGGAGTCTTACTGTAGTTGACGAGTCTTCCCCACAGTCCGTGATGTTCCGATTGATAGGCCAGCAAGGTCACGATGACCGCAATGATCAAGAGCCCCCAACTCTTCCGACGGACAATAGATGACTCGAGTGAGATCCTCTTGGCAAGAGAGCCGACAGGACGGTGCGTCATCACTTCTTCTCCCTTCTTGTTTGTCTGGACGATATGGCGTTGCGCGCTGACAACAATCTTTCTTCCCTTTATTCCGAGCGATCTCAAGTCAGATGAATGCGCCGCCGTCCCATCTTCACGTATCCATCCCATTTCTGGTGAATCCAATGATTGATGCGTCCGGATCCCGCTCCCGTAAACAGAAACACCATACAGGCAATTCCTTCGACTGTGCCAATCTGAAATTCGTCAATACACGTTGTTCCCTGCCAGCCATTTCCACAAAGCATTCCAAAGGACAACAGCACACCACCGAGAGCCGCAAAACGGGTCAGGGTACCCGTCATGAGGCATAGACCCACCAAACATTCAATCCAGCTGAAAATAATCAAAAAATCCCCTGCCAGATGGGGCCGGAGCACAAGGTCGCCTACGATAACATGGATAGGGTCAAGAGCATGCGGAAGAAATGACTGGAACTTATGACCGATGTTGCTTTTAGCGTAGTAGTCAAGTTTTTGTGGGGCGTTAATATACCGCCTCACCCAAGCGGTGAAAAACTGAAACCCTAGAATGAAACGCAGGGGCCACAGATATGATAACGGCATCATTTACGATTCTCTTTCATTCCTATCTCTTTGGTATTGTGACGATAGATCCACTTGCGCCAATTGATTTCCTCCCGTCTGTTTGATTCATTTCTGGATCGAACGCCAATCAGAGGGCCACTCAGTTGCTGTGGACCCAGTACGGTTCATGGCCATGGTAAAGTCTTAGGATCTTATTGTCACTTTGCTAATGTCTTATTTTTCTCCTAAGTCAGCGAACTCTTTCCATACGGCTTGAGTGCCGCCAATGGCCAAGGCATAAAACCTCAGGGGTTGCACAAACTCACGCGGAATGGTTGACACACACCACAAATAAGGCTATAAATACTATCGTATTTATAGGATATTAAAGAGAGGACGGTCGCCGTGTTAGTTGTGTTATTTTCCGGTTATGTAGTTGCGCTTTTGGTATTAGGCAAGAAAAGCGCCGCACGGACCCTTCAATCCTACCGAGACGGGAATCGCCAACTGGGTTTTTGGACGATTTTTGTTATGGTGACAGCCCTGTGGTCATCGTCTTTGATTGTCGTAGAACTGGATACAGCCTACCGCTATGGAGTGAGCGCCCTATGGTATGGCGTAAGTGTCGCCCTCATGTCCGTGTTAGTGAGCGCCTTCATGCCTCTATTTGCCCGGTATCACTACATCTCCAACAGTGATCTTCTCGGACGCGTTTTCGGACCGGGAGTAAGGCGGTTGAGCGCTATAGTGATAGGCGGAACTTTTCCCATTTTTGCCTTGTCCAACCAACTGGCCGCGGCATTTTTTCTGGGCACCTGGCTTCATTGGCCCTTGTGGCTCAGTTTGATAGCCACGACCGTCCTCATTCTCATCACTATACAGTTCGGCGGAATCATGTCTTTGGCGCGGCTTCAGGGTTTTAATTTGGTCATGGTGTTGACCGGTATGCTTTATGCCATCTGGAAAATTGGAAGCGCATCTCCGTCTTCTGATTTGGCTCTTAGTCCCTCGTATTGGCAGTGGTGGACCACTGACCACGGTCTGGTGGTGGTCTGGTTTGGTATGAATATTCTCAACGTTGTCTCGGCGCAAGCCGAAATCCAAACACTGGCCGCAGCCAGGAAAAAACGCGATGCGCAATGGGCTACATGGATATCAACCCTCTGGCTTATAGTGATTATCGGTGTGAGTACATGGCTTGGAGTGCGCACCCGTGAGTTGACTGGCAATTCCCATCTCAACGGGCTGCAGGCGTTTTTTCACCTCGTGCTGGCCCACGCTCCCACCGCTATGGTCGGGCTGATGGGGATGGCCATGTGGTCTTTGGCTCTTATGTGGTGCGGGCCATTGCTATTTTCCGGCGCTATCAGCGTCAGTGGCGATTTGTTGGGAAAAGCCTCGAGCGTGTCTTGGTTGCGCCTGAGTTTGTTCATTGAGGGCTCGGTCCTGATCCTCTATGGTCTGTGGCGCCCGGATCAATTGGCCTGGTGGCGGGTTTTTGGCCTGACATTGCGCAATGCGGCCGTGGTGGGTCCTACTCTAGCCGCATTGATATGGGGACGAAACCTTTCTTCTCGAGCCGTGCTGACAGCCATGGGCAGCGGCATCGCCGTGGCAGTGGGTTTGAACGTTTTGTCCGGATTTTCTCCCACCCACTTTGTCCTTGGCGTGAATCCCATGTGGGCCGCCGCGACGGCCACTTTGGTGTGCCTGTCGATTTTTAGACTGGGAAACCATAACCTGTTTTTGGCGGTGATCGGCACAACTCTATGGAGCCTTGTGACAATGCTTCTTATCAGTGATTATTCTTCCGCCAATATTCTGGGCGTTTTGATTTTTCTCATCGGTTTGATTTTCCTATTCTATGCCCATGCAGTGACAAGACAAGCGGAGTCCAAATTACGACCCGAACCCTCGCCGGAACCCGAGTCATAATGGGCAAACCTGGCACACCAACCCAAGGCACATGGACAAATGAATTGGCGTCTGCCTGGGCGGCTGGCAGATTTTCATCAATAGCGACACCGATCTCTCTTTTGATCTTGATGCGTTGATCTCAAATTGACCTTCTCACTATCCTGGCGAATTTTGTCTCCTCTTTTTTCCATTACGTTACTCGACAAATTTTTTTGTTATTGTTGACTAGTTTTTGGAATTTCTGGTATCATATTTCCAAAATATTGTCGAATATAAGGGAGTGAGAGAGATGAAATCAACAGGAATCGTTCGCCGAGTCGATGAACTAGGCCGTGTCGTTTTACCCATCGAATTGCGAAGAACTTTACAAATTGCCGATAAGGACTCCTTGGAAATTTACGTGGACGAAGAAAAAATCGTCCTGAAAAAATATGAGCCAGCCTGCATTTTTTGTGGCAACGCAGAACACATAGAGACCTTTCGAGGTAAGAACATTTGTCAAGACTGCCTAAAAAGTTTGCATACCGAAGCAGTTTAATCGATTCGACTCTTTTGAACGCGATTATACAATTCCCTCCGGGAAACACGGTGCTGAGAGGCGATCATCTGGATCGCCTCTTTAGCTGTGTGCCCCTGTTCTTCTAACTGATCCACCTTCTCAATGAGAAAGGGCCAGTCGGGTTCTTTTGAGGATTCAAAAGCAAGGGGAGGTCCTAACACTAATGCTGCCTCCCCCTGCCAACTGCGGTTTTCAGCGATTAAACTCCCAATGGTTCCTTTCCAATATTCCTCAAAATGTTTGGTCAATTCACGTCCCAATACCAGTTCGCGATTCACGCCCAATTTTTCCGCAAGGTCCTTTAACGTTTTATCCATATGGTGCGGAGCTTCATAAACCACCTGGGTAAACGGGCATTGGCTCATGGCTTCGAGGCTCTCGCGCCTGGGTTTTGCCAAGGAAGGAGAAGGAAGAAACCCCCAGAAGATATAGGGGTGGGGAAAACCGGAACCCACAAAGGCTGTCACTTGCGCAGATGGTCCGGGGATTACGGAAAAAGGCCGATGTTGTTCATAAAGCCATAAGACAAGTTCTTGACCAGGGTCAGAAACCGACGGCATTCCACGGTCTGACACAAGCGCCAGACTTTCCCCTTGGTCCAGCCACTCGGATATTTGGTGCAGACGTCTCCCGGCGTTATGGGCATGAAAGGATACCAACGGCCGGTGAATGTCAAACGCTCGGCATAGGATATCTGTTTGCCGTGTATCTTCACACAATATGCGGTCGACTTGTTGCAGCACAGCCACTCCGCGAAAAGAAAAGTCCTCAAGATTGCCTATGGGCGTGGCAACGAGATACACATGCCCGGGCTCAACCCAGGAACGGTCATGAGATGGCATGATACCTATCTTAATTCCTCCTTGGCCTGATGGGACAATTTTTTCATGCGGTGTTCTTCTTTTAATGCCTGAGAGCGGGTGTAGGGGCCAAACTGACGCCAAATTTCAATGGGTTTGTGAGAGCGGGTAAATCTTGCCCCTGCGCCTTGTTGATGCGCTTTGAACCGTCGATCTATATTGGTAGTAATGCCGGTATAAAATAGATCGCCCTGACACCTAAGAATATAGACCCACCACCTGACGTCCTTAGCGGGCATGTTCATAGGCATCTCGGAGAATTTCTTTGACCAATTCCACAGCTCCATTGGCATTCACATGCTGATAAGCTTGATAGCTAGCTTCCCATAGCGCCAGCCACGACGGGCTTTGCCGCTGACGGTACTGAGAGCGCGCCCAATAAGAAAACCGGATGATTTCATCTCGCGTCAACTCCTTTTCCGTAAAGAATTGCTGCGGATCAAAACTCTGGGCTCCATCTTCAAAATCCGGTTCACTGCGCAACAACTGACAGCGACTTTTCACGGTGGCCAACAATCCATGGCTGCGGTCCGTCGTCAAAATGAACACCACGTAAGGCGGCGGCTCCTCTAGACTTTTCAGCAAATAACTTTGGGCCGCATCGGTTAGCCGGTGGGCATCTTCAATCCAAATGACCAGCCTAGGGCTCCATAATGGCGGCCGGTTGATATTCTGCAATATCATGTGGAGTGCCTCACGCCGAATTCGCTCCTTTTCCGGTTGAAGACGCATCACGTCGGGATGGCGCGTAATCTCGCAAGAACACGACCGACAAAGGCATGAACTATTGCCACTGCCTTCGCAGATAATCTGCCGGCTCAAGGCCATTGCCAGGTTATAGGCTTTGGCCGGTGTCCCTTCCACAATCAAAGCGTGGCTCAAATGACCTCGTTGCCATCCTTGGTCGATCCGAGGCCACAAACTCAAATAAGATTTAGAATTTTTCATAGCGGTCAATATCCACAACAAATATGGTTGCGCCGCCTACCGTCACCTCTACCGGAAAAGGAATGTACGGTTCCCCACTGTGCGACGGCGTCTGCGGCGTCAAAGTCTCCTGGCGGGCTGCAGATGTCCGCTTAAGAATATGAATGACGGCCTCCACATCCTTTTCTTCAATCCCCACCAGAATCGTGGTATTGCCCTCGCGTAAAAAACCTCCGGTACTGGCCAGCTTCGTAGCCCGAAATCCGCGGCGGTTCAGTTCGGTAACTGCCCCTGAAGCATCCTTATCCTGAAGTATGGCAATAACCAGTTTCACCCGTGAAACCCTCCCATCAATTGATGACCTTTGGATCCACTATATCCCCCCGATGGGTTCATGGTGCTAAATTTATCTGTCCATGTCGTCTTGGCCCCATAAATACGCCATCACCACTTTTTGAATATCTTTTGCCACGTCATCAACGGGCCGTGCACTTGAAATCATGTGCCAACGGGAAGGATCTTCCGCCACCATTTTACTATAGCCCGTCCTCACACGCTCGAAAAATTCCTGGCCCGACGTCTCAATCTTGTCGTCTCCCTGGCCGAATGAAGAGCCTTGCAACAGAAATGTTATGTCGGGTCTTATTCCTTCCGTCACCTCTTCATTCAGCATCTGAATCCACTGAACATCGAGCCCGCGCCCAAACCCTTGATAGGCAACAGATGAATCGCTAAAGCGATCCAAAATCACCACCTCGCCTTGGTTTAAACTCGGAATGATAATTTGCGTCACTAATTCGGCCCTAGCTGCCGCAAATAACAGCAATTCGGCCTTCGCACTCTTTATTTCCCCACTATGCAACAACAAACTGCGCAAGGACTCTCCCAGCATCGTGCCGCCTGGTTCCCTGACGACGCGGACAGTAAGCTTACGCGACCGCAACCATGCGGCCAAGCGGCCAATTTGTGTCGTTTTCCCGACTTTCTCTACCCCTTCAAACGAAATCAAGACGCCGGCTCTTTCACGACCCACAATCCCTCTTCTCCCCTCTGTGGGGATGAGCCCTCAATAGCACTTTCCAGGCCCTTGAGATCTCCCGTTCCCCTCCGGTACCATTCATGGTTTTCTTCTAGCCATAATATCACGTCTCGATTAATGAGTTCACCTAGGGCCACCAAAGGAATACCCGGGGGGTAGGGTATCACGGGTTTGGCCGCAATGCGGTTGATAGCCGAAGACAAAGGAACCCACTCCCGCTTGGCCTTCCACGCCTGATAAGGCAACAGAGCTTGCGAAGATTGGGGCCAAAATCTCGCGAATTCCGTCAAAGGATTCCTGTGCGGCATGGTTCCCGCACATTGTTTGAGAGCTCGGTTCAGTATGGCCGGATCATCTTGCGGGGTGACAATCAAACTAATCCCGGCTGGATCAGACTTTTCTTCTACCCCAAAGGGTTCTATGGCTTCGAAAAGCTTATGGCCATCGCCCACTACGGTTACTTTCGCCGGGTCAGCTTGTCCACCCTCATGACGCTCCCACCAACTTTGCAGGATAAACAACCCCTGTGCTTCCCACGTTTTCCACATTTCCCGCATTCCCACAGCGAAATTAACCCACTGGCGATGGTATTGTTCCTGATGCCTGATGTATTGCAGATAATCCAAAGAGGCCAGCAACAAATACGATGGGCTGGATGTGGCCAGCATATCCCAGAGTTCGTCGACCCTTTTTGCCAGCTGCGGCAACACATTGATGTTGATGTGAAGAAGCCCCGTTTGCGTGAGGCTTTGCTCGGTTTTGTGGGCCCCATGGCAAACCAAATCCGCTCCCTGAGACAACGCGTCTTGGGGAAATCCCTGATGCTCGGCAAAATGAGTGCCATGAGCTTCGTCAACAATTAAAGCAATATTCATTTCCTGACAAACCTTCCGGGTTTCCGTCAGAGGAGAGGAGAGTCCCTCATAAGTAGGACTAGTGACGATAACGGCTTCGGGCTGTGATCGCATGATCAGCTGTGCCCGTTCTTTATCGTCCACCGGCAACAGGTATCCACCCGGGCCTAAGGACGGGTAAGCCCAAATGGGCTCCAAATTCCCCAAAACCAAGGCAGAGTGTACAGATTGATGAGCAATCCGATCAACCACCACCCGGGAATAAGGCGTCGTGGCAGCTAAAATCGCTGCCATGACAGGCAGGGTCGCGCCTTGGACCGAATACCGGCTTCTCGATGCCCCAAATGTTTCCGCCATTAAATCCTCAGACTGGCGTATGACATCCCCTCCAACAGATTTCGGCGTCAAATCGCGGACTTCGGTGACGTCGAATTCCGGAAGAAGGTAGGGCAAGGATGCACGCCCCTTATGTCCCGGCGTATGCCAACGAGCCAAATCTGATGCCGAATAATTGGCCAACGCTTGAATTATCGGCGTCACACAAACTCGCCTCCGACCTTCTCTTGCATGTTGGTTTCTTAATCTCCATTCATAACGGGGACTGATTTGCCATTCGAACACGCCAAAAGTTCCCGCTTAGCCCAAAATCCAGGCGTTAACTCCGAAGAACGTTTTGAGACGTGGACCTGTCTTCCTGAACACCCATAGACTCCGGCGTGAGAAAGATTCCCAAACCCTTTATCATGCCGTGGATATCCCATTCGCTGGGATCTTTAGGCACCCATGCGCCCTGTGGCGTCATAAGGCTGTCAACCACGGTGGCGTCTGAGTGGCATTACCACGAACCCCGGTGTTGAAATAATATAGCTGTCTTACTTCTCAGCACTGGCTTCCATTGGGCCTGATGGGACAGCAAATAGGTCGCCACCGCGCTCTTAGGCGTCCATAACACGTACTTGACATTATACTCCTTCCAGATTTTATTCGGGTTTTGCGTCAGCCGTTTGACGGCTGTGTACTGGCTTAGCTGATCCCCTTGCAAATAAAAATCTGTGCGCCCGTCAATGAATACCGGAATGTGACGGGAAATGAGATATCCGCCCCAAGAATACCTGTTAAATACATGCCCATGATGCGTCTTTAGATAATTTGCAGCCAAAACGGGTTCCCCTGAAGGCTTTCCGGGCGCAACCACAGGTCTCATGACCATAAGAATCACCCCGAGAAGGATGAGAACGGGAGACACCAACCATCCGTGCACCCGTTTAAATGGCCAGGGTCTGGTCAGAGTTCCCAAAAGAATGGGCCATTCTATCGCAAAATAAGCCATAAAGCGAACCGATTTCATAGTGCTATAAAACAGTCCGGCTGCGAGAAAAAAGTCCGGCCACACCACCTTTTTCTGACCGAAAACCATTAATAACACTAAGATGAACATCGGAACCAAGATCACCAACACAAAGAATATATAGTGAAAGTTTGGCGATTGCCACTCCGCAATAATCGCCGCAATCCGCCGAGAAAACGAAACATGCCACGAATACGCCCATAAGCCGGGACCATTGCCATTGATGAATGACGCGAGAACCGCAACACTCAACACAGACACCCACAATTTGAGGGACACACCCGTCTTTGGCGTTTTGACCCGAGGGGTATTGATGGGAATAATCATCCAAATTCCTTCAAGCAACAGAAGCAAGAATCCCAAGAGAAAACTGCCGTGAATATTGGTCCACAGCCATAACAAGGGCACTGCCCACCATAATCTCTTGGGCTGGGTTCTTCCTTGCCACAAGATGACTAGCATCCATACCATAAACACATAGCTGACACTTTGGGGCCGATCCTTGACAAAGAGCAGCCAACTTGGTGTAGCCACCAAAATCAACAGTCCGTTTTTAATACCAGTAATCCCGCGCAGCGACAGAAGCCATGACAAGGACAGAACCAAAATTGTTCCCACCCCGGCCCCCATTAGCCAAAAACCCACGGGGCCCAAGATTTGCACGACAGCCGCCAAAATCACCTCATATCCCCATTCTTCGGTAACCCAGGGTTTGTGATAGAGCGTGTAAGAAAATACGTCACGGTGAAGAATCTGATGGTGCGCAATCATGTACCGCCCTGCGGCCCATTGCCAAAACACATCGCCTGAAAGGCCTTGATGAAGGCTCTGCGCCCAAAAAAGGCTAGCTGCCAAAAACAACAGTGCTGCCTGCATGATCCGGTGGTCAGTTCGTGTCATCGTTATCAGAACTCCTAAAAATATTCTCTTATTGATTGTTCGCAATAGGGACTAAAATGTCCTGCTTTCGAATATCACCTAACCAGGAGGGATGGACATGAAGAAGAAGTTTTCGATGTCCCGGAGAACGGCGGGATGGCTTATGGCACTCTTGGCGGCGTTTGTCGTGGTGCACTATGCGTACCACAAGACCCCTAGCCTTCTGAGTCGAACGGTTAGCGCTCAGCCCGCTATTCAAGTGGCCCTAAGGGGAGAAATAACGCATCTCCAGTCAAATGCCGTCAATTTAACATTGGAAGATCCCCAGGGAAATTTGACAACATTGTCGCGTACGATCCAGTTAACAAGTAAAACTCAGTATCTGATGCCTGGCGAGCCGCCATTAACCGGCAATAACGGGATGAAATACCTTCAGAAAGGGTATCGGGTTTTCGTTAAGGGACGCGGTACCGCAGATAACCACGTTATTGCGGATATTGTGCAGGTCTCCTTTCCCCCCATTACCGGCACCCTCACCCAACTCAGTCCCTCACAACTGAATGTCAAGGTGCCTCATCAGCCAGCTCCAGCCACTATCACGCTCACATCGCACACGGCTATTTACGTCCCTCAGGGGGACTGGAGTCAATTCAAGGTCGGATCTCCCGTAAGAGTTTGGGTTGTTCCCACTGCCCAAGGCACTCAGAGTAGTCTTACGGCCTTGTCGGTCATTGTGCTGTCAACAGCCACTACGACGCATCACTTGTAGAAAAAGGAGTACTGGGGTGACACCTAACCCCAGGGACTTCTCTTTCGCCCAATAAATTGGGGGAGTGACAAAGAGAAGGGCTTGTCCTTGGCCCCTGTGAAACCTGGTGATGAGAAAGACACCTCATAGCATTCATCCGCGAATAGCCGGCATGAAAGCGAGCCAAAGTGGTATCGTCACGATGCCTGAAAGCGTCGAGAAGGCAATGGTTTGACTGACTTGGTCGGGCGCAGCGTCAAATTCACGGGATAGGATCAAGGCGTTCACCGCCACAGGCATGGCAATTTGCAAAACCAAAGCACGGGCAATGGGTGTGCTCAAAGACAGGATCATAACCACCAAGACAGACATGAGGGGCATAACAATCAGCCGCACGGCAGCGCCAAGCCAAGGGAGTAACTGCCGGAATTGACGCTGGCGCCAATCCGCAAGCGTACTGCCCAATACCACTAAGACCGTAGGGGCATAGGCTTGGGACCCAAAGCGATCGGCTGTCGCTATTCCGGATGGCAAGTGAAGATGCAAAACCAGAAGGGCCAGGGCCACCATCATAGCCCACAGCGAGGGCAACCGCATCATGCGGCGAAAGGCCTGAAGGGGGTCAACTCCGCCTCTTCCCGCTAAATACGCGCCGATGGTGTTCACCGCGACAATTTGAGTCAAGACGAACACAATCGCCGCATGAAGGCTTGCTTGTCCTAAACTGAAGGCCACCAACGGTAAGCCCAGATTAGCTGAATTGGAAAACACTGTAGTCAAATCCAGCGCCGACTGTTGGGCTCGGGTCTGGTGAAGCAGCCACCCTAAAATCCGGCTGATTCCTAGAGCTCCGACAACCATCATGACAGCAAAAACGATGATGCGCATAGCTGTTCCCAACGACATTTGGGGCGCAACAAGGGCATTCAGCACCAGAGCGGGACTAAATACATACAAAGCTACACGCGAAATAGGATGAAAATCCAACGACATGGTGCGCCGCAAGATAAATCCCGCCGCCACAAAAAGAACGACTGGAATCATTGTCTGGAGAATCACTTCGGCTGATGACAAAGAGCCTATGATTGGACGCACCTGCCTTTTGGAATCGGCTTGGTCAACCAGGAATCCATTCTGTGGGATCTCAAAACCCAAGGGATCCCTGGTCTACCCTGGGAGTTTAGGGCACCTGGGACATACGACACTCAAACTGTCACACTGAACTGATTTGAACCTTCACAAATCCCATTGACGAAAACACCGCGTGTTGCGAAGACCTTACGACAATAACGCTTCAGCGACATTCTACCACACCTGACTTTCGCCAGAAGCCACCATCATCCGGTTGGATGAATAACGCCCTTGCCGCCTTGTCAGCCACTCACTTACCACACCAACAGTCCAGCTATCCGTGCAGTGCGGTCTAAAGAACATTCCTCTTATAGCCATGCAGCACTTCTTTTATTGCCTCTAGGGACCCTCCAAAGAGGCACGGCACAAAAGGTAAACCTAAGCTTCTTTCCTCGATATCGTATAATTCTCAACAAAGTACAAAGACACGCTTCAAGAACAACCGCGGCAATGGCCGTTATCCACGCCGAGACTCGTCGGAAAGACGGGGGTGATTCCAGAATTATGGCCGGAATCTCGCCCCCCTTAGAGGTCTTTGCCTTGTGTACGGCGTCTACAGGATGGACACAAACGTCTCTGATACCGGCTTCAACGTAGGTGGCGTGGGGCACAATTCCCAAAAGGCACGAGTCCTCGCCTCTAAACGGTTATGGATGACATAGGGGATCTACGTGGCACCCGACAGTATCTGCCCCTTTTCTCTCCCAAAGAGTTATGGGCATCCCATTTGCTAATGATGCGACAAGTGGGGTTTGGGGGTATTCTTGACACTCCCCACGGCTCAAGCCGGGGGATTCTTGCGAGGAACTCAGATGAGCTTTACTCGCAAGGGGTTTGCCAAAAGCCCCCTAGCCACTCGCTCAAAGTCGAGTCTGTGGTTACTTTTGCGTA
>JAKBWA010000026.1 GCA_021841025.1 Bacillota bacterium | reverse complement strand
GGTCACGACAGGGAGGGACCCGACAATTTCGCGGGGTAACCGAGGTTTGTGGAAAACCGCGTTCTTTACAGTTGCCCATTTTTTAAATGACTCTTACCCCAATTTATAGCAGAGGATGTCACAAAATCCCTAACAAATTCTGTATGATGATTGCTGCGAACGATGTGGGTTTTCTATAATAGATTGGCGTATCAAATAGGGCATTCACCAACACACTAGGGGATATCATCGTGCGGATAAAGGGTATGACGTTGGAAATGTTTCATGCACAGCTGGCGGCTGCGGCACAGACATCATCAATAAACCAGCAGATTGCGGAGTATGTTTCGGAACACTACCGAGAGGCTTCTTTCATGACTGCCAGTGAGCTGGCGCACGTGATTGGCGTGAGTCAGGCGTCCATCACTCGATTTAGTGTTACTGTGGGTTTTTCCGGCTTCACGGATTTTGTGCGAACGCTGCAGGGACTCGTCCGAGAGCAGTGGAACACTCCCGAGCGGGCCGTTTACGTTCACTCCGAATGGCATGGTCAAAAGGACTTGCTAATTGAGCAGGAAATACAGAACTTAGAAGGATTGCCAGAATTAGTGGCCGATAACCATGTTGGGGAGATGGCGAGGGCAATCGCATCGGCCAAACGCGTTGTTTTGGCGGGGGCGCGTGCCTCTTCCACAATTGTCCCTTATGCAGCGTATTTCTTGAGCAAAGTGAAAGACGGAGTTGAAGTTGCGACTCCTAATACCCCCTTATGGGAGACTTTTGGCCTTGACCCAGATCCTGAATCATTGGTGGTAGCATGGGTGTTTCCTCGGTACCCAGATGCCCTGGTGTCTTGGTTGGAACGTCTGCACCGGCAAGATATTCCTATAGCCGCTTTTACCGATCGCTGGGTATCACCTGCCGTTCAATTAGCCGAACCGGTTGTGGTAGTACCGGTGGCTAGCGCTTCGCTCTTTGATTCTTATGCTGCGGCTTTTGTCTTGATTAACTATATTATTCGGCGAGTCGCGGCCCTCACTTCCGGACTGCAACAGCGTTTGGAAGCCTTGGAGGCTAGAGAGCAGGCCAATCATGCCTTTTGGAACCGTCCTACTTCCAAATAGGATGGGAATTTTTGGCCGTTGATAAGGAATAAGTGCTAGCCCGGATCCCAATCAATGGCCAAAAATACGTAGGTATGCAATTACGTGCGAATAGCCCCTGTGAACGGGAATTTAGCTTCTGGCAAAGTCTTCAATAGTGTGGCGCATTCCGTGGGAGGAATGCGCCTATTTCTGTGAAGGGTGAATACCACCCTACCATTATTGGCCGGAATAAAACCTTCTGCAGAGTGTGCTATCCACCATAAAACCATCCTGTTTGATGCATGACTAAGGGTTCACGCGATTCGCGAACACCCGCGTCCTGGACCTCCCCCACAAAAATGGTATGGTCTCCTTGTGCCACAGAATCGGTAACTTTGGCTTCGAACCAGGCTGGACACTCTGTTAATATGGGGTACTGAAAGGTGGGAGAGAGCTCATAGGGATGACCATTGAGCTTTTGACCTTCCATTTGAGTTGGCCGAAAGAAGTCTGACGCAATATTCTTCTGATCGTGAGCTAAAATGCTAATGGCAAATCGGCCCGTTTTGCTTATCAGGGCATGTAACTGGCTATCAGCTTTTACGCCGACCATGACTAAAGGTGGGGTAAAGGAGGCCTGGGATAGCCAGTTAACCGTGCCGGCTCCGATAACGTCGCCCTCTTTTACAGTAAGGATATACAGACCATATGTGATCATTCTCAAGCTTTTTTTCTTGGATTCTTGGTCCACTTATGAACCACTCCTTTATAACTAAGTCGTCATACTATTCATAGCACATCGCTAGAGTTTTGACCATTCGGGCCATCCCCACCGCTACGAAATTCATGGGGATAAGGCTTAAGCTGAGAGGGAATTGGGGTAGGGATTGGATACGAAGTAAGAGGTACTTGGGTTCGGAAGCTGTTGGGTGGGGGGGAGGCGTAGGTAAAATAATTATAGAAGCAAACCGACTGAGAGAGTGGGAAACATCTGTGTGGATTTTCTCATCCAGCAGTTTTTGCTGCTAACGAATTGTTTAGTAATCCGGATATAAAGAGACCAAGTTTATAGGAAAAGCGTCCGCACATTGTGAGCTGGCTATAGTGGGAAGCGGCATCGTCGGCCTGTTTGCCATGTATTGGGTTCGTCGCCAGGGGATAGTTGTCACGATTTTTGACAAGTACCGTCCCACCCCAGCGATGGGGTTCATCGCACGGCGCCAGCCGTGCCATCGAACGGAGCTTTAATGAAACCGATGAACGATATAAACGGTGAGTACAAAAAACATGGGATTTATGAGTGAGTGTAAGCTGTGAATTTGCTGCTGTTAGGCCGCTTCAGCGTACCGGATCCTGTCTCACACTTCGTGAGAACGATGCCAGGGTAAACACCATTCACGATTGGGCACAGGATTTGGAAGTGCCGCTGACTCTTTTGGGAATCCGTCATCTGCGACCTTTGTTTCCTAACTTTTCGATTCCCCGTCATACAATTGGTTTCTGGGAAAAAGATGCGGGGTTAATTCGTGTGGAAGCGTTAATTGAAGCGATGATTTTATGGGCAGAGTCTCGGGGCGTATCGCAGCATTATGGAGAAGAAGTGCAGAATGGGTCACAGGGAGCCACTCTGATAACCTCACAGCACAGCATTATCATGCGAGTCGAGTTATTATAACCCCGGGACCTTGATTATTTCGCTCTGACTTGGCTTTACCGATTCAAACACAACGCCAGCCCATGTTTTGGGTTCCCTCACAATTCCTTAGTGTTTCGGCGGTGATAAATATTGATCTTGAGGGATACCCTCGACTCGCCTTTCATCCCCAATGTGACAGAACAGTTAAGATTGTTCCTGACGAACCTTTGAAAGAAGAAATCATTTACACTCCCGTCCCGTCATGGGTTAACGCCCAAGATATTTTCCGAGTCAACAATCGCGTCCGTCAGTTTTGGAGAGGTATAGACCAAGTCCCTTTTATCATGAACCTTGCACGACCACCTTCACACCCGATGGCCATTTCTATGTGGGGATTTGGTTCCAAAATCCTCCTATTGTTATGGGAGCGGGATTTTCAGGCCGCGACTTTAAGTATGCGTCGTTAGCTGGCCCATGGCTGGTTGAGATCGCCCTCCGCGGGAAGAGTACAAAAGATTTATCCCTTGTTCTCCCCAACCACAAATTGTCAGAGGGCGAGACCGGTTTGTACATTCTTGGCAGGCGGCATCTGTCAACAAGGCTTTCTATAGGGAAAAAATTCGTATCAACACAAGTAGCCTTATGTCTTCAATATTGCAACATTTATAGAATGCCGCTGTGATATCCAGCTAATCATAGGAACAATAAACCCATCATAAACTTAGTATTATGGTAAGAACATAGTTACTTAATCTATTGATGAGCCCATGGGTCGGGGAATGCTATGGAGAAGATTTGTGCCGGGAATTTACTGGATGGCAAAAGCTCTGTTTTGGAGAGAGGTGATAAAGAGAGGATACTTTCTTAAAGTTATTTGGGCTATTGAAAAAAGCTAGGAGAAATGAGAGGATAAACAAAGTATAAAGTAAGATATATTATAACATAGTAATATACATATTACTAAAAGGGGATATTTTTTCGTGGCAGGATATTTAAGACGTTATGCCCGAACACGTCTGGATAGTGATTTGGCAGAAATAACTATTGCGCTGCCCAAAGTCCTTGTCAAACAATTTCGCATTTATGTGGAACAACTGAATTTATCACTGGACGAAGCTTTGCAATATCTTATGGAGCAAGAACTACAAGACACATCCAGCGTGTCTTCACGTTCGGTTCACTACCGCGAGTTTTGGGCGGCATTGATCAAGACCATGGGAGTCAAAAGAACACCTTTGCCTCAGTCGTGGTTCAGTTTTGCGTCGGGACACAAAGGCATTGCATATACTTTGTCGTTTGGCAGAGATGGGCGCATTCGCATCGATCTGAGTATTGATACTGGTGATAAAGGCGCAAATCACCGTGTATTTGAGGCTCTTAAAGCGATGCGCCGTGATATTGAACAACATTTTCCCCGGGCCTTGTCATGGGAAGACAATGATCACCGGCGCACATGTCGCATCGCCCTATATCGACCCGGGCGGATTGATGATGATAACACAGATGAGCTTCGAGCGTGGCTTGTTCGAGGTCTGAGCCTGTTCCAGGAGGTCTTTGCGCCTGTTCTGCAACGTGTTGTGGTGTAAGGCAATTTGGCCTAAGTTTTGATCACTGTCCCGGTACAATAGGCTTGTCCATGATGTGGATGGCAACAAGGAGGGCATTAAGAATGCAAGAAAAGGCTACTTTTGCAGGAGGATGTTTTTGGTGTATGGTTCACCCTTTTGATGAGGTGTTGGGGGTAGGGGAAGTTATATCTGGATACACAGGTGGAGTGCATGAAAATCCTACGTACGAGGACGTTTGCAGTGGACAAACGGGTCATGTGGAAGCCGTACAAATCACGTTTGATTCCAATCAGGTTTCTTACGGACAACTTTTAGATATTTTTTGGCGCCAAATCGATCCGACGGATAGTGGCGGCCAATTTAATGATCGGGGTTCGTCCTATCGGCCGGTTATTTTTTATCATAATGAACGGCAGCGGCAAGAAGCAGAGCAATCTAAGGCCCGGTTAGAGGCATCCCGGCGTTTTCCTGGACCGATTGTTGTGGATGTTCGCCCGGCTACTAGATTTTATCCGGCCGAAGACTACCATCAGAATTTTTACCGGACGCATGAAGTGCATTACCGTGGCTATCGGCAGTCGTCAGGCCGGGATATCTTTTTAGGACAGTTTTGGGGCACCGACTCTCAATAATTCGCACCAGCCAAATAACCTCTAATCATTCTTGTCAGGAAATTCTTTTGAGCTTTTGAATAGGATGTCTTGGCTGTTGCCTTAGATACGAGTCGCCGGAAAACACGAGTTTTGGCGTGAGGGGTTCTGGACGACAAGGAAACAGAGGTGGACTCTTGGATTTTCCTGTGGCATTCGTATCCCCCGCGCCCGTGAATATGACTTGACAGCTAAGCATTGACGTGGACCGTCAGAGTAACAAGATTGAATTGATTAGACTCCCTCAGCTGTTCCGGATTTATTTCAACGCATGGGCCAAATCGAAAAATCTTTACAACGTTGGCTTGGACTCCATTCGCCAGTATTTCTTTGCCGCAGGGCGTTTCCTTCGCTACGAATCCAACTACCCAGCGGTGAAAGATAACGAGCACTACGCCTTACGGCAAGCGGGGGTGAGCCAACAAATTCTCCAGGTGGTGGATCGTTCATTTCGTTCCTTCTTTAACCTTCTCAAAAAGGCAAAGCATGGTGAGTATCGCTTCCATGATGTGCGGATTCCGCACTACCTGGATAAGAACGACTACTTTCCCTTGATTCTCTCCACCAATGCTATCGTAATTAAGAACGGCTATCTTCAAGTCCCCATGTCGCGGGAGTTTCAACGATTGCATCCCGACTTGGAACGGATCAAAATTCCTTTCCCTTCTCGGCTCGCAGGGAAGACGGTCAAAGAAGTACGGATTCTGCCGATGGAGAAGGCGCGATTCTTCCAAGTGCAATGCGTCTACGAAGCGGAGAAAGAACCACAACCTCATCTATCAACAGATAAGGCCCTGGCGATTGATCTGGGATTGGATAACTTAGCAACGTGCGTGAATAGTACCGATGGGTCGTCGTTCATCATCGACGGACAATCCCTCAAATCCCTTAACCATCAGTACAATGTGCGCATGGCACAGCTCCAATCCATTCTGGATCAGCAAAAGTACCCGCGTTCCGAACAAATGGCCCGGATTACGATGAATCGCCATCACCGTGTTCGCGACTACATGATGAAGTCGGCGCGGTACATTGTGAACTACTGTCTCGCTCACGAGATGGGTACTCT
>JAKBWA010000039.1 GCA_021841025.1 Bacillota bacterium | reverse complement strand
TAGTTCTGGGGAGAATCTTCTGGGCTTTTCCTCATATGATCGACTAACGATTTGCGAAAATGTCCGACAATGAGGATGACTGAGGGGACAACGACTAAATATGCTAAACCTAAGGGGATAAGATAGGTTTCGGTGAGGTAGTCGGTAATTTTGGCATTCGGGATGATCATGGAAAAGATAAAGATGATAGCAGACGAAGAGATTAATAATGTGGAGAAACTATACTGTGCGTGCCAATGGAATAAAGCGATAAGGTCGTGGGCTAAACACCACAGGCGAACGGCGATGAATGATACGATGGCGATCGTCCACAGTACCACGACCAGCATTCCCCATTTGCTCACGAAGAAGCCGGAAAGCGATAACACCCGCATGAGACTTACGACCGGCCATCTGAGAGACGGAATGACAGCGGGTCCGAAAGTCGCGATGGTACCCTCATACATAAGAGTGCCAAAAGCCATCATGACGGCCAACCCCCAGTATGCAAGAGACTCGCCTCGTTTTCTCTCGTTCTGACGGATAAAGGGATAGAGCGTGACACTGACTTCAAAGCCTATGAAAAGAAAATATCCCCGGTAACTCCCTTGCAAAAGAGGGAGAACACGGATATTGACAGGCGGTTCAAGCAGCAGCGGATGGCGTATGATGCTGAAAGACATAAATATGGTCAAGAGTGTTAACAAGAGCATGGGGATATAACCCGCCTGCAAGGTTCGGGCCAAGGCTGAAAGACCCAAAATGGCGATATAGGTAGCGGCGAGAAGCATAGATCCGGTGATAGCCCATTCCGGTGTGTCGGGAAGAAAGATATTGGCCAATACGTAGCCGAACAACACCGCAGCGACGATAGCCAAAAGCAGGTGGAGTACGACAGTGTACAGGCCCAAAATAAAACCTACCGGCGAAGTCAATAACTTCGGGCTGAACTCGCCTAAGGTTTCGTTGGGTATCATCCGGTGCATGACAAAAATCAGACGCATCAGCAGATAAGTGATGAGCCCTTCCAGCCAAAAGGCCCAAATGCCGTCACGACCAGCCGAGGTAACCAGTTCTCGGGGAAAATAGAAAATGCCCATGGCCATATAGCCTGCAGTTACGGTTGTGCCAAATTGCAATCCTGAAATTCGAGGCAAGTGGCGGGTTTGTGCCATTGATACGCTCCTCTTTTGCCAAAGGTTTGGGGATGACTTGGTTCACGTCTATTTCACATCCCCCATGCGGTCAATCCGGACTGTGACGTGAACGGTCATTGAAATTTTGGGATATTCGTTATGCCAACTGCCGAGAGTCCGAAACGTGTCTGGATAGCGCCAATCTAGTTGACGCCCCACACCAAGAGGATCGACATCCAGTTTCTGGGTTTTGTGCAAAAAAGCAACCGCTCGGTGGGCTAATAGTTGGCTAGCTTCTTGAGATAACTGTGACAGCTGCTGGGCCGTCTCGGTTTCTGTTTTGATACTCTGAAGGGTAGATGACAGCGTGATATGAAAAATGGCGTGGATATGCCCATGATTTGGCTCGATTCGCAATGTGGAACTTCCATGGATATTTCTTAAGGCGGCCTGTTCTTTGGGAATAAATATGCTGACTTTCCGCGCTAATCCTTTAAGCAGCCCAAAGGTCGTCGTCTCACGAGCGTTTAGCGTCGTGACGTAATGTAAATGCCGATATAAAGCCACTCGATTTACGGACACCTCCTTGCCTGATGAACTCACATGGACTTCCGGCAAATAGGGATCGATACCAGGAGTTAAAGTATCCGAAGAAAATTGCCAAAAACGCACTCCTAAAGCGTCAGTTTGGCAATGTTTGCAGGAAAACAAGTCCACAAAATATAAAGCCGGGAAGTTGTTTTGAGCGGTGTGAAAAGAGCCGAGTTGGGAGGGAGATTGCGTCGTCGCATACAGAAAAGGGGTCTTGTCGAAAGTTCCGGTGCGGTTCAAGGCATTTATTGCGCGAAAGAGTAAAGGTGGTGAAAGCTGAGTAGACACAGCCATGGTCTGAATTTCACCCAAATACAGATCACGTGACACTTTGCCTTGAGCCTGCATAAAACACTGCGCTAGGCTTCGGCCTTCTCCCATGATATTCTCCACGGCCGACGATCCGCCGGAACCTCCGGCTCCTTTGGAATATTTGGCCATAGCCGGGGGAGTGGGAAATTGGAACAGTACTTGCAGATGATGAGCGTTATGCCCTGGAAAGAATCCAATGGAAAATATGAGAGCCCGGTAATCCACTGGCCGATTGTCCCAGCATCCGCTGATCGTAAAGCTGAGGGTCAAACAGAATACGGTACGGAGAAGGAATCGGTTCAGCTTATTTAGCATGATTTCGGGCTTCCTTCTGGGTGTGATAAAGTCGAGGATTATTCATGGGGCGGGCGATGTTTTTGCCCATTTTGCGGATTTTTACCGGGCGCAGATAAACCGGTCGTTTGCGCAAAGAGGATTGCGGATAACGGACCCAGGTGTCCTTTAAGTCTCGAAAGCGAACAGGGCCAAAGGGAGACAAATAGGGAACGCCAAAGTTTTCCAAACTAGACAAGTGGGCTATGATCATGAGAATGGCCAGGACGATGCCATACAGCCCGAAAAAATATGATGCGATAATGAGCACCCAAAACAAAATGCGCCAAGGGGTCGTCATGTCGTAAGAGGGTGAAGTAAAGAGTCCTAAGGCAGTGAGCGTAATAATGATGATCATAATACTGTCGACAATACCGGCTTTGACAATAGCAGTGCCCACTACAATAGCTCCGACCGTTCCTAAAGTGGTGGAGAGTCCTTTAGGAAGTCTAATTGCTGCTTCCCTTAATATTTCCACAATAATCCACATAATCAACACTTCAAGAATAGGGGGGAAAGGAATGGCTTCCCTGGATCCGGCGATAGTGAGAACGAGTTTCAACGGAAGCAAATCCGGGTCCACTGAGACAAATGCGACATAGATGGGCGGGAGCAGCAGCCCGATGGCCAGCCCTGCTAACCGGACAAGACGTTCCAATGAAGCATTCCACTGGCTATTTGTATAGTCGTCGGTGGTTTGATAGAAGTCAATGAAGGTAGAGGGGACTGTGATCGCATAAGGGGTATTGTCCACAAGGATGACGACTTTGCCCAGAATCAGGTCGCGAACCGCTATATCGACCCGTTCTGTGGACCGGGTCTGGGGAAAAAGTGAGGATGCATGGCTTGTCAGGTAAGGAGTGAGTGTATTTGAATACTGCAGCCCATCCAGCTTGACTTTTTGCAATTGGCGTTTGACCGCCATGACCAGATCGGGATTGGTCAGGCCTTCGATATGAGCGATAATCGTCATGGTCTTGGTATAAGTTCCGATAGTCAGTTGGTCAAAATGCAAGGCCGGGTTTTTGATTCGCCGGCGAATAAGGTTCATCTGAGTCAGAGCGACTTCGTTAAATGATTCCTGGGGGCCTCTAATTGCCCGTTCGGTTTGCGGTGTCTCGATAGGTCTTGCCGGATAGCTGACGGTATCCAAGACCAACACTTCTAAAGCCCCTTGAATGAATACCAGGGTATTGCCTCCCATCATTTTAGGCAACAGCTTAGTCCAGCGGTTTTCCACGGTGGCATGGCCCACAGAGACGATAGAGTCGTGAACATATTGGTGAACCTCGGGGCCTTTTTGCCATAAGCTTTCGGCGTCCTCATAGCGCTGCATGAGAAAGATGGTGTCTTGGTCAATCATTTGGTTGTCGGCAAGCCCGTCATTAAAGACCAAGACTGCAGGCAGACGATGCTTTTTACCTAAATAAAAGCGGCGGATGTTAATATCGGGAGACTGTCCTACTGTACTTTTCAGAAGGTTGTAGGCATCTTCCACATTTCCGTTATAGACATCAATATTGGTGCGGTCTTTGCTAGGATGCAAAGTATGCTCCAGACTGGTTAAGACCTTCTCAAAGGTTTTGAGTTCCGTAATGAGGTCTTGGAGCAGCGCAATGTCCACACCTGATACACTTTCCAAGGCTTGTTGGGTGCTGGCGAGATCGTCCATTAAGGCTTGAGTATCTGAAACCGAAGACGGATTTTTCGTAGATGTCCCATGATCAACAGGCTTTTTCCTAGGATTTGCTTTTTTGTGTTGAGATCGCAAAAATGGCCACATTCTGTTTTTCTCCCATCTATGAAATATAAATGTTATAAAGAAGACTTCTTGGTACAATGTGGCCGCTACGAAATAGTTTTATGCATGAGAACAACTCACTGGAGCACTCTGCCAAGCCCACGGTGATGGTTCAGCAACAAACACAATGGGCACTTGCCGTGGCGCAGAAACGAGGAGCGAATGGCGAATATCGAATATCGATCAGAAAGGTTCTGTACAAAGTCCTTTAATTCCCGAAGGGATTTAAGCCTGAAAGGTGCAGGTTTCTTC
This sequence comes from Bacillota bacterium, assembly GCA_021841025.1. GTDB lineage: Bacteria > Bacillota > Sulfobacillia > Sulfobacillales > Sulfobacillaceae > Sulfobacillus. The sequence continues at coordinate 1,742 of JAKBWA010000039.1, read as the reverse complement.
GATCCCGGTTCCTTCATAACAGACCAAGGAGTCAAAAACACAAGACCATTGGTTCCTCCCTATGGCCCTCAATGGCCCTTATGATGAGATTCGCATGAGGATTACGATGCTCTTGACCGAACGGGTTGTTCACAGTCAGGTGAATGCCGATCACCCGAACGGAAACCGAAAAGATTACAGAATAGTCATACCCTTGTTTGATTCTGATCTATTTTGCTTCGCTTAAAGACGTTGCGAAACAAAGAGCCTCATCAAGAGGCCATGAAAAGGAACCAAGCGCCTTTTAAGGGGGGAGAGAATAATGGCAAATAAAGAGACGCCGCCTTCCAGTATTTCTCGTCGAAAATTTCTTGTGGGATCCACATTGGCGGGAGGAGGTGTGCTGGCGGCTGGATGGGGACTGTCGCCTTGGATAGGCAATGTATTTCATCGCCGGGGTACTTTTGTCTATCCTGACCGTCCGGCCATGTGGCCCGGTGTCGATACCGTCTACAGTGTGTGTAAGCAGTGTCACAGTGACTGCGGGATCGAGGCCCATGTATTCGGCGGGATATTGGAGAAATTAGACGGCAATCCCTATCATCCCAATTCCACGGAACCGCACGCTCTGTATTCTTTAGATCCGGAGGTCGCGACACTATGGCCTGCTCCGCATTCCTTGTGTCCCAGGGGACAGGCAGGACGCCAAACGGTTTACGATCCCTATCGTCTGACTGTGCCCTTGAAACGCCAGGGCCCTCGTGGCTCTGGCAAATGGGAAGCCATTTCTTGGAATCAGCTTATTTCAGAGGTCACGAACGGAGGCAACCTTTTTGCCCACGTTAAAGGGGAAGAAACGCGCCATGTCGTGGGATTTCGCGAATTGTGGGATGGGGGTCGTGCGCGGTTTCGAGCCATTAGCGCGGCCAATCCCGATTTTGGTCCCGAGACTAATGGACTCGTTGTCTATTGGGGCAGGGCCGAAGCCGGGCAGGCCGATTTTCTTACGCGGTTTGGACATGCCTTTGGGACGATCAATGTGTTTCCACACGTGGGGATTTGCGATTTGAATCACCATGTGTCTACCCAGGAATCATTAAATGGGATTGGCGGCGTGGCTATGCTTAAACCGGATATTCCCAACGCAGAATATATTTTGTGGTTTGGTGAAAATGTCACGGAAGCCAATTTCCCCATGCAGACCTTGGGACGCAAACTGGTGGAAGCTACGACCGGCAACCGCCTCAAGTATGTCATGATTGATGTCCGCACAGGTAACGGGAATTTGCATGCGGACCGGTGGGTTCCCATTGCTCCAGGAGGCGATGGGGCTCTCGCCATGGGGATGATCCGCTGGATTATCGAACACGATCGGTATAACGGTAAATATTTGTCGTATCCGAACCAAAAAGCTGCCCAAACTATGGGGGAGCCCAACTTTTCTAATGCCACCTGGCTGGTGATAACCGATCCGAAACATCCACACAATGGAGTTTTTTTGGAGGCGAGGGAAGCAGGATTAGTTCCAAGCACGGCCGTGAATGCTACCGAACCAGTGGTTGTAGACCCAGTGAAGGGGCATATTGTGGCCGCATCCCAGTCCCAATCGGCGCAGCTGTGGCCTAACCACGACAAACCGGGGTCGATCACCGTAAACGGTATTGTTTGTCAGACAGCGATGCAGCGTCTTTATGCCGCGGCATCAGACAACACTGTGGCAGGCTGTGCCCGCTATGCCGGAGTGTCGGAATCGGTCGTGACGT
>JAKBWA010000114.1 GCA_021841025.1 Bacillota bacterium | reverse complement strand
GTTTGAATTGGGGTTTCAGAGAACGGTACTGGCCTTCTCGATGCATTCTATGTATAGCTGGGTCATAGAGCATAGGTTCTGGCGGAATTTCTCCGGCTGGGGTTTTAGCCAGTAACTCAGTATCTGTTTTCAGCAATGCATAAATCATCGAAATCATGTTCGGCCAACCGTCCAACGATGTTGTTCCAATGAATCTTGACCCTTTGAGGGTACGTGGCGCTTCTCTTTGCCGCGTTGCGACTTGAAGGAGATGCCCATTTTGGTCGCGAAAGAATCGCGTGAACGCTTTATCCAAGTGCACCAGGGTCTGTTGGAGAGGTTGGGCCGCCACATACTTGGAGCCACGGCAGCTCTTGTTTCAACGTGGTGAGACGCTTATCCAGTGGGCAACGCGTGATGCCCTACCCTGGGGTTTGATATGTCATGGCTGCTGTCTCTAGCGCCCAGTTGTAGACATACCGGAGCCCCCCGCACTGGCGGGTTCAGGGCCATCGTTTGGTCTGCGGTCGGGTCGACAGCGATAAGCTTTCAACATGGTTATTGACTATTACACGTATCTAACTGAGCAAGATTAGAGTGGCCTTCGCGGCATCGAGCCCCTCGGGCACTGCGCCTGATATCCCCATGCGGCTTTACGGCGCATTTGGTAAGTCTCCGACACTAAAAGGAACCATAAAGACGCAACCAAAAATACTCCCGGGAATGTACCAGGGAGCGGGATGGTCCATGATTGCCATAGAGACTCAAACTGAATTGGAAAACCGAACGCTGTGTCTACAACATAGACCTGCCGAGGACAAAGTTCCCTTGACTGAAGCCAAGAGATCCTCCTATTCACAAAACCCTTTGCGGAGAAGACAACCTGCAGTACTGATTCACGATGAAAAGGCCACGGATTTTATTCCGAATGGTCCTCTTGAGGATGCGTTTTTTGCGCAGAGGCTGAAGCCGAGAATAACTCGATTACCGGAGCCGGTTTGCTTGGCTTAGGGGGCTTAGGTGCTCCGGTTTTAAAAACGGAACGAGAAGAATCATACTTCGCACGGCTTCCTGGCAGCCTACTTGAGTGCTTCCTTTTTTGCCAAATGAGAAAAAATACCACAGCCCAAATAACTGGGGTAGCCAATACCAAATATTGCAACACAGTAGTCACTCCTTGCCTTTACAACCTTGCAGAATCCATCCCCACTTCCTCTCTTTCTCTACAGATAAGAAAGATGGAAGAACCCATAAAGTCAATATCTTAAGAATTAGATACGTTAATTGACAACTTATCATTTAGTATAATCGGCTGTTGGCTAAAAGAACAGTCAATAAGGAAAATTTATTTGAGGTTCTATTTTGTTCAGCAATTTAATTGAATCCGACGAACAGGCAGCCAAGTACTAAATTGGACAGATGTGTATCTACAGAAAACTGAATCTTGGTTCAATATAAGCTAAAGCGCCATAAGAAATGATGAGAGGCGCTATCAAGTATTCTGTAATCTGCGACCTTTAGAACTAGTTACAATTAACCTTAGCACAAGGGTGACGATATTCGGATTTCAATTTGGAGGTAATCGCTATGGCCGTAGACCAGGAAAAGATGCAAGTTCAGGATGTCGCTGAAGAAAACAAGACAGAGTCGGCGTCCACTCGCAAGGTCCACACCACCTGTTATATGTGCGCATGTCGCTGCGGCATTGAGGTTACGGTCGAAAACGAACGCATTCGGTTTATTTCCGGGATCCCGGAGTCGCCTGTAAACCATGGTGTCTGGTGCGCCAAGGGCGGCGCGGGGATTATGACCCAATATTCGCCGGCCCGATTGACCACTCCTTTGATGCGCGCACCAGAGTCCGAACGCGGGCAAGGAGAGTTGGTGCCCGTAGATTGGGAAACGGCACTGTCGACAGTCGAAGGATGGCTAAGAAACATACGCCAAACGGATCCGTCTGGCCTGGCCTATTTTACGGGGCGAGATCAAATGCAAGCCTTCAACGGGTATTGGGCTAAACAGTTCGGAACCCCCAATTGGGCTGCTCATGGCGGTTTTTGCTCCGTCAATATGGCCGCAGGCGGCATGTATTCTATTGGCGGCAGCTTTTGGGAATTTGGCTGGCCGGATGTGGAGTACGCCCGCCTGTTTGTTCTTATTGGTGTGGCGGAAGATCATCCATCCAATCCACTGAAACTTGCGATTGCCAAGCTGAAGGATCGGGGCGGACGGTTTATTGTTATTAATCCGGTGCGAAGCGGCTATGGCGCGTTAGCTGACGAATGGGTTCCCATTCATCCTGGCACAGATGGTGCGCTATTTATGGCGTTTATGCAAATATTGGTTCAGCAGGGTTTGTATGACGCCGAATTTTTACGGCGTTACACCAACGCGACAGCTTTGATTGAAAAGGCTCCTGGTACCGAACAGGACGGACGGATATGGAGGAACGAAGAAGGAGACATGATGACCGTCTCGCCCGAGGGAGAATTCGTTCCTTTTCGCAGAGCGGCGGGCCAGGGACAATTGGAGGGAGTTTATCATTTCTCAGGTCGAACTTTTAGGCCGGCATTTCAGATTTTGAAAGATCGCCTGAAGGCGTGCACACCGGCATGGGCAGAAGAAATAACCCACATTCCCCGTAAAACGATTGTGCGGCTAGCATTGGAAATGGGCAAATTAGCCATGAATCATCCGGTGATGCTGCCAGAGCCGTGGACAGATTTTTATGGGACTCACCACCAACGCACGGTGGGACGACCCGTGGCCTTTCATGCAATGCGTGGTCTCGCGGCTCATACCAACGGATTCCAGACTATCCGCGCTCTCTTTGAGCTCATGATGATGCTTGGCACAATTGATACACCGGGAGGATTCCGGTACAAGAGCCCTTATCCCAAACCCGCTCCCCCTCCAGTGTCGCCTGCGCCGAATCGATCCGACTACCAGCCCAACAACCCGGCTCCAAAGCCTTTACTAGGATATCCGGTGTCTCCCGATGATCTTTTGGTGGACGGGGACGAACCGATTCGAATAGACGAAGCCTATTCCTGGAAGTACCCTCTCGCTGCACATGGTGTGATCCAAAACGTCATTCGCAACGCTTATGACCAAAAGCCCTATGGCATTGACACCTTGATGATTTATATGGCAAATATTGCCTGGAATTCGAGCTGGAACACTCTTGAAACGCGTAAGATGTTAACTGAAAAGGATGAGCAGGGCCGTTACAAAATTCCGCATGTGGTGGTCTTGGATTCTTATGACTCGGAAACCGTGGCTTTCGCCGATGTTGTGTTTCCTGATACGACTTATTTGGAAAGATGGGACGCTGCCTCTTTACAAGATCGTCCCATTTCGGAACCCGATGGCCCTGCCGATTCTATCAGGCAGCCCGCTGTTGAACCGCCGGACAATGTCCATCCTGCAGCAGATACATTAATTGAGTTGGCCAATCGGCTGGAGTTGCCCGGATTTGTTGAAAATGGCCGGGTGCGGTATCGGTCCTATAAAGACTTTATCCAGTTGTGGGAAACCGCTCCCGGTTCAAAAGTCGGAATTCTGGCTGGATTTCGGGGACGTGACGGACAATCAACTTTTGTTGGCGATCCCAACCCCCATCAGCTGGAATCTTATGCCAGGAACAAAGCATTCTGGTTCAAGCCTTTGCCTCAAGGCCGCCGTTACTATCGCATGGCCAATCACGAGTATCTCAACTGGGCGCGGGACGTGAAATTCAATGCTACGAATGATCCGATCATATTGAATTTCTATTCGGAGCCGTTACAGACTTTCCGTCTAGCGGGCGAGGGAGTATGGCCCGGAAAGAAACCTCAAGATCATGCCTTGAGACAACGTCTGATCAAGTACTTCGATCCGTTACCGTTTTACCATAAACCTCTGGAATTGGAAACAAGCAGCCAGGAAGAATATCCCTTGGTCCTGATTACCCAAAGGCCTATGACCCATTATCACTCCTGGGGTTCGCAAAATGCGTGGCTGCGTCAACTGTTGCATGAAAATCCGCTGTTTATTAATCCACTCACGGCTCAAAGGCTGCATTTGAAAGAGGGGCAATGGGTATGGATGGAGTCGCGGCAAGGGAGAATGACTGCAATTTTGAGATACTCGGATGCCGTGGAGCCGGGAACAGTTTGGACGTGGAATGCCGTGGCGAAAGCTCCGGGAGCATGGGGGTTGGATCCCAATGCACCGGAAAGTCAGCGAGCTATTTTGGTTAACCACATTGTGCCCGATACCTTGCCTCCAGGAGGTGTCTCGGGAACGGTGTTCAACAACGACCCCATCACGGGGCAGGCAGGGTGGTATGACACGCGGGTGCGCATTTATCCTTCCGAACTCCATGAAGTTTGGCCAAAAGTGGCGGCTCGGAAACCCAGGCAAGTAGAAATGACGCAACTCTTGCACTTTCAATACTCCACACGGAAAGGGGGCCAATAATCGGTGCAATTAACGATCATTACGGATTTAAATAAGTGTGTCGGTTGTAAAAGCTGTCAAGTGTCCTGCAAGGAGCACAATACCTCTGGCGACTTTGGCCCGGTTCCGGATCATGAACCGTACCGAGAGGTTGATGGGATGTGGTGGAACCGGGTTCTGTCAGTAGAAGCCGGCGAATATCCTCAGGCGTCTGTGATGTATCTTCCGAAAGCGTGTATGCACTGTTATGATGCGCCCTGTGTACCGGTATGCCCTACCGGAGCATCGTATAAACGTCAAGACAACGGCGTCGTTCTCATTGACTATGATTCTTGCATTGGTTGTCAGTTGTGCATGTGGGCTTGCCCCTATGGAGTGCGAGAATTTGACGAGCATGAAGGGGTGGTCAAGAAATGCACTTTGTGTATCGATCGGATTGAGGACGAAACCTTGCCTGAAAAGGATCGGCAACCCGCCTGCGTGCAAAGCTGTCCTACCCACGCCAGAACTTTTGGCGATCTAGATGATCCTGAGTCTGAGGTGTCGAAGTTGGTGGCCCAAAGGCAGGGATTTACACTATTGCCTGAGTTGGGTGCCAGACCTTCGGTTCACTACCTGCCCAGACGGCCTATGCCGCATAGTGTCGAGGATCAGGAAATTGACGAGGTTCTGGAGGCGAACCAGTCATGAAACCAACATGGCCTCTGTTAGCCCTCACCTTGTTGCAAGGATTGTCCGTGGGACTCACCACGGTAGCGGCTACGCTCCTTATATGGCACCTTTCTGAGCCTTCATTTGTCTTGGCCTGTCAAGCCGCTGCATTGATTACAGGCGGGATTGGCGGCATTTCGTCCTTCTTTCATATGCACCGTCTCTCAGCCGGCAAATATATCCTGAGGCGTTTGAAGACGTCATGGTTAAGCCGGGAGGCTCTGAGTACCGGCGTGTATACCATGGTAGTCGCTCTCAGTGTTTTCTCCCGCCTTTTGGTATCTGCAACTAGCTTGTGGCTGGCATTCAGTGTGGCAGCCGCCGCCCTGGGGATTATGGCTGTGTATATCACAGCCATGCTTTACGCTACGATCCGGGCTATGCGCAGTTGGCACTCGCCGCTTACCGTGTTGATGTTTTTGGGGGCGGCGGCTGTTAGCGGGATCTCATGGGCCTGGGGGATTACCGCGATTATGCATACAAGTGTGCCAGGGTTGAGCACGGCATTAGGGATTGTTCTGGCGATCACTGTAGTGCTGAAGGTTCTTCAGATCCGACATTTCCGAGACGCCGACCATTTGGTCATGTCAAGTACGGGAACCGGTCTTTCGCAAAAACCATACCGAGTGCTAGACACAGGGACAACTAAACCTCCATACCGCCATCAAACCCAGATTTGGCCAGCGTTAACTTTAGTGCAGCGCATCTGGGGATACGGGCTGATGATAGTGCTGATGTGGGGTCTTCCTTCGGCCGGGTTGATTTTTTGGCATTATTCTACTTTTCACATTGTTGGGGCAATGGGAGTAACCTTGGGTCTCATCTTCGAACGTTGGATGTTTTTTGGCGATGCGACTCACAGTTCTCGGGTTTGGTTTGCCGATGAGCCGAAAAGGGCTTCCCAAGTTGTGCACTAATGACTACGATAAAGATAATTCTTGGAGGTGCAAGCTGTGGCGAAGGCGACTGATCTTCGGAGTCTCTGGCAGTCCTTGCCGCTGACGCGCTTTACGACACGTGCGAACTACATTTGGCTCGTGGTGGCTACCGTGTGTATTGGTGCTTTTATGGCAGCATTGGATGCCAGTATTGTCAATGTGGCGCTGCCGGATAT
>JAKBWA010000018.1 GCA_021841025.1 Bacillota bacterium | reverse complement strand
TTTACCTCAGTGATGTATGACGGTTCGGCCTTGCCCATGGAGGAGAATATTCGCCAAACCCAAAAAGTCGTCGCGCAAGCACATGCCCGCGGCGCGAGTGTGGAAGCTGAAATTGGACACGTGCCGAAACCGGGAGAACCTGAACAATGGGCTCAGCTCACCACGCCAGAAGAAGCGTGGACCTTTGTGCACGAGACGGGGGTGGACAGTCTCGCTGTGGCCATCGGCAATCATCATGCTACCCATGTCGCCTCCTCACAAATCGACTTTGAACGGCTGGCGGCTATTCACGCACGCTGCCCGGTGCCTCTCGTGCTACACGGAGCCAGTGGTATTGATCCCGGGGTCTACACGCGTCTTCGGCAGGCAGGGATAACCAAAATGAATTTCGGCACAGAATTTCGCACGATTTGGTGGGAAACCACGCAAGCTATGACGAACCATAGACCACGCGAGGTCCAAGCCGAAATCATACGGCGAATGGCGAATGCGATTCAGAACAAGTGGAACCAGTTATCATCGTAACCGGTCTCAGAATATCCACAACCGAAAAGTCGTGAACTTTTCGCTGATAGAACATACCACACACGCACTTCAGTTTGATTTGAGTGAACGCAGAACGACAATTCAGGAACGGGAAGGATTATGGGACTCTATCCGATTCCGGTTCTTGCAAAGAACCGATCGTTCGTACAGCGTCAGACGCTGATATGCCAGGGTCGCCTTCCCCTGGCATTACCCATCGGTACGAAAAGCGCATCAAGGTCACGAGAAGAACGTCCTGAGCAGAGAAAGCTGTATTATCAAGAAAAATGCACTCGGACCAAATGAGCCTTCCCCGGTGCATAAACTTAGATCACGATAAAGACGCCGTCTCCAAATGTCGTTCTATGATTTCGTCGAAATCCCTCCGTCATGCGGTCTTCCCGGGGTATCTGTCATGGACAAGTGGAGTGGATTTAAGTACCCCATCACCACAACACTCAGGTCGGGATGAAACTGCCGGGCATAGCTAATGACAGTCTCAGGACTACCCGGGTTTTTGGCAAATCCATCAAAGTGCATAGGAACTAAGACACGCGCACCTATTCGGTGCGCCACATCAACAGCTTCTTCGGGGGTAAGATTTCCTACAATCCCCATTTCTTCGCGTAATGAGTCACGGCCATTTATGGGAAGCAGGGCTACATGGATTCCGTAGCGCGACAGCTCGGTCTCAATGTCCGACCACTTGATGGTGTCCCCGCTATGGTAAACTACTAGATCCTCGCTCGTCACCACATACCCTACAAATTGCCCGAGAGGGTTTCCCAAGTGGTAGGCATCGGTCATACTGACGCCATGACAACTGGGAATCGGAATCATCGTCAGCTCTCCAATATGGATAGGTTCGTGTACATGCGCTTCTATAATCTTGGAGCGATTAAATCCTAGTGCCGCTGTACGATCGACCAGGGGAGGGGGCACGATCACTTGAAGATTGTCATGACGGTGCGCCATCTCCCTCAACAGCGACTCATCAAAATGGTCTATATGTTCATGGGTCACGCTTATCGCATTAAGATTGCCAATATTCTCCAGGTTCGTCACAGGAGGCCGGGCATCTTCTGTTTCGCTTAAAAATAAGTCAATCGCGATCCGCGTAGTGCGGCTTTCAATCGTGAATCCGGCTTGTCCGAACCACGTCAGGATTGCCATCCCCAGAACCTCCCTCTTCCTCTTTTGGCCTCTTCATGTTCCCCATGACCAGCTCGACCTCGGTTGTTTGAATCCAATGTCGTTGGAAATTCGTGATCATGGCTGAAAGCCGCGGCATCTTCAGTAGCATCCCGAGTGGCTACCAATGCTTAATACCCGAAAAAATGTTGGATACACAACTAGTCATGGTTTCTCGGTACCAAAATTCAGGTTCTTAGCCAGAATACCATTTGATTCCCCAAAGCCAAAACTCATGACTTAAGAAGTTGTCTACTGCATGCCATCAGCAAACACCTTTCCCGGTTCATCGTCATATTTGAGCTCACAAATTTTTCGGATTACAAATCCAGGTTAATTTGCCCAGAGGTTGCCGAAATTTCTCGTGTTTTCGCGACCAAGAGAGATTTCCCTTCGATGACAATCTTCTGGGCTGATTTGTTGAAGCCCGCGGACCTGTTATGCAGTATATCCCAAGGCACGAGACTTTTGTGGGACAAGTGTGCTCCCGGACGCGGGGTAGGCACAGAGGGACACACCTCACACTGTTAGCCCCTTGTATACTGAAAGGATCCCAACAATTTTGACCGGCTGAAAACTGGACAGAGCCATAAAGCGTAAAACGAAACACCGCGACTGATCCTTTAAGCCCATGGCGAAACTCCACTCCCCAGCAGAGAATGCTCTATGTTTATCCGCAAGTTAACCCAATAGAGGATGTTCCGTCATCGTTCTGGCATCGTTCACATGTTCGGCAAGGCGTTCGTGCGGTTTTCGCAATCTTTCTGTCTCAATCTCGTAGATATAGCTATGGATTGTGACATGAGCGGGAATCAAAGGATGACTGCGCAGTAATTTCACTTGAGTTTCGGCTATCCTATCGACATCGTCAAACATTTTAACCCATCTGCCAAAAGCCAAGGGATCGGTCAAAGTCAATTCCGGAAGCGCAGGATCGAGCGACACCTGCGCAAGACTTCCAACTTTTTGTTCTATAGCTCGCAGTATCGTTTCTGTTTTAGCCGACATCATTCCACATTCCGTGTGATTCACAATGATAATTTCCTCGGTACCAAAGAAATTCGTGGTCAGCATGGCTGAGCGAATGACATCATCAGTAACGAGACCCCCAGCGTTACGAAAAACATGGGCATCGCCCAGGGAGATGCCCAGCGCTTCTTCAACCGGGAGCCTTTCGTCCATGCATGCCAACACAAAGAGCCGGCGGTTATTAGGAATATTTCGCTGCCGACGCAATACCCAGTCGGTATGATTCTGTATCTTCTCATCCAAATTCTCGAATACCATGGTTTCATCTCCCTATATTTGTTAATGGAACAGAGAGCTTTTGCAGACCAGTTCGCGACGATCTCAGCCTTTTACCGCACGCTATGTTCCTGGTCATTCTTGCGTTTTGGCGTCAACAAATAACGCTGTCGATAAATAGCGTTCTGCATGATCAGGCAGAATTACCACCGCAAAGCCCGTAGGGCCTAGTTCCGGCAACACTCGGCGGGCCGCGTCCATTGCAGCACCACTGGAAATCCCCACCGCCAACCCTTCTTCACGCATTAACCTTTTGGCCGCATCAATAGCAGCCTGGTCATGGACAAGGATTAACCGGTCATAGATTTGCGTATCTAAAATTGCGGGAACAAATCCCGCCCCAATCCCTTGAATGCGGTGGGGATTCGGCTGTCCTCCCGTCAGAACCGGGGATTCTGCTGGTTCCACTGCCACCAGCCGTATTTCCGGATTTTTCTCACGGAGAAATCGGCCCGCCCCGGTTATCGTGCCCCCTGTCCCCACTCCTGCAATCACAGCCGATACGCGGCCCTCGCTATCGACCCAAATTTCGGGTCCTGTGGTCTCATAGTGAACTTGCACATTAGCCGGATTCTCAAATTGTTGCAAAATGACCGAGCCCCGTATTGATTCTTGAAGCTCACGAGCCTTCTTAATGGCGCCTTTCATGCCTTCCGAAGCCGGCGTTAATACGATTTTCGCACCATATCCTCGCATCATCGCTCGCCGCTCGATACTCGCACTCTCTGGCATGGTCATAATCGTGTGATACCCCCGGACCGCCGCAACCCATGCCAGTCCAATCCCGGTATTGCCTGAAGTCGGCTCAATGATGGTTCCGCCCGGCTGTAACGCCCCCTTATTCTCAGCGGCCCGAATCATCCCCCAGGCAATACGGTCTTTCACACTGGCGCCGGGATTCTTAGCTTCCCACTTTCCATAGACATCCCACCCGGTCTCTTGGGAAAGCCGGTGCAACCGAATGAGTGGGGTGTTCCCAATCGCCTCAACTAACGATTCATACCGCATAGCCATGCCTCCTGATATGACAATAACTGTTTGCTTCCAAGTCATGCCCACACCGGTTGCCCCAAGACTCGGTACCGCTGGCGTAGAGATTAGCCGGCGCGTCCTGCCAATTGGTTGCCTCCGCAACCAATATTAAATGTTGTATAGCCACCACGTTTCATCTCCGATAAACTCTATCGTGTTACTAGCCATTATTGACGCAATTCGCTTCTATGTCAAGAGGACAACCATTCTTCTAGCATAAAAGTATAAAATTGATTTGTTGCCGCGTCATAAGAATCGAGCAATGTAACGGGCGGCATGCATCATGCCGCCATCCATCCGCAGGCTATTTGAGCCCAGCCATAGAATCGGCCACCATCAAGACCTTCAACCTCTTCAGCGTAACCGCCCATGGTCACTGCGCAGCCATAGATGTGCTGAAACCAACAGTTCGACCACTGGGGGGTGTTCATTGCATTCGCCACGGAGATTCTCAGCCATATCCGGCAACCCATACATCAGCTCATGCCGTATGGAAAAGATCCCTTTCCCTCTTTTAGAGAAAAGCTGGGCACGGAATCATTTACTGTGAGAGCGTATGTTCACAAGGTCTTTTTTCAGTTGGTGAAAGATTCCTGCCGGGTCACGATGAAAATGATAGAGTTTCGCCACTTCCATATCCCAGTGGGTCAATGGCTTCGCCAAAGAAAGAACACCTAATGCAAGCATGGTTCCCATGCCCGGCCCCACCCAATAAACCCACCAGCCATGCCAGGCTGAAGCCACTACCGCCGGCCCCAAACTTCGAGCAGGATTGGTGCTGGTTCCAGAGAGAGGTGCTTCCCAATACACTAAGAAGGCATACAGAAATGGGAATAACAACGGGGTAAATCTTCTGAGAGAGCGATGTCCCACAAACGAGAACAACCCGACAATCAGACAGAATGTCGCCCCCATTTCGCCTAAAGCGGCCACCCATACCCCTGACGCACCGGGAATGGTGGCCGCATCTTTTGTGCTTTGAGCCAAAGGTCCCCAGAGCAAGAGAGCCAAAGTGCCGATAATGCCACCGGCCAACTGAGCGATGACATAACGCAGTGCCAGACGTCCTGTGAGCTTGCCTCTGATCCAAAAGCCCATGCTTACCACGGGGTTGATGTGCGCACCACTAACTTTGCCCACCCGACTCACGGCAATCGACCCCCCGACTGAACCAAACAGGAAACCGGTTAAGGCCCGCCTGAATCCCGCGGAAGGAATCCAATGAATCATAGGACTTCCCCGACCAAAATCCCACACCACAAAGGAACAACCCACGGCTACCAAAAGAGCTGTCCCTATAAACTCGGATAGCATGATGGCTCGCTCCCCCGTAACCATGAATGGCCCCCTTTCACATATTCCTTACCACGAGTGTACCAGACCCCCTCCCTTCCACCACTGGCATAAAAAAGAAAGAGATATAAACCTTCAATTTCTTGCGCTTCACTTCCAATGGCGCGATCGCCACTGCTCGGTCCTTTCTAAATGGACGATACGGCAAGATCCCCATATATTGCCTACAAGGTGAAGTGTCATGGTGACTCTGGTAGAATGACGATCAATTGGGATGAGATAGGAGGGAAAAACCCCCAGTGGATACCCTAGGCATTTCACGTCAAGCTATAGACGCAGCAATTCGCCAGGCCTTTCCCGAGGCAACGAATCCTTTGCCTTTAACTCCTGTACCCAGTGAGATCTATGGGTCACACTTTCAGTGTATCCAAATTGGTACGCAGCAAATGGCTCTCCCTCATGTTGGCGCCCGATATTCTGAGGACGGAGAACGGGTTTCTCCGGGCGTTGATCCCCAATTGCTTATTATGAGGGGACCATCCAAATCCTTTGTATTATGCCTGCTATCGACTTCTTGTAGAACTTTATCGTTTAGTTCCTATTCATGAAGACGATGGCATTCGCCATTGGGATATTTGGGTGGAAGCAGAGGATTTGCTTATCACACTCTCTCTTCTCGACATTCTGAATCAACCGTGGTAATGATTGTTTTCATAACATCGGCTTTTGCATGGACTTCATCACCGTGATAAACACATGTGGTGTAGTATAGAATTAAAAATTGTGTGAATTGAGGCTCCCGCAGCCTCAATTCCTGAGGTGTGTTTATGAGCGGTAAAAGGGTGACGATTTGGGTTTGGGGAACAGTCATCAGCAGTGTAGCCGCTGCTGGTGTGACATTTTGGATGATTTCGATAAACACTGTGCCAGAGAGTACACTAACGTGGAGGATAGTTGTCGTCATTCTGCTCATGTTACTGGGATGCTTAATGCCTTTTGGAACTTGGCTACTCTCCAAGCGGACCCAGCGGGCGATCGAACTGGTAATCATCATCTCACTGTGGCTTTGGTGGATGTTTTTTTTCAATGAAGTAGCATATTTTGGTGT
>JAKBWA010000116.1 GCA_021841025.1 Bacillota bacterium | reverse complement strand
AACCCTTTGCGAGTCAAGCTGACGTCAGTCGGTTCCTCGCAAGAATCTCCTCCCTTCAGGGAGGGGAGTGTCAAGGATTGTTATCTGCCTGGCCCACCCTATTTCTTCACATGACTCGCGCTCAATTGCAGGCCCGCCTGAAAGGACAGGCACTTCCTCCTTCGGGAGCCTCTACATTGCTACGCACAATTAATTCTCCTGCTGCTCACTGGTTGACGTGGCTTTTCTCCATTATCATAGGCCTCGTACTGGTTTTGATTGTCGGAGGATTGGGCGGCGCAACAGCGAAACGTCCAGGGTCGTCGCTTGATATTTGACCTTCTTTAATGATGTTAAACTACCTAATAAAAACATTTCTGATGAAACTGCAGGCAGATTATTTGCAAATGCTGTTAAGAGAATATAGGAGAAAGAGAAATTAAAATGCGTGAACAACATGTGACTTTTCCCGAGGGCTATAGGGGTATTTGGTGGTCCCGGATAAATCTGCGCCTTTCTCCGCCGTCAAGGGTATCCCCCAAATTTGGGGATTGAATGGACACATACAAGATTTTGCCAGACGATTAGCTAAAGAGGGTTACGTTGCTTTGGTTCCTGATTTGTCTATCGGTGAGTGGCGTGAACGCATGAGACTTGGACAGGATCATGGCTGGGTATGCTCTCGCCTTTTATGGCGAGAACCCTCCGGTGGATCACGTTTCTGCCATTCCGGACCGTATGTTCGGGATTTACACGGGAAAGGTTCACCGCATTACAAATCTTGTGCCTCAGATTCAATAGGCTATGGAGGATGCTCGAAAATTATTCACGTCAAAATATTCGGAGGCACGAAACATGCCTTTTCCAATGATACCAGGCCTATGTACACCAAAGACGCGGCTCCAGAAGCATGGCAAGACGTTCTCTATTTTCTCGCCAAAGACTAACGGAGTACCCGTTATTGGTGCCCAACTTTCTTAAGATAAACTCGACAAAGGCAATTAGGAATCTAGAGTCTGTATTGGGAGATGCGCTCTTTAGGCCAGGCGCTCATCATCTCGAACGGCGATGGCCTAATGAGTAGCAAAGAAGAGAATAACTTTTGGGCAAATGACTCTTGGCCCCTGTTCATGCCAAGGGCCAACGAACATTTTACGAACTATACCAGTCTTATCAGGGAATGCGGGTCCGCGTTGTCACCAACTTGGCCCAGTGGATCCCCCTGCGGGTGTAAAGGGTGCACGGGGGAATCGGAGTCCTGCGCCATCCCTCCGATTCCCCCGTCTCCACCCATAGGGCGGTTTGGGATGGTTTGGACAAGATCAGACAGATAGATTCCGAAAAAATCCTGAAATCGTGAGAACGCCGGCGAGAGAAATCGCTTGTGTCAATTTAGCGGGGGCTAAACCGCAAGCCCTGGCGGATGTGAAGGAGCGCTACGGATTGGATCTGGCCGGCTAGCCTCGGAACATTCTGCATCGTGTCGATCCCACCACGGTGGGCGCACTGTGGCCAGATCCTAAGCCTCACCCACCCGTGGTGGGCGGTCTGGTCCCTCACACCTGTTTAGCAACCCCAGGGTCGTTTCCCTGGGGTTGCTTTTGTCAGCTTCGTGGCTTCTCCGATCTCAATCGGAAAAATTCCCCACCGAGGTGGGGAATTTTATTGCTAAAACTGTCCATTTCCTCTTTGACGAAATACACCAGTTCGCGGAATACCCAGGGATCTATCGATTGTCCGAATTGATGCGTCGCTATGAGTATACCTCAAGTATTCGACACGCCGTTGCAAATACCTTTGCAATAGCCTGCGGTGTTCAAAATTTTGTTGCGGACGAAAATGCTCGCATCCGAATGATACCCGATTCAAATTCGGGCGCGCCAACTCCCTAAAACTTATAGGTTTAAAAAGCAAGCTTTAGGCAAGGGAGGTGTCAAGGATAAAAATCAATCAGGCCCTAGACCGTCATGGGCGATCACGGATTTTAGTCCTAATTTATCAAAGATAAAAGCGTATTCTTCGGCCAGTTCCCGCAACTGGGCATAGCGTCCCGATGAGCCCATATGTCCTGCACCCAGGTTAGTTTTGAGCACCAAGATGTGGTCATCTGTTTTTCTATCTCGCAGGCGGGCGGCAAATTTTGCTGGTTCAAAATAACCGACCCGAGGATCATTAAGCCCTGCATACATGTAAATGTGGGGATAAGGTTGATATGCCACATTGTCATAGGGACTATAGGATTTTATATAAAAGTAGGGTTTAGGTTGATGAGGATCACCCCACTCGTCCCACTCCAAAGTGGTCAAGGGGATATTCACATCCAACATCGTACTCACAACATCAACAAAAGGTACGCCCGGTGCGACCACTTGAAATAAATCAGAAGCCATATTGAGAACTGCCCCCATGAGCAGCCCTCCTGCACTGCGTCCTCTAGCCGCCAAGTAGCGTGGTGCTGTCCAATTGTTGGCGATCAGATGCTGGGCCACCCTAATAAAATCACTAAAGGTGTTGCGTTTATTCATCAGCTTGCCCTGATCGTACCACCACCGTCCTTGCTCATCCCCTCCGCGAACGTGTGCTGTCACCATAACAATGCCTCGGTCGAGCAAAGGTAATCGGCTCGATGCGAAAAATGGTTCCATGCTGAACCCGTAAGCCCCGTATCCATAAAGAATAAGGGGATGAGGACCATTTTTAGTTAATTCCTGCCGCAAATATACCATGGAAATAGGAATTTTTGTTCCATCCTCCGCTGTGGCCCAATCTCTTTTCTGTTCGTACAGCGTGGGATTAAAACCCGGTACTTCTTGTTGCCGCAAGATACGCATCTTCTTATTGATCAGGTTCAAACCGTATGTCCTAGGCGGCGTCAAAAACGACTCATAATGCACTAACACTTCATCAGATTTTGCATCAACATTTATTCCCATCTTCACATAATGTAGAGTCTCAGGCCATAACAGTGGTTGTAATTCGCCTTGTCCATAGATCCACATTTGGGTGAGGCTGTTTTCCCTCCCGGTGAGAATTAGACCATTTTGAAAAGGATACATGTGTTTTAAATATTGGCTATCGTGATATGGAACCAAGGGCTGACACGACGCTGGAGATGATGGGTACTCAGAACACTTCAGGAGTTCAAAGTTAGGCCTTTGGCGGTTGGTTAAGACGAGAAACTCGTTGTCACGATGCTCTACAGAGTAAAGTACGCCAGGTTCCCTTGCCCAGAAGATGGCGATGGGTTGTTCATGGTCAGTGGCATTAATTAAGCGAACTTCACTGGTATTTTTGTTGTGAGAGGTAATAAATAAATACTGTCGGTCCAATGATTTCGTTAGCGCCAGAGTGTAAGTGCTGTCAGATTCTTCGTAAACCAAGACATCTTCTGATGCAGGAAAGCCAATTTGATGTTGCCACAATCGAAAAGGCCTCTGAGTTTCGTCCACAGTGATGTAATAAATAAATTGTCTGCTATTATCCCACTCCAGACTCTGTTCAATAAATATGTTAGAAATCTGATCATCCAAAAACTCACCAGTGTGTAAATCTTTAATCCGCAGAGTATAACGGTCTGTTCCATCGTGATTTTCTAAAAAGGCAAGGTATCTGTGGTCAGGACTGATTCGGTAAAGGGACACACTCAGAAACTCTCCTGTGTTGGCCAAAGTATTAACGTCCAACATAATCTCCTCAGGACATTTGTCCAATTCCTCGCGGGTTTGAGCTCGTTTCCTTGCATAGACAGGATATTCTTTCTTAGCCACCATACACCGGTAATAGAAGAAAGGCCCATCTTGAACTGGTACCTCCACGTCGTTATCGACGATGTGTGAGCACATTTCTTCAAAGAGCTCTTCCGTCAATGGTTCCAAGGGTTGCATAATTGACCGAAAATAATCATTCTCCTCGTCCAAGTATCGGAGGACCTCAGGGTTATCTCGCTCTCTCAGCCAATAATATTCATCGAGGCGCGTGTCTCCATGTAGATGATGTGTATGGGGTATTTTTCTGGCCTTTGGCGGGTGCAACATAGATGAAAATTGCCTCCTGTCTGGGTTTATTTTGTAACGGGGCACATTGTATTTTTGATACTGCTAAAACAAGAGCGTAGCACGAAAACCCTTTTTCACCAACAAATGCTGATTTTCCGTCCTGGTTGTTCTCTATGTTCTCGAAATAACACCTTGACTTCTCTTTACGTTCCTCAATCCTCTACGTTCGGAAGAACAAGGAAATATCGTAGACTCTCGTGTGACATGTGCTAATGGGTTCCGCTACGAATAGACGACCATAGCTTCTTAATTGGTCGTCGACATAAGGCAGTTAGATAAACCTTGTTGTGCCATTGTTCACTGGATCCAGGCGTTACACAGCGAAATAATTCTATTAGTGCCCGCCAATGGCTGGTGGATGGGTCAAAAAGCGATAAACAACGCCAAAAGAAGGAGGGAGTGCAGGACGTTTATCGAAAATATCACGGATTAAACGTTGCAGGTGATGCGACAATACGACAAAAATCACGATAAAGAGCCCTAATGTTGTCAAAAGCCACAAATTCAAAGACGTTAGACGCAAGTATTTTAACAAGACAAGCCACGAGATGCTTTGCATTAGCATCACTCCATAAAAAGCATAAACGGTCCGATAGACAGCCCGCCATTTTTGCAACCAAATCCAGCCATCGTGGCTGACGGATTTCCAACGATATGGCCAGTCCCCTCTAAAATGCAGACGCAACAACCGGTTAACGGCACACAATCCTTGCGCAATCATTACCAATTCTAGGAGGAACATGAATTTTCACTTCCTCTCTTCATTCTCAGTATAACCTGTTTTGTAAATTACGGATATCACGTGTCCGGGTTCGTTATGTGTATCTTCCTACCAGCAGATGAAAGCAGATCTCACGTTTGTGCCATAAAGAGACTCTCGGACAATATGTCGGCTTATTCATTAACTTTCGACAAATTGTGTATGACAAGCCACTTCAAGATCGCCATAATGCAAATGATATTGACGAGGGAGGATTGACTGAATGCCCAAATCTGCTTCCGCATCTGTTCCCCGGGAAGCACGTGAGTTAGTTCAATCTCGGGCGCTGGGTGCTGGTGGAGATGCCATGATTGAAGTGGCTATTGCTTTGCTCGTTCTTCACCGCACCCACAACCCGGCTGCTCTCGGACTAGTTTTGTCCATGCAATGGTGGGCCGGAATTATTAGCAATTTTACCAGCACTGCCTGGATTGATCGGGTTTCCCGGCGTGTGGTACTCATTTGGGGTGATGTTTTTCGTGCAATTTTGGTTGTTGCCATTGCCGCCACACCTTCCTTGATAGGCGTAACCGTTGCTTATTTTTTGTTGTTTGGCGTCGCGGCTTTGTATAACAACACATTTCAAGCTATGACCCCCCAGTTGTCGGGCGATCGACTAAAAGGGACGATTGCGCTGATTCAGCAGTGGGAGTCTTTGGCTGGTGCCGCGGCTTACCTTATTGTCAGTGTGGGATTTGTTCGGCCCGGCACTATACCTTGGATTTTTTCATTGGCCGCCTTGTTGTTTATTTTGTCTGCTGTGCGTGTTGGTACCATTAGATCGGCTAGGAGTGTTTGGCTTCCCCAAGACGAACCTCCCACGACGCCAACTTCCGTTTGGAAACAATATAGTGAAGGCTTTGCCGCTTTTCGCAGCAATCGGACATTGAGCTCATTAACAGTGATCAGTTTTTTTGGCGCCGCTTTAGTGTTCGGATTTAATGTCGTTACCGCCCCTGCCATGCAGAGGGTATGGCATCAACCCACGGCTCACTACGGTTGGGCTTTGTTAGCTATTGCCATTGGACAGTGGCTAGGAGGAAAACTTCTTGGCACGGAAATGATTCAACAAGTGACATCCAAGGGCCGGGTTGTTATTGGCTTTTCTGGGCTTGCAGTAGGTTTTCTGGCTTTGGGCATATGGCATGACATAGTGGTAGCACTGATTATTTTGGCCCTGGGCGGAATCGCTAACGCGTTGGCATCTCGTGCAATTATGCAGTGGATTCAAACCTACACGCCTAGGAACATTTTAGGACGAGTGATGTCATTGCGAGGTCTATTTCTCATATCTGGAGCTGGAATGGGTTCCTTAGCAGCTGGCATGATAGCTACGCGTTTCGGAGTCATTACTACTTTTTACTCATGGGGAATATTAGGAGTCCTGATTGTGTTGGGACTATGGGCGATTCCCCTTATTCAGACAGAGGATCCTTGACAAGCTAACCAAAAAACGCAATAGCTCTGATAGATAGGTTTACCAAGAGAGGGTAAGAGATTTGATGCTTGGTTGAGGTGAGAATTAGCGGATCCTGATGATTGATTTTTTCGCATGGGCCTGGGATCCAGGGGATCGAGGTAGCCTCCCCAGATTATTGTGTGGGGTTAGAATCCCGAGCAGAATTTTGGTCTCGGATGGAGACTCCTGCTGTGCAAAACGGTTTGGAGGCCCCCCGTTGT
>JAKBWA010000001.1 GCA_021841025.1 Bacillota bacterium | reverse complement strand
CAGAGTTTATCCCCATGATTCACTCTGTCTTTCAGATGAAAGTGTTAGAAGGAAGGCGGGGAATACACGAACACTCTGGGTCCGGACGGGCGAGTTCACGGTGCAACGACCCTCACATCCCCCCTAGGACTCCACTAGCTAAGCTGACTCAAACTATGGCGTTCAAAGCCCCCCTATTGTTGGCCAAACACTCTTAACGAGCGTTGTATCCGCTTCTCTCCAAAATTTCCTGCAAGGCACGCTTAGTGGCCGGAACCCCTTCTTTTATACTATCTTGTCCATGCATTTTGCCCACATCTCCCAGTCCAATAATTGGCACTCTTCCTTGATCATCAGCTAGAACGTCAACAGTGTCGCCGCGAATCACAGCTGATGACTGGCTTCTGCCATCTTTGTCCACGGCTTGATGGACAAGACGGCCATGGGCGTTGACGGAAGAATCAACATGCACACCATCTACGGAACGTGTATTGGCCGCCACGGCGATCACGCCCAACACCTTAATTTCGGGTGCATTCATGAGCACCTCCAAAGCCTTTTCTCCCGGACCTGTGTCAGATTCTCCCTGATCGTCGACCATGACCACGACGGGTTCATGAGAAACTTTCACCACTGCATCCACCAAATGGGGCCCATTAAGACGAGTGGGATTGCCTTTCGATTGGCGCAACAAATATAAATGGAGATCCTGACTGGCTTCTTTTAAGGCGTTATACGCAGTCTCGTCCCCATCGGTCACCACAATAACCGGCTTTGGCGGCATATCCGTAAATCCCCTTTCTTGGTACTTTTTCTATTTTCCCTATCTTCATCAAGTTTTCGGCTTAAAGATCAATGCCGCAGCTAAGCCAAAGAGTACCGCGGCTTTAATGCCTCCGGCGGCAGCCGTCAGTCCGCCCGTGAGAAGCCCTAGAATTCCCTTAGTTTTTACCGCTTCACCAATTCCCGTGACCAGAGTGTAACCAAAGCCGGGCAGGGGCACGGTGGCTCCGGCTCCGGCCAAATTAACCAGTTTTCCATAAAGCCCCAGTCCTCCAAATACCGCTCCCAAGACCACAAAAAGAACCAACACATGAGCTGGTGTTAAGCGAAACAAATCCAAGGTGAGCTGGGCCAGCACACACAACAATCCGCCAATCACAAATGCCCAAAGAAAAGTCATATTCGTCACCTCCTTCATGTCTTCATAAAATCCATGCTGACCATCCATCGATGTCTATGGGAATCAATTGATACGAGAAACTGCGACAGCATGCGCAATCGCGGGAATACTCTCACCTTGCAAATAACTTTTCGGAGAAAACAAAGCACCTGTTGACACCAGCAATATACGGTGAAACTCCCTATGCTGCAGTTGATGACAAAGAAATCCGGAAAAAACACTGGCTGAGCAACCTGGGCCCGATCCTCCGTTGTGAACATCCTGACGCTCGATGTCATACAACGATTTGCCGCAGTCGCTTATATATCTTGACCAGTTCAAGCCTTCTTGACGCGCCATGGCATCAAGCAACCGTATTCCCATTACGCCCAAATCCCCCGTATATACTTGGTCATAATAGGAAATATCCCGTTGCATATCCCGCAAATGCCGCTTAATCGTATCAAACGCAGCTGGAGTCATGGCAGTCGCCATGTCATTCGGATTTTTCTCTCCCCAGTCAATAACATGGCCAAAAGTAACCGCTTCAATAACCAGACTGCCGTCTTTAACCGAATTGTCTTCTGCCAACACACAAGCTCCTGCTGCGGTCGATGTCCAAGCCGCGGTCGGAGCTTTCTGATATCCGAGTTCCAACGGATAGCGAAACTGCCGTTCGGCGGATTGATGATGACTGCAAGCGGCAGCCAAGACAGTCTTGGGCCCTCCACCTGCAATCATCATAGCTCCGAAACCCAAAGATTCGGCAAAAACAGCACACGCCGAAAAAAGTCCGGCTAAGGGTCTTTCGTGTTCCCGGGCAGCAAAGTTTGTCGCTATGAGTTGATCTAATAGATCCCCGCCCATCACCAAGTCCACGTTGGGCCATTCAATGCGTGCCTTGGTGAGAGCCACATTCTGGGCTTCAATCAATAGTGCCAGCTCAGCCTTCTCTGAACTGGGATGATTATTGAGTTCAGAGGGCCAAATTCGATCAAAGTACTGAGCTAAGGGTCCATCCCCTTCAACCGGACCAACAACTGCCGCTTGGGATTGAATAATCACATTATCAAAACTGTAGCTAGATGAAGAGTGACGATGCACACTCATTAGCCCACCCCCATAAACAGATAGCGAATCAATCCCACCACAAAGGCTGCGGCCAGTCCATAAGCTACCACCGGACCCGCCACGGTAAAAAGTTTAGCTCCCACTCCCAAAACGAAGCCTTCAGTACGGGCGTCCATAGCAGGAGCTACCATGGCATTGGAAAATCCCGTAATGGGCAAACTCCCTCCCATGCCACCGTATTTTACTACCAGATCGTACCACCCCAATCCAGTCAACAACGCGCCCAGGCCAATCATAACGACTGTCGTAGGGGATGTAGCCTCTTTCGGCGTCATCCCGTGCTGCATAAAAAACCATTGAACCCCTTGCCCCGCGAGGCAGATTGTGCCACCAACAAAAAATGCCACGACGGCATTTTTCACTATAGGTTTTCCCGGCCGCAACTGGTCCGCCATATTTTGATACTGTTTCATTTCCCGAGACAACTTCCTCACTTTGGCCACGGATGTCCTCCTATCCCACTGCGTGCAATAAAAAACTCCGTGAACCCGCTCGGCAGGCTCAGGAGTAGTATGTTCGCAACGTGAACCTTTATGCTTTCTTACTGGTGGTCTTGAGGTGATTCGTCTTGCAGCGCCATTTTCAACCGGTCTAAAGCGCGGCGTTCCAGGCGTGAGATTTGGACCTGAGAGACGTTTAAGCGCCGAGCAACTTCTGTCTGCGTCTGGCCGTCAACAATCCGGGCCCGTAAGATGAACCGTTCTCTTTCATCTAATGCCTGAAAGGCCTGAGTCAACACCATTTCTTCCAGCCAGTCAGATTCTCCTCGGTCATCTTTGACAATATCACCCAGATGCGTTTCCGATCCGCTTAAAGACTCAATGGGTTGATTAAGAGAAGCCGGTGCTCTTGTTGCTTCTACAGCTTCGGCAATAGTACTAGAATCGACACCCATTTTCTCAGCCACTTCTTTGGGCGTCGGATCCCGTCCCAATTCCTGGGACAGCATTTGACGCACATGTTCCACACGCATTCCCAATTCGCGTAGGGAGCGGGCCACACGGATGGGTTGATCATCACGCATATGCCGGCGGATTTCTCCCATAATTAATGGCACGGCATACGTGGAAAATTTTAGTCCGCGCGTCACGTCAAATCGATCAATCGCCTTAAGCAATCCAATGGCTCCGACCTGAAAAAGGTCTTCGGGATCATAACCGCGTCCTTGAAAACGGTGAACGATATGCCATATCAGATTGATATGACGTTGAACCAATTCTTCGCGTGCCGTTAAATCCCCTGCCTGGGCTAAGCGGTATAGCTCCGATTCATCATCGGGGGTCTTTCCCCAACTGACAGTGTCTTCACTGGACATCGCGCGAAAGTTCTCCTTGTATTCTGGAAAACCGCTGCATCTCGACGCGGGTGCCCTTGCCCACTGTCGACTCCACATGCAATTCATGCATAAAAGATTCCATAAATACAAATCCTAACCCCATCCGCTCTGGATCACTCGAATATGACGGTTGCCGAGCTTGTTCAATGTCAGCAATCCCGGCGCCGAAATCTTCGATAATCACGTTTAATCCCTGCTTGTCCAGGATAGCCGTCATAGAAATCCAGCCATCCGGCCGGGAATGATATCCATGAATGATAGCGTTGGAAACGGCCTCGGATACAGCAACTTTGATCTCATCAATTTCAGATAACGAAAAAGGCGCCTGTCCCGCGATAGCGGCAATGGCAACGCGCGCCAAACCTACATTGTCAGGTACAGACAAAAATTCCATCTTCACCGTGTTTTTCATGCCAGTAATCCCCCTCTTAAACATGCTGATCCTTGGTGCTCGGTCGTGCGTCAGAAACGGGTATAATGGCAGTAATCCCAGCCAATTCGAGAACCGTCCGTACGTTGGGCTTAACGCCTGTGAGGGACAACCCTCGCCCCGCCATTCGCTTGTATCGTCCTAAAATGACTCCCAGCCCTGATGAATCTATGAAGTTCACTTCACTCAAATCCAACACTAATCCTTTATCCCGGTATCGGTCCAATAATTCATCCAAAGCTTCCCGTAGCGGGGATGCTGTCTGCAAATCCAGATCTCCATGGACCGCGACTAATATTCGGTTGCCTTGAACCGTATGAACAATAGTCATCGAAACGCTCCTCCAACAAAGCCATTTTTTTCCTGACCACCATCATACACGGTTCCCCACGCGAAAAAAGGCGGCTTTTGGCCGCCTTAGACAGGATATTCATCACTTTCTTTGTCGGTACTTCGGGCTTGTCGTTTCATCTTTTCCCGGGTCGCGTCTAGAAGGGGCTCGTGACTCTCATCCACCACCGATTCGACGGATTCGACAAAACTCACCGGCTCGTCGAACCCCACATACGTTTCATGATAATCGACTGCAGGGGGCACGTCCTGGGGACTGTTGGAGGTTCCCCATTGAGCCACACTTTGCCAAATGTCTTCGCCGTCAGTTTCCACATCATCATGCTCGTCGATATCCCCAAAGGGTAGTGGAATAACGGTTTCTTGGCGCAGACGGTAAGCATCTTCCCGTTTCTCTTGACATGACAGACAATAAAGGGATTCAGCACGCGCTCGTAACCGGGCTGGATCAATGGGACGATGACAGTTGTCGCAGATACCGTATGTCCCTTCATCGATTTTTTCTATCGTACGTTGCACATCCCGGAGATGATAGGCTAGGTCGCGTTCCAAACCTTGTTCCAATTCTCTATCAAATGTTTCGGTGCCCAGTTCGGCTGGATGATTGTCATAGGCACTTAAAACTTGAATCGACTCTGTTTGTGCAACTCCTAATTGTTGCCGAAGTCTCATGATCATGGCTTGAAGTTGTCTTTTGGTTGCGTACACGTCCATTTTCCCCGGCCCTCCTTTCCCATTCTCGGTCATGCAAACAGTTTCCACAAATATCGCCATGCCAAGGCCGTAAGGGTAATTTTCGGAACCTGTTCTTGGGCGCGAACCGGAATTCGGCGAATAACGTGATTTTGAGTTTTCACCGTAAGATAGCCCAATACCTGTCCTTGCATGATCGGTGCCGTCACTTGATCCATGAGACTCTTTTCTGACTCAACTCTTCCCTCAAACAAGGAGCGGGTTATTGCGACATTCTGACCGACTATTGCATCAACATAGGGTTTAGTTCCCCGCAAGACTCGCACCCGGCCCAGAACTTCATGAGCCTTGACAATGGGCGTGGTGAGGAAGTTTTGAAATCCCCATGACATCAGTGCTGAAGCATCTTGAATGCGTGCCTTCCCTGTGGGTTCTCCCAACAGCGTCACAATCATTCGTGTGTTATTCTGCCGAGCTGTCGCCGCCAAGCAGTAACCAGCCTCATTGGTGAACCCGGTTTTCAGTCCGTCTGCACCAGGGTACTGTTTCAATAAACGGTTGTGATTGACCAACCATAAAGTACCACCTTTACCATTGCGTATACTGCGGTCTTCCCACATCGATGTATAATGCAGCAGTAAGGGCATTTTCACCGCATGTTGGCTTAAAAGAGCTAAATCATGGGCCGAAGTATAATGATCGGGCGCATGCAGTCCATGCGAATTAGTAAAATGCGTATCATGCATACCGAGATGCTGAGCCGTCTGATTCATTCGCTGAACAAAGGCCGCTTCGGAACCGGCTAAATAACTCCCTAATGCATAGGCTGCGTCATTGGCCGAGCCGACGGCAATAGCTTTCAACATCTGATCGACACTTAGTCGTTCCCCTGGTTCCAGCCAAATTTGAGAACCCTTGATACGATAGGCTGTTTCATCTGCCGGAACCCAGTCGCTCAAACGAACTTGGTGGCTCTCTATGGCTTTCACAGCCAGGTACAATGTCATCAATTTAGTTACGCTAGCCATGGGCAATTTTTGCCGGGCATTTTTACTAAAAAGAACCTGCCCGGAATTAGCGTCAATAAGTTCCGCGGCTTTAGCCTGAACACTGGGCGGTTCACTTATGTTTTGAGCCATGGCCTGTGAAGATGTCAATACATTCATCACTAATGCTAAAATTAGGATCCCGTTCCAACAACGATGTTTGATACGCTCCCGGACCCTCATGACATACCCTCCCCCACTCACATATGCGCTGTCAATGGGTAGTATGGAGAAAAGGTCAAGGATTCATGCAATGCTTGTTCATGAAAAGATTTGTTTAATATTTCAGGCCCGAGGATGGGTTTGGTCATAGACCGGACGCAGCCGTTTTTGGCTTACGTGCGTATAAATTTGTGTAGTTGAAATATCCTGATGGCCTAGCATCTCTTGAACCG
>JAKBWA010000017.1 GCA_021841025.1 Bacillota bacterium | reverse complement strand
TGTGGACGACTCGCAATGCGGGAGCTTCATGGAAACGAATGATGCCATGAAGCTCGGGTACAATGTTATCAACTCAACGTGGTTGCTGCATCATAGTCTGAAGTCGAATCGTTTGACTGATCACTGTACCATTGTCAAAATGTTTCTATTGTTCCGGGCATGGCAGAACTCGCGACACTTTCGTGTAGGCTGGTTGGATATTGTCGTCAACCACAGTAATTTTATGGTCGACCGTCCTATCACCAAACAGTCCTCCTTTCCTTCAATAGGCGTCAAAGAGTCCTAACCACTCATCGAAAAGATTGTTAGCTCTTTCTTCATCGTCCACTTGAGCTTTTTGCAAAAGATAAGGACTGTCAATCCAATCAAACAATTCGACAACCTCCAGGAGGTTGACACAAAAGTCTCTCTGTCATATCCACTAAACACACCAAACGGCTCAGAAAGAAGGTCAAAATGGCACCGAAGCTGCCAATGATCCCGTGCTCTTTCAGCGTACAATAGAAACGCATAATCATCGGGTCTAGGTTGAGAGCATGGATTGACCCCGCGCAGCTCCTGATTCAACCGATCGAAGCGTGGTGTCAGCAGTTGCCTAAAAACGTAGACAAATCTAGACAACGGTTGTGCGCCTGACCTTTTTCTCCCTCCGCAGAGGGGAGAGGAGTTTGGGTGTATCCTCTTCTCGGCGTGTGGTTGATCCCCTCATCTGTCAAGCCAGCGCCCTTCTGATCAACCTCAGAAACATCCCCCACCACTGGGGCCCTCCTGACAAGTCACTGGCTTGTCAGGAGACCTGCGCCGTATTAGACCGTGGCCTGCGCAGGCTTGGGTTCATCCTTCTTTCTCGAAGGATACGTAAAGGTACCGCTCCATTTGCGGTACAGATTCATCATGCCCACAAAGTCCGCATCGGCGACATAGGCATGGTCCGGATTCGAGCACGTAAAGGTATGCTTGACGCGAACATCCACGCAACGATAGTCCTCTTGGCAATGTGGGCACATTTGTGAGGTATAGGCCGGATTGCGCTCCACCGTGAGGATGCCTTCGCGGAAAGCTAAGTCACGCACCCACTGCACGATCTGGCCGCGCAGCCAGTAAGCTCGCTTGTGGTTTTTTCTCCCAGACCGGCTCATCTGTTCTTTCGGTGCTTGGTATTTTCGTAAGTACTCAAATACAACCACCTTGGCATCATGCTGGAGCGCAAAATCGACGATCTGGCGGGCAACCTGCCGCGCCGCATTGTCGTCAAGATGGCGGACTTTCTCCCACAGGTACACATTGTCTGGGACATTCTTGAGCAATCGCCCGCTTTGGGCACGTTTCTTATTGATCGTATTGAGCAGAAGATGGCGACTGTGGTTCAATGCGCCGCCCTGGATAAACTGCGTGGCGATCAGTTGGCTGTCCCAAAACGCCCCCATGACCGCCAGGCGGTTCACCCCCAGATCCACGGTCACCACCGGCATGCCGGGATTCTCTGCCCGTTGCTGTTTGGCCTTCTTCGGCGTGTCTACGTATTTTTCCATCGGCACGTGCAGCCCATAACGCGCCTTTCCGGGATACCGCTTATCCGGTTTGGCATAGAGGGACAGCGACTGCGTGACCCAAACCTTGGGACGCACTGCCACCCGTTCCTCGTCTGTCCAGGGCTCTTTCGGCGCTTTTCTCGCCTTAATCTGTCTCTTCTCCGAGAGAATGCGTTGATTCTCTGCTTGAGCGGTTAAAAGGTCTTCGTGAGCGTACTCAGGTAATATCATGGAAAAGGAGACTTTTTGCCACCGCTCCTCATACCATAGCTTGACGGACACAAACGTATGCTGCACGGTCGCTTGGGGCAACAAGTCGAAGTCCGGATAATCCACCATGTCCGCAGAGACGGTGACCGGTTCGTTCGGGTTGCCGCATTGCGGTTCGCCACCTTTCTTGCCGCCGTGTTCCCACGGCTGATGGAGGATGTGCCACCCTTTGACCTTGCCACTCGCATGATTAATGGCAGCGCGGCGCAAACCCGTAGGCATCCCTTGGGTCTGCGACAGAACGTTGGTTAGCGGTCAGACCGGATCGGGATGTCCCGGGGTGGATAAGGTGTGCATTTCCGCAAAAGTGAGGAGTTCCTGATTGGTCCAATGACGTTCCGCACGTTTACAATTTTTCTTGATGTTCTTTCATCTCGATCATCAGTTTTTTTGTTTTCTGGCGAAACTCTTGTGAACGTTTGCCGTACAGTCTGGCCGAAAAGACCGTAATAAGCGTCAGTCAGTTCTTCGGATGATGTTTTCGGTTCGTGAACCTGTGTGGATTCAATCGTAACGCCATGACTGTTCAAATACCGTTCCAAATAGTAATAGCCAAACCGCGCCAAGCGGTCAGGATATTCAATGAGTAAGCGTTGAAACTCTCGGTGTTCCGCCATGATCAACAGGTGTTGAAGCTGTTTGCGATGCTCATTGATGCCCGATGCCTGTTCCTGAAAAACACGCACGACCTCATACTGCATAGCCTTTCAGCCGTTCGGCCTGTCGCCCTAAAGTGCCATCAGCCCTTTGCTTCGCTGACGATACACGGGCATAGATCACGGCATTTTCCGCCTGACGTATGCCCAGAATCCGCTTCACTTCTCGCACGCTATAGAGGCGCCGATTGGTGGGCGACCGTAACTCTTGAATTTTCCCGGCTTTCTGCCACCGTCGAATCGTTTCCGGCGTTACGCCCAACCGTTTGGCGACTTTCCCAATCGAGAGAAATTCTTCCTGTTCCATGCACATATTATAGTACTTTTAGTGATAATAGCCTATCTTATTCTAACCTCGGGTTAAAAATTCCCGTGGCTGCGAATCCGTTCACACACGTCATCTGCCATCCTTCCAACACCAGAACCTTTATCCATGTAAAATTACGAGAGTCTTATCAGTTCATACAATGGTGCCAGACGCATCAAATCCATGAACTTTTTCTCTTCATGAATTCTTGCACAGACGCCGAGACCATTGCGAGCAACCCATCTTTTATCTTATTGTCCGTCTTTGAGACTTGGCGAATGATTCTTCAGGAGGCCTGGCGGGCAGAAGATTTTTGCCGCTGCCTTTGCAATAACAGGTGATAAGCGAGAGATCCCACAATGATACCGACATAATATCCGGTGTCCCCATTATCCAGCATTTTCGCCACTGGCCCCTCAAACCATGTCGTCGACATGAAAGGAATCACGGACAGAATTCCAATGATGAAAGCCAGCAGGGCCGCAGAATTAACACCAGAAGCTTGGAGCGCCCTATCCTTGTTAATGATTCCGCGGGCCGCGGCGACCAGCACGATACCGACCCATGGAGCGACCCAGTAACTCAACAACAACAGGAAATTCTCGTAATTGGCCAAGAAATGGGCATTGGCTACCCAAGCCATGATCCAGCCTAGAATCCCCAGAAATATCGCCGCATAGGTTCTGTGAAGAGGAATGTCCAACGTCAGCAGTGACAAGGTTGCGGTATACCCATTGACGGCGTCTGCCGTTACGGTTCCGAAAACAATTGCCACTAAAGCAAAATCTGTTAAGGTACCCATGAGATGCTGCACCATTGCGACCGGGCTTAAATTCCCCCAGCCTAAAGCCCCCACTACGCCGCCTACCAATTCCACCCACACACTTCCCGCGAAAGTTCCCCAAAATGTTGACCAGAACACGTGACGGGGTGGAGTGTTCTCAGGAAGGTAACGGCCATAATCCGAGGCATAAGGAGACCAGCTAAATGAATACGAAGCTACGGCTGCCATCTCCAGCAAAAACATCCCGTAAGATCCGGCATGTGAGGGTGCAAGGGATGAGAATTGATGAATCGCCTCGTAACTCATTAATACAAATAACAGACCTTGCACATAAACCATGACGTGCTCAAAGCGGTGAATCACATCATAGCCAAGATAACCCAAGACCATTTGTCCCGCGGCTACGACTAAAAGCCCTAAACCCAAGGGCCAGTCAAAAAGGCGCGCCAAGGCTTCCCCTCCGACAGCAGTGTTAACCGTATACCACCCAATGGCGGACAGCGTGTTAAGAAACGCCGGCAAATAGTTGCCTCGCCGTCCAAAAATACTGCGGCTCAGAGGCAACTGAGCCAGTCCCTGTCCACTGCCGGTTTTTGCCGTGAGACCCACAAGAAGTGAGGCAATGAGATTACCCAGAATAATGGCGATAATCGTTTGGATTAAGTTTAGCCCCAAAACCGGTCCTAAAACGCCCACGAGCCATGCCGGCATTCCCAAATTAGCCGAAAACCATAAGAAAAAGAGCTGGGAGGGCTTGCCATGCCGCTTCCCGGGAGGTACCCACTCTATTCCCAAGGGCTCAATCAGTTCCTTTTGCGTCACGATATCATCTCCGTTCGGTTCCTTATACCATCTGTCTTGACACATGTCAATCCAGTCGGCTGTCGGAGCTTTTTTGTAGTATTTTGCTGGTCACTTGACCCTCATATTGGGTCCATTTGGCCCTAGATGTAATTATCGTAAAATTATCACAATAAAGGCGGTAGGAAAGGAGAGCGACCGTTATGAAGCATGACCACGACGGAATGCCTTCGCTATCCGCCTTTGTGTCAACGATCCCCAAAAACAACACTCGGGATCGTTCCCCTGTCTTCGAAGAGCTTCATCC
Organism: Bacillota bacterium; assembly: GCA_021841025.1. Taxonomy (GTDB): domain Bacteria; phylum Bacillota; class Sulfobacillia; order Sulfobacillales; family Sulfobacillaceae; genus Sulfobacillus. The sequence goes on along the minus strand of JAKBWA010000017.1, from coordinate 26,069 downwards.
TTTGCTCAGTCCAGAAGCTGCCTACGCTGAATCCTTGCGGTGTCTCGAATGTGGCAGTCAAAATTCTCCGGCGCCTTGTACTGTGGCATGCCCGTCCGACATTGACGTGCCTGGATTTATTAAAGCCCTGGCTCAGTCTAACCCCAAATGGGCGGCTGAAATTATTCTCCAGGAAAACCCCCTGGGTGGCACATGTGCCCGAGTGTGCCCCACCGAAGAATTATGTGAAGGGGCTTGTGTGTTGAGAGAAGCGGGAAGACGGCCCGTGGCCATCGGACGGCTGCAGCGTTACGCCGCTGACACCGTGTTGTTGTCGGAGAAGCAAGATGAGCTCTTGCGGGTGCCGCCTAAGCCACAGCACGTGGCAATCATTGGGGCTGGACCGGCCGGGATGGCGTGTGCCGCCAAATTGTCTCAACAAGGCTACCAAGTTACAGTCTATGAAGCCCGCAGTGAACCTGGGGGTTTGGCTCGGTTTGCGATTGCCCCTTATCGTCTTTGGAAGACCCCCTTAACTGAAGAAATGACCCGCATCGCACGTTTAGGAGTCACATTTCGGTTTAATTCTCCTGTTAAGAGCCAAGCAGATCTTGAGGCGATCAAAGAAAGTGCCGATGCTATCTTTTTGAGTGTTGGGCTAGGAAACGATATTGATAGTGGATATCCGGGCGATCATCTTCCCGGTGTCTTTACGTCCTTGCGGTTTATCGAACAAATTAAGACGGGGAACCTACCTCAAATCGGCCGCCATGTTGTCGTCGTGGGCGGTGGCAACACAGCCATCGACGTAGCCAGAGAATCTCTGCTAATGGGAGCTACGGATGTCACGATGATCTATCGCCGCACGGAAAAGGAAATGCCGGCCTACCGAGCCGAAGTCGAAGCAGCCCTAAAAGAGGGTGTCCGGTTCCTTTGGCTCACCCTTCCGGTACGTTTCCTCGGCCCGGACCGGTTAACGTCTGTCGAATGCCGCTATGCGCGCCTCGGATCCCCGGACGAGAGCGGACGTCGATATCCGGAACCCATCTTCGGCAGTGAGTTTGAACTCAAAGCGGATACGGCGGTGTTGGCCCGAGGGCAGCAGCCCCGTCGGGAATGGACCCAATGGATTCCCGAAATTACTATGTCGGGCAAACGCATCCTGGTCGATCCGCAAACCGGACAGACTCCTCATCCCGGCGTCTTTGCCGGCGGAGATGCCGTCAACGGAGGCACTACAGTGGTTCAAGCCGTACGGGAAGGAAAGATCGCGGCTCGGGGCATACAAAACTTTCTAGAAAAGTTTACAGGGAAAAAACCGGAGCACTCGACAGTCCCTTCCCGTTCGACGCTGCCTTCTTTACCTGTGCCCTTGTCACCCATCATGGTTTATAAACAACAAGGCGAAGAGCTGTTAACCGTAAACCGATCATGGTGCAAGGGTTGTAATGTTTGTGTCGAAAACTGTCCGACTTCCATTTTGGCCCTGGATGACAACGAGTTGATCTATGTAAAGGATATCTCCCAATGTATTGCGTGCGGTCTTTGTGCGGTATTTTGCCCCGACTTCGTCTTTTCGCTGAATGTGCCGGACCCAAAGTCCCTTCACAGCCTGGAGGCTGGAGAAATCCAAAAAAATTCGAAGCCGGCTGACTTAGGGTAAAAGAGAAGGAGGCAGTGGGTTATGAAACTCGTGCAGGGCAACGAAGCAGCGGTAATGGGCGCTTTAGCCGGCGGCTTGGATTTTTATGCTGGCTATCCTATTACCCCAGCCACTGAAATTATGGAACAACTGTCTCGTATTCTGCCGTCACGAGGCGGGGTTTTCATTCAAATGGAGGACGAGTTGGCTGCCTTAGGTGCTGTAATCGGCGCGGCGTGGGGCGGTATGCGGGCCATGACCGCGACATCAGGGCCAGGGTTTTCTCTGATGCAAGAACACATCGGCTATGCAGCCATGACTCAAACTCCTTGTGTCGTGATCGATTCCCAACGTATCGGCCCATCCACCGGACAACCGACCATGCCTGCTCAGGGGGATGTCATGCAAGCCAGATGGGGCAGCCATGGCGACAGAGCTGCGCTTGTGCTGACAGCGTCGTCCGTCAAAGATGTGTTTGATATGACCCGTCAGGCATTCATCTGGGCCCAAGATTACAGACTTCCCGTAATAGTCCTATTGGATGCGGTCCTCTCTCACATGCGGGAAAACGTTGAATTGCCGCCGGTACCGGGGCCCATGACAAGACAGAATGCACAAATACCGGAAAATCAACCGCCTTTCGGCTCTCATCCTTTTCAACCGTTTTCCGACAGCACCCGGACCATTGTCAGTGGCCTTTCTCATGATGAGGATGGAATGACACAGGGGAGCATCGGACATCAAGCGGAACAAATTATCCGCAATCAGATGGCAGATCTCGACCGGGACTACTCCCAAATTGTGCAATACCGGCGTTACCAGCTGGACGATGCAAAATGGGCCATTGTAGCTTATGGCATTACCGCGCGAGCTGCCCGTGCCGCTGTCCATCTCCTGAGAGAATCAGGTATTCGGGTTGGTCTTTTGGAACTTATGACTCTCTGGCCTTTTCCCGAAAAAACCGTCCAGGAAATGGCTCACGTCGTTCATGGCCTTCTGATCCCGGAACTCAATCTGGGACAGATAGTTTTGCCACTGAAAGCCGCTGTGTGTGGTCTGACTCCGGTATTCTTTATGGGCCGTGCTGATGGCGAATTGTTTCAACCCGAAGAAATTGCCGAAAGAATTGTCCGTCTAGACCAAAAGGATGTGGGCGTTTCCACACTCATTGGGAGGGACTAAACGCCATGCCTAGGATAGGAGAAGATCTAACATCGTACTTGCGTGAGGGAATGATGCCCACTGTCTGGTGTCCGGGATGCGGACACGGAAACATTTTTCGGGCGATAGCCGAATCGTTTCGTCAACTGAATTTGGATCCCTCGCGTATCGCCGTTTTGGGAGGAATCGGCTGTTCCGGACGTACCCCTTTCTATTTCAACACTAACGCGATGCACACCACGCATGGACGCGTGTTAGCATTTGCCACCGGTCTGAAACTGGCCAACCCTCGGTTAACCGTGATTGTCGCTATGGGTGATGGCGACGCCTTGGCTATTGGCGCCGGACATTTCGTTCATGCGGCTCGCCGCAATATCGATGTGACGGCTATTTTGTACAACAACAGCATCTATGGCATGACCGGAGGACAAGAAGCCCCCAGCACACCTTTGGCATTCCGGTCCACCACCTCTCCTTTTGGCAATATCGAACCAGCGTTCGATACGGTGGAATTGGCTATGGCCGCCGGGGCCACTTATGTTGCGCGCACCACAACGTTTGATTTCGACGACATGCCGCGTTATATATCGGAAGCGATTTTGCATCCCGGGTTTTCCGTTGTCGAGATCCTCAGCCAGTGTCCCACGTATTTTGGCCGCCTCAACCAACTGGGCGACGCTCCCGAATTGTTAAAATATGAGCGCTCCCAGACTTTCTTGGCCGAAAACACGCCTCTTCTCACCAAAGCAGAAATGGTGGGCAAACGGCCTTTAGGGGTGTTCCGCAACGAAATTCGCCCCGAATATACCAAGGAATATGCAAAACTCTGTCAAGCCCATGGAGGGACTTACCATGCCTAACCAATTTTCCTCTCCCGATCCCCTCGGTATTCGTCTGTCAGGTCGCGGAGGACAGGGTATAATTCTAGGAGGGGTCATTATTGCGCAGGCAGCAATGTACGACGGGCTATTTGTGGTGCATACCCAAAGCTATGGTCCAGAGGCTCGGCTGGGTTCCTCGAAGTCTGAAGTGGTGGTGTCCCATTTCGAAATCAGCTTTCCAGAGGTGGTCAATGCCGATGTATTTCTGTGCCTGTCCAGGGAAGCATATCTCAAATATCACCGACATGTATCGACTTCTGCGGTATCCATCATTGATGATTTGATTGCAACGGAAGACAGCTTGCCGAATGAGATTTTTTTACCTCTTCGGCGCACCGCTAGAAGTCTGAATAATGAGATGACTGCAAATATAGTGGGAATCGGTGCATTGATTGCTCTGGCTCATGCAGCACAGCCCGTGAGTGTAGAAAAGGCCATCCGGGAATGGGTCAAACCGCAATTCTTGGATGTTAACCTCATGGCCCTGGAAGCCGGGTTAAGTCTTATCCACCACAAAAGTGTAAGAGGATAGCAGATGAAAGAACAAAAACCGAAGGGGGTATGGGTTACGAAACACTTAACACTCGGGATACAGCCCCAGAACACGCGAGGGTTGCAAATTGCCGGGATTGTCACCTTTATCGGAATTGTGGCCGTAAATGCTATGGGATTCATCGATCACGATACCCGATCAGGCTTAGGGTGCGGCACCAACTGGCCTTTGTGCCATGGCTCCATTATTCCGTCGTTTGCCAACGAAGCCGTAATCATCGAATACGTCCACCGTCTTCTTAGCGTGGCTTTTGTGGCCGCTTTGGCGGTATTTCTGATTAGTGCCTATAAAAGGCGCCATCAATCGGCTATCTTCAACCGTTTGACGTTGGCACTCATTGGGTTGCTCGTCACCGAAACGGTTATCTGCACCGCCGGTGTCCTGTGGAATGTGCCCGCTGCCATTATGGCCTGGTTGGCACCCATCGGACTTTTTGCCCAGGGCATTCTTTTAATAATGCTGAGAAGAACGGGCCAAAATCCTGATGCTGACCATAAAACAGGCGTGAATAGACCCTACCGCATACTTTCCCTATTAGGAATTTTGACGCTGGTTTATCTCTACTTCGGAGCTTGGTTATCATATGTCTCATCGGTAGTACCGATCCTATCCGCGATTTATCTGGTTTCCGGCATTCTTCTCGCATTAAGTGCCATATTGTGGATCGTTTCTCAGGCACGCACAGGCAAGGGGAAAAAATATGGGTTATGGCCCATGGTCTTTGCGCCGTTTGTCCCAAGCTTTGAATCAGGAACTGTGGCAGGAGATCTCATTATTTATATTTGGCTATCATGGTGTAGTGGTGTGGTGATTTATTACCTCTTTGGCCGAGTTGGGCGGAATATTGAAACGATAAGAACGTGGCAGCGTCCCGCAATCTCTTCGAAACCCCATCAATAAATGCATCTGGCGTGGTAAAGCGTAAGGAAATTAAGAAAAAGGTCCCGGCAGGCAAACTTAATCAAAATCTCCTCCCAAAAAGAGCGGCACCCAAGAGATATTGGTGCTGCTCTCATTTATCTGCGAATTCCGCCAATAAAGGGCAAAGTACGGGAAGCTCATATTTATTGACCAATCGTCCTGACCCATCACATCCCGTATCTTGGCTACGAGGATCACTAAGAAGAATTGTCATGGTCGTGTCCTCTGGCTTAGGGCAATGGAGGCGGGCTTTAAAGAGACCAGATAGGGCGGCCACCGCCAAACCGTGACCTCTCAAATTATGGAGCAGAAAATAAAGGTTGGTCTGGATTGGAATTAGGCTAATGAATTGGTGTGGAGTCGGGGAGAAGATGATGAAAGATTTACATGGCTGTCGCACAACAAAGGGATTGGCCCATGCGCTCCAACTTGTTGCCGACCGCAATCGCAACCATCTCACGGTCGGCGAGATTTGTGTCATTACCAGGATTAGTCGAGCAACACTCCATCGGACCGCCAGAGGTATGTGAACATCATCCTGAAAACGAGTCCTATGGATACAAAGAAAGATACTCCTGTGACGAAGCATCTCTCAAGTGTTGATTGGATTCCATTGGCTAATGGAGTGTTAGTGTTGGGAGGAACCCGAGTCCCAAGTTTATCTCAGACATCAGACTTTCTAAAGTATCTCTTGTGGTCATCACACTTTGCCGAAATCCACGCTGCCACGACATACCCGGTCGTCATTGTTCGAGAAATTCTATTTACCGCGAGGCTTTGTCAGGACTCTCGGGAATTCCTCTTAACGGTCCCATCCACCATCCAGAGGGTTTGCCCCATACGCCATACTTCCCATCGTCAGCTATAGCAAGAACCGAATAGAGGCGTTTCGACCCCACAAACGCCGATAAGTCCCAGACCAGCAAAAGGCCCCATCTTGAACTTCCTGGATACCGAGGAGATCGGTGCCCAAATTAGCGTACTGTTTCACATCGACATCCGTAGTCCACCAGGCGTGACCGTTTAGACCCTGTGATACATGGGCGAAATACAAGGTCACTTGACGATATGAAGAGCAGTTGCCGGCGGAATTAATTGTCAAGGGTCTCGCCTTGATAAACGCGGCGTGAGTTTTGAAACTCTTTTCGGGATGAGGGAACCATTCTTGCCCATTGGTTATGAAGCGATCCATTAGTAACTACTCACCCGCTGGTTTGCGGCCGTCAGCGGGTTAAATCCTCCGGCCGGTTTCGGAAAAATCTTAATAGGTTTCCACCAAGGTGTCGAACTCACACTAGCACATGGTCTGTTAGTATAATACTCCCTGCGATTGCCATGTTTGTTTTCCAGTTCATTGTTGGTCACCCCCTAATATTGGCTCCCTTTGTATGGAATGGAACTTCCGTGAAAGCTCCGAACTCCTTCAGCATCTACTATTCATACATGGGCATATTCGTACATACCTCGCATACGCTGTGTTTGTCTTTCCAAAATAGCAATTTGCCCTCCCGGTCGCCGAAGCACCGATTTTTTTTGAACCCAAGAAAAGATTAGTTACGGGTATAGATGCACTGTATGCCATTTTCGTTCCATTACTCGTATGTTTGAGGGCACCAAACGAGGGGGCCGGTCTGGCGATGCCCACTACGCGATTATTGGCGGCGAGGGAGTCCCGGGAGCTGGCCTGCCAAATTGCCAGATTTGGATCGTGCAAAGAGTATTCAAGACACCCGAGGCAGGTATGCCCGCGCTACTCACCATTGGTTGTTCGCAGCGACAAAGCAAACAAAAAACTCGAACCGTATTCTTGTCCGATAAATTAGCTCGGTTGATCCGTGATTATATGAAGCAGGAGCGGGGCCACTACGGTTTGGTCAATGTCAGTCCCTACCTGTTTCTGAGCAACCGGAGTCCACAACTCTCCCGGCTCACGGTGTTTAAATTCTTCACCAAGTACAGCGCAGCCACGGGGATTCGCCCACCGATTTCACCCGCCCGACTCTCCCCCAGCGAGGGCTGCCCTTATGACCTTGCCGCCATCCATTCAACGGCTATTTTATCGTTACCGTGCAGACCGGCCGGACACCGAACGCCATGCTGCTATCATTATCCCCATTATCTTAGCCGATGGTTCAGCAAACGATTGGGAGTGGCTCTTCCAAGTGTACGGATGGAATGCCGTTCAGGCGTGGATTGCGGCCCCCGGCCACGCTATGATGCTTTGCCCATGGAACGGTTTTGGACATTGATTCTTTTGGGAACACCCCATGAAACCCCGCGTTGGGCCGGCGGCAATGCCCGCCGCCGAATTCCAAAAGATGCCTTGCCTGAATGGTTTCCAGACTGATTTGCGTTAAGACTCTGCCCATCATTGACGGGCGTAGGCCTACGTACTGGCTCGTCAAAGCCGGCCAGTATTTTTCTATCTTTACGATTAGGAGACTGATCAACTATGGCTCTTGATTATTATGCCGCGAAATGAGCTGTTGTTTATACTCCGGCATTAGAAGAAAACCTCTTCGGTTCGTCATCTGTCTGGATTTTGTAAGGCAAGGCCAGAGCCCCTTGAGACCCCCCTACCGCTTTTTCTCATGTCATACTCACGCTCCCGACAGAAAATAAGGGCAGAAAAGTCGCTCATCAAAGTTCGATGGTATAAGATAATGTGACGACACCATGGCTTGCTTGCCTCTTACGTCAAAAAAGGGGGGAGATTATTGATACTGTCCCGGGCTTTTGCACTATGGCGGACGGCTTTGCGATCCCACGCTGTTTGGAGTGCAGCACTGTGGAATGCGGTTTTCTCCTGGCTATTTATATTAATTACAGAGCTTGCCAATCCGCAAATCTCTTCTCGGTTGTTCCCTCAAGCTGATTCCCTTTCCGAAGTGTACATCTATCATCCTCATCTGTTGGCAGTTCGCAACGTCTTAGAATTGATCACAGTATTAGCTGTAGGCCCCTGGGTTTTGTCCGGTGTTTACGGGATACTGGGGCAAGTCATAGCGGATGCTCAAGTCAGCTGGCAATCCTTCGGCCGTCTAGCCCGAATATTTTACGGACGACTCTGGGGGTTATTCCTATTTATCTGGATTTGGATGCTCGGGTTGGGTGTCTTGGGTTTCATGGTTCTCGCCATCCTTCATGGGTTCGGGTTTCTGGTTGTCATCATTCTTAGCATCTTGTCGTTGCCAGGACTTGTGCGCATGACAGGTGGTCTTTTTGTCAATCGTTTGTCGTGGACCGACAGTTTTGCTGACGTCTTTAACCGCTCGGGATATACCTTTTTGCTGATAGGAGCGCTTTTGGGACTCCTCATCAGCACCATTCTGGGCGGTATTGGTCTTACTCTGATGACGACGCTCGCTGGCCTAATAGTCTATGACCTGATTCTTGTTGTTTTGTCCATAACTCTTCCGCTATGGTTTTTCTCTCTGTACCGAGCAAGCACTTCGGTGAGCCCGTATGGTTGGATTCACGATGAAATAGAGCGGGGATAGGAAGTAGCAATCCCTTATCGGCAACCCTCGATTGATGACAAGCAACCCCCGCAACCACCCAAGAAATTACCGAAATCACCCTTCTTCTCACCGCGCTGTGGTAATATTCCTACATTCAGAAAAATTTTTGTTATAGAGGAATTTTCCGACCTTTTGGCGTATTGAACAATATCACTTCTCTCAGGGAGGCATCACCATGGCACAGGATAAAATGTGGAATTTTGGTCGGAATGTTATTGATCAGCTTGCACAGGAAAAACCCGCTCAACCGGCCTTATATCTGATGAATGGAGATAAAGACACCATCTTCTCATTTGCGGATATTTCCCGTATTTCCGGGCAAAGTGCTGATTGGCTGCGGCAAGAAGGCATTGGCAAAGGGGACCGAGTCCTCGTAGTTCTAGGAAAACATCCGGGTTTTTGGCCTATAATGGTCGCTCTAAACAAATTGGGCGCCGTGGCAATGCCCGGCACTACTCAGTTAACCTCAAAAGATCTCCATTATAGACTTGAGGCATCGCAAGCAACTTCAGCGATAGTTCTGCCAGAAGTTGCCGACAAATTACAACCAGACCGCCAGTTATTAACCCGTGCTATTGTCGTAGGTGGCGAACGTCCGGGGTGGACCTCGCTAGAACCCTATCATCTGGAGAATCCCGTTTTCGATGGATACCCTACCTTTGAAGTAGATCCTACACTCATCTACTTTACCTCAGGGACGACAGGATATCCCAAAATGGTCCTGCACAATCAAAAATATCCCGAAGCCCACCGTATTACCGCCGAATACTGGATTGGTCTGACTTCAGGCGATGTTCACTGGAACGTCTCCGACACTGGATGGGCCAAAGCGGCCTGGAGCTCGCTATTTGGCCCTTGGATGGCGGCTTCGGCCATCTTTGTCGATACAATGACCGGTAAATTTGATCCTCGTAAGTTTTTGCACATCTTATCCACACATCCGATCACCTCCGCCTGTGCTCCCCCTACCGTTTTCCGTCTTGTGGTAAAAGAAGATCTCTCTCAGTGGAAGTTTCCTCATTTGCGCAAGGTGGTTAGCGCCGGAGAGCCGTTAAATCCGGAAGTCATCCAGATTTTCCGGCAGACGGTGGGTCTTGGCATTCGCGATGGTTATGGCCAGACCGAAACGGTTCTATTAATCGGCAATGCGCCAGACCAAGCCATCAAGCCCGGTTCTATGGGCCGGCCCGCTCCCGAATTTGACATGGCCGTCATTGATTCGAATGGCACACCTCTCGGCCCGGGGCTGGAAGGTGACATTGCCATTAAGGTTAAACCTTCAAGACCGCCTGGGTTGTTTCAGGAGTATGTTAACGATGAGGAGGAAACCCGCAAACGCTTTGTGGGTGAGTACTACATCACCGGCGACAGGGCTTTCATTGACGAGGAAGGATATTTTTGGTTTGTCGGACGATCTGACGATGTCATCATTAGCGCAGGATACCGTATCGGTCCTTTTGAAGTCGAATCCCTATTGGTTGAGCGTCCCGAGGTGCTAGAGGCTGCCGTTGTCTCCTCACCAGATCCTGACCGGGGTGAAATTGTGAAAGCATTTGTGGTATTGAAGCCTGGCATCGAGCCCAGTTCCTCTTTAGCCGAGATCTTACAAAACCATGTAAAAACCCAAAGCGCCCCTTACAAATATCCCCGATCCATTGAATTTGTGCAGGAACTGCCTAAGACCGTCTCGGGTAAAATCCGCCGGATAGAATTGCGACAAAAAGAATGGGAGAAACACCGCAAACCCTGAAAATTGTCTTGACGTCACACTGAGCGCCGGGCGGTATTCCTTACCGCTCCGGCGCCACGCTTCGAATGTAGATGAAATTGTACTTCTAGGCCTCATCACAGCTTACGGATATCGGCACCGTTCCCAAGTCTATCAGCCCAACATTGTTGGAGATGACCGAATAAACTTTACGGATGTTTTCTAACCGCTTCCCTTGGAGACTCAACAAAATCACGTTACTGATAACGAGTGTTCTAAATCCTCGTGTTTGTTGATCGCGCCATCTCGACCTTGTTTATGTCGCTTTTCTATCTCGTCATGATCTGGCGGATATGGCCACAAGGTGGGATTTTTGGTTTTGCCGTCGCGTATATGAGTTGACGCCCAATATCGCCGGGGATCGGAGATCTTTGTTCCGGGGGCTTGTTAGTAAACCCCAGACGTTGTAAGAGCTAAGCGGGGCCAGTGGCCGGCTAGTCAGGTTAAGAGGATTACTCATTTCTCACCCGATCCCAGTATCATTGACGCACAAGGCCCTCACAGAAAGTGGGTAGCAACGTTAAAGCGCAGTCGATAATATGCCCGCCACAACGGAACTTTAGTTTTATAGAGAGTATGTGGTCTCTCCCTCTCAATAGGAAGATCTGGCAAATAACGGAAAATAGTATGTGAACTTTTCTGTTCACGAGTCCACGCATTTATCACAATCCTCTCTAAAACGCCGGGCAATGACGTTATGAAACCATGCATGTCATCAATACGGCTACCCCATGTTCAGATCTCATGCATGGCTTGCCAACTTCTCTGGAGCCATCCATTCTTCTTTCTGATAGTCAGACAAGCCTTATAGGGAAAAATCCTCGGCAAAAATTCCGCAAAGCCGCAAGACCAAGATGCAAAGGAAACTTCGCAGAGCGCCATGATTATGAAACTGGCGTGCATTCACAGACGACAACGCGACCACACCATGTTTTAAGCGTTAAATTAAATGGCACATGAATGGCGGATTTTCAGATATCTGATCAAACACCCTGCTCCTGCCATCCCCTTGATTTTCAAGGGATTCTGAGAAAAGCTTTAACACTGCACTCTTGTAGTACACTTGAAGTGCCAAAAGCTCTGCTCCTTAGCCTTTCGGTGATCAGATCTTGACAACGCTAGATTACTCTTTAACATGCCGGGATCACGTGAATGCCTCTGAGCCGTCTGGATTCTTGCTCCTTGAGGCATTTGCAATCGACTCGCAGTTTTAGTATGGTTACAAGTGCATAGGCATATTTAACCTAAAAGCCTAATGGGCCGATAGCCCGGGCACCGTGGGGACTCCTGACGACATAACCCGTCACGGAACCGGATGAGATGAAAAGGACTCGATAATCACTCAAGTCCCGCACACTTCCTGTGCGAAAGATCATCACGGCAGTGACAACAACGTCTTTAAAGGACAATGAGTCATAGGGCCCAACAACAAAGACGGTTTCTCATGTCCCACAAATTTTTTGCACAGACGGGCGAAAGGACGGTTGCAGGTGATAAAAGTCTATCCACAGCTCGAAGAGGACCTGCTCGTGCGTTTATTCCATAAAGGCGTGAAAGCACAGTGGACAACAGAGGACGTAAATTGGGAAGACCCAATCCAATTCACGCCCCGTGAATCTCACGCTCTTGCACGCATGCTGACACCCGTGTATTTAGGTGAACAATCGGCCATGATTGGAGCTAGCGTGGTCCTGCCGCAAATGGCCCAAGCTGGAGAAACGACGGCTCAATTGTACCTCAGCAGTTTTTTGATGGATGAGGCACGCCACTTTGAAGTGCTCACCAGACTCTATCAGCGTCTTCAGGCCGATCCCTTAACTATTCGACAAATGCCCGAGATGCTTCGCTATCACAACCGCTTACGCCAGGGTGATCGGTTGGATTGGGTTTGGGGTATTTTAATCAGTGATATTTTCGCAAAAAATTTCTATTCGACGTATGCCAAATCACAACCCGAAGCGCTATTTGGCAAGGTATCGGGCCGGATTATGAAAGATGAGTCTAGGCATCAAGCATTTGCCGAACATTATCTCAAAAGATCGTTGCCAACTATTCCTGTGGAGCGTTACCAAGTCTTGTTGAACATGAAGGATGAACTCCTGATGATTATGGACAGTATGTACACCAGGCTTCGAGACGACGCTGAAATGGTTGGCATGGATGGTCGGAAGTTCTTAGACAGGCTTCGCGCGGATATTGAACATAAAGCACAGCGCATCGGGCTCGATGGAGAATCAGGCGGTCCTCACAATCCGGGAGGTCATCCTAGCAGATCTGACATTACTACAGACACATCGTCTTCCGGCGTTCCTCGCTCACGGATGTCCTTCAAAGCGTTGAAGGCCTCTAAGTGCAGTTCCTGCTACTTAGCACTTTTATGCCGGACTCCCTTATTCCGGCGCGCTCAGTGTGTATAACACCGGTGGCGCGGAGGTCTCTTACCGAAGGCCTCCGCGTGTCCAATGAGCCCGAAAGAAATTTTCACTGCCCCGGCTGGCCATGGAAGCCGCAGCAGAAATTTCCAAAGCTAAAGTTGCGCCAGCGATAATTTGCGCAAGCTTGCGAGCAGAATGAGGTCCCTCACAGCCCATCATTCGCAGGTAAGAGCGAGCATGGGGCAACCGGGTTCCTCCTCCGACCGTCCCGACTTCAATGCCTTTCAAAATAATGCTGAAGGCAACCCCTTTAGGTACACACGAAACGGTGGCATGAGCCATGCTGCTTGTCCCGACCATACCCAAATCCTGGCCAGTAGCCGCAAAAATCGCGGCTACAGCCGAAGCCGGCGTAAAACCAAACGATTGCATGCCACTGTCTTCAGCTCCGTGAAGGCCGACCCATTCCAGAGTTTGCAATTGCTCAGGTGTGGTATGCAAATATCGTGCTACTAACGGACTCGGTATCACACTTTCCGCGACAACCGTTTTCCCATGTCCTCCATGAAAATATTCATAGCTCGGTTTTTTGTCCCCGCCCATGTTGGCTTCCAAAAAAATATTCCGAGGAGACAGTCCCCACTGATCAATCTGATCTACGATATGCTCGTTTAGTGCATAGGCATTGCGCGTAATCATATTGGGCCCACAGGCTTCTTGAGTGTCGAATCCGTACAACACATGACACACTGGTCCAATCACATGAGTGCGGATGTCTAAAAGCACAGCATGAGAGGACACGCGTGCCGCATGTTCCCCTGGTTTTATCACCTTGCCATCGTGAAGCGGGTCATTAATCCAATTTTTCAATTCCTGCGCGTTAGCCACAATCCATTCATGCAAAGACATTGCCTCGTGGGCGGTCTCAAACACAAAAGCACAATCACGCGTCATTTCATCCTGCAACACCCAAGTCTTAATGCCTCCCGCCATGCTAGCGACGTGACTGCCTCGCAGCATCGATTCCGACAAACCGCCTTCGGTGTGTGCCAAGGGAACAAAAACTTTTTCTGTTTGCCTGGATCGTTCCTGCAGTTCTCCGCTTGAACTCCTGTCATAGATGCCCATATTCATGACAAGCGGGCCGACCACACCAACTGGCAACACCATTTCTCCACTCAAACATTCTTGAAATGGTGCGAGAATTTCGGGTTTAACCGACCACGAGAAAATCTGTTGGTCGTCTTCATTCATTTGAGGCAGTTGGGATAAGACCTGTTGCCTATGTAAAATTGCTGCTTGATGATTGCGGTGCGGCCAGCGAATTTTCATCTAGTTGTGCGGGATGCTTGGCCTTATGACCAAAAGAACACACGACAAGATCGACGTGTTCTCATTCGCTTCCCGATTCTCCTTTCTGCAATATAATCTCCTTCTTGTTCGGTGGTAATTTCTTTCTCCATCTCAGACATTCTGTCCTATTTTAACAGACTACGCCACAGGAAACGATGAATTCCCCCCTCCAGTGCATCTCGTGCAGTTCGCAAGAAAGCACAAGGAACAGGAGAAACACAGTGCAGGAGTCGACCGCTCAGAAATTCAAGAAGAGAGACGACAATCCCCACCCTTCTGCCAAATAAATAAAAATGCGAAGTAAATGCCGGAATCGCGCTGCTGACACAGAGTCATAGCCAATTCGCGAGGTATACCGCATGGATGGATTTTCGCCAAGAACTCTGTTGGACCGCCAAAAAATGGGGGTTTCGGCATCCAACCGTCGGGCTTTTCCCCGTTCTGACACCGATTGACCCGATTTTGAGCTGAAACAAACCTCGGGGTGATGCCAAGTAAATCAATTTTTGCTTTAGTATTCCTCGCCGCTTTCAAGGCTGTATTTTACACGGGGATTTACTTTCACATAAGGGGGATAATATAACGCTCTACATTATCCCCCTTGAGACGTGGTAGTTTGAGATCTATCTTGGAGGAATGGGCCTGCCTCAAGATGTTGATTCTTGAGAGCGGTTGCAATGAAAACACGCGGGCAATCAAAGAACTTGTCCGCATGTGCTGTTATAAAGAACATATCCCTGGCGATTTGGTCATTTGAGGTCCAGAAAGATTTTCTGGCGGAATTCACGAAGATACTGTTGGGCTTCCTTTACCGCAGCATTATTTTGGTTCCAATAATGCCCTAATCCATGAATCCTGTGATATTCCCAATTATCAGGCCAACGACTGACCCCACTAGCCAGTAAAAAGAACTCCTCAATCCAGTTGGTCCCAATTTGCTTGTCTTCGTCCCCATGCAGCAGCAAGACTGCCCGATTGCCGATTCGAGGAACTTTGTAGCTGACGTCCCAGTCCAAAAGAGTCTTCTTAACGCGGTCTTTCGGCCAGTCATAATAAGGATGCCGGTCCTTCAAAAAGTCGAAATTAGGAGTGCTGCCAATAGCAACCAGGCCGCGAATCGGTGCTTCACGCAAATCAGCCGCTGTCCACAAGGCGACCAATCCCCCCAGCCCAAAACCGATCAACCATGCTGATTCAACATGCGCTAACCATTCTCTTGCCTTCTCTCTGGCAGCCGTCAACGTCTGAATATAGCCGTCATAAAAAATATCTGGAGTGTTTCGGGACATCTCTCCTAATGTTAGCGTCCGTGTTTCGACATGGTCATCGGCCTCATCCAGCCCCAGTTGCACCGCCAAATCGGTATGGAACCCTTCGGGAAAATCCGAAATAATTAAAAGCGATTGTTTATATACTGCTGAGTTCATCATGAATTCTTCTGCCTTCTTCCATCTCAAAATGGAGGGAGAGCATTACGCCGCCAAACCCGGGCCCAAAACCGTTCATTCTTTTATTGTCGCGGAACCTCGCCTCTCCGTTGGTCCTCGTTAAGAGTCATTCAACTGAAAGCCTCTTGGGGTCATTTTTCGGGAGGCAATACTCCCACACTTCACGGTTCACCGATCCTGGGGTTAACAGCCGAAACCCACCGAATCCTGCCCTCGCGATTCGTGACTAGAACATTCACTAACTGCGTTTAAGGGAATTAACATCGCCCGGAGCGACAGTTTCTGTCTCGGTTTCCTGAGTTTTTTGCGGAATAAAAAACTGACAGACTCCTGCATCATCGCGACTAAAATGAATCGCGGGCGCATGAAAATGCTTGGAGAAGATTCGCGTTTCTGCCTGACAGACCATTTCAGCTTCCGGAGTATTGGGTAACGGACACTGACGCATGGTAATCCACCATCCGTTCGGGCTCTTTTTCCAGTCCATCAAAACCGATTCTTTTTGACTTAAGACTTCAGGAGTGTTCTCAATGGACTTCCCATAATATTGATCAATAAACTGCTCGAGAACTTTCCCCAATAGATCCTGACCCCCTACCTTTTCCACAGCCTTCAACAACTGGGGTATAGCATGAAATTCATCCCCCTGGGGAAGGATGCTGTGATAAACCCCGGTATGGTGGGAACCCGGAAGAAGCGTCATTGAAACCCGGTTTTCTTCGACCAACTGATGCAAATGACGCTGAATGTGACGGCGAGAAACCCCAAAAACTTTCTGGAGCTCTTCTGTTGTCACTTCTTTACGCTGATCTAAATATTCCAATAATCGTTCGCGAAGGGATGCTGTCATCATGTTTCCCTCCATCATTTCCTGGATATCAAATCATCCGCAGCCAAGGAAACCTTGTGATTATAGGCTTCCATGAGATCGGACGGAGTTAGCCCTATTAACGGTACGGCAGCAAAACTCGCAGTCAGGCGATCTTCCAACTCCGACGCCAAGAATCGCTCGCGTGTCATATGAGCCGCCAAGCGGCTTAACCCGTCTTGAGGATCAATAAGCAAATCTCCTCCTAGCCAAATATTTTCAATCCATCCGTCTTCTTCCAACCAAATCATGCGAATGAGACCCGTAGGCGTTTTATAAAGACCTTCATAGAGATAGACGCCCTCTCGGATCTTTCTTCCCAGAGTCGTCCACCCTTCGTTTTGAAAAACGAATTCTGGATCAAACAGCTTATGATCGAATCGCTCGGCTTCCATTTCCTCTTCCTCGGTCAACGTATCCGGATGAGCCGGGCTGTCCAACAACTTGACAAATTCCTCCGTGAGAACAGCCATCGCTTCTTCCGAAGAGGGAAGATTATCATCCCCGAGTTCATCTTGCATCGTCGTCATGTACTCTTTTAAAGACTGGATGGTTTTGTCCCGGAATTTTTCCGAAGGAACGTTTAAGACATGCGCCATTAATTCACGATCAAAATCGAACATCCAGCTTCCCACAAACACCAGACTGTTCTCAATCGTAGCCGCGCCGGTTCCCCCAATCTTTTTTTGACCCACGACAAGATCATTAAGCGGCCGATGTTCAGCGGCAATGCCAAAACGTTGATAAGCCGCCACCGGCGCAGGCATCAATGCATTATATAAATCCTTAATAGCGGCATGAGCGCCTGGCATGATCAAGTGCCAAAAAGTTTGATGGGAATCGAGTAACACAGCGCCTCCGCCGACCATGCGGCGGGCAATCGGAATATCGTGAGATTCACAATAAGATACATTGAGTTCTCTTCGGGCCAATTGGTGATATCCCACAGACACAAAAGGCCCGGAAGGTGTGGACGAAACGAGAACCATTTCATCTGTGGACTGTGCCACTTGTGCGACAGCATGAAACACTGATAATGATCTCGAAGTGGGAACCCGTCCTAAATGAATGGTACGCATGAATCATTCCCTCCCGTTCCTCCGGTGGCTATCCTCTTCTACCGAATAAAAATTGACTGGACTGACCAAAATTTCTCTTCTGCATTCAAGATCCCTAGAAAAGTTAAAAGGACAACACGAGATCACATGATAAAGCCTCTTCGTTTACGAAGGTTCCACCAACCACACCCGCGACACTGTCAATCAGATCGTCTTTGGTCATGTCATTCAAGTCAAGTGAAGGGGTGCACACCAAAAATTTTACACCTGCATCCAGTGCCTGGTCGATAAAATACTGCAGAGTTTCGCCCCCTTCTTTCACATACAGGTTCTCTGCCACCCCCTTTTTCATGAGCTCAGTTCCGCGCATGGTAAAAAGCATTGTGACCTCATGATCTAATAAACACGCTGCGGTGGCAAGGAAAAATGGTGACGCCGTCCGCTCGGGGGTGTTAGGACCAGACGTGTGAACATATAGAATTTTACTCATAATTTACGCCTCCTCAGTTTTAGCCGCAACTTTCTCAATGCGAAAATGGAACTCATTCCCGACTTTTTCTGACAACAGCAACTTGTGCCCAGTCCTTTTGGTCCATGCCTGAAAATCAGCGACGGCGCCTGGGTCCGTGGCCATAATGAAGAGCTGAGCCCCTCCCGCAATCTGATCAATAGCTTTTTTCGTTTTCACGATGGGCATGGGACATGACAACCCGCGCAAGTCTAAAATTTGTTCGTTTTCTGCCATCTGTCGTTCTCCTTTCTTCTATCTCCTCGATCAGAACTGAGCAATTCGAACTCAGCTGCGATGACATTCGATCCCGTCATGCTGGATCTTTTCATGGTAGGAAGATACCGCTTCTTCCCCGGTGACCAAAAGCGCCACATCTTCTTCAAAGCTTGCGGATTGCAAGCGAAAAAGCCACGCGGTGTAGGGATCTCGGTTAAGCATTTCGGGATCTTTTTCTGCGTCTTCGTTCACAGCGGTTATCGTTCCCGCGACGGGCGTAGGAACGCCTCCAACCCATTTTCCGCTCTCCAGACTTGCCCCGCTGGCGCCTCTTTTCAATTCCCGCCCCATTTTTTTAATGCGACATACCAACAGCTTCCCGGCCAACGCTTGAGCGGGATCGGTAATCCCCACTTCTACTTCGCCACTCGCTGTCTGCTTAGCCCAAACGTGCTTGTCAATCCAATAGTAACGGTCTTCCGGAATATTGCAGCCAGATACAATAGCCATTGTTACCCCTCCCGCGCACTGGTTCTAGTGGGTCTCCCCATCTCCATTGTAGTGCGTTACCGTCATTCTTCGGCAAGCGGATCCGTTTAAACAGGTCCGAAGGTACCCCCGAGACTGGACCATATGGCCCTGCCTAGGACGCTTTGTGAACTCTCTCACCAGATAAAAACGCCTTCGCGTGACGCTTTCCCTGCTTCGGTGTCATATCGATGTGACGCTTTGTCCTTTTGCCTTTTGTCTAAACATTGTTAATTCAAATTTAATTCGTACTCAATGATGATTTAACCGGGTTCAATCGCGTGATACGATGACGACGATCGGATTTTGGTTCGAAAGAACCACTCAACTGGAGCAGATGGAACCTAACAGAAAAGAGGCTTACCATGGCACGATTTGTCTATGTTCAAACCCGAGGAAATGAGGCTCCCGAACGGTGTTTCACCGTGTTTTTCATGGCTAGTGTCGCCAAAGCGATGGATGACGATGCTGACATCATATTCACTCAAACGGGGCTTTCCATTTTTGCCCGGGATTTTGCTGACAATGTTCTGGCACTGGACGGAAGCGGCAAGACGTTGACAGATTTCATGCGCAACGCCTACGACCAGGGTGTAACATTTTACGGTTGCCGACTCAGTTTACCGTTGGTAAACCTAGAGCCGTCTGCTGTTGCGTGGCCAATCACCTGGATTGGCGCAGCTGATTTCCACCAGCTCCTCCTGGAAGCCGATCGCGCCGTTTATTTGTCTTAACGATGAACAGCGGTTAGCGAAATGTCGCTGAAGCCGCATGATAATGAGGAGGTGACACCAATATGAGCGAAGAGGCCGTTATGACCCATCTACGACTGGATCCTGATAACGTCGGAGAGCAAGACGCCGAGAGTTTACTGGAAGCCATAAAAGGCGATGTGCGCTACGAAGAAGTCATACACGGATGTCTGAACTGCGGTGTCTGCAGTGGTTCTTGTCCATCACACCGGTTCTTTGATTATTCACCCCGAATCGTTGTGCAGACGGTGTTGTCGGGTGACGCCCAAGCCGTCAAAGACATGATGGATGAATACATCTGGGCCTGCGCACAGTGTTACACGTGCGCGATGCGTTGTCCTTTTCACAATTCTCCAGGCGGACTGGTTATGATTATGCGAGAAGTGGCCGTTTGGCGGGGGATGGAAGCTGTTCACCGGCTGCTCAAACCCTACGGACGTGTTCTCTTAAAAGTGTTGTCGATTGGCAATCAGCTCACACCCGATATGATTCAGCCGGATTTCTTCCCCGATTGGGGTCCAAAAATTCCTTGGAGTTCTACTGATTTAGCAATAAAGCGCAAGGCCATACCTGTGTATACGTTGCAAGTCACGACGTCAGCGTGGCGTGTGTCGCCCCAAACGTCGTATGAACTCTACACCATATACGAAGAAACCGGGGTTTTCCGTCTCATTGAACAAATTGATCCCAATCTCTATGAAGTGGTATCGGACATGGTCGAAGACCTTCGGGATACGATCGAGTCTTCACGCTAATCGAAGACCTGCCGAGGTGGTGCCCTGCGGCTGAGAACGATGCAAGTCGGGTATTGCACGTTAAAATTTTTTGGGTTCAGCACAGTTCATGCCAACAAAGCCACAGAGGTTAGGCAGGAGACAAGCAAGATAAGGAGGGAAATTCATGGCAACGAGTCCTATTAGTGATAAGGTGCGTACGTCGGGATGGGAATTCATCACGAAAACGGTGGATAAACGCGCCATCATGAAGGCGGCTCCAAAAGATCCCAGAGAGGAACTCGCAGAGCTCGAAGCTAAAGGTGAAGTCAAGGTAATTCATATTACCGAAGAAAATCGTCCCATTGAGGTCGAAACTTTGCTCGGGCGCACCAAACGCATTCCCACTAATAAGTTGTGGCATCACAAGTCCTGCGGGCAATGCGGTAACATTCCCGGCTATCCGACCAGTATTATGTGGTTCATGAACAAACTGGGATTGGAATTTTTGGATGAAACCCACCAAACGAGTTGCACGGCATGGAATTACCATGGTTCGGGCACCTCGAATTTAGTGGCTTTGGCCAGCGTTGCGGTGAGGAACTGGCACCGAGCTTATGAAACCGGTTATTTCCCCTTGATTCATTGCGGTACCTCGTTTGGAAATTACAAAGAAATGCGCAATTTGTTAATTGAACACAAAGACTTACGGGATGAAGTACGGCGGATTATGGCTAAAGTCGGCCGCGAGCTCGTCATTCCTGAAGAAATTGTCCATTACAGCGAATGGTTGCATGTCTTGCGACACCAAATCGCCGCTCTGAAAATTCACGATCTTTCTTCCATCATTACGACCGTGCATCCAGCTTGTCATGTTTGGAAATTGGTCCCGGAGGACGTAATTTACGATCCGAATATTTATGGGGGTCAGCGTCCTGCTCCGACCACTGCAATACTTTTGGCTCTCGGAGCTCAAGTGGCCGATTACTCGACATGGTATGACTGCTGTGGGTTCGGATTCCGCCACATCTTAACTGAACGCGAATTTTCACGATCCTTTTCTCTCGAACGCAAGATCAAAGTCATGGTGGAAGAAGCCAATTCCGATGTGGCCATTACTCAAGACACCGGCTGCACCACAACGCTCGACAAAAATCAATGGATTGGGAAAGCCCATGGATATAACTATGAACTGCCAGTCATGGCTGATGTGCAATTTGCCGCATTGGCTGCTGGCGCTGATCCGTACAAAGTGGTTCAGATACAGTGGCATACTTCCGGATGGGAAAAATTGCTGGACAAGATGGGAGTCGACTGGAGAACGTCCAAGGCCGAATATGAGGCCTATCTGGAAGAGCTCAAGGCGGGACGCGAACCCGAGCAATTATATGTTCCGCCGGTTGAGAATCTCAATCTCCATTAATGAGGAGGGCTAATATGTCTACGTCTGTTATGGTTATCGGGGCAGGCCCGGCGGGCCTGCAAGCCGCATCCACCTTAAGTCATCTCGGATTTGACGTGACTGTGGTGGAACAGCAACAGTATCTGGGTGGAGCCGTCGCTAGGCACCAGTACCAAGTACTCATGCCGGATTTCAGCAGCGGTCCAGAACTTCTGAGACACTTAATTGAGCGCGTCAACGAAGATCCGCACATTAAGATTTACACGGGTACATCCGTCGAAGACGTCAGCGAGTCACGGGACATTTTTTCCATCACCTTGTCTGGGGCGCATGCTGAGACAATCCAGTCTCATGCGGTTGTGCTGGCTACAGGATTTGATCATTTCAATCCGGCCCGAGACGGAAAATACGGCTATGGGATCTTTCCTGACGTCATTACGGGAGCGGAACTCGAAGAAATGTTCGCCAAAGGCCCCATCCGTCGGCCTTCGAACGGAGAAGTCCCGCAATCGGTAGCATTTATTTACTGTGTAGGTTCACGCGACAGACAAGTGGGCAACACGTATTGTTCCCGCGTTTGTTGCGCAGTCTCTGCCAAACAATCCATTGAGTTGCGAGAGCAGTTGCCCAAAGCCCGAATCAGCATGTTTTACATGGATGTGCGGACCTACGGATTATGGGAAGACAGCTTATACTGGCGATCGCAGGAAGAAGCTGGCGTCGTGTATGTTAAAGGCCGTATTGCCGAGGTAACGGAACAACATGGACGTCCCGTGCTTAAAGGAGAAGATACCTTGGTGCGAGGACCATTCGAATGGCCTTTTGACTTGATCGTGCTGGCAGCCGGGATGGAGCCAAGCCGTGGTACCCATGATATGGCCAAGAAGTTTCAGGTTTCACTGGAATCCCACGGTTTTATCAAACAGGCACACACCATTCACAATGCCAGCTTAACGGATCATCCCGGAGTGTTTGTAGCGGGCGCCGCCAGTGGGCCCAAAGCCATTGAAGACAGTATTGCCGAAGGAGACGTTGCCAGCTTAGCCGTGTTTGACTACTTAAAAGCGAAGGTGACATTATGAATGCGGCAGACAGTGCTGAAAACGAAGACTTTCGGGAGCGACTGTTAAGTGCGTCCATGAACGAGGTGTGGGCCTCCATTCGATCCAACCTGGAGGCCATACCGCTAGATAATCTAATCCAGGGATTGACACTAACAAGTCGCCAAATTCAACATCTCACGCAAAACAGCGCCATGATGTCTGCGTCGTATTATACCGAGTGGCGCAGCACCCTCACCCGGCTGCGATCGGCTAGGCGTTGGATACCACGAATTGAAGAGCATCTGTCATTACAACAACTAGTCGTGTACATGAGTGCGTTGATGGAAATGGATGACGACATTGACGATCAGGTTCAAGCTCTGGGTATGACGCTACCCATGTTGCCAAAAGAAGCTGCCCACGACATCGCCATCGAGTTTCTTCACTTCTATTCACCCAAGCGCTATCCACTGGCAACAACGTGGATCTATTCCTGGAAAACAGGAACCGGTGCCTTGCCTTATCTTCTTGAATTTACTAATGAGCTGGGTCAAAACGGCAAAGATCGGTTTCACTCTTTCGGGGCGGGCTACCAGGAACTCTTTGCCCGTCTCGGGCAACTAGACTCGGCGCTTCAGCAAATGAAGCTGCACCGCTGGGGAATTTATTCCAACGATGTGGTGTTGGCCTATATTTATGCCGATTATCTGTACAAAATGTACTTTACTACCTCGAAATCGATCTTTTCGACCATTCCTACGGTTCTTGGTGTTATGAGCTACCTGTTAGGATTGTCGATTCCCAAGGATGCCGTGCCCACTGGCATTCCCATTGAACAGGACAACTGACTGGATTTCTAGGTCGGTAATTGAGACTTTATTGGAGGTGAGCGTATGGCAAAAGGATCCGGTATTATTGAACGATCATTGCTGACAGATGATCAAATCATGGAATTTGACAATCTGGTCATGGATGGAATCGATATCTCCGGGCGCTGGAATACTATGTTGAAATCGCGTGTGCACAGTCGCCCTGAACTTGATTCCTGGGATGAAATTCGCGAGAGTTTCATCGGAGCTAGCATAGATAACTGCATTCAGTGCGGCATGTGCACAGCTGGATGCACGGTTGCCCATGAAATCCCCGAATTCAATCCACGCCAGTTCATTTACTGGGTGCGGACCGGCCGTCAAGATGAACTGATCAAAAATGCAGACGTTATCTGGCGCTGCGTCGGGTGTTACATCTGCACTAACCATTGCCCCAAAGAGGTCAACACGGCCGAAGTCATTGAATCAATCGGACAATGGCTGCACCGTGCCGTTCCTGAAAAGATGGATGACGCGTTTAAGGCCAATCACGAAACTTATCGTCATCAGCTTTTCACCTACGGGCGGCTAAGTTTGCCGCGCCTACAAGCAGAATTCTTGAATCGCACGGGACGCCGACAAGAATTGTTTACGGCCGAAATGAGAAAGACCGCGGTGAAAATGCTGAAAGACGGACGCGTCATGCGGACTTTGTTTATCGGGAAACCCAGGCACTGGTCCCGCAGCGCCATGGTTCTTAGCCATCAAGAAGCGTAAGGTCATTTCGATGAGGAGGCACAGATGATGAAAACAGCCTATTTTCCCGGTTGTTCACTGAAAACCATTGACCGGGCCTATGATGTGAGCACACGCGTTATTGCAAAGGATCTGGGCATGACATTGGTCGATGTCGAAGACTATTCATGCTGCGGGGCCGGAGAGTTGAAAGGTGAAGGTCTCAAGAGTCACTTTCTTCCCGCCAGAAACCTGGCTCATTTGCTGGCCCAAGGCGAAAACGAAGTCATGGTCTCATGTAATGTTTGCTATCATGAATTGTCACGCACGGCCTACACCTTTGACGTAGGCGGGAAAGTTCGCGACGATATTGCCAACATGCTCCAGGAAGCCGATGAGCCCTCCTTGACAGAAAAACCATCAGTAAGAAACACCCTAGAATATCTGGTGAATGTCGTTGGACTCGATACCATTGCGAAACATGTCAAAGTGCCCTTGAGCGGTTTACGCGTCGCCCCTTATTATGGTTGCCTCTATCACCGGCCGGGAAAAATGCTCAGTTCCATTCAGATTGCCGGCGAAGACACTGAACATCCCCATTTCATGCATGACCTTCTCAAAACTTTAGGGGCAACGGTTGTCTCCCATCCCGCAGAAACCACGTGTTGTGGCGGCAAAAATCTCTTGTCCGATGATCGCACCTCGGGTCGTCTGACAGGCCGCATTCTCTCGCAAGCCAAATCGAGCGGCGCCGACGTACTCTCCTTAATGTGCCCAAAGTGTGCAGGAGGATTGGATGCACTGCAGTTACGCGCTATCAATGCAGTAGGCAACAGCGCTGAATTGCCGGTTATGTACTACACCCAGTTAATCGGTATTGCTTTCGGTCACCGACCCGAAGAACTCTACGTGGGTGACATGGAATCCAATGCATTAGGTACGATTCAACAATTTCTGTCGCAGTTGGAATACTCATTACCACCCCGTTAATCTTGTGACGCACCTAAAAGGCGGCCAGATAGGAGGTGCAAGATGGCTGAAATTCAGGGGTGTGATTTACCCGAAAATCTTTACTACGATATCGAGAATAATGTGTGGGTGAGACGTGAAGGAGAGGTAATCTTTGCAGGAATGACCGATCCTGCGCAAACGCTCTCCGGCCGCATCTTGTTCGTTCGTCCTAAAAAGGTGGGTATGCACGTATTGCGCGGCAAGTCTCTGGCTTCCTTGGAAAGTGGAAAATGGGCAGGGCCTTTAGTGTGCCCTGTGTCCGGTACAATTATCGCAACGAATGACCGTCTCAAGGATGAACCAGCCCTATTAAATATTGATCCCTACGGAGAAGCCTGGATTGCTAAGTTGCAAATGGATGAGCCAGAAGATTTGGGCCATTTGGTTACCGGAGAGCGAGCCCTTGAGCTCTATCGAGAAAAGATTGTTCGTGATAAAATCCAGTGCATGCGGTGCAGTTAAGAGGTGGTCAATATGGGTGAAGTAATTGTCGCAACGTCCCCATGGTGCCAGACGTGTCCTGCTACCATTCGCCAATGGAAGCAATTAGGGCAGGAATACGGATTTGCCGTGAAGGAAATCGACGTGGGTACGTTAGAAGGACGCGAACTCGCGGTAAAATTATACATCCGCAGTGTTCCAAGCACGATTATTAACAATCAAGTCGTTCATGTCGGCGTCATTGACCGCCCAACGGCTTTAGAATTGCTAAAGAAGCATAATATTATAGCGACACCGCGATAAACAGCATTTTTATAACCCGGATCTTCACTCCCAGTGCCGCGGGCGGTTGAAGATCCTTTTTGTTTAGCTCTTTATCC